>NZ_JBITFQ010000039.1:0-99820 GCF_044456225.1 Streptomyces sp. NPDC050988 | reverse complement strand
AGGGGCGCGGGGAACTGCGCAATCTTTTGGGGGTTCGGGGGCGGAGCCCCTGAGTTAGTGACGGGAATGGGTAGGGGCGGCGGGGGCGAAGAAAAGCCCTGGTCCCACGCCCACCCCTGTCACAGCTGATCGACAACTCCCCCCGTCCAACCGGCCGGAGGCCCCGGCAGGGTTACCCTCGCGCCAGAAGACCGCCAAGGTGGGGGAACACGGAAACTATGCGAGCACTACGAATACTTCTGATCGTGACCGTCATCCTCGGCGGCCTCTTCATCATCGCCGACCGCGTAGCCGTCGGCTTCGCCGAGGACGAGGCGGCGGACAGGCTGAAGACCAACGAGGGCCTGGCCACCACCCCCAGCGTCTCGATCAAGGGCTTCCCCTTCCTCACCCAGGTGGTCGGCGGCGAACTCGACGAGGTCGAGGTCGGCATCAAGAACTACGAGGCCGACACCAGCGGCACCACCGCCGGCACGGGCACCGCCAACGGCACCGCCCCGGACAAGATCCGTATCGACGACCTCACTGCCCAGATGCGAGGCGTCGCGTTCTCCGGCGACTACAGCTCCGCGAAGGCCGCCTCGGCGACCGGCACGGCGACGATCTCGTACGACGAACTCCTCAAGGCGGCGAAGGCCGAACCCGTGGACGTCACGAACGGGGTCACCGCCGAGGTCGTCGGCCTCTCCGACGGCGGCAACGGCAAGATCAAGGTCGAGGTGGAGGCCACGGTGCTCGGCACCAAGCTCCCGCGCCCGGTCTCCGTGCTCAGCTCGGTCAGCGTCAAGGGCGACACCGTCGAGGTGCACGCCGACTCCCTCCCCAACCTGGGTGTCCAGCTCGCCGAGGACCGGGTCCGCCTGATCACGGACTTCCGGCAGAAGATCGACGGCCTGCCCGGCGGCATCAAGCTCGACAAGGTCGAAGCGGCGCCGAAGGGCGTGGACATCACGGTGAAGGGTTCGGACGTCAGCCTGGTCGGGTAGGTCGGGTAGGTCGGTGGTGGGCCGGGCAGGCGGTGAGGGCAGGGCGTCGTCAGGGCATCGGCCCGCTCGGATCACCGTCCGTGTCCGCTCCCGTCCGCCCCTGTCCGTCCGAAAGGCGAGACACCCTCGTCCGCACAGCAGATGTGCGAGAGATGTGACGACGGCGACAGCCCCTCCGGGGCCGGGAGAAAACGGGCCGGACACCCTCCTCATCCCACATCCCGGACGATCGCGTCTCAGAATACGACACACCGGTGACATGCCCGCCCGTCCGTCCCTACGATCGACACCATGCAGTGCAAATTGAGCGTCCTCCGGCCGCGGGGACAGGCGGATCTCACGAAGCGGCGGGCAGTAGACCTGTGCCGCGTCGCCGCCATGCTCTGTCGCACTTTCTGAGCGGAAGCGCCGTACTTCCGCGAGCCGGGCCCTTCGACCTCTCTCGTCGGGGCCATCCTTGCGCCGCGTACGCCATCGCAGCCGTGATCGTCGAGCGCGTCCCGCACCCCTTTCTGACGCAACGCCCCGCCGCAACTGCCCCGGAGGAGAACGAGCATGAGCCGCAGCGACGTCCTGGTAGACGCCGACTGGGTCCAGGACCACCTGGACGACCCCAGCGTGGCCATCGTCGAGGTCGACGAGGACACGTCCGCGTACGAGAAGAACCACATCCGGAACGCGATCCGGATCGACTGGACCAAGGACCTCCAGGACCCGGTCCGCCGTGACTTCGTCGACCAGGCCGGCTTCGAGAAGCTCCTGTCGGAGAAGGGCATCGGCAACGACACCCTGGTCGTCCTCTACGGCGGCAACAACAACTGGTTCGCTTCCTACGCCTACTGGTACTTCAAGCTGTACGGCCACGAGAACGTGAAGCTCCTCGACGGCGGCCGCAAGAAGTGGGAGCTCGACTCCCGCGACCTGGTCGCCGAGGTGCCCACCCGCGCCACGACCGACTACAAGGCCAAGGCCCAGAACACCGCGATCCGCGCCTTCCGCGACGACGTCGTGGCGGCCATCGGTTCGCAGAACCTGGTCGACGTGCGGTCGCCCGACGAGTTCAGCGGCAAACTGCTCGCGCCGGCCCACCTGCCGCAGGAGCAGTCGCAGCGTCCGGGCCACGTCCCGTCCGCGCGCAACATCCCGTGGTCGAAGAACGCCAACGACGACGGCACCTTCAAGTCGGACGACGAGCTCAAGGAGCTCTACGCCGAGGAGCAGGTCGACCTCGCCAAGGACACCATCGCGTACTGCCGCATCGGTGAGCGTTCCGCGCTCACCTGGTTCGTGCTGCACGAGCTGCTCGGCGTCGAGAACGTCAAGAACTACGACGGCTCGTGGACCGAGTACGGCTCCCTGGTCGGCGTCCCGATCGAGCTCGGCGCCAACAAGTAATCCTCGACGACAAGGCCTGAAGGACGGAAACGAAACATGTGTGGAGCGAAGGCCGGCGGCCCCGACGCCTCGACGATCAAGCCCGGTGAGACCACCATCCAGGGTCAGGTGACCAAGGACGGCGAGCCGGTGGTGGGCTATGTCCGCCTCCTGGACTCGACCGGCGAGTTCACCGCCGAGGTCCCGACCTCGGCGACCGGACAGTTCCGCTTCTACGCGGCCGAGGGCACCTGGACCGTCCGCGCCCTCGTTCCCGGCGGCACGGCCGACCGCACGGTCGTCGCCCAGACCGGCGGCCTGGCCGAGGTGGCCATCGCCGTCTGAACCCGTCTCCGTCTGAACCACCTGACGGCAGACACCGTATAAACGGCCGAAGGGCCGCACCCCCGGGGGGTTGGACGCTTTCCGGTAATGGGGTGCGGCCCTTCGGCTTGCCCACGGACCGACCATTCGGCTCGGCCCGGATCTACGCTGGATGTATGTACGCGAGAAGGCGTCACGACCTCTCCTTGACGCGTCTCTCGCACTGCTTCGCAGGCTTCGAGGCGCTGCGCCGGACTCCGTCCGTCGGGTCGTGGCAGCGTCCCTGCCTCGCGGGGTGAGCCTTTGCGTCGGGGCGTTCTACGCTGGACATATGTACGCGAGAAGGCGTCACGACCTCTCCTTGACGCGTCTCTCGCACTGCTTCGCAGGCTTCGAGGCGCTGCGCCGGACTCCGTCCGTCGGGACGTGGCATCGTCCCTGCCTCGCGGGGTGAGCCTTGCGTCGAGGCGTTCTACGCTGGACATATGTACGCGAGAAGGCGTCACGTCTATTTCGCCATGATGGGGACGTGCATCGGGCTGTTTGTGTTGGCCTGGGGAGTCGTGCGGCTCTGGTCGGTGCCTGTGGCCGTCGGGATGTGCGTCGTGGCCATGGTGATTCCGCCGCTCGCGGCGATGGTGGCCAACCGGCGCGGCCCCGACGACCGCTGGTGGGACGACCCGTCCGGCGACCCCAAGTCCGACGACTGGTGGGACGAGCTGGACGGCAAGAAGCGCCGGCAGTGACCCGTCCCGGTCGGTATTCCGGTCAGTAGACGAGCGCCTGGGTCTCGTCGGCCAGGGCCTCCTGGACGAAGACCTGGGCGCCCGCGATGCGTACGCCCTCGATGACGTCCTTCTCCGTGATGTCCCGCCGGGCGGCGCACTGCGTGCAGAGGGTGAGTCGGCCGCCGGCCAGGATCGAGTCGAGCAGGTCGGGGAGCGGCGCCGCGTGCGGCAGCTCGAACTCGGCGGCCCGGCCCGGCAGCGCGAACCACGCGGACTCGCCCGTCAGCCACAGCGACACGTCCACCCCACTGGCCACGGCGACCGCCGCCACCGTGAACGCCTGCGAACAGCGTTCGGGAGCATCGGCCCCCGCCGTCACCTTGATCACGAGCTTCTTCGCCATGCTCGAATCGTAATCAACTCCCTTGCAACCCCACGTGCTGATCATGGGTCTCCTGTGCGCGCGGATACGGAATCCGCGCTTCGCGTTCTGTGGGGGACGTCTTGGAAGTCACGGAAATACCCGAAGCGCCACCTGAGGTCCAGGAGACCTCCGAAGTCCCGGCGGCCCCGGAGGCTCCGGCGGCCCCGGAGCAGCAGGCCGTGCCGCGTGTGCGCCGGCAGGGGCGTACGACGCTCCTGATCGCCACGGCCGCCGTGCTGGGGGTGGTCGCCGGTACCTGCGTGGGATATCTGATCCAGGCCGACCGTGAGCCCACCGAGCTGCCGTCCCTCTCGCAGCCGTCGCTTCCGCAGGCCGGGGGCAAGGCGCCCCAGCCCCTGTCGGCCGCGCAGGACCGACGGGTGAAGACCGACGGTGACCTGCGCAAGCTGCTCGTCGAGCGGCCGAGCGGGACGCGGGACATCACCTCCACCGAAGGCGTCGACGGCTGGCTGGGTCTCGACGCGTACGCGGAGGGATACGACGAGCCGGCGACGGCCTACAGCACCCTCATCGACCAGGAGTTCCGGCGCGTGGCCGTCACCGCCTGGCGGACGGGCAGCACGCAGTCGGTCGTGATCCGGCTCGTGCAGTACCGCCAGGAGGAGGGCCTGGCCGCCAGTGAACGCGTGGCCGATGAGCAGTACGGGGAGGCGGAGTACGACACGGACAGCTGGTCCGTCCCCGGCACCGGCGACGGCATGGCGTACGTACGGAAGCAGCCCGTGAACAAGGCCGGTTACCTCCCGATGTACACGGCCGAGGCGCATGCCTGGCGGGGCGACATCGCCTTGCAGATCTTCGTGTACGACACCAGGCCGGTCGCCAAGGCGAAGATCATGGACCTTGCCGAGCGGCAGATGGAGCGGCTGTGAGCGACAACCGGAGCAGTGCCCCCGCGGAGGAAACCGGGCCGGTCGGGCTGGCCGGGCCGGTCGAGCCGGAAGAGCCGGTGGACGCCGCCACGCTGTCGGCCGAGCCCGTGGCGCCGGACGCGAAGAAGCCCGTACGCCGTGGCCGGATCGCCGCCCTCGTCGGTGCCGGCCTTCTCGTCGCCGCCGTCGTCGCAGGTACCGGCTACACCGTCGTGACCGTGAACGACGCCGACCGGGACGCGGGCGCGCCCGTCTGGGACTTCCCTAGGGAGAAGACGGACGACAAGCAGCCTGCCGCCGCCACCGGGCTCGCCGGTCTGCTCGTGCCGTACGGGGAGGACGACTGGGGCCGCGGCCCCGACCTCAACGAGTACGGCCACGACGCCCGGCTCAGCGGTGCCCAGGCCGCCGCCCTGCGCAAGGAGTCGCTGCGTGACCTGCCCCGCTCCCAGCGACTGCGGCTGGAGAAGGAGATCGACAAGCAGCGCGTCCAGGGCATGGCGATGCGCAGCTACATCAGCACTGCGGGCAACTCCTACGCCGACCCGAAGACGGCTTTCACGGTGAGCGTCGTGCTGTCCCGGATGGAGAACAAGGCGGCCGTCCGGGACATCGCCACGTTCCAGAGCGAGTTCCTCGACGCCATGGACGTCTTCCGCGCGGGCCCCGCCATCAAGGGCCACAAGAACGCCGAGTGCTTTCTGCAGCCGAAGACCGCAGGCGAGGACATCGAGGCGATGTTCTGCTCCGCGTACGAGGGAGACGTGCTGGTCAGCGCCACCGCGTCCGGGATCGGGCCACTGAACACCGAGGGAGTCGCGTTGCTGCTGCGCACCCAGCTCGACCGCATCACCGACCCGGGGGAGGCGATATGACCGAGCAGACCGAGCAGACCGAGCAGACCGAGGAGCGGCAGGCTCTTGTGTCTTCCCCGCCGCCCGAGGTGGGGAAGGACCGTCGGGTCCTGCGTGCCGTGTTGCGGTGGACCGCCGTCGCGGTGGTGTTCGCGGCGGTCGGTACGGCTGCCGCGTACGGCATCACGCGGCCGGAGCGCACCGACCTGCCGGGACTCGCGACCGAGTCCGACGGGCGCTGGGACTACCCGGAGATCGTCAGGCCGCCGCTGCCGTCCGGCAGCCCGGCCCCCTTCGCCGAGGCCAACAAGGCCGCCGCCCACCACGCCGACCTGCGCGCGCTCGTACTGCCCGCCCCGAAGGGCGCGAAGGTCGACACCGCGCTGCGTGGCGAGGACGGCTGGCTCGGGGTGAAGACCTTCCTGGCGGAGTACGCCTCGACGGACGACCGGGAGACCATCGAGCAGATGCTCACCGACTACGGCCTTCGGCACATCGCCGCCCACGGCTGGACCATGCGGGACGGCACGCGCACGCGGATCTACCTGCTGCGCTTTGCCACGGCAGCCGTCGTGGACGACTTGCTCGCCGGCAAACTCACCGCCTTCGACAACCCGCGGTACCACCTGCGCGGGACCGAAGAGGTCGCCGACGACGAGCAGTTCCCGGCGTCCTCCCAGGTCGACGGCGTCGTACGCGTCCTCGGCAACGAGGCGAAGCCGTACGGCGCCGAGCAGGTCCGGCACGCGTACCTGGGGGCGGGTGACACCGTCGCCCTGATCGTGCAGTCCCGCAGGGGGACCGCCGAGGCGGTGCCCTTCCAGCAGACCGTGGTCCTGCAGAGCCAGCTCCTGAGCTGACCGGCGGACCTCGGAGAGAGAGCCGCTCCCCACCCCCACTAGAGTGGGGAGCGGCTCTGTACTGCCCACCACCGCGTCACCCCCGAGGAGCACCCCGTGCTTGAGTACTTCTTCGAAGCCCTGCTGGTCCTGGTCTGTGTCGGCGTTCTCGCCTTCACCGGGCTGGCCGTGAAGAAGCTGTACCAGGGCCAGCGCTGACCCCCATCAAGGAACTGCCGACCTCATGATCGAGATCCCGTCCGACCTGCACAAGGACCTCGTCCCCCTTGCCTTCCTGCTTGGCAACTGGACCGGCGCGGGCGTCCACGACTTCCCCGGCGACGAGAAGTGCAACTTCGGCCAGGAAGTCAGCTTCACCCACGACGGGCGGGACTTCCTGGAGTACCACTCGCACACCTGGGTCCTCGACGCCGAGGGCAACAAGGTGCGCGCGCTGGAGTCCGAGTCCGGCTTCTGGCGGATCGACCAGAACCGCAAGGTCGAGGTCGTGATGGTCCGTGACGACGGCGTCGTCGAGATCTGGTACGGCGAGATGGCCGACAAGAAGCCCCAGATCGACCTGGTCACGGACGCGGTCGCCCGTACGGCCGCCTCGGGCCCGTACAGCGGCGGCAAGCGTCTGTACGGCTATGTGAAGAGCGATCTGATGTGGGTCGGCGAGAAGCAGACCCCCGAGGTTCCGCTCCGCCCGTACATGTCGGCCCAGCTCAAGAAGGTCGTCAGCCCGGAGGACGTCGAGCGCTGGGCCAAGGCCCTGCCGGACGACATGCCGGACGACGGGATCGCTTTCTTCAAGTAGTTCTACAAGTAGTTCTAGACTTTCGGTGTGGTGAGCACTGGAAGCACCGAAGGCACTGACTGGAAGAGCGATCTGCGGCAGCGCGGCTACCGGCTGACGCCGCAGCGGCAACTCGTGCTCGAAGCCGTGGACACCCTGGAGCACGCGACCCCCGACGACATCCTCATCGAGGTGAGGAAGACCGCGTCGGGGGTCAACATTTCCACGGTGTACCGGACCCTGGAGCTCCTGGAGGAGCTCGGGCTCGTCTCGCACGCGCATCTCGGGCACGGGGCGCCCACGTACCACCTCGCGGACCGGCACCACCATCTCCACCTGGTCTGCCGCGACTGCACGAACGTCATCGAGGCGGACGTCGAGATCGCCGCCGACTTCACCGCCAAGCTCCGCGAGACGTTCGGCTTCTCCACCGACATGAAGCACTTCGCGATCTTCGGCCGGTGCGAGGACTGCACGGCGAGGGCGGCGAAGAAGGCCGCGGAGGCGGAGTAGGCGGCGGAGCGGCCCTATGGCAAGTGGGGAGCGGCACTCCTCCGGAAATAAAAAGCGCGCCTACTCGGTCGTAGGCTGTGTGGATATGAAGAGCCCTCTGCTGTCCCTGCCCGGTGCCGTGCCCGCCGAGGGCGTGGACGAAGGTGTCGCCGCCCACTACGGGGACCTGTTCCGAGAACAGCGTGCCTTCGCCGGCGGCACCGGTTTCGTGGACCTCTCGCACCGCGGAGTGGTCACCGTCACCGGTGACGACCGGCTCAGCTGGCTGCACCTGCTGCTCACCCAGCACGTCAGTGACCTCCCGGCGGGCCGCGCCACCGAGGCGCTGATCCTCTCCGCGCACGGCCACATCGAGCACGCGCTGTATCTCGTCGACGACGGCACGACCACCTGGGCGCACGTGGAGCCCGACAGCCAGGACGCGCTGATCGCGTACCTGGAGTCGATGAAGTTCTTCTACCGCGTCGAAGTCGCCGACCGCACGGACGAGTTCGCGGTCGTCCATCTGCCCGCCGGCTCCATCGCCGACGTCCCCGAGGGCGTCGTCGTCCGAGAGACGCCGTACGGGCGTGATCTGTTCCTGCCGCGTACGGACCTGGAGTCGTACGCCTCGGACGTCGACCAGCACGGTCCGGCGGTCGGGCTGCTCGCGTACGAGGCGCTGCGCGTCGAGCACCACCAGCCGCGGATCGGTTTCGAGACCGACCACCGGACCATCCCGCACGAGCTGGGCTGGATCGGCAGCGCGGTCCATCTGCAGAAGGGCTGCTACCGCGGGCAGGAGACCGTCGCCCGCGTCCAGAACCTGGGCAAGCCCCCGCGTCGGCTCGTCTTCCTGCACCTGGACGGCAGCGAGGTCCATCTGCCGCCGCACGGCGCGGAGCTGCGGCTCGCGGACGACGGGCCCGACGGGCGCAAGATCGGTTTCGTGACGACGGCCGTACGGCACCACGAGCTCGGGCCGATCGCCCTGGGGCTCGTCAAGCGGAACGTACCGCTGGACGCGCGGCTGGTGGCCGACACGACGGCCGCGGCGCAGGAGGTCGTGGTCGAGCCGTAGGGCGCCGCCCGGCCGGATCTTGGAGTGCCTGCTGCCCGGCTGACGGCTACATCTCCAGCAGGACGGTGAACGGGCCGTCGTTCGTCAGGGAGACGCGCATCTGCGCGCCGAAGCGGCCCGTCGCCACCGTCGCTCCCAGCGAGCGCAGCTGGGCCACGACCTCGTCCACGAGGGGCTCCGCGACGTCGCCGGGGGCGGCCGCGTTCCAGGTGGGGCGCCGGCCCTTGCGGGCGTCCCCGTAGAGCGTGAACTGGCTGATCACGAGCAGCGGGGCGTCGATGTCCGAGCACGACCTCTCGTCGGCCAGCATCCGGATCGACCAGAGTTTGCGGGCCAGTTGGGCCGCCTTCTCCTTGGTGTCCTCGTGGGTCACCCCGACCAGGACGCACAGGCCCTCGCCGTCGATCTCCCCGACGGTCTCACCCTCGACGACGACGCTCGCGCCGTCCACTCTCTGCACCACCGCACGCATACGGACCATCATGCCGTGCGTCGGATTGACGTCGGCGTCGACCTTGGTGCCGACTCCGTACGGGGGCTTTCTTATTGATCCTTAACCCCCCATCTGGGGCCGATCGGGGGCACTCGGTCACATAGCGGCCACTTGGGGTGGCACGATGCTCATACGCGCCGGTCGAGGGGACGGTTGAGGCACATGAGCACATCGAGTACAGGGCAGTCACCCGGGGTCGTATCGCTGATTCGGGGGGAGCCGCCGTCATCGCCGGCGTCATCGCCATCGCCGGAAGCGTCTTTGCCGCAGTCTTCGCCGTCGTCGTCAGCGCGCCCGGTCGTGGCGCGTCCGCCCACCCAGCGTACGGACAGCCCCATGTCTGAGTCGGCGCCCGAGCCGGAGCCCGAGCCCGAGCCCGAGCTGGAGCCTGGGCTGAGCGTCCTGCGGCTGCCCGAACTGCGCACCCTGCGGAGGGACGCGCAGCGGGACGAGGCCGATCTGAGCTATGTGCGGCGGCTGCTGCAGGGGCGGATCGACATCCTGCGGGCCGAGTTGGGGCGGCGGGGTGCGCCACGGCGGGGGCGCGAGGCGCGGATCGCGGCTTCGGCGTCCGTCGTCGAGCGGCTGTCGGAGATCCTGACGGATGCGCCGGCGCGGCAGCGGTCGTCGGCGCGGCACGTGACCGTGGGTACGCCCCACAGCGAGGAGTTCCGGCGGCTGGCCTCGGACATGCTCGCCGAGGTCGAGCTGTCCGATCTCGACGCGCGTACGGATCTGGAGCTGAACGCGGCGATGGGGCGGCTCGTGCGGTACGAGCAGCAGGTTTCTCGGCGGCGGCAGGAGTTGCAGCGGACGGCTGACGACTGCAGCGCGGAGATCGCCCGTCGCTATCGCGAGGGCGAGGCGCAGGTGGACGACTTGCTGATGTGACGCTTTTTGTCTGCGGGTGGGTGGGGGCTGGTCGCGCAGTTCCCCGCGCCCCTGGGGTGCGTGGGGGTCGCGGCTCGTCGGCCAGGTGCGGGGCCGCACCGGGATGTCCGCCCGCAGCGGACCAGCCAAGGCCCGATTGCCAAGGTCACCGCCTGCTCGCGTCGTCGTAAGCTGCGGCCACACATCCCGCCACGCCCCCTTCGGCCGGTGCCCCGCCGGGGCGCGGGGACCGTCGGGCGGCGCCCCTTTGGGGGCGCGGGGAACGTGGGGCGGCGCCCCTTTGGGGGCGCGGGGAACTGCGCGAGCAACTCAAGACGACCGTCACGCGGCGAACCGACCTCAGCCACCGGTGCTTTTAGGGGCGCGGGGAACTGCGCGAGCAACCAGGACGGGCCGTCACGTGGCGATCCGGCCTGGGCCACCGGTGCTTTTAGGGGCGCGGGGAACTGCGCGATCAGCCCAAGGCGGCCCGCACCCGTATACGGTCTGGCCCCGCGGGGTCCGGGGCGGAGCCCCGGTTTCGGGAAGGGGTGGGTCGGGGGAGAGGAAAACTCCGCGACACCCCTCACCACGTATGCCTAGCGTGGCCACATGAGCCCGCGCCAGGACATAGACATACGCCCCATCCGCGAGGACGAGATCCGAGAGTGGACCCGCGCCCTGCACACGGGATTCCAGCAACCCCCGACCGTCTCGGACGCAGACGTCAAGGACCGCAGCACCTACATCGTCCCCGCCCGAACACTGGGCGCATTCGACGGCACCAGATGCGTAGGCACGTTCCGCTCGTTCCCACAGCAGATCACAGCCGTGGGCGGCTCCCCCGTGCAGGCGGACGCGATCTCGAACGTGACCGTCACCGCGACCCACCGCCGCCGAGGCATCCTCACCCGGATGATGGCCAAGGACCTGGCGGCCGCGAAGGAGCGGGGCGACACCGTGGCGACGCTGATCGCCGCGGAGTACCCGATCTACGGCCGGTACGGATTCGGCGTGGCCACGACGGCCGCCGAGTGGACGATCGACGTGCCGAGGGCGGGCCTCGACCCCCGCTGGTCGGGCCCGGAGGACGGCGGCCGTATCGACCTCGTGGACGGCGACGACGTACGGAAGATCGGCCCGGAGCTGCACGAGCGGCTCAGGCGGGTACAGCCGGGTGTGGTCGACCGCGACGAGAGGTGGTGGCAGGTCCGTACGGGCGCGCTGGTGCTCGACCCGGCCTCGTGGACCGAGCCGTTCCACGCCGTGTACCGCGACGCGGAGGGAGAGGTCGAGGGGCTGCTCACGTACACCGTGGACGACCACTGGGGGGACGTGAAGCAGCCGCTGGAGACCGCGAAGGTCAAGGACATGATCGCGGTGACGCCGGCCGCGGAGCGCGCCCTGTGGCGGTACGTGTGCTCGGTGGACTGGGTCACGAAGGTCAGGACGGGGTGGCGGGCGCCGGACGACCTGCTGCCGCATCTGCTGCCGGATCCGCGCGCGGCACGCATCCTGACGCAGGCCGACCTGCTGTGGGTGCGGGTCCTGGATGTCGTGGCGGCACTGGAGGCGCGTACGTACGGGGCGACGGGGACGCTCGTCCTGGAGGTCGTCGACCGGGGAGGGCTGTGCGGGGGCCGGTACCGGCTGGACGCCTCGGAGGCGGGCGCGAGCTGTGCGCGGACCACGGAGGACGCCGAACTCACGCTGGATGTGGGTGAGTTGGGGTCGCTCTGGCTCGGGGACGAGTCGGCGGTGCGGCTCGCGGCGCTGGGGCGGGTGCGGGAAGAACGAGCGGGCGCCGCCCTCGTGGCCGACGCCCTGCTGCGAACGTCCCGGCGACCGTGGTGCCCGGACATCTTCTGATTCTCTTGTTCCCGGTCCTGCCTGGTTCTGGCTGGTCATTCTGTCCTTCGGGGTCTCCGGCCTCCCTTCCCTGTCGGTGGTCCGCGTCGGCGGCTTCTCCTCCGTTGTTCGGTGTGGCTGTTCAGTTGTGATCCGTAGCTGTTCAGTTGTTGTTCCGCGGATCTTGGAGCGAACCGCGATGGTGCGGACCGACCGGGCTCCCGGCTCCCCTCCGGAAGGGAGCACGGTCGGCCGGACTGCCGGACGGTGGCGTCCGATCAGCCGGACTGGGCGAGCAGCATCACGAGGATGACGGCCCCGATGCCGCCGATCATGGAGTTCTTGGCCTTGATTCCGACGGCGAGGGCGACGAAGGCGATGACGCCCATCGCCCCGAACTTCACCTGGATCAACTGCTCGAAACCGATGGCGAGGGCGGCGACGATGATGGCGATGAGCGGCATGCGGTCCCTCCTTCGGGACGGGGAGGCGGACCCCCGCTGGGACCGTCCACCTGGTCGACAGTTGCGACTCTGGTGGCCAACCCCTGGGAAGCTTGACCATGTTGCTCAAGTTGGTAACCAACTTCACTGAACTTATCTCCGCTTGGACGCGTCTCATAACCACCTTCTCAATAACTGCCCAAAGATGGCGCGAAGTTGTAGTGTTTGGTTGTGGACCCGGAACACGTCGCCGTCAATGGGCGGAAGAGGTCACAACAGCCACAGCGGTCACACCGCGAGGTGGCCGACGAGCTGCGCACCCGGATCAGGTCCGGTGAGCTGCGGCCCGGGCAGCGCATGCCCACACAGGCCCAGCTGGCCGACGAGTTCGGTGTCGAGCGCGGGGCCGTACGCCAGGCGCTGCGCATCCTCCAGTCGGAACACCTGCTGTCCAACGTGTCCAAAGGGAGCCCGGCGACCGTCGCGCAGGACGTGGGACCGGCCCTGACCGGGCCCGGAGCCCCGCCGCAGCCCACCATGGTGGCGCTCGCGTCACGGATCACGGCGGCCTTCTCGGCCCCTCATGTGGAGATCGACGCCCTGTGCCTGACGGCGGTCTCCCTCACTCTCGCGATGGGTGAACCATTGCGTCTCATCCACGAGGGGCGAATAAAACCAGCCAGGATCGACGTCCGGGTGCTCCTGCCGTCCAGCGACATCGACCTCGCCTTCCCGGCACCGGTGGACGACAAGGTCGACGACCGGCTGCAGCGCCGCTGGCTGGCCCACCGCAACGCGCAGGGCCAGGTCCTCAAGCACAACCTGCTGGCGTTACGGGCCACGCACGGCATCGACGTACACATCACCTTCCGCGCCCTGCCGTTCACCCCGCCCGTGAAGCTCTACCTGCTCAACGGCGCGGAGGCGCTCTTCGCGTACTACACGCTGACGCGGCGCGGCGAGGAGATCGACCACGAGTACCTGGAGATGTACGACGCGGAGGGGACCCAGTCCATGCTGTTCCCCTTCGAACAGGGCGACGGCCTGCGGGACACGACCTTCGTCGAGCAGTCCCATCTGTGGTTCAACGCACTGTGGGAGACCATCAGCTCGGAGCTTGTGCTCACGGGCTGAGGTCTCCCACGGGTGGGTACCTGATCTTCGGGCGGATCTTCGGATGGGTCTTCCTCGCAGGTCGTACGGGTTGTACGACCTATGCCGGCCGTACGAGCCATACGGGTCGTACGGGTCACAGGGCCGGCCCGGAGACCATGAGGGCGAGGACGACGGCGCCGATCGAGCTGCAGGTCGGGCTCTTCGCCTTGATGCCGATGGTGAGCAGCAGCAGCCCCACGACACCGCTGGGACCGTACCGCCACTGCACGAGCTGCTCGAAGGTGACGACGAAGACGGCGGAGAGGAAGGCGATGACGGGCATGGTGGATCCTCCTTCGGGTCTTTGTGGTGCCGGTGGTGCGGGACGATGCTGGAGAGGCGCGGAGCCTTCCCATGTGCCAACTACTTGCGAGAGGAGGCAAACCTTCCGCCATCTTCGTTGAGTTGGTTGCCAACTCTGACTAAGTTATCCCCAGTTGGTTCCTACTTCAAAACAACTTTCAAACAACTCCCTTAAGATGGAGCGGAGTTGTAGCGTTTGGTCGTGACCCAGGAGAACGTGGCAGTGAACGGCAGCAGAAAGCTCTCGCCGCAGGAGATCGCCGACATCCTGCGGGACCGCATCCGCGCGGGTGACCTGCGCTCCGGCGACCGCCTGCCCACCCAGGCCGAGTTGGCCGAGGAGTTCGGCGTGGAGCGCGGCACGATTCGTCAGGCCCTGCGGGCACTCCAGGACGAGGGCCGGCTCAGCAACGTCAGCAAGGGCAGCCCCCCGCGTATCGCGGACGTGACCCCCGCGCGGGACGAACCTCAGCCGACGATGGTCGGGTTGGCACCGCAGTTGGTCGAGGCGTTCGCCGTGCCGCACGTCCGGGTGGACGCCGCGTGCCTCACCGCCGAGACCCTGATGCTGGCCCTCGGTGAACCGGTCCGCCTGATCCACGAGGGCAGACTCCGCCCCGAGTCGATCGACGTCCGCATCCTGCTGCCCTCCCGGGAGATCAACCTCGCCTTCCCCGTCTCGGTCGACGCGCAGGGGGCCCAGGACCCGGTCCACCAGCGCTGGCTGGAGATGCGCAACGCCCAGGGCCACGTCCTGCGCCACAACCTCAAGGCGCTGCGTTCGTCCCACGGCATCGACGTCAACGTGACCTTCCGGGCTCTCCCGTTCACCCCGCCGGTGAAGCTGTACCTGCTCAACGGCGTCGAGGCCCTGATCGCGTACTACATGATCACGAGGCGCGAGGAGGCCGGCGACAGCGGCACCCTCGACATGTACGACGCCCTGGGCTCCACATCCCTCTTGTTCTCCTTCGAGCAAAGGGCAGGCCAACGCGACGCCGCCTTCGTCGAGCAGTCCCAAAAGTGGTTCGACGCCCTCTGGGAAACCATCACGACGGACCTGACACTCTCCTAGTGACTCCTGATACGAAGCAGACTGGTCCGGTGGCAGCAGAGACAGCGAACCTCCAGGAAGTGATCAAGCAGGCCCGCTCTGTCCTCTTCGACTTCGACGGGCCGATCTGTCGGCTGTTCGCGGGGCACTCGGCGGAGGACGTGGCCAAGGACCTGGTCGAGTGGCTCGAACGCCAGGGCCTCCGCGGGCTGCTGACCGAGGAGGAACGCGTCCACGCGGACCCGATGGCGGTCCTGTACGCGGTCAACCGCCGTCATCCCCGCAGCGATCTGGTGGTCGAGCTGGAGGAACGCCTCACCCAGCAGGAACTCAAGGCGGTCCCCTCCGCCTGGCCCACCGAGTTCGCGGACCCACTGATACGAACGTGGAGCGCGGTGGGCGCCCGGCTGGCCGTGGCGACCAACAACTCACCTCGCACCGCGACCACTTACCTGGAGAGCCGAGGCCTCGCCGGCTGCTTCGCGCCGAACATCTACGGCCGCACCCAGGACCTGCACCACCTCAAGCCGCACCCGCACTGCCTCAACCGGGCCATCAACGCCCTCGGTGCCGCACCGGGGTCCACCCTCATGATCGGCGACGCCCCTTCGGACTTCGAAGCCGCCCAGCGGGCCGGTGTTGCGTTTCTCGGCTATGCGCGTAACGGGTACAAGGAGAAGTTGCTGCGTGACGCGGGAGCCGAGAACGTGGTGGGGTCGCTGGAGCCGGTGCTGCGGGTTCTCCGGGGCTAGCTCTGGAGCTGAAGTGTCAGCAGGAAGAAGAGTCCGGCCGACCACCAGGCCAATCGCGGGTGGCCCGCCCGTACTCCCACCGACATGAGGGCCAGCAGGATCAGACCCGCCACCCCGAACCTCGACTGGACCAACTGGGTCATCGCGAACTGGACGCCCACACCCACCAGTTGGAAGAAGACCATGTTCCCCACCCCGTCCACCTCAGCGGATCGATCAACCTGCCGTCCAATTGGACTGGTTGTCTTGAAATTGGTTTCCCCCTCCTGGGAGATCCCTTAACCGGCAGTCAGGTTGGGAGTCCAACTTGACTGCTAACTGGTTTGCTTGTGGACCGGAAGAGGTACGGTCGGCATGTGGACGAAGAGCGGACGAGCGAAGGAGGCGGCAAGGAGTTCGTGCGTGTCCTGGAGGAGCTGCGCAACAGCATGCTCACCGGGAAGTACGCGCTGGGAAGCTACCTGCCGCCGCAGCGGACCCTGGCCAAGGAGCTCGGGGTCTCCCGGGACACCGTGCAGAGAGTGCTGAAGACGCTGGCGGAGGAGCGCTGGATCGAGTCCCGCCAGGGCAGTGGATCGAAAGTGGTCAAGGCGCAGCGGATACAACCCGCGGTGCTGCGGAGTGCGACGCCTCGCCCCATGGCTCTCGGCCCGATCATCAGCAAGGCCTTCGGACAGCCGGAGGTCAGCCTGGACGTCTTCACGCTGACCGGCGAATCCCTCGACACTCACATCCGGTTGCAGGCGGAGAGCATCCGCACGGATTCCCACGGCGCTCCGCGGAGCATCACCGTACGGATTCTGGTGCCTTCCGAGGACGCCGAGCTGCCCTACCCCCGGTCCAAGGACGATCCGTCCGACCGGCGCCCGGTGGAGCGTGTGTGGGCCATCGCGCGCCGGTCCACCTCCTCGCTGCGGCACACCCTCGAGTCCCTGAGGGTCGAGAAGCTGGTGCCCGAGGTCGACCTGAGGATCCGTCGCACACCGGTGGTCCCGAACTTCAAGTTCTATCTGCTGAACGGCTCGGAGGCGCTGTTCGGGCTGTACCAGGTGGTCGAGCGCCCGATCGTGCTGGACGACGGGGAGGAGCTGACCGCCGTGGACGTCGAAGGCATCGGCGCCAGCCTCATGCACTACGAGAGTGACGCCGACCCGGACTCCCCGGGCACCTACTTCGTGGACAGCATGAAGGCCTATTTCGACTCGGTCTGGAGCCGTCTCTCGGAGGAATAGTCGTCCGCGAGCGCCCGGGCCGCGACGAGGACCGAGGCGTGTGACGCGACCACGCCGTCCGCACCGTTCTGCATCATCCGCCGTCGGCGTCTCCTGTCCTGTGTGTATCCCAGGAAGCGGATCCCGGCCGCTCTGGCCGCCTGGAGATCGGTGAGCTGGTCGCCCACCAGCAGGGCCTTGGCGGGGTCCATGTCGCCCACGGCCGTCAGGGCCCTGCGTACGGCGTCGGGGTGAGGCTTCATGCGCCGCGGCTCGCGCGGATCACGACCGCAGACCGCTTCGAACCTCGACTGCAGGTCCGAACTTTTGAGGTACTGCAGGACGGGATCCTCGGCGTTGTTGCTCACGACGACCAGTCGTTTGCGGAGACCGATCAGTGCGTCCAGCAGGGGCTCGACGTCCGGGGCCTGAACGGCGGAATTCACGGCCTCGTATTCATATCGAGTGACGATGGTGTTCGCCTCGTCCAGAGGCTCACGGGAGCGCTGCGCCGGCGTCCCGTCGAGCATGTCCCTGAGGCGGTGGAGGATTCCGTGCGAGTCGTGGCAGTCCTCGACATCACGGTCGAGAGCGCCCCATTCGAGCCGCGCCATGGCCTTGATCTCCTCGGCGATGTGCGCGGTCGGCTTCTTGCCGAACAGGTCGCAGACGGGGCCGTCGAAGTCGAAGAACACCGCGTCCACGCCGTGCAGAAGTTGTCGCAG
This sequence comes from Streptomyces sp. NPDC050988, assembly GCF_044456225.1. Lineage (NCBI taxonomy): Bacteria > Bacillati > Actinomycetota > Actinomycetes > Kitasatosporales > Streptomycetaceae > Streptomyces > Streptomyces sp. NPDC050988. Next base: position 82,172 of record NZ_JBITFQ010000039.1, on the reverse strand, counting down.
GGCTCGCGGGCCGCTGGATCGGCCACTCAAGGGCCACATCATTGTCACCCGGACAGTGTGAAGCACGGCAACTCGTGTTGCTCACGCGCTCGAGGTGGCTCGGCCGGGCGTCCGCTTTCGTACGAGCGGAAGCCCATACGTTCAGGCGGGACACGGACGCGATCGGAAGAATCGCTTCTGGCACGATGCTCAACCGCAGGGGAGTACTCTCTCCCCTCTTTCACCATTGGTGCGGTCTCACGCGAGAGAACGGACTATGTCACCCGAATCGGCTTCCTTGGCTCGGCAGCGAGCCGTTGAGGTGAGTGGCAATGCGAGCGTGGTCGAAGGACCACTCCAGGGCTACCACCATGAAACCTATGTCTTTCCGCTGCCTGGCGAGGCGGAGGCGGCCCGGCCGGTCCGCCTGAAGTGCCGCGAGCCGCGCACCAATCTGCTGTGGTTCGACAGGCGTTGTTTCACCTCGGAGGAGCAGTTGCTCCGGGCTCTGCAGGGAAGCATCGGAGGCATCCCCGACATCATCCAGGCGGGCCCGGTCGGTCTTCAGCGGTTCATCGAGGGAGAGACGCTGGGCTCGCAGTGCGGGTCCGGTCGTGCCGTCCCCGACGCCATCCTCGTCCAAATCATCGCGCTGTTCAGGCAGTTGGCGGGCATCAGCTCCGGTTCGCTCACGGCGGAGAGGAGATGCAAAGCCCAGGATCGTGCACGCGAGGGTGACACCTCGGACTTCCTGGAGCGGCTCATCTGCTTCACCGAGGAGCGTGTGTACCAGGAGAACCTGGCTGTCTTCGAGGATCTGTTCGGCTCGTTCGGTGTGGACGGTGACTCCTTCAAGCAGCTCAGAAAGCATGTGGCGGGGTTGACCGAGCGCCCTTTCTGCCTGCTGCACGCCGATCTCCATCGCGAGAACTTCGTCGTCGATGCCGGAGGGAGACTCTGGACCATCGACTGGGAGCTGGCGATGTTCGGTGATCCGTTGTACGACCTGGCCACGCACCTCTATCTGATGCGGTATCCGAAGGATCAGGAAGACCGGATGAAGGAGCAGTGGTGCGAGGCCGTCGACGGCATCACGCCCGGCAGTTCGGCCGACTGGTACGACGACCTGCCGAAACTGCTCGACTACAAGCGGGCGCAGTCGGTGTTCACCGATGTCATCCGGATGTCCCTGTCGCTGGGCGCGGGGCCGGGTACCGACAGCAGCCTCCTGGACCGCGCGGGCAGCAAGATACAGAAGGTACTGGCAGCCGCGGCGGAGCCGTTGGGGCTGGAGAGGGTGCCGAGCCTGCCGGAGATTTCGGCCTCACTCGTTGGGTGGTACCAGAAGCACGGGGAGGGACTCGGTACGGAGCGTGCACGATAACGTGCTCGCCGTGATAGCCGGTTGTGGTACCTAAGGTGTTCCTGGATATCGGATTCGCTCACTGAGGAGCGGCCAGTGGACGTATCTGGCGCCCGACACCCCGCTTTCCGGCACCCCCTTTCCTGGAACTCCGACGACGACGCTGCCTACGACGCGTTCATCGAGGCGGCGCAGAAACACGGAGTGGCGGAGGGCGGCTACCACAACCGCAACTACGTTCTGCCGCTGACGGATCGGCTGGCCCGGCTGGTCGGCCGCAGGGCAGGTACGTCCGCGACCGTCCGGATCCGCCGGGCGGAAGCGCTGCCCGTGGTGATCAGAACATGGGACGACGAGGCGGTGCTTCTCGACGCCGTCAGCAGGGTCCTGCCGCAGGTGCCGGTGTGCCTGGCCCGACGCGAGGGTTCGGCCCTCCACAGCTATGTGGAGGGTGTACCGCTCTCTCGCGTCTGCCCGGACGGCAAGCCGGTCGACCTGCTGCTCATCAAGGCGGTGACCGAACTCCTCGCGCAGACGTCCCAGGTGGGTGAGGAGTGCCTGCCGCCGCTGCCGGGCCACTGGCCCCACTCCGGGGACAGCGAGGGGTTTCTGCGGACCCTCGCCGAGCTCGCGGAACAGCAGATCCGCCAATCCAATTGGACTGAGTTCGGTGGGCTGTTCGCGGCGCTGGGCATATCCGACGACACGCTGATCGAGCTGGCCCGGCGGGTTCCCCGGATGGAACGCCGTCCGTACGGCCTGCTTCATGCGGACCTGCATCGTGGCAATGTGATCGTGTCGTACAGCGGCGATCCTCCCCTGATCTGCGTCGACTGGGAGCTGGCGACCTACGGCGATCCCCTGCACGATCTCGCCACTCACCTGGTTCGCATGAGGTATCCGGACTTCCAGTGGGACGAGGTCATCCAGGCGTGGGCCGAGAACACGGAAGCCCTGTGCCCCGCGGCCCTGAACGGACTGGCCAAGGATCTGCGCCACTACATCGCCTTCGAGCGGGCTCAGTCCGTCTTTCCCGACCTGATGCGCGCGGCGAAGTCTCTTGAGGCCGCAAAGCCCGATCAACGGAGTCTGGACGCGTCGACAGCCGCGGTCCGCGGCGCGCTGGAAGCCGCCGCGGAACCGCTCAGGCTGTCTCATGTGCCTGACGAGACCGAGATCGAGCGGACCCTGCTGCGGTGGCGGGCGGGCCGCCCGGGCAGGACACGAGGTCCGCAACCGGCCCCGGCCATGCACTGGAGGCCGGATTCGCGGATCCCCGAGCATCCCGATTTTCCCCGTTCCGCAGTGCTCGGTGCGTTGATCGCGGAGGGAGCTGTTCCGGCGGAGCGGGTGTTGAAGGGCACAGCCCATCTCAACTCGGTCGTTCGTGTCCCGGGCGTCGACTTCCCGGTCGTCGTGCGTCGCAGGCTCGCGTCCGCACGGCGCAGCGAGCCGTGCTTCCTCAGCGAGCACGCGGTACTCAGAGCTGTCGAACGTTCAGGGCTCGCCGTGACGGCACCGCGGGTGCTGGCACTGGGTGAGAGCCTCCACAGCAGCATCGGGATGGCGGACCCGTTCGCCATCCACACCTACGCCGGCCCTTTCGACGGCGAACAGCCCCCGGACCACCCCGTGAACGGTCTGCGACCGCACGAAGCGGACGGGCTCGTCGACCAGCTCTGCGCGTTGACGCGGCTCGACCACTGGCATCTCGACCCGATGGGGGCGGAGTTCGACTTCTGCGCGTGGCTGATCCAGGAGCTGGTACGGCTGGTGGCGGAGCTGCCCAGCGCGTCGCGGAAACTGGCACGGCAACTGGGGTTGCCCGACGCCCAACGGCTGCACGAGATATTTGCCGAACCCCGCGTCACACCGCGGCGACCGACGTTGCTGCACGGTGATCTGAACCCGTGGAACCTGGTACGCCGCGACGACGCCCTCGCACTCACGCTCATCGACTGGGAGAAGGCCATGGTCGGCGACCCGCTGTACGACCTCGTCCGGCACATGCATCTCACTCCCACCCGGCCCGAGATCCGCGACCGCATGTTCCGCCGTTGGAGTCTCCTGCTCCCCCGCGAATGCACCCAGGACTGGCAGAAGGACTGGCGCGTCTACCGGCGCATCGAAAACGTCCGATCCGCCTACGTGGACCTGGACCGGCTGGTGGCCGGCGCCGACCTCGACGCGCCCAATGTGCGCAGGGCCGTGGATTCGTACGCGTCGACCCTTGACGCCGCCACCGCCGCCCTGGGGCTGCCCGCGCGGCTGACGGCGAACCCCTATCTTGCTCGTGCGTTGCCGGACAGCGACGATGGCGGCGCCCGGGAGCCCAGGCCGACCGGGGACCTGTGACGGTCTGCCCTCACACCTTCAGCACCACCTTCCCCACCAGCCCCCGCCCTTCCACAGCCGCATGCGCCGCCCCCGCCTCCTCCAGCGAGAACACCTCCCCGACGACCGCCCGCAACCGCCCCGCCGCGGCCTCCCCGAGGGCGTGGGCCGTCAGGCGGTTGAGGTCGGACGGGCTGAACTGGACGTCGCCGATGCCGAAGAGGGTGATGCCGCGGTGTTTGGCCTCCGTCGGGTCCAGAGGGGCGAAGCCGCCGGTCGGGGCGCCGTGGGCCGAGAAGCGGCCGCCGGCTGCCGTCAAGGGGAAGGCCTTCGCGCCGAGTTGGCCGCCGACGCCGTCCAGGATCACGTCCGCCGCGCCGTCGGAGCCGCCGAGGGCACGGCGGGCCAGGGCCGGCCAGTCGGGGGACGCCGCGTCGACCACCGCGTCCGCGCCCAGGTCTCGTACCAGGGCGAGCTTCGCCTCGCCTCGGGCCACGCCCACCACCCGGGCGCCCCGCGCGTGGGCCAGCTGGACCAGGAGGGTGCCCATGCCACCCGAGGCACCCAGGATCAGGACCCGGTCCGTCTCGGTCACCCCGGTGAGTTCCAGGAGGCCCGTCGCAGTGACTCCGTCGTGGACCAGGGCCGCCGCCTGGAGCAGATCCAAGGAGTCCGGTACGGGTGTGAGTGCCGAGGTCGCCGCCACGGCCCGGTCCGCGTACGCGCCCGTCACGAACGAAGTGACCCGGCGGCCCAGCCAGTGCGCGGGGACGTCCGGGCCCAGGGCGCTCACGACTCCCGCGACGCCGCCCCCGGGGACGTACGGAGGGGTCACCGGGAAGTACTCGCCGCCCCAGCCGGACCGTATCTGCGTCTCCACGAAGATCGTGTCCGCGTAGGCGACGTCGATCAGTACTTCGCCGGAGGCGGGGACCGGGTCCGGGAGGTCGGTCGTGATCAGGACCGACGGGTCGCCGAACCGTGTCACCTGGGCTGCTCGCACGGGGGATCTCCAGAGGGTCGGAGGGGAGGGGGTGGAGCGTCCAGTCTTTGACCTCAAGTTCGGTTGAGGTCAAGAGGAGCCGGTCAGAGGGGGCGGAACCAGCCAAGGGGCCGAGGAAGTGGTGTCCAAGGGGAGGGCGGGAGTCCGGAAAGTGCGTAGGCTCGGTGCATGGGCGAGACGGGTGCGAGGGGTGCTGCGGGCGCGACCGGGGTCACGCGTGCGGTGAGTGGGGCGAGCGCCGTGGGCGCGCCGCGTGAGGCGGGTGCGGTGGGTGTGGCAGGTGTTGCGGGTGCCGCGGGTGCGGTGGGTGCCATGGGGCTGCGCGAGCGTAAGAAGCTGCGCATGTACCAGGACGTCTCGGACGTCGCCATCACGCTCTTCCTCCAGAAGGGGTTCGAGCGGGTCTCCGTCGCGGAGGTGGCCGCCGCCGCCCAGATCTCGAAGCCGACCCTCTTTCGGTACTTCTCCTCGAAGGAGGACCTGGTTCTGCACCGGTTCGCCGATCACGAGGACGAGGCCGCCCGGGTGGTCGCCGCGCGGGCGCCGGGGGAGTCCGCCGTCGATGCGCTGCGGCGGCAGTTCCTGGCCGGGATCGAGCGGAGCGACCCCATCACCGGGGTCAACGGGGACCCGCACATCCTCGCCTTTCACCGGCTGCTCTACGGGACCCCTTCGCTGGTCGCGCGCCTGTACGAGTATCTGGAGCGGTCCGAGGACGCCCTCACCGGGGCACTCGGCGGTGGCCTCGACGCCAGGCTCGCCGCCGGGCAGATCATCGCCGTCCAGCGGATCCTCGCGCAGGAGAACTGGCGGCGGATCGCGGGCGGTGAGCCGGTCGCGGACGTGCGGCGGGACGCTGTCGTCGCTGCGGAGGGCGCGTTCGCCCGACTTGAGGCCGGGCTGCCGCGTTGCGTGTGACGCCCGGCGGGTGCTGAGCGACGCCCATTCCATGGCCAAGTAAAAAGTTTAACTCGGTTACGTTATTCCGTTAGCCTTGCTCGAATGACCTCACCCGACCCCCTTCTCATCACCTCCCTCACCCGGGAACGCGCCTACCACGACACCTGCCGCGCCGCCCTCGCCGCGATGGTCGACGGTGCTCAGGAACACGTCGTCACCGGAGAGGACGTGTCCGCGTCCGGTGCCGACGCCGAAGTGCTCGGGTACCGGCTCCGCAGTCGGGCCAAGGAGATGCGGGAACTGCCCGAAGGGCCTCTGTTCTTCGGGCGGTTGGACTTCGGGGGCGAGCGCGGCGGCGCCGGTGATCACGCCGGGCAGAGCTACCACGTCGGGCGGCGGAGGATCACCGAGCACCCCTCCGCGCCACCCCTCGTCGTGGACTGGCGGGCTCCCGTGTCGCGCGCCTTCTACCAGGCGAGCGCCCGCGATCCACAGGGTGTGCGGGTGCGGCGGCGGTTCGGCTGGGCGCCGGGGAGCCGCGGAGACTCCGCCGACCTCACGGGTCTGGAGGACGAGCGCCTGGAGGGGGAGTATCTGGGGGGTGAGTGCCTGGAGAGGGAGTATCTGGGGGGCGAGCGCCTCGCGGACGGGTGCCTCGGCGGGGCGCCGGACGGGCACCGCACCGGGGCCCCGGCCGGCAGCCGCATCCTCGCGAGCGAGATCGAGCGGCCCCGCGTCGGCCCGATGCGCGACATCGCCGCCACCATCCAGCCCGACCAGGACGAACTCGTACGGGCGGACCTCACCGTCTCCGTCTGTGTGCAGGGCGCGCCGGGCACCGGGAAGACGGCCGTCGGGCTGCACCGGGCCGCGTATCTGCTCTACACGTTCCCGCAGCGCGTCCAGCGCGGCGGACTGCTGATCCTGGGGCCGAACCGCACCTTCCTCTCCTACATCTCGGAGGTGCTGCCCGCGCTCGGCGAGACCGGCGTACGGCAGTCCACGGTCGGGGAGGAGATCGGGCGGCACCCCGTCACGGGCGAGGACGGTGAGGCAACCGCGGTCGTCAAGCACGACGCCCGTATGGCGCAGGTGCTGCGCCGAGCCCTCTACGCCCGGGTCGGGGCGGATGGGGTGGAGGGAGTGCAGGGAGTGCAGGGGGTCAACGGCCTTGCGGTGCCCGACGGTTCGTACCGGTGGCGGGTGCCCGGTGAGGCGCTCGCGCGGATCGTGGCGGGCGTACGGGCGGAGGAACTGCCGTACGCCGTCGGGCGCGAGCGGGTCCGGACGCGGATCGTGCGGTACGTGCGGGAGCGGGCCGAACGGCGTGCCGGGCCCCAGTCCAACGCCTGGGTGCAGAAGATCTCACGGGCGCGGCCCGTCGGCGCGTACGTCGACGCCGTGTGGCCCAGGGTGCGGCCGGAGGAGGTTGTCGCCGAACTGCTAGCCGATCCGGCCGTGTTGGCCAGGGCGGCGGACGGAGTGCTGGACGCGGACGAACAGAAGGCGCTGCTCTGGGCGCGGCCGCCCCGGTCGTGGAAGTCCGCCCGGTGGTCGGCGGCCGATCTCGTCCTCCTCGACGAGGTCGCCGGGCTCATCGAACACCCGGAAGGCTATGGGCACTTGGTGATCGACGAGGCGCAGGACCGGTCCCCGATGGAGTGCCGGGCGATCGGACGGCGGGCGGTCTACGGGTCGCTCACCGTCCTCGGCGATCTCGCGCAGGGGACCACACCGTGGGCCGCGCGGGAGTGGGGCGAACTCCTCGGCCACCTGGGCAGACCGGAGGCGGTGGTCGTGCCGCTGACCACCGGCTTCCGTGTCCCGCAGGCGGTGGTCGAGCTGGCCAACCGGGTACTGGCGAGGCTGGACGTCGGAGTTCCCGCAGGCCAATCCCTGCGTAGGGACGGCGAGTTGAGGATGCTCCACACGGACGACGTACTCGGCGAGACCGTCGGGGCCGTGCGCCGCGCCCTCTCGTACGAGGGGTCCGTGGGCGTCATCACGGCCGACTCCGACGTCGTACGGATCCGGGAGGCGCTCGGCGGCGCCGGTATCGAGGCGGCCGGGGTCGACCAACTCGGCGCGCGCGTCACGGTGTTGGGGGCCGGGCTCGCGAAGGGCCTGGAGTACGACCATGTCGTCGCCGTGGAGCCGGCGGCGATCGCGGAGGGGGAGACCCGGGGACTGCATCGGCTGTACGTCGTGCTCACGCGGGCCGTGTCCCGGCTGGACGTGGTGCACGCGCGGCCGTTGCCGTTCGAGTGAGGGCCCCGCCCGCAAAGGTGGATGGCGTGGCACGCTCCCATCCACGACTGCCGGCCGGGCGGATGGGCGGCCGGACCGATGGGCGGATGGGCGGATGGGCTGCCGGGTGGATGGGCGGGCAGGCAGACGGGCAGACAGGCAGACAGGGGGAGCCTAGTGGATCCCCGGTTCCGGCTCCCGGGCTCCCGCACCGGCCCCCGAGGCCTCCAGCAGCACCTCCCCGGCCGGCGTCCGGACATGCAGCTCCGACTGCCCGGCCTGCCGTCGCTCCACCGACCCCGCGTCCACCGACCGGCGTCCACCGACCCCGCGTCCACCGACCCCGCGTCCACCGACTCCGCGTCCACCGGCCCAGCGTCCACCGGCCCAGCGTCCACCAGCCCCGTGCCCATCAGCCCCGTGCCCATCAGCCCCGTGCCCATCAGCCCCGCATCCATCAACACCCGCAGATGCCGGCCCGCCGAACAGCGTGCCGAGGGCCGGGCCGCCGGTCGCCCCGGCCCGTCGCCCCCGCCGGTTTGCCCCAGCCGGTCGCCCCGCCCGTCGCCGCGCGGGCCGAACACCTAGCGGGCCGGCTCCGTCGGCGGCGCGTCCAGTGCTGGGATCAGCTGCTCCTCCTCGTACGCCAGATGGGTCTCCAGCTCGGCGGTGAGGCGTTCGACCTCTCGGCGGGCGTGCTGGGGATCCGCGGAGTCGTCGCCGATGATCCGCTTCAACTCGGCGGTCAGGGCTGCGATGTGCTCGTGTTCCTCGCGCAGGCGGTCCAGGGCCGGGGCGAGTTCGGGGCGGCTGCCGGCCAGGAACGGGAAGATGCCGAGTTCCTCGCCTGTGTGGTGGTTGTGAAGGCCCGCGCAGAGTGTCAGACAGTTGACGCGGAGCTGGGCGCCGAGCGTGGGTCCGGCGGTGGTGAACTCCTTTCGTATCAGGGCGAGTTCACGGCGGAACCCGTCATGGACGACCTTGAGCCCCTGGCCCATCGAGGAGGCGTTGACGTTCGGCGGGCCGTCGGCGGGGATCTCGTGGAGGGCGACCACCGGGATCACCCGCGTGGTCTTCGCCTGGTAGTCCGCCCAGCCCGGTTCGGCCTCGACCAGACGGGCGAAGGCCTTGTCCCGTTCGGCGCCCGCCAGCGCCTCCGCCGTCGCCTCGTACGTGAACACCCCTGTCTCCACGGTGACTTGAGGGTGCGCGAGCAGGTTGTGGAACCAGTCGGGGTGCTGTGGGGCGCCGGCGGCCGAGGCGATGACCAGCACGCTCGCGCCGCCGTCGGGGTAGTAGGCGACCGGGGTCGTGTGCCGCCCGCCCGAGCGCGCTCCGGTGGTGGTCAGCAGGATCAGCCGGGCACCTTCGAAATAGCCGCCGACCTGGCCCGCGTTGGCACGGAACTCTTCGATGACCTGCTGGTTGAAATCGTTGGGCATTCTCTTCTTTCTTGTCGGTGATTACTGGATCGGGGCATGGGGAATCGCCACGGGGCGAATTCGAGTACGCCCGTGGTAGTGGTGCGGTGATGACGAGATGAAGGCGCGCGAATTCCCGGCAGGGCGAACGCCGGCAGGGCGATGCGCACATGGCGGACGTCGACACGGCGAACGTCCGCCGGGCATGCGCCTGCGGCGGCACCGGCAGGGAGACGTGCGGATACGTGGTGGCACGCGGTACGCGGGAACGGTACGCGGGAACGGCACGCGGAAGCTGTCATACGGCGCGGCGCGGCGTGCCATGGCGCGTGCGGCGCGGCATGGCACTCGTACAGGAAACTCCGTACGAGCGCTCGGCGCGCTTGAATCAGAAAGGGCGGCCCTCTGGCCCGCCCGGGCCTCACTCGGAGGCCGGGAACCCTACTCGCTGTTGGCCCAAGGCCGACCCGGCAGTCACGGAGGAAAGGTTAATGGAATGGGTGCGGTTGGGCAATGCGTGATTTCAGGCCTTGTTCAGGGCTCGTCCGAATGACAAGGACGCCGACTCCGGAGGCCGTTGACGTCTCACCGGTCCCTGGAGAGGACGGGAGCTTGGCCCGGGCGTGGTGGACCGGCGGGGCCCGTCCGTGGTCGACTCCCTGCCATGAGTCTGTCGGTCGATGTGTACGTGCCCAGAGCGGAGGGCGGCATCGAGGTGCTGGACGTTCCGCCCGAGTCCTCCGACGTGGCCGGCTGGGAGCGGTGGCGTACGGAGGTGTGGGGGTCGGAGCCGGTCCGTTCGCTCGGCGCGCGGTTCTTCCCGCGGCTGGCCACCGAGGACCTGACGGTGGCGCCGGACGAGGTGTCCGACTTCCTCGCCGAGTGCGATCTGCTCCGTACGCATCTGGCGCGGATCGCCGATCACATGAGGGCGGAGCCGGGGACCGGGGCGCGGAAGTCCCACGCCGAACACGCCGACGACGTGAGCCGCCGCCTGGACAACATCGTGAACGCGGCTCGACGGGCGTTGGGGATCGGTGGCGGGGTCATCATCTGGTAGCGGGTAGCGGGTAGCGGGTAGCGGGTAGCGGGTAGCGGGTAGCGGGTAGCGGGTAGCGGGCAGCGGGCAGCAGGCAGTGGCTCGGCGACCGCTTCCCCTGTGGTCGCCGAGCCACTCGTCACGCCCCCTGCCGCGCGCCGCGCTACTTCTTGCGCGGCTGGAGGAACCGCAGGAGGTTCCCCGCCGGGTCGCGGAAGGCGCAGTCGCGTACTCCGTACGGCTGGTCCATCGGTTCCTGCAGCACGTCGCCGCCCGCGGCGCGGATCCGCTCGAACAGGGCGTCGCAGTCGTCGGTCCGGAAGATGACGCCGCGCAGGAGCCCCTTGGCCATCAGCTCGGCGACCGCCTGCCGGTCGGCGGGCGTGGCGTTCGGGTCCGCGAGCGGCGGCTCCAGGACGATCTCCACGTCCGGCTGCGAGGGCGAGCCGACGGTCACCCAGCGCATCCCCTCGAATCCGACGTCGTTGCGCACTTCGAGACCGAGCACGTCGCGGTAGAAGTCGAGTGCCTTGTCGTGGTCGTCGACGGCGATGAAGCACTGTGCGAGCTTGAGATCCATGCCCATCACGCTAGTGACCGGCGGCGGGTTTGGCTTCTCCGTTACTGACCTACTGACCTACTGACCTACTGACCGGCAGCTGAGAAGTCGTACGCGGACCAGTCGGTGATCGCGCGATAGCCGAGGCGCCGGTAGAGGGCGTTGCTGGTCGGGTTGGCCACGTCCGCGAACAGGACGACGTCCTTGGCGCCCGCGGCCAGCGCGGCCCGGCTCACCTCCGCCGACACGGCGGCCGCGTAGCCGTGACCGCGCAGGTGGGCCGGGGTGTAGACGACGTCCACCTGGATCTGGCCGCCGATCAGCGGGTTCATGCCGGCGACGGAGACGGGGGTGCCGTCCGGGGTCTCCCAGAGCGTGTAGCGCTTGTCGGCGTAGCGGGTTGTGGCCCAGGTGTCGGCGTTGATGGTGACGTCTTCGCCGACGGCCTTGGAGAACTCGCCGCACCAGAAAACGGCCTCGTCGAGGTCCTGCTCGCCCAGGACACGGGCCCGGCCGGCCGGTAGCGGATCCGGTGGGGTGAGGGTGCCGAGGCCGTACAGACGGACCTGCGTGTCGTGGAGTTTCGGCGTCGCGCCGGTGTGCCGCTGCCAGGCCTCGGCGAAGGCGGTGGCGGTGCTGTGGTCCGCGCTGACACGGGACGGGGAGTGCCCGAGGGCGGCCAGGCGGGCGGCGAGGGAGTCCGCCTGCTCGGGCGTGAGCGGGGAGAGGCCCAGAGCGCGGGGCCGGAGGCGGAAGAAGGTGCCACTGACCTCACCCGCTCGCTCCAGCACGCCGAAGACGGGGGCTTCGGAGCCGAACGAGGCCGCCCCGCGCTTCCGCACTCTCTCGGCCCACGTCAGCTGCATGACATGCGGGCCGGGCCGCGAGCGCAGGAAGTCTCCGGCGCGGGCGAGGAATTCGTCGACGTCATCGGTGAGGTGCCACTCATCTGGGCGCATGCCTCATGGTTCCCCAGGCGGCCGGTGTGCCCCGTGCTTTTCCGCCAGCGCGGGGCAGCCCGACTTCCGCACAGTTGCTCGGGGCACCCCGCCGGAAGCGCGGCGACCGCCGCCGCGATCGTTGTCCTGAAATCGCCAGCGAGGTCGTCGAGCCCGCGTCGGAGCCAGGGCCCGCATACCCGACGACCTGCGGGTTCGGGGCAGGAATGGGGGCTAACCGTCGTTGCCCCCGACCCGCTCCGCGATCTGCAGGGCGGCCTCGGCGGGCGTGAGGTGCGTGGTGTCCACGACCTCGGCCTCGGCGTGCAGCCAGGTGCGGGCCGCCTCGGCGTAGGGCTCCAGGTACCGGAGGCGGAACGGGGAGTCGGGGCCGAGAACGGTGTCGCCCGCGATGCGTCCGCGGAGGGTGTCCTGGTCGGCGTGGAGGACGAAGTGCCGTACCGGAATGGCGTGTTGGGCGAGGCCCGAGCTGATCTCGCGCCAGTACTGCTCGACCAGGACGGTCATGGGCATCACCAGGGTGCCGCCCGCGTAGTCGAGTACGCGTCGGGCGGTCTCGACCACGAGCGGCCGCCACGGCGGCCAGTGCTGGAAGTTGTCCGTCCCGGGCCCGGGCAGCGCCGGCGCGATGTCCATGAGCGTCTCGCCGACCTTCTCGGCGTCGAACACCCGCGAGTCCGGGATGAGCCGCTGTACGAGTGCGCCGGTCGTCGTCTTGCCCGCGCCGTGCGTGCCGTTGAGCCATACGATCATGGGATCCGACGCTATCGCCGCGCGGCGGGCCGCGGGAACCCGTGAAGAGCGGGGCTATTCGTACGTGGCCGACCCCGGCATCGGCGCGCCCTCCAGGGGCGCGGGGAACTGCGCGACAAGCCCCCACCGCCCCGCAGCCAAAACACGGCGGAATTCCGGTACGGCTTCGGCGGCCTCCGCCGGAACAGTCTCGAGGGTTCGGCTCTCGGGCTCCGCCGGCAGGTGTGGCCGGTGGCAGCCCTGCCCGGAAGGGTGAAAAGCGGGTGTCGACCTTCCGGCGAAAACCGTCGCCCCGGCCATCCGCGCCCCAATACGGTGCCCTCATGCCCCATACACCCGCGCTCCTCGTCCTCGACATGCAGAACGCCGCCGTGGCCATCTCCCACCGGCCGAAGGAGACCGTCGCCACGATCGCCCTGCTCCAGGAACGCGCTCGTGGCGCCGGCGTGCCCGTCATCACGGTCCAGCACGACGGTCCTGGGCTGGAGCCCGGCACGGAAGCGTGGCGGATCGTGCCCGAACTGGCCCCTGGTGAGGGCGAGAAGGTCGTCAGGAAGGGCACCGCCGACGCCTTTCTGGACAGCGACCTCGGCCCGTTGCTCACAGAACTCGGCGTCACCGAGGTGGTCGTGACCGGGTTCGCCACCGAGTTCTGCGTGGACACGACCGCACGGCAGGCACTCAGCCGCGGGTACGACCTCGTGCTCGTCGCCGACGGTCACACCACCTCCGCCCGCCCGGACGTGGACGGGTTCGTCGCGTCCGATCGTGCCGTCATGCACCACAACGCCATCTACCGGCACATCGGGTTCCCGGCGCGCGGCATCCGTGTCCTGCCCGCGGCCGAGGTGGACTTCACCGCCCCGCCGGTTCCTGCCCCGGCCTGAATCCGCTCCGGTCGGCGCGAGCGCCTGCCCCGTCCGCGCGCTGGTGGGGCGTATCGAGGGCACGCCCGCGGGGAGGTGGGGCGTATCGAGGGCGCGCCCCGCGGGGAGGTGGGGGCGTATCGGAGTCACGTCGAAGTCACGTCGGAGTCACGCCCCACCTCCCCACGTAACCTCTTCCTGTGCCCGCACCCCGCCTGCATCGCGTCGCCGTCCTTGTACTTGAGGGTGCGAAGCCGCTCGATGTCGGAATTCCCGCGCAGGTGTTCACGACCCGCGCGAGCATGCCGTACGAGGTGCGGGTGTGCGGGGCGACACCCGGTCTCGTGACCGGCGGCGACGGCCTGGCGTACTCCGTCGCCCACGGCCTCGACGCGCTCGCGTGGGCCGACATCGTCTTCGTACCCGGCTACCGGTTCCCGGACCGCGAGGACCCGCCGCGGGCCGTCGTCGAGGCGCTGATCGCCGCCCACGACAGGGGTGCGCGGCTCGCCGCCATCTCGACGGGCGCCTTCGCGCTCGCCGCCACCGGGCTGCTCGACGGCAGGCGCGCCACGACGCACTGGCACTACACGCGGGCACTGGCGGCCAGGCATCCGCTCGTCCGGGTCGACGAGAACGTGCTGTTCGTCGACGAGGGCAGCGTGCTCACCTCGGCCGGCGCCGCCTCCGGCATCGACCTGTGCCTGCACATCCTGCGCGGCGACCTCGGAGTCGCCGCGTCCAACCACGCGGCCCGGCGGCTGGTCGCGGCCCCCTACCGCAGCGGCGGCCAGGCCCAGTACGTGCCGCGCAGCGTCCCCGAGCCGCTCGGCGAGCGGTTCGCCGTCACCCGCGAGTGGGCGCTGCACCGGCTCGGAGAGCCCCTCACCCTCGACGTACTGGCGCGGCAGGCGGGCGTCTCGCCGCGTACGTTCTCCCGGCGCTTCGTCGAGGAGACCGGCTACACGCCGATGCAGTGGGTGATGCGCGCCCGCATCGACCTGGCCCGCGAACTGCTCGAACGCTCGCAGCGCAGCGTCGAACAGATCGCCGCCGACATCGGGCTCGGGACCGGCGCGAACCTGCGCCTGCACTTCCAGCGCATCCTCGGCACGACACCGAGCGAGTACCGGCGCACGTTCACGCGGGGCGAGTGACCCGGCCGCCAGGCACCGTGCGGAGGGCGGGGCGGGGGCATGGGTGGGGGCGTGGGTGGCGTGCTGCCGGGGCGTGGCGGGATCCTTTTGAACCATGGCGATCCCGCCACTGTCAGCGGCGCCGGACGCGGGCGAGCCTGGTCCCGAACGGTCTGGAATGGAAGGGACACCACTCATGACTCGCATCGCCATCAACGGATTCGGCCGCATCGGACGCAATGTGCTGCGCGCACTGCTGGAGCGCGACAGCGCCCTGGAGGTCGTCGCCGTCAACGACCTGACGGAGCCCGCCACTCTCGCCCGGCTGCTCGCCTTCGACAGCACGGCCGGCCGGCTCGGGCGGCCGGTGACCGTCGACGGGGACGTACTCGTCGTCGACGGCCGTCGGATCAAGGTGCTGGCCGAGCGCGAACCGGCGCAGCTGCCGTGGGCGGAACTCGGCGTCGACATCGTCCTGGAGGCCACCGGCCGGTTCACCTCGGCCAAGGCCGCCCAGGCGCACCTCGACGCGGGCGCGCGCAAGGTGCTCGTCAGCGCGCCGTCGGACGGCGCCGACATCACGCTCGCGTTCGGCGTCAACACCGACGCGTACGACCCGGCCGTGCACACGATCGTCTCGAACGCCTCCTGCACGACCAACGCGCTCGCGCCACTGGCCAAGGTGCTCGACGACCTCGCCGGTATCGAGCACGGGTTCATGACGACGGTGCACGCCTACACGCAGGAGCAGAACCTCCAGGACGGCCCGCACCGCGACGCCCGTCGCGCCCGGGCCGCCGGCGTCAACATCGTGCCGACCACGACCGGCGCCGCCAAGGCGATCGGCCTGGTGCTGCCGAACCTCGAAGGCAAGCTGTCGGGCGACTCGATCCGCGTACCGGTCCCGGTGGGCTCGATCGTCGAACTCAACACGACCGTCGCCCGCGACGTGACGCGCGACGACGTGCTGGCGGCGTACCGCACGGCGGCGGAGGGCCCGCTGGCAGGCGTCCTCGAATACTCGGAGGACCCGCTGGTGTCGTCCGACATCGTGGGCAACCCCGCCTCGTCGATCTTCGACTCGGCCCTCACCCGCGTCGACGGCCGCCACGTCAAGGTCGTCGCCTGGTACGACAACGAGTGGGGCTTCTCGAACCGCGTGATCGACACACTCGAACTCCTCACCACCGGCTGACGGGACGCGGGGGTGGTACGCCGCCTCCGGCGCCTTTTTATGGGGGGGAAGGCGGAACCGGGGCAGGGCTTCGGCACAGCAGGAGAGACGGTCGCCGGGACGACGGTCGTTCCCGGTCTCACTCCTGGCCGACGAGGCCGGATTCCCAGGCCCAGGCGGCGATCTCCACCCGGTTCCGGGCGTGCAGCTTGGCCTGCACGTTCCCCAAGTGGGTCTTCACCGTCCCCACCGTGATGGTCAGTGCGGCGGCGATCTCCGCGTTGGTACAGCCCCGGGCCACCAGGCGCACGAGGTCCAGCTCGCGTGCGGACAGGGGGCTCGGCGCCACCTGACGGCCGGGCGCCGGAGCGTTCAGACGGCGCAGCAGCCGCACCGTGACGGAGGGGCTGACCAGCGCTTCACCCGAGGCCGCCGCCCGCACGGCCTCGACGAGCAGGGCCGGACCGGAGTCCTTGATCAGAAAACCGCAGGCACCGTCGCGCAGCGCGCGGTGGACGTACTCGTCGTCGTCGAAGGTCGTCGCCACGACAACCTTCGGCGGGTCGACGGCGCCGGGGCGGTTCAGCCGGCGCAGCGCGTCGAGGCCGTCGAGGCGGGGCATCCGGATGTCCATCAGCACCACGTCGGGGCGGTACCGCTCGGCGAGTTCCACCGCCTGAAGGCCGTCCACCGCTTCGGCCACGACCTCGATGTCGTCCTCGGCGCCCAGGATCATCGTGAATCCGGCGCGGACCATGGCCTGGTCGTCGGCGATCAGTACGCGGATGGTCAACGGGTCCCTCCGCCCGGGACGCGGACCGGGGCCGGGGCGGCCGGAAGGGTGGCTTCGACGCTCCAGCCACCCTCCGCGGCCGGGCCCGTCCGGAGGTCACCGCCGACCAGGTTCACCCGTTCGGCCAGCCCTCGCAGTCCGAACCCACCACCGGAGGTACGGCGCGGCCGGCCGTCGTCATTGACCCGTACCGTGAGGCCGTCGCCGTGCCGGACCGCGTACACCTCCACCTCGGTGCAGCCCTGGGCGTGTTTGCGTACGTTGGTCAGCGCCTCCATCACCACCCGGTGGGCGGTGGTGGTCACCTCCACCGGCAGGTCGTCGAACGGACCCGTCAGTTCGAGCCGGGCCGAGGCGCCGCCGACCGCCGAGAACTCCTCGACGAGCGAGCGCACCTCTGCCATCCCGGCCAACGGCGCGAGGGCCGGTGCCCCGTCGGCGTTCCGCAGCATCCCGACCATCTGCCGCATGGACGTCAGCGCCTCCGACCCGGCGTGTTCGATCCGCTCCAGCGCCGGTGGCACCAGCTCCGGCCGCCGCTGCGCGATCGCCAGCGCGCCCTGTGCCTGCACCACGATCCCGGTCACGTGGTGGGCGACGAAGTCATGCAGATCACGGGCGAACTCGGCCCGCTGCTCAAGGCGCAGCGCCGCCGCCCGCCGCCGCCGGTCCGCCACGACCAGCCGCCAGGCGACGCCGGCGCCCAGAACCGCGGTCGCCCCAACGGCGAAGATCAGCGCCACGATGACGCTGTTCTCCCCTACCGCGACCGCCAGCGGCCGCAGCACGATCGCCGCCCACAGCAGCGGAGGTGCCGCCCACGCCACCCAGCCCCGCCGCCCGCGCAGCGTGACGAGCAGCATCAGCCACAGCAGCGCCGCCGGCTCCGCGAACCCGTACGCGTCCGAGGCCACGGGATCCGGAGCGCTGCCGGGACCGGCGCGCAACAGGACCGATACCGCCAGCGACGTCACCCCCACCAGAGCACCGACCACGGGCAGGGCCCGCGCACCGAGCCACGGCGTGCCGACGACGGCGACCACCGCCAGCAGGGCGCTGACCGGCTTGGCGGAACGGTTGCCGAATCTGTCGTCGATGCCCAGCGCCAGGTAGTCGAACCACAACACCAGGAACACCAGCGCCAGCCACACCACCCACACCAGCCATGCCAGCCATGTCGCCCAGGACCACCGGACGCCGCGCGCCGCTCCACCGAAAGTCGTAGCGGGCGGCGCGAGATCTGGCTTTCGGCCGATCCGGCGCTCCGGACCGCCGGGCAGAGTCGACTTGGTCAAGCCGGTTACGCGATCCGTCACACCAAGGAGCATGTCATGAGCGGGATCACCTTCCGCATCGAATCCATTGAGGTGCTCGGGCCGCTCCTCGCCGCCTTCACCGTGCTCTTCGCCGTTCGTGCCACCCGTCAACGGCCGGGCTGGCACGGCAGGCCCGCGCTCACCCGGCTCGTGGCGGTCCTGTACGCGGCGGGTGCCCTGCACTTCACCCTGTTCCCGATCATCGTGGACCGGGGCCAGAACCTCTCCCCCTGGACCAATCAGGTCCAGCTGATCCCTCTCACGGGCCTCCTCGGCATGGATGTCTCGTTCCCGCTCAATGTGATCCTGTTCCTCCCCTTCGGGATGCTGCTCCCTCTCATGACCCGCCGGGAACTCGGCCCGGGGCGGGTCGCCCTTCGTGCCCTGGCCGTGAGCGCCTCGATCGAACTCACCCAACTCGGCATGTACATCCTGTTCAGCAACGGCCGAGGGGCGGATGTCGACGACCTCATCACCAACACCCTCGGCGCCGCGTTCGGCTGCCTCCTCCTCCGCCTCGCACTCCGCTCCACCGCTTTCTCCCATCTCACCCGCACCTTCGCTCTCCCGGGCACCGCCTTCGCCTCCCCCACCCCCGAAGCCCGGCCCACCCCGGCAACGGACCGGGCCGTCTGACTGCCGACGCCCACATCGAGCGACCTCAAGCGAGCGACCTCAAGTACGGCCGTACGTGTGCGTCGGTGCCCAAAGGCCCCGCAGCCGCGAGAGCAGCGGATCGCGTTCCCCCATGACGACAGCTACGGCCCAGGCCACGAAGTTGCGGCTTCGGAGCTGGTGGCAAGGGACCCCAGTCTGGTCGAGTGCCAGGCTCAGGAAGCGGAGCCCGGTGGAACGGCTGGTCTGCCAAGACAACCCACGACGGGCACCTTGTGGAACCGCCCGGATCCGACGCCTGCTGACAGTCCCGGTGGACCAGATCGTCTGAGACGCCGGGTGAAGCGGACCAGACTCGAAGCGCTGAGCACGAGATCTGTCGCCGTATTCGCATCGTTGTTGACGTGTTCCATGCTTTTTGCAGGCAAGTTGGCCGCAAGCGAGCGCCCCAGCCCGAGAAGCGGGCAAGGTCAGGACCGCGCGGTCCGGAACGCGGGATACCGGCTGAAGGTTTCGTGGCTGTCGGGGGTGAAGCGCCACTCCAGCAGGGCCGACCGCAGCTCCGGCTCGGTCAGCCAGCCGTGCCAGGCGACCTCATCAGGATCGGCGGCCACCGTGTCCGGCACCACGGCTTCGTGCACCCCGAGCCAGTGAGGGCTCAAACCGCTGCGGTTGATGAACGTGAACAGCAAGCGCGGCAGCACACGAACGCCCAGCTCTTCGGCCAGCTCCCGCGCGGCGGCCTGTTCATAGGACTCGCCGACATCCACGGCGCCACCGACCACGACCTCGTAGAGCCCGGGGAAGCGCGACAGCCGCTCCGACCGCCGGTGAACGAGGATCCGGCCACGGCTGTCACGACACACCGTCACGGCGACCCGGTGCAGCCAACCCTCCCGGACGGCCTGCCGACGGCTGACGACCACCCCCAGCACGCGATCTTGATGGTCAACACGCTCCACCAGTTCGTCCACGACGCACACCCTGGCAGAGCCCACTGACAACGCCGCCGAAAGTGGCGTGGCGCACTTTTGCAAGCATGTGCTTGCAATAGTTAGCGGGCGTGGTGCAGGGTGGGGGCATGGCATCGCTCAACGTCGGCAATCTCGGTGAGTATCTGCGTGAACAGCGGCGCAACGCGCAGCTGTCCCTGCGGCAGCTCGCCGAGGCCGCCGGGGTGTCCAATCCGTATCTGAGCCAGATCGAGCGCGGGCTGCGCAAGCCGAGCGCGGAGGTGTTGCAGCAGGTCGCCAAGGCCCTGCGGATCTCCGCCGAGACGCTGTACGTCCGTGCCGGGATCCTCGACGCCGAGCGGGACCGGGACGAGGTGGAGACGCGTGCCGTCATCCTCGCCGACCCGACGCTCAACGAGCGGCAGAAGCAGGTGCTGCTCCAGATCTACGAGTCCTTCCGCAAGGAGAACGGGTTCGAGATCGAGGTCGGGATCAAGGCGGTCGAGGAGGCTCTGGGCGTCCCCGGTGCGGCAGACGCACCGGACGCGACCGGCACGGCCGGCGTAACGGACGTGACGGATGGCCCGGACACCGTCGTTGACAGGGCCCGCACGGCCGACGGCAGCGATGCCGGAGCGAACGACCCGCACGACCTGTACGACGAGCACGATCCGTACGACCAGCAGGACCCGCAGGACAAGAACGACCCGCAGGACAGGAACGACCCTCAAGACCAGCAGTCCTCCGCGAGCTGAACGGGCACGTCATGACGAGCACGGCGTGGCCGGTACGGCACGACCGGGCACGGCATGGAACGGCCCGGCCGGCGGCGGAGTACCGCACCACAAAACCCTCACGCTTCAAGCACTAGCGATTCCGGGAGGACCATCGCCATGGCCATCACCGACGACCTGCGCAAGACCTTCAGCGACCCGACCCCGCTCTACTTCGCCGCCGGCACCGCCGACCTGGCCATCCAGCAGGCCAAGAAGGTGCCCGGCATCGTCGAGCAGCTTCGTGCCGAGGCGCCCGCTCGCATCGACGCCGTACGCGGCATCGACCCGAACGAGGTCCAGGAGAAGGCCACCGCCCGCGCCAAGGAGGCGCAGGAGACCATTCAGACCAAGGTGAACGAGTTCATCGGCACCCTGGACACCGACCTGAAGAAGATCGGTGAGACGGCTCAGGACTTCGCCCTCCGCAGCGTCGGCGTGGCCGCCGAGTACGCCGTGAAGGCGCGCGAGACGTACGAGAAGGTCGCCGAGCGCGGCGAGCAGACCGTGAAGACCTGGCGCGGCGAGGCCGCCGAGGAGATCGAGGAACTGGCCGTGGCCGTCGAGCCGAAGCCGGAGCCGGTCGAGGTCAAGGACGAGAAGCCCGCCGAGGCCAAGGCCGAGCCCGCCCCGGCGAAGAAGACCGCGGCCAAGAAGGCCCCGGCCGCCCGCAAGACCACCGCGAAGAAGACCACGCCGCCCGCGAAGTAGGCGCGGCGCCGCCGCCGGGCAACGGCGGCGGGGCGTTATGAGAACGGGTCGGGGACTCCGGGCACTATCGGAGTCCCCGACCCGTTCTGCGGGTACGGTGACCGCGTAGGGACGAGGACTCGAATCGGGTAGGTGGGCCAAGTGCTGTTGACCGCGTTCGGCGGCTTCATGTCGCTGATCTTCCTCGGCATGCTGGTGCTCGCGGTGGTGGCGCTGGTGATGGCCGGCCTGGCGCGCGACGACGCGTACCGCGCCGCGAACAAGCAGAGCAAGATGTTCTGGCTGGTCATCCTGGGCGTCACGGTGGCCGTGAATCTGCTGGTCCCGATGGTGTTCCTGCAGATCGCCGGCCTCATCGCCACGATCGTCTTCTTCGTCGACGTCCGGCCCGCGCTCAGGCAGGTCTCGGGTGGCGGAGGCGGCCGCCGAGGCGGAAGCAGCAGCGACGGCCCGTACGGCCCGTACAACGGCGGCCGCTGAGCCCGCCCCTCCCCAGTCGCACACCCGCGCCCCTTCAGGGGCGCGGGGAACTGCGCGACCAGCCACAGCCGGCCCCAGCCACAGCCGGCCCGCAGCCAGGGAACAGCGGGACCCCGCGGAGCGGCCCGCTAAGCCACCCGGTCCAGCAGCAGCACAGCCACGTCGTCCGTCAGCTCTCCGCCATTGAGGTCCCGCACCTCGTTCACAGCGGCCCGCAGCAGCTCCTCGCCCCGCAGCCCCTGCGCCAACTGGCGGCGGACCATGTCCACCATCCCGTCCTGGCCGAGCCGCTCCCGGCCCTCGCCGGTCCGGCCCTCGATCAGGCCGTCCGTGTAGAGCATCAGACTCCACTCGCCGCCCAGCTCCACCTGCCGGCGCGGCCAGCGGGCGTTCGGCAGCAGACCCAGCGCCGGGCCGCCGTTCTCGTACGGCAGCAGCTCGGCGACGGGAGGAGCCGGCTCCACGGCTCCGTCCGCGCCGATGGCGGCGCGCGAACGGGCGGGGCGCGAGATGAGCGGAGCCGGGTGACCGGCCAGGCACAGACCCGCGCGGCGGCCGTCCGGTGCGATGTCCACCGTGCAGAGCGTCGCGAAGATCTCGTCGTTGTCGCGCTCGTGCTCCAGGACCTGCTGGAGCGTGGAGAGCAGCTCGTCGCCGCACAGGCCCGCCAGTGTCAGCGCGCGCCAGGCGATCCGCAGCTCCACGCCGAGCGCGGCCTCGTCGGGGCCGTGGCCGCAGACGTCGCCGATCATGGCGTGCACGGTGCCGTCGGGGGTGCGGACGGTGTCGTAGAAGTCGCCGCCGAGCAGCGCGCGCGAGCGGCCGGGCCGGTAGCGCGCGGCGAACCGCAGCGAGGAGCCTTCGAGGAGGGGCGTGGGCAGCAGGCCGCGCTCAAGACGCGCGTTCTCCTGAGCGCGCAGCTTGGACTCGGTGAGCCGCCGCTCGGCCGTGTCGGAACGCTTCCGTTCCACCGCGTACCGGATCGCGCGGCTGAGCAGCCGGCTGTCCAGTTCGTCGCGGAAGAGGTAGTCCTGGGCCCCGACGCGCACCGCCTCGGCGCCGTGCTCGGCGTCCTCGGACGCGGTGAGCGCGAGGACGGCGTGCCTCGGCGCGAGCCGCAGCACGTGCTTGAGCGTGGCCAGCTCGTCCTCCGGCCCGACGTCGGCGGCCGTCCGGCCGCCGGTCGTCAGCGCGAGGTCGAGCAGGATGCACTGGACGTCGTCGGTCAGCAGCCGCTCGGCCTCGGTGAGGTTGCGGGCGGTACGGATACGTATGGGCTTGCCGGCCGAGTCCAGGAGGGTGGGCACGTTCAGCGAGCCGGCCGGGTCGTCCTCGATCACGAGCAGCGTCAGCGGGGCCGTGCCGGTCTGGGCACTGCCGTTGTGGAGGCCGCCGTGGTGGGCGTCGCTCCCGTGGTCGGTGTCGCCGCAGGTGTCGCGGCTCGTCGAGGGCGGCGCCTGGCCGGACAGGGCGCCGGGTGCGGGCACGGCCTGAGCCGGTCCGCCGGTTGAGGACGCGGCGCGAGCCTGACCACCTTCCACGGCGGGGATCGCTCTCTGCCGCGGTACGGGTACGGGCATCGTCTGGGTTCCTTCCCTCCCCCCGAGGGCACGGTGGATCGAGGGGTCTCGGTCCACCGACGGGGACCATAGCGTCAGCCGCCGCCACAAAGGAATGGCGGAGGCCCTGGCACGTTCAAAACAGCCACCGTCATATGCCGCATCCCGTACCGCAATTGGGCAGGATGCGCCCTTTTCCGGGATGACGTACATCACGCCCCGGGGGTTGCCGGGCCGCCCTGAACGTGCCGCGCATCACGTGCGACAGGTCACGCCGATGGCGGAACCAAAGCGACCAAGTGCCACTTGTCATGACGTATGACCCCGGTGGGTGGGTGAGCGTTCCGGGTCGGGTCGTGTGCCCGGTCCGGGGCGACGGGTGGGCTTCCGGGTCGTCGTGTGCCCGGTCCGGGGCGACGGTGAGCGTCCCCGACCGGTCGTCCGGCCCGGGTGGACCTGCGGTGTCACCGCTGGACCGGTGATGTCACTGGTGGACCGATGGCATCACCGCTGGACCGGCGGCATCACTGGCGGACCGGCGGCGCCTCTGGCGGACCGGCCGTGTCGCCGCCGGACCGATGGCATCGCGCCCGCGGACCGGTGGCATCGCGCCCGCGGACCGGTGACGTCACTCTTCGGGGCGTACGACCCCGAGTATCGGCATCGATCCCGCTCCCGCGATCGTCACCGTACGTCCCGGGCGGGGGGCGTGGATGATCGCGCCGTCGCCTATGTAGAGGGCGACATGGCTGGCGTCCGAGTTGTAGATGATGAGGTCGCCGGGGCGCATGGCCTCGACGGCGACGCGGTCGAGCTGCTTCCACTGCTCCTGGGACGTGCGCGGGATGCCCTGCCCGGCGGCCGCCCACGCCTGTGAGGTCAGCCCCGAGCAGTCGAAGGTGTTGGGCCCCTCGGCGCCCCATTCGTACGCCTTGCCGATCTGCTTCGTCGCGTACTCCACGGCCTTCTTGCCCTGGGCCGATGCCTCGCCGCTGATCTCGTCGAGGACTCCGGAGCCCAGCCAGGCCGACTGCGCCTTGTACGCGGCCTGCTGCTCCAGCTTCGCCAGGCGCTTCTTCTCTTCCTTCTCCAGCTGCGACTCGAGCTTCTCGGCGGCGGCGATCTGCTTCTTGACCTTCTTCTTGGCCTTCTCCTTCGCCTCGCGGTTGGACTCCAGCTTCTTCCACTGGGCCGCCGCGTCGCGCGCGTACTGCTCCAAGTCCTCCTGGGTGCGCTTCATTTCGGCGAGCAGGCCCTTGGTCGCCTGGGCGCCCTCGCGGATCCGGCCCGCGCCGTCCAGGAACTGCGCCGGGTCGTCGCTGAGCATCAGCTTGGCCTCGTCCGGCAGTCCGCCGCTGCGGTACTGGGCGCGGGCCGCGGCGCCCGCGCGGTCCTTCAGGTGGTCCAGCCGCGCCTGCCCCTCGACGATCGAGCGGGCCAGCCCGACGATCTGCGTCGACTGCTCCTCGGCCCGCTCCTCCGCGAGGTTGTACGCGTCCGTGGCGACCGCCGCGTCGTGGTAGAGCGTGTCCAGCTTCTTGCGGACCGCTTCAAGGTCCTTGGTGCTCGCAGGCGTTGAACTCTGAGTCGGAGTCGGAGTCGGAGTCGGCGTGGGGGTCGGAGTCGGGGCCGCGAAGGCCACTCCCGGCGCGGACAGGATGGTTGCCGCGCAGGCCAGGGCCATGGCCGTAGTGGTCAGGCTCCGCTTGCCGGTTCCCATGGACCAACCCCCAAGTTGATTTACCGTCAGTAACTTACGAAGGCCTCGGGGATCGTGCCATGTCGGCGCGCAATGTGACAGAGGCGGGCAGGAACTCCCTGCCGCACACCGCCCGTTCCCCACCCCTCACTGCCCACTCGGCGATGATCTCCCGCGCGTTCCCCGCCAATGTGACGAACGACTCACCGAGATCGTTCCCGCCGCGCCGCCCCACGGCTCCGTCGGCTCGGCCGGTCTACGCGCGAGGCGCCAACGCCTCCCAGCGCACGGTCACTTCGCCCTGCCGCCAGCGCGCCGCCCCGTCCGTGACCGGCCAGTCCGCCGTCAGATCGCGTACGGCCCGGATCCAGCGCTGTCGGGCGCCGTACGAGGCGTACGGCGCCGCGGCCGCCCAGGCCCGGTCGAAATCGCGGAGGAAGGCGTGCACCGGTTCGCCCGGGACGTTGCGGTGGATGAGGGCCTTGGGGAGGCGTTCGGCCAGGTCGGACGGGCGGTCCAGGGAGCCGAGGCGGGTGGCGAACGTGACGGTCCGCGGGCCCTCGGGGCCGAGCGCGACCCACACGTGCCGGCGGCCGATCTCGTCGCACGTGCCCTCGACGAGGAGCCCGCCCCGTGAGTCGGTGCCCACCGGAGCGAGGCGGGCGCACAGCCGCGCCCAGACCTCGGCGACCTCCGCCTCCTCGTACTGCCGCAGCACGTTCGCCGCGCGGATCAGCGACGGCCGACCTGGCAGGGGGACCTCGAAGCCGCCGTGCCGGAACTCCAGCCCCTCGCGTTCGTACGGCTTCGCGGCCGCGACCCGGGCCGGATCGATCTCCACGCCGACCACGCGGGTGCGGGGGGCGGCGGTGCGGAGGCGTTGGAGGAGTTCCACCGCCGTCCAGGGGGCCGCGCCGTATCCGAGATCCACGGCCACGGGGGCGTCCGACCTGCGCAGTTCGGCCCCGTGGGTCGTCGCGATCCAGCGGTCCATGCGGCGGAGGCGGTTGGGGTTGGTGGTACCGCGCGTCACCGTCCCGACGGGGGTCGCTGCGCGGGCTGCCATGGGGGCAAGGGTATGCGGGGGAGGCGTGGGGTGTTGTCGGGTGCGGGTTCGGTGAGGGCTGGTCGCGCAGTTCCCCGCGCCCCTGAAGACGGCGGTGGCGCGGGCTGAGACGTACGTGCGGGTTCGTCGTGGCTGGTCGCGCAGTTCCCCGCGCCCCTGAAGACGGCGGTGGCGTGGGCTGAGACGTACGTGCGGGTTCGTCGTGGCTGGTCGCGGGGGTGCCCCCCCCCCCGACGGGGGGGGGGGGGGGGCGCCCCCGGGGGGGGGGGGGGGGGCCCCCGCGCGGGGGCGGGGGGAACTGCGCACGGGGGTTCGGGGGCGGAGCCCCTGAGTAAGGGACGGGAATGGGTAGGGGCGGCGGGGGCGAGGAAAAGCAGCGCCCGCCCGCATACCCCACGCAACACACCATCGAACGGTTGAGCGACCCCCAGTAATGATTAGGCAAAGAGGAAATGGAGCAGAGTGCTCCGGCGTTCAAGGAGCTGGAGGGCGCTTCACGTCCTCCGTCAGGCATGCCCGCACCACGGCCAGAGCAAGTCCGCAGCAAGGAGGAACGCCACGTGAGCCAGTACGTGAGCAGGCTCGGGCGCCGCTCCCCGGCGGCCCCTTCGAGGCTGAGGCTGCACCGCCGGCCCCGCCGCGTCGCGATGCTCTCCGTGCACACCTCACCACTGCACCAGCCGGGCACCGGCGACGCGGGCGGCATGAACGTCTACATCGTGGAGCTGGCCCAGCGCCTCGCCGCGATCAACATCGAGGTCGAGATCTTCACGCGCGCGACGACCGGGGCCCTGCCGCCCAAGGTGGAACTCGCGCCCGGAGTCCTCGTACGGCATGTGGACGCGGGCCCGTACGAGGGGCTCGCCAAGGAGGATCTGCCCTCCCAGCTCTGTGCCTTCACGCACGGGGTGATGCAGGCCTGGGCCGGTCACCGGCCCGGGTACTACGACCTGGTGCACTCGCACTACTGGCTCTCCGGCCACGTCGGCTGGCTGGCCGCCGAACGCTGGGGCGCCCCCCTGGTGCACGCGATGCACACCATGGCGAAGGTCAAGAACGCCGCCCTGGCCGACGGCGACACCCCCGAGCCGGCCGCCCGGGTCATCGGCGAGACGCAGATCGTGCGCGCCGCCGACCGTCTCATCGCCAACACCGCAGAAGAGGCCGACGAGCTGGTACGGCACTACGAGGCCGAGCCCGGCAAGGTCGCGGTCGTCCACCCCGGCGTGAACCTCGACCGGTTCCGCCCGGCCGACGGGCGCGCCGCCGCGCGCGACCGGCTCGGCCTGCCGCAGGACGCCCTGATACCGCTCTTCGCCGGCCGCATCCAGCCCCTGAAGGCGCCCGACGTGCTGTTGCGCGCGGTCGCCGTCCTCCTGGAGGAGCGGCCCGAGCTGCGCTCGAACATCGTGGTGCCCATCGTGGGCGGCCCGAGCGGCAGCGGCCTCGCCAAGCCCGAGGGCCTGCAGAAACTCGCCGCCCGGCTCGGCATCGCCGACGTCGTACGGTTCCGGCCGCCGGTCGGACAGGAGCAGCTCGCCGACTGGTTCCGGGCCGCGTCCGTCCTCGTGATGCCCTCCTACAGTGAGTCGTTCGGGCTCGTCGCCATAGAGGCGCAGGCGGCGGGGACACCGGTGCTCGCGGCCGCGGTGGGGGGCCTGCCCGTCGCGGTGCGCCACAAGGAGACGGGCTTTCTGGTCCCGGGCCACAATCCCGTCGACTACGCGCGCGTGCTGCGCGATTTCGCCGACAACCGGGCACTCCCGGACCGGATGGGCGCGGCCGCCGCCTGGCACGCCAAGTCCTTCGGCTGGGACACCTCCGCCGCCGCCACGGCGGACGTCTACACGGCGGCGATGCACGAGCACAGGCGTCACGTACGCTCCCACCATGGCTGATGTGGAGAGCGCGGCGGGGACCATCGAGGAGGTCCTGAAGGACGCCGAGATCGAGTGGGAGAGCCCGGAGCCCGGCCACTTCGTGGTGAAGCTGCCCGGCACCCGCAAGCTGTCGACGACCGTCTCGCTGATCGTCGGCAGGCACTCCCTGTCGCTCAACGCCTTCGTCATCCGGCACCCGGACGAGAACGAGCCAGGCGTGCACCGCTGGCTCCTGGAGCGCAACCTCAAGCTCTACGGCGTGAGTTACGCGGTCGACCCCCTCGGCGACATCTATGTGGCGGGCAAGCTCCCGCTCGCCGCGGTCACCGCCGACGAGATCGACCGGCTGCTCGGCTCCGTCCTGGAGGCCGCCGACGGCAGCTTCAACACCCTCCTGGAGCTCGGTTTCGCCTCCGCGATCCGCAAGGAGTACGCCTGGCGGGTGTCGCGCGGCGAGTCCACGCGCAACCTCGATGCGTTCAGTCATCTGACTCGACGTTCGACTGACTGACCAACTGGTCCGTACTAACCCTCCATCAGCGCGTCCGTCAATCAACCGTTGCACGACCCTTTTCCCGTGCAGGGGTTGCGTGTCATGCTCGCCGCCAACGCACATCTGAACGTCGTTCACATCCATGGAAATCCCCATCCCTGGAAGGCGGTTCGGGCATGAGTGACCGTTGGGAAGGCCCCACCAGACGGGCCCTGCTCGGCAGCGCGACAGCGGTGGCGGCCGGCGCTGTGACCAGCACCGTCATCGGCGGCCGGGCGGCAGCCGTCACACGGGGCGCCACCGGGGGCGCCACCGAGGGCCTCGCCGAGGGCCTCACCGGGCAAGTGCCCGCCCTCTGGCGCGAGTTCACCCGCACCCCCTTCACGCACCCGCAGATCCCGTACATCGGCAGGGCCGGACAGCGCGCCGGTGCGGCGCACTTCCCCCGCCGCCCCGTCGTCGCCGATGTCCGCGAGTACGGCGCCACGGCGGACGGCTCGGCCGACTCCGCGCCCGCGATCAACCGTGCCGTCGCCGCCGCCGGAAGGGCCGGCGGCGGCACGGTCCTCATTCCGCCCGGCACCTACCGTCTCGACGGCCTGATCCACGTCGGACACTCGAACGTCGTCCTGCGCGGCGCCGGCAGCGCCCGTACGAAGCTGTACGCGACCCAAAGTCTCACCGAGCTGATCGGCGCCTACGGTTCGCGCTACGGCGGTGACAAGTCGTCCTGGTCATGGGCGGGTGGCCTCATTTGGTTCTGTCCGGCGAACCGTTTCGCCACCCTGACGAGCGCCATCCGGGCGAAGGCCTGGCCCTTCGAGGGCTGGACCGGCAACAAGCGGGACGAGTGGGAGACCCTGACGCAGGTCGAGCCCGCCCGCCGGGGCTCCTGGACGGTGACGGTCGCGGACCCGCGACGACTCAGGCCCGGCCGGCTCGTCCTCCTCCGCCTCGCCGACGACGCGGGGCACACCCTCCTGGAACACATGGCGGGCGACGGCCCCGGCCCGGAGGCGTACCTCTGGGACGACAAGACAAAATTGACCAGCTACGTTCCGTACGAGTGGCCCGTGCGCATCGCGCGCGTGCGGGGCAGAAAAGTCACCCTGGAACGACCGCTCCCGCTCGACACCCGCCCCGAATGGGACCCGCGTCTCACCACCCACGTGGAGGCGCTCACCGGCTCGGGCGTCGAGGGCCTCACCCTCGAAGCCGTCGAGACCCCGCAGGCCCCGCACCTCCTCGACCGGGGCCACAACGGCGTCACCTTCCAGTGCGCGTACGACTGCTGGGCCGACGACATCGTCGTACGCCACATGGACAACGGCTTCGGCCTGGTGTCCGCCTCCGCCTGCACCCTGCGCGACACCCGGGTCGCGGGCCGGGGTACGCACCACCCGTACTTCTGCCGCGAGGGCTCGCACGACAACCTGGTCGAGGACTTCGTCATCGAGGAGCGCACCACACCGGCCCCCGCGGGCACCCAGCTCCACGGCATCAACGTGGAGGGGCTGTCCTCGTACAACGTCTGGTCGCGCGGTGACATGCGCATGGGCACGTTCGACTCCCATCGGGGCATGCCCTTCGCGAACGTCCGTACCGACATCACGGTCACCAACAACGGCCGCCACGGCGGCGATGCCGTCGCAGGACCGCTCTTCGGCGCCCGGTTCGCTCACTGGAACATCCGCGTCACCAACGCCCGCGCCGGCCTGATGAGGATCGACGGCCTCGCCCCCTACAGCGCCACCGTCGGCATCAACGAGGTGACGGAGTTCGACCAGATCGACGTACCCGACTTCTCCGGAGACCTGCACTCCCGCCTGGAGCTCTACGGGACCTCGGGGACGGTACGACCGCGGAACCTGTACGAGGCTCAGCGCGAGCTGGGCCTCGGCGATCGCCTCGGCTACCGCCTCAGCGCGCGCTGAGGCGGTAGCGACCCGGAGCCACCCCGACCAGCCGCTTGAAGTGCCGGGTCAGGTGCGACTGGTCGTAGAAGCCGGTCTCCGCCGCCACCTCGCCCGGCGTACGGCCATCGAGCAGGAGACGGCGGGCACGGTCGACGCGGCGGGACATCAGGTACTGGTGCGGGGCGATCCCGAAGGCACCGCTGAACGCCCGCACCAGGTGGGCGGGGTGGGCGTGCACCAGGCTCGCGGCCTCCTCCAGGTTCACCCCCTGGACGAGCCGCTCGTCGAGGAGTTCGCGCAGGTCGTGGGCGAGGGGGTGGTCGGGCCGAGGTGGCAGGTCCTCCCCTGCCCGCGGGCGCAGATGGCCGCGCAGCCGCTCGCCGATCAGGGTCAGCCTGCTCTCCGCCTCCAGCTCGTCGCCGGGGTGGGCGAGGGCCGTGTGCAACTGACCGACACGCCGGCGCAGTACGGGATCGACGAGGTCCGGGGTGTCCACCGCCGGGCCGATGTAGGTCTCGTCGAGCCGGCTGAGGTCCAGATACAGCACCCGCTTGCGGAACCCGGACGGCGTGACCGGCGAGCCGTTGTGCGGGACGTGCGGCGGGAGCAGCGAGACCGTGTCGTGCGGGGTGCCGTGCTCGTGCCGGTCGAGGTCGTACCGCACGGCCCCCGCGTCGACGATCAGCAGCGTCCAGGCCTCATGGACGTGCATCGGATACGCGTACTCCGTGAAATGGGCGTGGAACACCTCCACGACACCCGGTACGCGCGGGCGCCACGCGGAGACCTCACGCTGGGCGACCATGCAAAGAACGTACAAGACGGGGACGTACGCGGCTCGGCAGTCTCATTGCATGAACGCTGAACCCCTTCCCACGGAATCCTTTCCCGCGGAACCCGCCCGCGCCGAACCCGTCCACGCCGAACCCGCCCGCGCCGAACCCGTCCGCTTCGACACCAAGATCGCCGTCCTGCTGCGGGAGGACCTGGAGCCGTGGCAGCGGCTGAACGTGACCGCGTTCCTTGTGAGCGGGATCGGGGCGTCCGTGCCCGAGGTGATCGGCGAGCCGTACGAGGACGCCGACGGGACCGGCTATCTGCCGATGTTCCGCCAGCCGGTCCTGGTGTTCCAGGGCACGAAGGAGACGCTGACGGCGGCCCACGCGCGCGTGCTGTCCAGGGCCCTGCCCCGCGCGCTCTTCACCTCCGACCTGTTCACCACGGGCAACGACCGCGACAACCGGGCGGCGGTGCGGGCCGTGCCGACGGCGGAGCTGGATCTGGTGGGGCTGGCGGTGTACGGGCCGCGCAACGCGGTGGACAAGGTGCTCAAGGGGGCGCGGATGCATCCGTGAGGCGTACGGGGGATCCGTGGGCCGGGGCCGGCTCACGCCGCGCTGACCTCGGGCTTGGAGGCGGGAAGAGGGGGCCCGGCCGCCTCCGGGTCGTGCGTCGGCAGGTGGCGCATCAGGGCCCAGTACCCGCCCCCGGCCACCGTGCCGATGACCGCGCACGCGCCCCACAGCCACTCCGCCCCGTACCGGTCGATGACGAAACCGGACATCAGGGGGGCGACGAGGGCGGCGACGGACCAGGACATGGTGTACATGCCCTGGTAGCGGCCGCGGCCGTGGGCGGGGGAGAGGCGGACGACGAGGCTGGTCTGGGTGGGCGCGTTGACGATCTCGGCGAGGGTCCAGACGCAGACCGTCAGCGCGAAGACGCCGACCGAGCCGGCGAAGGCGGTGAGCCCGAACCCGTACCCGGCGAGGAGGGACGAGAGGACGAGGAGCCGCCTCGGGTCCCGGTGCTGGATGAAGCGGGTGACGGGGATCTGGAGGACGACGATGAGGACGCCGTTGACCGCGATCGCCATGCCGTAGTCGGCGGGCGTGAACCCGGCCTCGCCCATCGCGACGGGCAGACCCAGATACCCCTGCTGGAAGACGAGCGCGACGAGGAAGGACAGCCCGACGACGCTCATGAAGCGCCCGTCGCGCAGCACGGTCCCGAGCCCGACCTCGGGTTCGTCGACCCCCTTGGATACCCGCTCGGGCCGGGACTCGGGCAGCTTCGCGAAGACGAGGATCGCGCAGACCAGTGTCATCCCGGCCTCGATGAGGAAGCCGGCGAGGTAGCTGTACTCGGCGATGAACCCGGCGGCCATGGCGGAGACGGCGAACCCCAGGTTGATCGCCCAGTAGTTGAGGGAGAAGGCCCGGACGCGGTCCTCGGGCCGGACGATGTCGGCCATCATCGCCTGCACGGCGGGCCGGGAGGCGTTGCTGGCCATGCCCACCAGGAAGGCGACGGCGGCGATCGCGATCGGGTGGTGCACGAAGCCGAGCAGTGCGACGGAGACGGCGGTCGACGACTGGGCGACGAGGAGGGTGGGCCGCCGTCCGAGCCGGTCCGTCATGACACCCGCGCCGAGGGAGGAGATGACCCCGCCGAGCCCGTGGAGCGCGGCGACCAGTCCGGCGTACGAGGCGGAGTAGCCGCGGTCGAGGGTGAGATAGAGCGCCATGAAGGTGGCGACGAACGCGCCGAGCCGGTTCACGAGTGTGCTGGTCCAGAGCCACCAGAACTCGCGGGGGAGCCCCGAGACGGTCTCACGGGCGGCACGTCTCAGGGCGGCGGCGGTCATGCGGATCCCCCACGGATGTAAGCGGCTGGAGCGGTGGGCACACATTACGAATCCATCGCGGGGGAGGGCCAGTCATTTAACAGATCCCGTCAACTGTCCGGGTACCGAGCGGATGCGTGTCCGGCTGCCGGGCGGGCGCGCAACGGATCAAAGCCTTGGATTACGCTCGTGCGCATGGCCGACGCACCGTACAAGCTGATCCTCCTCCGCCACGGCGAGAGCGAATGGAACGCGAAGAACCTGTTCACCGGCTGGGTGGACGTCAACCTGAACGAGAAGGGCGAGAAGGAGGCGGTCCGCGGTGGCGAACTCCTGAAGGACGCCGACCTCCTCCCCGACGTGGTCCACACGTCCCTCCAGAAGCGCGCGATCCGCACCGCCCAGCTGTCGCTGGAGTCGGCGGACCGCCACTGGATCCCGGTCCACCGTTCCTGGCGCCTGAACGAGCGCCACTACGGTGCGCTGCAGGGCAAGGACAAGGCGCAGACCCTCGCGGAGTTCGGCGAGGAGCAGTTCATGCTGTGGCGCCGCTCCTACGACACCCCGCCCCCGCCCCTTGAGGACGGCACGGAGTTCTCCCAGTCGGACGACCCGCGCTACGCGACGATCCCGCCGGAGCTCCGCCCCCGCACGGAGTGCCTGAAGGACGTCGTCGTCCGCATGCTCCCGTACTGGTACGACGGCATCGTCCCCGACCTCCTGGCGGGCCGCACGGTCCTGGTGGCGGCCCACGGCAACAGCCTCCGCGCCCTGGTCAAGCACCTGGACGGCATCTCGGACGCGGACATCGCAGGCCTGAACATCCCCACGGGCATCCCCCTCGCGTACGAACTCGACGCCGACTTCAAGCCCGTGAACCCGGGCGGCACCTACCTGGACCCGGACGCGGCCGCGGCGGCGATCGAGGCTGTGAAAAACCAGGGAAAGAAGAAGTAGGTTTTGTGATCATGCCTCCCATCTGCGCTCATGGCGCGGACGGGAGGCATTTTCACGGCCTGGGACCACTCTGGGCCCTCAGCTCTCCGACCCGTGTGGGCGGAGAGCAGCCGAGAGCCTTGCGGGCCCGGTTCCGGCTGCTCGGCATGAGGTGCGCGTACACCTTCAAGGTCAGGCCCGGATTACGGAGTGTCCGAGGTACTCGGCAAGGGCCTTGATGCTCTCTCCGGCGTCCAGAAGCACGGACGCGTAGAAGTGCCGCAGGGCGTGCATGCCGTGCTCGCGAGCGGCGGCGTGCACGCGGCTTTTGGCCTTCGGAATGACGCAGGCCTTCGCCAGGGCGGGCTTCCAGTGGTCCTCATTCAGGAATGTGCGCCAGACATGCCCCCCCGTTGGGGGCCCGTGAAGATGAGCTGCTTGGTCACCGGCTGACCGTTGGCACGCATCCACGGGAGCGTGATCTCTACCGGTGGGAAGCGCTCCCATGCGTTCTTTGAGCGCGTCCGCCACGGGATCGGGCAGCGGCACATCACGGAGCTTGCCGCCCTTCGGGGGGTGCGAATACGGCTTTGCTCAAGCTGAGCTTGAGTTGCTGCACCACGTGCACAGTGCTGTTTCGAAGTCCACGTCATCAACGGACAGACCAAGGATTTCGCCTTGCCGCATACCGCATCCGGCGCCCACGTCGACCATGGGCCGGAAGCGTTCAACCATGGCGGCGCGCATCGCAAAACGCGTTCTGGTTCCCACGGAATGACACGGCGCGCGCCCATCGCGGGCAGTGTCACCGTGCGCGAGTGGCAGGGGTTCCGGCGACGCAGCCTTCCCCTACTTCGGAAAAAAAGAGGGGCTGACTGTGGTGGTGCGGTGCAGCTCAGAGAGTGAAGAAGGGGCCGCTTCGCGGCACGTCCTTGGGGCGCCGCACGCAGCGAACAGCAAGAGGAGCACACCGGGCGGGGTGCTCCTCTTGCTGTTCGCGGTGGCGCGGTCAGAACGCCCGTTCCTGCTCGTGCGAGGGCGGAGCGAGTGGAGTGATCTCGATGTAGCTGCCTTCTTTGGTGCGGCCGGAGTC
The DNA here is from genome assembly GCF_044456225.1 of Streptomyces sp. NPDC050988. Classification (NCBI taxonomy): domain Bacteria; kingdom Bacillati; phylum Actinomycetota; class Actinomycetes; order Kitasatosporales; family Streptomycetaceae; genus Streptomyces; species Streptomyces sp. NPDC050988. Next base: position 47,530 of record NZ_JBITFQ010000039.1, on the reverse strand, counting down.
GATGAGCACACCTCGACTGCGAGGGTGGGCTGACGACGCTCGAGACCGTCGGAGAGGACTTTGCCCGTGGTCGGCCACCCCTTGGGCCGCGCGCGCAGTTCGTCACCGGCGTAGAGGCGGCTGAGACAGTGCAGCAGCCACTGTGTGGACGTCATCCGCTCTTCCGTGCCCGCCTCCATGCCGGCCGCGTGCTCAATGACGGTCTGCGCCAACAGGTCGCCCTCGATCACTTCGTCGTTCAGATCGTCGAGACTGGCCCGGTAGGCGCTGAGCGCTCCCAGACCGGTGGCACCGTCGAGCTGCGCGCACAGGTGGGCGAAGTCCGCCGTCCGCAGATCCGCGGAACACGTCCTAGTCGGTGGCCAGGGCCCGCTTCTCGTCCTCGGCTCCGGTGACGATGCGGCCCACGGCGTCGGACAGGTCTGGCGTCATGTGGGACAGATTGGTCAAACTATGGCAACAGGTGCGCACCTGGGTGAACATGCGCAACAGCTTCACTACAAAGGGTGACTGAAGTCACACTTTCCCATCGACAGTGAGGCTCGATGCTCTTATGCTCGTTATCACGTAGGCAGGTGTCTACGCGGGGAGCGGGGAGCATGATCTACAGGACGTGTGTGAAGCCGGGCAGCGTACCTAGGAGGTTGTGGTGACGGGACTGCCAGACTTCGCTCGGCCGCCGGTGGTAGAAGTGGCCTGCGGCGTGAAATTTCGCAAGGTGCCGGAACTGCATGGACTCCGGATTGCTCCACTTTATGAGATGTGGAAATCTGAGCTACCCGTAATTGATGAGCAGCCAACGCTTCCATCTATCGAAGCTGGTCCTGCGGGTTCGAGCCCTAAGATTCTTGTGGACTTTCCTTCGCTGCGGCAAACTCGCTATTGGTTTCAAAGCGAGAGCGGTAGCGACTTGGTTCAACTGCAGCCGGATCGACTCATCGTTAACTGGCGCAGTTGCGGCAATGGTGAAGACTACCCGCGCTTTGAGTATGTCCTAAATAATCTGTCTCGACGTGTTGCTGACCTTTCAAGATTCATCGAAGAAAATTTCCGATCTAAGCTTGAGATCCTGCACGTTGAATTGAGTTATGTGAACTCTTTGCGTGCAAGGGGATCTGACAAGTGGGATCTAGGTGAGCTGTTTCATACGTGGCCTGACTTTGCCACCCACCACCTAGGTCGACCTGCGAACTCGCAGATGACTTTTGACTTTCCGATCGAGTCGGCTCGCACTGGCAGGGATTTCTTCCTGCGTGCGTCCATCGAGCCGGGTGAAGTGAACGATGAAACACCGGGGACCTTCCTCACTATGACTGCTCAAGGTAGGCCCTCAGGAATTTCCGCTGAGGCCGCTCTGGAATCGATCGATGAAGCTCACGATCATCTAGTGCGGAGCTTCGCCGAGATCACAACGGAAACGGCACATGAACGCTGGGGGAGACGCTCATGACTGCTATTGCGCTGGACACGATGAGTGATGTGGTCACGGGGCTTACCACCACGAGAAGGTCAGCGCCAAGTAGCTTGCCCGGCGACACCGCAACAAGCCGTCGCGGCAGGCCTCGGCGGGTGGCCCCATCGGTCACCATCGACGTCCAAGGAGTTGGCGCCGGGGTGCCAGACTTGGGCTTGGCCGTCGAGAAGATCAACAAATTGCTGGCCTTGCCTAAAGGATGGGACGGACACCGCGCAGAGCCAGTCACTATTGAGGCTGGCATTGCGATGCTGAGCGTTCTGTTCTCTGTAATGGAACGGCGCAGCCTGCAGCCTCAACTTTTCCCCCTTGCGAGTGGTGGAATTCAGGTTGAATGGCATGTAAGTGGCAGCTCCATCGAGATCGAGGTCGCTGCTGATGGTCACTCTGGATGTGCACTCGCGGACGGAGGGGAGGAGGCCGAAATGGAATTCGGCATCCCAATTCTGCGGGATGAGCTTGCCGAGTTCCGTAGAATCCTGATGCGCTTTTCCACGCAGGCGGGAAGATCTTCCGCGAGGTGATGCAGTTTGCAATATCGGGGGTGGGGATGAGTGGAGAGCAAGAGATTCTGGACGGGGATTTACTCTTGCGGAGGGTTAACGTAAAACAGCCCAACATGATGCGCCGCGACAGTGACACGGATGAGGAACTAGGTCCATCTAGTGCGGCATTCAAGCCCCATAAGGATGGCACCTCCGTTTATGTCCGTAGAATTCTTGATGAGCGTTGTGTTGAACCGGCCGGCGTCTCCGAGAATCCTCATGACTCCATCTGGGAGTTAGAAGCCAAGACCGTGCGCGATCAGGAGCTCGAAGTAGTGCCTGATCCGTGGCCGCCCGGTGTGCCAGATTCGGAACACGCGCGTCATGCGGCGCATGCGCTCATAGTGGGGTGGCAAGGGCTTTCGCAGAAGCAAGTCGGTAGGAAAGCAAGAGATCTGGCGCGACTAGCTTCGTGCGTTCATCATCCTGAGAAATGATCAACGTAGTTCAGTGTTCGATCGGAACTTCCGAGGCTTCGGCAGTTCCTCGCCGACAGGGTGCTTAGACCCCGCCGTTCGCCCTGGGTCCTGCGTCAGGGAGTCGTAGCACCGTCTAGGTGATGCACTCCGTTCCTGGCTCTGACATCAGTGCGTGACATCAACGATCGTGGACGTCGGGGCACAAGCGCACGATCTAGCTGGGCCGGTAAGTGGGTGGAATACCTGTATGCCCCTGGTCGGCGAGAACTGAGGTCTGGCTGCACCCGCCTACGGAACAGAAGGCTGCAGGTTCGAATCCTGCCGAGGGCAAACAGGCAAGGGATCCCGGAGAGATCCGATGCCACTCGCGTCTTCCAGCGGGCCGGGTGAGAGGCTGCTCCTCTTTGTGAATGAGGGTTCGGGGCGACAGCGCCGGGCCCTCTCTGGGCCCTCCGAGGACGACCCACGACGGCAGGCAACGACCACTAACGACCGCCTGACCGCAGGTCAGTTGGGACGTGCGCCGCGCTGATCAGGGGCGAATATCGGGCCCGCCAGACCCAGGGCAAGAAGAAGTAAGCACACAGCTGAAAGCCCCCGCCCCGCGATTTCCTCGCGGGGCGGGGGCTTTTGGCATGGGGAGGATCCCCGCCGGTCAGGCGCGTACGGCCGCGTCAGGTCCCCCGGCCGTCATCGGCCTCTCGGTGCATGCCCGTGCACAGCGCCCAGACGACGAAGATGTTGACGGCGACCAGGGCGAGGGCCCACAGGGGGTAGTACGGCACCCACAGGAAGTTGGCGAGTGCGCCCAGGCCGGCCACGAACACACCGAAGAAGCGTGCCCAGAGTGCTCCGGTGAGTACGGCGCAACCCGCGAAGACGATGACGATTCCCAGGATGAGGTGGACCCAGCCCCAGCCCGTCAGGCTGAACTCGAACACGTAGCTGCGTGTCGAGATGAACAGGTCGTCCTCGGCGAGGGCCGCGATTCCCTCGAAGATCGCCATCGCTCCACCGAACATCATCAGCACTGCCGCGAAGACGGTGGTACCGGATGTGGGCCCGTGCCAGGGGTGTGGGTCGGCCGCGCCGGCCGATGTGGGCTGGGTGGCATAACTGGCCATACCGGCCTCCTCGGGTCGCAGAGCCATCCGGTCCAGCTCCGAGCACCCGGACCGGCTCGATCCCCGATCTCAGCGTGGCACGGTGTCACTGGGTCGGCATTCCGAAGAGGGGGCGCGACTTCGTCGATCTCGAGCTACGGCTGCTCAGCAGTGGCCGACGACGATCGGCGACGACCCTTCGGACGCTCCGTCGGCGCCACGAAACGGCGCGGACGCTCCGTCGGCGCCGCGAAACAGCCACCGATGTGGTCTGAAACAGCCACCGATGTGGTCAGGACGGCCCCGCGCAAAGGCCTATCGCAGCGCGTCCAAATCCGCTCGCATCCTGTCCCTGAGTTTCTGGCGGGCGTCGTTGAAGGCGTGCAGGACGCGCTCGAATTCGGCGTCGCCGTCGGTCGCTCCTTCGACGACGGCGTCCCTGTAGTCGGTCAGGCGTTTGATGATCTGGTACGCCGACTCGTCCACGTCCGTGGGCGCCACGAGAGAGATGCGATGGCGGACGGGATAGACCTGGAAGTCGCGCAGGGCGTCTCTGGCCATGGCGATGCGTTCGTCCCGGGGCAGCTCGTGCCACCGGCTCGCGTGCCACATCTGCTCCCTCGCGGAGAGGACGGCCGCGAGGTAGTCGGCGTACAGAGTGGTGCGTCGGTCCCGCTCGTGCCGTCGTTCCTCGCGCTTCCACCGGCCTCGCTCCACCGTCCAGCCGGAGACAACGGCGATGCCGCCACCGATCAGCGCACTTACAGGGGCAGCCCAGTCCACCCGGCGACTCTACAAGTGGCATCTCCCCTTGGGGGAAAGGGAGTTGATGGTCGCGGCCTCCCGGAGCGAGAGGCCGGGGCCTGTGGTGGTGATCAGGTCAAGGGAGCGGGACTGCTCGATGGCTCGCTGCGGCCCACGGAAGTCTGGTGTCGTTGCTCGACCCACTGACGCAGCTCCTCGTCGCCGACCCGCTCGACCGCTGCGAGCAGCTCCTGCCGGGCCCTTTCGTCGCGGTCGGATTCAGGCAGCAACTGGTAGCGGTTGATGGCTCGCCGAAGGACCTCACGCGACTGTGCCGCCAGTACATAGCGGGGGCCGTGCGCGAACACCTGGCGAAAGCCGGTGAAGAACAGGGCCCCACCGGCGATGAGAGCCGTGAGCCATGCCGGGGCGCCGAGTCCCGCTGCCACCACGGTGGACGACGATGTGACGAGCGCGCCCAGCTCGCTCAGGCGATACCAGCGACGGGCCGAGTCCCGCGTCGTCTCGTAGAAGGTCAGATCACCCTGAGCCAGGGCGAGTACGGGGTCCGGAGAATCCAGCCAGGCGTTGGTGTCAGGTGTCCGTCGGCGCATGGCTCCATGGTGTCCTCACGAGGACCTGTAGGGAACACGTTGCCGGTCGAAGTGCCAGGGGCACACACCGTGCGAGGCGAGTCGTGGCCCGTCACCCGCCCGGACTGCGAAAGGCGGGTGACGCGGAGGGCTCGATCTCCGGAGGGCCCGGGACCCTCGGTGCGGGCGTTTCAGGCGTCGGGGATGTCCGCCTTGGCACGGAGCAACGTGTCGCGGGTGATCACCACGATCCTCTCGTGGCCGCCACGTGAGACATCGGCGGGGAGGCGGCTGTCGAGCAGGTCGGTCTTGTCGGTTCCGATGACGGCGAAGCTGCCGTCGGAGAGTTCGAAGATGTCGGGGCACGCCTGGCCTCCAACGCTTCCTCTCTCGACTGGGGATGCCCCGACGCGGCGAACGATCTTCAAAATGGTTCGGTCCTTGCCATGATCGAAGTGACGGTAGGCGCCCAAGTTACCTCTGTGGCAAGGCAGTTGTGACTCGGCGAAATCCGGCGCGCATATTTCACCCGAAAGATGCATATATGCATCCTCTATGGCGCAAGTTGTTCAACTCTGATGGCTCAGCTTGTCAATTCTCAGGTGGGTCTCCGACCACCCACCAGGCGTCCCCGTCCGCTTCCGCGTCCTCGATGGCCGCCACGAGAGCGTCGACCATTCTGCCGATCTCGGCTTCTTCCGAGTCCTCCACGAGGCTCGCTCTGTGGTGCCGGGTGACCCTCCAATAGCTGCGCATGGCCTGGCTCTGGAACATGTAGCGGAGGTGGCCACGCAGCTCGGCCCGGCTGAGTACGCCGAGCTGGTACCCCTGGTAGGCGTGCTGATAGAGGTCGTTCGCGAACAGATGCCGACGCTGGGTGTCCGGGTGCAGATCTCCTTCGTACGCGTCGAGCACCGGAAGGAGCGACGGATCCTCGGTGGCCCGCCTGATCAGCCGGTGGTGGTCTCGTCGGTACTCGGTCAGCGTTTCCCGTCGCTGCCTCTCCTGAGCGAGGGCTTCGAGCCGCCGCAGCGAGACGTGGACGCGGAACGCCATGACAAGCACGCCGGCGACGCGTGCGGCCGCCACGACGTGCTCCGTCGATGCGGCGCTTCGATTCCGCCCTCCAACCTTGCGTGTGACCATGTGTTTCCCCGCTCCGGTGCTGCCGAGCCGCGCAGGCCGTCCGATGGACACGGCGCCTACCGGCACACGTCCCAGGCTGCCTGCTCGACTCACCCGGCGGCAGTGCGGACAAGCGGCGCACGGAGGTAGTGCTCCGCCACAAGCCCCGCTTTCGTGCTTTCACTGTGCTCCCGAGCGCCGCCATGAAGCGCCGGTGGGCAGGCCCCAGCCCTTGACGGCGCTCGGTACGGCCGCATTCGGTCGGCCGTCAGCGCCGGGGGGAACCGTGACGGTGGAGCCACGGCCCATCCACCACGACGACCCTCGCGCCGAAACCGCGGAAGGAGCCGATGCCGCGGAAGGAGCCGAAGCCGCTGCTGACCGCGGAGTACGCGCACAGCAGGACGTACCCCCGCTCGTCGTCGGTGCGGGTACGTACGAAAGGGCCCCGCACCTGAAGTGGGGCCCGTTCGCAGTCACACGTCATACGTCGTCATACGTCATGCGTCGTACGCGGTCAGCGGTGCCGGTGTGTCGACCGGGTCGGCGCATCACCCGCGCGACAGTTCACCCGCTCCGGAGCATCGGGCGCCCCGGCGCGGTCAGCCGCACTGGCACGGATTGCCGGACTGGCACCCGCATCCGCAGCCCGAGCCGCAGCCGCAGGCGCCGAAGAGCGGCAGGCTCTTTATCTCGGCGGGCTGCTCGGTCTCGCGGTCCTGGGTCGGGTCGGGCGTGGTGGGGGATTCGGCCATGGGTCCCTCCTCGAAGGCTTGTGCCTACACCCATTGCATGCCCACCCGGTCGGGCGCATCAACGGCGCACAGAGGCTCGCGCGCCCCCGCACCGATTCGATGCGCCCAGCGCGCCCCCAGGGGCGCGGGGAACTGCGCGACAAGCCACGGTCAACCCGCACCCCCGCCCACGCACCTCATCCGCCCCGCCCCCATAGTTGCCCGCTCCACCGCCGGAGGCCTACGCCCCTTCCACCTGCGGCGTGCCCTGGATCTCGTCCACGTGCTCGCCCGTCACCAGGTACACCACCCGGTTGGCCACGGACACCGCGTGGTCGGCGAACCGCTCGTAGTAACGGCCGAGGAGCGTCACGTCCACGGCCGTCTCGATGCCGTGCTTCCACCGGTCGTCCAGCAGGTGCTGGAAGAGCGTGCGGTGGAGGAGGTCCATCGCGTCGTCGTCCTGCTCCAGCTGCAGCGCCAGGTCGACGTCCTTGGTGATGATGACCTCCGCGGCCTTCGCCATCAGGCGCTGCGCGAGCTGGCCCATCTCCAGGATCGTGGCGTGCAGATCGTGCGGGATCGCGCGCTCCGGGAAGCGCAGCCGCGCCAGCTTCGCCACATGCTGGGCGAGGTCGCCGGAGCGCTCCAGGTCGGCGGACATACGGAGCGAGGTGACGACGATCCGCAGGTCCGTGGCCACGGGCTGCTGCCGGGCCAGCAGGGCTATCGCCCGTGCCTCGAGGTCGTGCTGGAGATCGTCGACCTTCTGGTCGCCGGCGATCACGCTCTCCGCCAGCTTCAGGTCGGAGTCGAGGATCGCCGTCGTCGCGCGACCGATCGCCGAGCCGACGAGACGGGCCATCTCGACCAGGCCCTCGCCGATCGAGTCAAGTTCCTCGTGGTACGCGTCCCGCATCAGGATGTCCCTCTCTACGTCTGCATTCGGGGGTTCAGGGGGCTAGGACCTGTCGAAAGCGTCGTCTGCCGGCCGTCGCCCGACCCGCCCTTCGGGTGGACGCCGTCACTTTCGACACAGGCCCTCGAACCCCACGCTCCCACGGTCCGGCCTGAACGCGTCGGTTTCCGCCCCCTCAAATGAACCATCACTGGCCCCAAGGTGAACTCTGGGCGACACCGCCTCTTCTCCCTGGTGGAAGGCTCGCGCATCCCGCTCGTACGAAGTGAACCGGCATGGTCTCCAGAGTGAACTCTGGGCGACGAGTGTTCGAGTCGACCCTCGGACGGCTGTGACCCGGGCGTACAGCGTGCCTAACCTGGAGCCATGGACGTGAACGCGGCGGTCGCCGCAGCGGCAGCGATCGCCGGTGTACTCACCGGTGTCATCGCCATGCTGGCGTTCCGCTGGAGCGAGCGGGAACAGAAACGCCCCACCCGCACCTCCCTGCACACGGACCCGGTCCTTCCGCCGGGCGTGGACACGGTCCTGTCCGTGCTCCGCTCCTCCGCGGTCGTCCTCGACGAGGCCGACGCCGTGGTCAAGGCCAGCTCGGCGGCGTACGCCCTCGGTCTTGTCCGGGGCGGAAAACTGGCCGTCGAGCCGATGCTCCAGATGGCCCGGGACACCCGCAGGGACGGGGAGATACGGCAGGTCGAGCTGGACCTGCCCCGGCGCGGCACCGGCCGCGGCGAGGCACTCGCCGTGTCCGCCCGGGTGGCGCCGCTCGGCTCCCGGCTCGTACTGCTCCTCGTCGAGGACCTCACCGAGGCCCGCCGCATCGAGGCCGTACGACGCGACTTCGTCGCCAACGTCAGCCATGAGCTCAAGACCCCCGTCGGCGCGCTCTCGCTGCTCTCCGAGGCGGTCATGGGCGCCTCCGAAGAGCCGGAGGCGGTCGAACGCTTCGCCGGGCGGATGCAGATAGAGGCGACCCGCCTCACCAACCTCGTCCAGGAACTCATCGACCTCTCCCGGGTCCAGAACGACGACCCGCTGGAGGACGCCGAGCCCGTCCGCATCGACGAGCTGGTCGCCGAGGCGATCGACCGCTGCCGCCACCAGGCCGGCGCGAAGCAGATCACCATGGCCGCCGGCGGCACAGCCGACCTGAGGCTCTGGGGCAACCGGGGCCAGCTGGCCGCCGCCCTCGGCAACCTCGTCGAGAACGCCGTCAACTACTCGCCCGCCCGCACCCGGGTCGGCATAGCCGCGCGCAGGGTGACCGCGCCCGGCGGAGACCTCATCGAGATCGCCGTGACCGACCAGGGCATCGGCATCTCCGACAAGGACAAGGAGCGCATCTTCGAGCGCTTCTACCGCGTCGACCCGGCCCGCTCCCGCGCAACCGGCGGTACGGGGCTGGGGCTCGCGATCGTCAAGCACGTGGCGGCCTCGCACAGCGGGGAGGTCACGGTGTGGAGCTCCGAGGGTCAGGGCTCCACCTTCACCCTGAGGCTGCCGGAGGCGGGCGCGGCCCGCGACCGCGCGACCGACGACCAGACACCCGGACTCGACGAAGACGACGAGACCGGTCAGACCGACGGGACGACCACCGTCTCATCCCCGTACGAATCGTTTTCTGCCCCGGAGGTCCTTCCGTGACCCGAGTGCTCGTCGTCGAGGACGAGGAGTCCTTCAGCGACGCTCTGTCCTACATGCTCCGCAAGGAGGGCTTCGAGGTCGCCATCGCGACCACCGGGCCCGACGGACTCGACGAGTTCGAGCGCAACGGCGCCGACCTCGTCCTCCTCGACCTGATGCTGCCCGGACTGCCCGGCACCGAGGTGTGCCGCCAGCTGCGCAGCCGATCGAACGTCCCGGTGATCATGGTCACCGCCAAGGACAGCGAGATCGACAAGGTCGTGGGGCTCGAAATAGGAGCCGATGACTATGTCACCAAGCCCTTCTCGTCCCGCGAGCTGGTGGCCCGTATCCGGGCCGTCCTGCGCCGCCGCGGCGAGCCCGAGGAGGTCACCCCGGCGGCCCTGGAGGCCGGTCCGGTCCGTATGGACGTGGACCGCCACGTGGTCACCGTCTCCGGCTCCAAGGTCGACCTGCCTCTCAAGGAGTTCGACCTCCTGGAGATGCTGCTGCGCAACGCGGGCCGCGTACTGACCCGCATGCAGCTCATCGACCGCGTCTGGGGCGCCGACTACGTGGGCGACACCAAGACCCTCGACGTCCACGTCAAGCGCCTCCGCGCCAAGATCGAGCCGGACCCCGGTGCGCCTCGCTACCTGGTCACGGTCCGCGGCCTCGGGTACAAGTTCGAGCCGTAGAGAGCAGGCCCGGCGGTGGATCGTCGGGCGGAGCCCGGCGCAGCGCTCCGAAGCCCGCGCAGCGGTGCGAGGGGCGCGTCGGGGATGGTGCTCGAGCCGGACCCGGGTGCGCCGCGCTACCTGGTCACGGTCCGAGGGCTGGGCTACAAATTCGAGCCGTAAACCGCTCAGGAGAGGTCGGGAGACCGGCACCACGGAGAGTTCGAGTACGGCGAAAGGGCGGGCCCCCTGTGGAGGGGGCCCGCCCTTTCGTCTTGTCGTGCCGGTGTCAGTGGCCCGCGGCCGACTCCGAAGCCGTGGCGCTCGACGAGGCGGCGGTGTCGGAGGGCTCGGAGCCCGCCTCGCCGGTCGCGCCCGACGCGGACCCGGACGGGGAGCCCGAGGGCGACCCGCTCGCCGAGCCGGACGGCGAGCCCGAGGCGGAGGGCTTCGAGGACGGCGTCGTCGGGATCTCGGTCGGGCCCCACTTGGAGAAGTAGCTCTCGGCGGGCACGACGAACGCCTTCAGCGTCACGTCACCGGTCTTGCTGAAGGTGAAGGTGACCGGCTGCGCGTCGCCGTCGTCGAAGGCCTCACGGCTGCTCTCCAGTACGGCGGAGGCGTTGCCCTTGCCGCCGAGGATCACCGAACCGCCGGCCGGGATGGTCAGCGCCCCCGAACCCTTGGCGGGCTTGATCGTGGCGGGCTTGGAGATGCCCTCCACGGCGATGGAGTCGAGCGTCTGGGCGGTTGGGCCCTCGTTGAAGAGGGTCGCGGAGACGACGGCGGGGCCGGTCGACTCCAGCTCGGGCTGGGTGACGACGACGGCACTCTGGATCTTGATGTCACCGACGCTGGTGGCGGCGTTGTCCGGCTTGATCTCCAGCGTCTGGGCCTTGTTGCCGGCACCGCACGCGGCGAGCGAGGCGACCGAGAACGCGATGGCGGCGGCGGCGAGTCCGCCGCGTCGAAGGCTGCTGCTCACGGCGGCGGCAACTCCTTGAACGTGGGCGAAGCAGAGCGGCTCCTGCATAAAGCCGCCCTAAGGGTCTGTCAGCGGCCTCAGGTTACCGAGCCGTTCCCGCGCCACCGCACCCGACCCGCCTCTAGCGGCCGGTGGGTGCGCTCCGGCCCGGTCAGCCTCCCTTGTCACTGGGCCCGTCACTGGCCGCTCAACACACTCGGCGGTTCCATTGGGCGCACATTGGTCTGCCATTCACATAAGAAGCATCGGTAAGCCCCCCGTCCGGCTCTTGCGGAAATCACGTAAGGAATGCATGGCGATCCCGGAAATCGATCTTCGGCCGATGCCCGGTTGATCTTCTGTAGATCTTCTGTCGATCTCGGCTCGGCTCTCGGGCCGATCTTCGACGCGCCTACGGCCGCCGTGATCAATTCCGGATTCCTCTCGTACGCGACTCCGCTCACCGAACGGAGTAGCGGAACGTGGGCTCTCGGAACCCGACAAATCTGGACGTTCAGGCACGTGAGCGGGGTCTCGGGGTGTTGTAACGTGCGCGTTTCCCTTCGCGTGGAGAGCCGCTCCGACCTGCGAATACCGTCCTCCGCTACCCCTCCGCAGCACGTTCATGTCGCGATTGTCAAGCCCCGAGATATGCCCTGACCTGCGAAAACGCCATTCAGAACACGCGGTTTCCGTGTTACCCTGGATAGCCACGGAAGGGGTACCTGTCACATGACGTTCAAGGTTGGCGACACCGTGGTCTATCCCCATCACGGGGCCGCGCTGATCGAGGCCATCGAAACTCGCCAGATCAAAGGCGTGGACAAGACCTACTTGGTGCTGAAGGTCGCCCAGGGCGACCTGACGGTGCGTGTGCCAGCGGACAATGCGGAGTTCGTCGGCGTGCGTGATGTGGTCGGTCAGGACGGACTGGACCGGGTCTTCGAGGTACTGCGCGCGCCGTATGCCGAGGAGCCCACGAACTGGTCGCGTCGTTACAAGGCAAATCTCGAGAAGCTCGCCTCCGGCGATGTCATCAAGGTCGCGGAAGTCGTCCGTGACCTGTGGCGTCGTGAGCGCGAGCGTGGACTCTCCGCCGGCGAGAAGCGCATGCTCGCCAAGGCCCGCCAGATCCTGGTGAGCGAGCTCGCCCTCGCGGAGAACACGAACGAGGACAAGGCCGAGGCACTGCTCGACGAGGTCCTCGCGTCCTGACGCCCGTCTGCGCTCTGATCGCTTTCTGACCAGAGGTGAAACGAGCGGTTCGGCGCAATGAAATGCCGCGGTGCCCGATGACGTATCCATTGTCGCCGGGCGCTGCGGCATGTTCGTACCCGGATACCTTGCTCTCGGTGCCCACGAACATTCATGCCGATCATTTCTCGGTGAACATTCACGGGACCGATACTTGGCGTGCCGGGCCCGGGCAGCGGCTCGACCGAATGTCACGGAAGGGTCCGGTCAAGGCGTCGCGCCCGGCACTCCCCCAACCTTCGGTCGGGGGTACCACGCCCAGGCCATACCCACGTCGGCCGAGCATACAAACCTGACAGGAACCGATGTCTGACGATTCGCGCCCTTCGTCTTCCGGGGCCCGTACGGCGGCCGTGATTCCGGCCGCCGGCCGGGGCGTACGCCTTGGTCCGGGCGCCCCCAAAGCGCTACGCGCGCTGAATGGCACACCCATGCTCATCCACGCGGTACGCGCCATGGCCGCGTCCCGTGCCGTCTCCCTCGTCGTCGTCGTGGCCCCGCCCGACGGAGCCGCCGAGGTGAAGACCCTGCTCGACGCGCACGCCCTGCCCGAGCGGACCGAGTTCCTCGTCGTACCCGGGGGAGACAGCCGGCAGGAGTCCGTACGGATAGGGCTCGACGCGCTGCCGCCCGGGATCGACATCGTGCTCGTGCACGACGCGGCGCGTCCGCTGGTGCCCGTCGACACGGTCGATGCCGTGATCGAGGCCGTACGGGAGGGGGCTCCCGCCGTCGTGCCCGCGCTGCCGCTCGCGGACACCGTCAAGCAGGTCGAGCCCGCGGGAGCACCCGGGGAGCCCGAGCCCGTGGTCGCCACGCCGGAGCGGGCGCGGCTTCGGGCCGTGCAGACTCCGCAGGGGTTCGACCGGGACACGCTCGTGCGTGCGCACGAGACCGTCACCGAGAACGTCACGGACGACGCGAGCATGGTCGAGCAGCTCGGGCTTCGGGTGGTCGTCGTGCCTGGGCACGAGGAGGCGTTCAAGGTGACGCGTCCCCTGGATCTGGTGCTGGCGGAGGCCGTTCTGGCACGGCGGAGGTTGAACGATGGCTTCTGAGAGGTCAGAGGGGTCTGAGGGGTCTGAGGGTTCGGGGGCTTCCGGGGGGCCCGTGCTGCCGCTCGTGGGGATCGGTACCGATATTCACGCCTTCGAGGAAGGGCGTGAGTTGTGGTGCGCGGGGTTGAAGTGGGAGGGGGAAGGGCCGGGGCTGGCCGGGCACTCCGACGCCGATGTCGTCGCGCATGCCGCCTGCAACGCGCTCTTCTCCGCGGCCGGGATGGGGGATCTCGGGCAGCACTTCGGTACGGGGCGGGCCGAGTGGGCCGGGGCTTCGGGGGTTGTGCTGTTGACGGAGGCGGCGCGGATCGTTCGCGCCGGGGGGTTCACCATCGGGAACGTGGCCGTCCAGGTCGTCGGTCCTCGCCCCAAGATCGGCAAGCGCCGTGACGAGGCGCAGAAGATCCTTTCCGAGGCCGTGGGGGCGCCGGTCTCGGTGTCCGGCGCGACCACGGACGGGCTCGGGTTTCCCGGGCGGGGCGAGGGGTTGATGGCGGTGGCCACGGCGTTGGTGGCGCGGGTGGGGTGAGGGGTTTTCTTCGCCCCTGCCGCCCCTACCCGTCCCGTCCCTGGGGGCTGCCGCCCCCAGACCCCCGCATCGCGCTGACGCGCTCGTCCTCAAACGCCGGACGGGCTGGAAGTAGGGGCGCAGCCCCGCCTTCCAGGGGCGCGGGGAACTGCGCGACCAGCCCCCACCGCCCCGCACCCGACAACGGGGTCCGGGGCGGAGCCCCGGAAGGATGGGACGGGTAAGGGCGGCGGGGGCGAGAAAAGGCCGGGTCGGCCGCCCGTGCAGCGGATGTCACGAATCGTGAGCCATGTGTCGGAAGGGTCTCGGGGCACTGGTCGTCGCCCACTACCCTGGAGGGGTGACTATTCGCCTGTACGACACCAGCGCCCGGCAGATCCGTGACTTCACCCCGATCACGCCGGGTTGTGTCTCGATCTACCTCTGTGGCGCCACCGTGCAGGCGGCCCCGCACATCGGGCACATCCGGTCCGGCCTCAACTTCGACATCATGCGCCGCTGGTTCGAGCACCGCGGCTACGACGTGACGTTCATCCGGAACGTCACCGACATCGACGACAAGATCATCTGGAAGGCCGCCGAGCAGAACAGGCCGTGGTGGTCGATCGGTTACGAGAACGAGCGGGCGTTCAACGACGGCTACACGGCCCTGGGCTGCCTCCCGCCGACGTACGAGCCGCGCGCGACGGGCCACATCACCGAGATGGTCGAGATGATGCGCACGCTCATCGAGCGCGGGCACGCGTACGAGGCCGAGGGGAACGTGTACTTCGACGTGCGCTCCCTGCCCGGCTATCTGTCGCTGTCCAACCAGGACCTGGACGAGCTGCGCCAGCCCGCCGGGGAGGGCGAGACCGGGAAGCGGGACCCGCGGGACTTCGCGATGTGGAAGGCCGTCAAGCCCGGCGAGCCGAGCTGGGAGACGCCGTGGGGCCGGGGCCGACCCGGCTGGCACCTGGAGTGCAGCGCCATGGCCCACAAGTACCTGGGCCCCGCATTCGACATCCACGGCGGCGGCATCGACCTGATCTTCCCGCACCACGAGAACGAGATCGCCCAGGCCAGGGGCTTCGGCGACGAGTTCGCGCACTACTGGGTGCACAACTCGTGGGTCACGATGAGCGGCGACAAGATGTCCAAGTCGCTCGGCAACTCCGTACTCGTCAGCGAGATGCTCAAGGCGTGGCGGCCCATCGTGCTGCGCTACTACCTCGGCACCCCGCACTACCGCTCCACCATCGAGTACAGCGAGGAAGCACTGCGCGAGGCCGAGTCCGCGTTCGCGCGGATCGAGGGCTTCGTGCAGCGGGTGGTGGAGAAGGCCGGAGCCGTCGAGCCCGCGGCCGAGGTCCCGCCGGCCTTCGCCGAGGCGATGGACGACGACCTGGGCGTCCCGGGGGCCCTCGCCGTCGTGCACACCACGGTCCGCCAGGGCAACAGCGCACTGGCCGCCGACGACAAGGAGGCCGCGGTCGCACGGCTCGCCGAGGTCCGCGCCATGCTCGGCGTCCTCGGACTCGACCCGCTCGACCCGCACTGGGCGGGCGAGAGCGACCGCGGCGAGGATCTGCACGGAGTCGTCGACACGCTCGTACGGCTGGTGCTGCAGCAGCGCGAGTCCGCCCGCACCCGCAAGGACTGGGCCACCGCCGACGCCATCCGTGACCAGCTCAACCAGTCCGGGCTCGTGATCGAGGACGGCCCCCAGGGACCCCGCTGGACGCTCGGCCCGCGCTGACCGTTTCCTTGATCGATTGTGCCGCTCGGGTGTCCGGGCGGCACACTCGTAGACGCACGACATTTCACAGACACGTACACCACGGACGTACGCACGTACGCCTTCACACAGACAGGTAGGTCATGGCCGCTAACAACCGCCGCATGTCCGGCAAGAAGGGCGCGCAGGTCGGCAGTGGCGGCCAGCGACGCCGGGGCCTGGAAGGCAAGGGCCCGACCCCGCCCGCCGAAGCGCGCAAGGGTCACAAGAAGAACCGCATTGCAGGCGCCGTCGCCAAGGCCAACGCGAAGCAGACCGTGCGCCGCCCGTCGCCGCGCGGCGGCCGGGGCGGCAAGGGCACGTCCGAGATGGTCGTCGGGCGCAACTCCGTCGTCGAGGCGCTGCGCGAGGGCGTCCCGGCGTCGATGCTCTACGTCCAGCAGTTCATCGACAACGACGAGCGGGTGCGCGAGGCGCTCCAGCTCGCCGCGGACCGCGGCGGCATCCACCTCATGGAGGCCCCGCGTCCCGAGCTGGACCGCATGACCAACGGCCTCAACCACCAGGGGCTCGTCCTCCAGGTCCCGCCGTACGAGTACGCGCACCCGGAGGACCTCGCGGCCGCCGCGTACGACGAGGGCGTGGACCCGCTGATCGTCGCGCTCGACGGGGTGACCGACCCGCGCAACCTCGGTGCCGTCGTCCGGTCCGTCTCCGCGTTCGGCGGTCACGGGGTCGTCGTGCCCGAGCGCCGGGCGGCCGGGATGACCGCCGGTGCGTGGAAGACGTCCGCGGGCGCCGCCGCCCGTACGCCGGTCGCCCGTGCGTCCAACCTGACGCGGGCCCTTGAGGCCTACAAGAAGGCCGGCCTCATCGTGGTCGGTCTTGCCGCGGACGGGGAGGCCGAGGTCGGTGACCTTGAGGCCCTCGGCGGGCCCGTTGTCATCGTCGTCGGCAGTGAGGGCAAGGGGCTCTCCCGACTCGTCGGTGAGACCTGTGACTTCAGGGTGCGGATCCCTATGCCGGGTGGCACGGAGTCGTTGAACGCGGGTGTGGCTGCGGGAGTTGTGCTGTACGAGGCTTCGCGGAAGCGGGCCTAGCCCGGGCTGAGCCCGGGCCTGGTGCGGGCTTGGGCGGCGCCGGGTTGTGGTGATCCGCGGGTGCGTGGGGGCTGGTCGCGCAGTTCCCCGCGCCCCTACGGGGCGCCCCCTGAGGGCCGGTGGTTGATCTTGACGGGGTCCGGACAGATCGGGCCGGTCAAAGCAGTGTCCTAAACACACGTCACTCGGTTAGATGAGTGTGGACACCAGAACACCCCGCACACCCACGGGGGACCGCTCGTTGGGATTCGACGACGCTCCCGCGCTGAGCATGGTGAAGGTGCCGAGCGATCCGGCGCAGGTCATCGTCAATCATGCGAGCTTCCGCGTGCAGCTGAACGCCGCCCCGCGGGCCCAGTCCCCGCGCGCCGCGCGGCACTTGAGCTCGGGCGAGGACACCGCGCGCATCCCCGTCGTCGGAACCACCGCAGGCACCCGCCGCCGCGCGCCCGTCGTCTGGAGCGGGAAGTCCGCCCCCGACGACACCGGCGCCACCCGGCTGTTGCAGGCGGTGCGGAGCACGAGTCTGCCGCACGGCGCCGAGGCGCCCGCCGGCGACGGCGGTGCGACCCAGGTCATCCCGCGCGTCGGCGAGGGCGGACCCCCCGGGTTCGACGTCGACGCCACCGTCGAGACACCGACCGTCCGCGGCCCCGAGACCCGCCTCCTGCCGCAGATGCGCAGCGCGGGCAGCGCGTACGAGGAGCTCGGCGAACGCCCGTACGCGGAGGGCGAGTTCGAGGACGACGACTCGTACGACGCCGGCGAGTACCGGGACGAGGACGGCGGCGCGCTCAAGCGGCACGGCGCCGCCCCCGTGCGCCACGGGTACTACCCCGGCCGCCGGATGAACCTCGGCGTCGTCCTGCTCCCGCTGCGCGTCTTCCTCGGCTTCATCTCCATCTACGCCGGCATGGGCAAGCTGTGCGACCCCGTCTACTTCGACGGCGGCAAGCGCGGCTCCATGGTCAAGTGGCTCAACTCCCTGCACCCCTGGGAACTCGCCGAGCCACTGCGCCAGTTCGCCCTCGAACACCCCGTCGGCGCCGGACTCCTCATCGCCTTCTTCCAGGTCATCGTCGGCGTCCTCACCGTGCTCGGCCTGTGGCAGCGGGTCGCCGCGGTCGTCGGCGCGCTGCTGTCGGCGGCGCTGCTCCTCACCGTCAGCTGGAAGTCCGTCCCCGCCTACGACGCACCGGACATCATCTACCTCGCCGCCTGGTCCCCGCTGATCATCGCGGGCGCCCCCGTCTACTCCATCGACGGCCGCCTCGCCGGCGAGGCCTGGCGCACGCTCGGACCGCGCGCCGACATCTGGGAACTGCGCAGCCGCGTCCTGCGCCGGGGCGCGCTCGTCACGACCATCGTCGTCGGACTCACCCTGCTCATCGGCTCGTTGCTCGGCGGCGCCGTCCGTGACGCCGACCGCGTGGTCGTCCCCGGACCCGGCGAGGCTCCGCGCAACGAACTGCCCGGCTCCCCGCTCCCGGAGGAGCCCGGCCAGCGCCGCCAGAAGGAGAGCCCCTCGGCGGCCAACTCGCCCACCCAGGGCGCCACTTCCGCGAGCCCCTCGGGTGCCGCGACCACACCGGGCGCGGCTCGCGAGACCGCGGGCGCCGGTGCCGGGCAGCCCAGCCAGACGCAGGGCTCCGGTCAGGCCCCGCCCCAGCAGTCGGCCCCGCCGCAGGCCCCCAGCACCAGCGCCGGTCCGTCCTCCTCGGGCGGCACCACCGGCGGTACGGGCTCGGGCGGCGGCTCGGGCAGTGGCGGCGGCTCCGGCTCCGGCGGGAGCACGGGCGGCGGCAGCGGCGGCTCCGGCTCCGGCGGCTCCGGACTCGTGGGCGGCCTGCTGGGCTGACCCGCCCGCCGACAGGGCGGCACGGCCAAGCCGGTACGGCGGCCCAGGACCGTACAGCCGGTACGGCGGCGCAGACCGTACGACGATGGGGCCCGCACCACTCAGGTGCCGGGCCCCATCGTCGTACATGCCGCTTCTGCGGGTCGGAACAAGTTGCTCAACGCCCCAGCGCCGCCAGCTCCTTGGCGGCCTCGGTGAGGTCCTTCGCGGTGTCGATGGCGCGCCAGTAGGCGCCCTGCGGGATCGGGTAGCCGGCCAGGCGGCGTTCGCGGGCCAGGCGGGGGAACGTGGACCGCTCGTGGTCGCCGAGGTCGGGCAGCAGGGCGGCGAATTCGGGGGAGAAGACGTACACACCCGCGTTGATGCCGTACGCGGTCGGCGGGGACTCGATGAAGTCCGTGATGTGGCCGAAGTCGTCGGTCTCGACGGCGCCCCACGGGATGCGGGGGCGGGCCAGCGCGAGGGTGGCCACCGCGTCGCGCTCGGTGTGGAAGTCCGCCATCTCACGCAGCGAGAAACGGGTCCAGATGTCGCCGTTCGTCGCATACCAGGGGCGGTCCGGGTGGGGCAGGTGCTTGGCGGCGAACTTGAGGCCGCCGCCGCGGCCCAGGGGCTCCGTCTCGACCACGGTGGTTACGGAGACGGGCAGTTCGGCCGAGTCCAGCCACTGCTGGAGCACCTCGGCGAGATGGCCGCACGAGACGACGACGTCGGTGACGCCCTCCTCGGCGAGCCAGGCCAGCTGGTGGCCGATGATCGGGGTCCCGGTGCCGGGAATCTCGACCATCGGCTTGGGACGGTCGTCGGTGTAGGGACGCAGCCGGGAGCCCTGGCCGCCGGCCAGGACGACGGCTTGAACGGGGCGCGACGCGGCGTTCGGATCGGTCATGACCCGAACTGTACGTGGCGCCCCGCGGGTTTTGCGGGTGGGCTTGTGCGGGGTGCGCGGGGTGGGGATCTGCGGGCCGGTGGGGGCTGGTCGCGCAGTTCCCCGCGCCCCTTACGGGGCCCCGTGCGGGGCTCAGGTGTGCTGGGCTGCCACGCCCGTGGCGAAGGATGTGTCGCAGACCGGGCGGGCGAACGACTGGGCTCGGGTCGGGCCGTAGGCGCGGACGGCGGCGCGGCCCAGGGCGCGGGCGATGGACGCGCAGTGCTTGGCGAGCGACGGACGGCCGTTCACCGCCTCCTGGAGGTGGGTGAGGGCCACGCCTGGGTTCTTCTCCTGGAGTTCGAGGAGGAGCTTGTCGCGCAGCACGTCCTGCGGGGCGCGGGACGGGGCGCGTCGGGAGACGTCCTCGGCGGATGCGGCGAGCACCGATGTCGAGGAGCTGTTTCCCGACCAGTTGACTCGGGTGACCGCGAGCGTCCCGGAGAGCACCAGGACGACGGGCAGAACGAGGGCGAGAGTACGGCCGATCCGGCGGGCCGGACCGCGGCCGTGCCGTGTCGGTCGGCCGGCGGGACCACGGCCGTGTCGCGTCGAGTGGTTAGTGGAGTGCTTCACGCGAGTGAGGGTAGCGCGGGGTGATGATTTGGCGACATTTAGTAATCAATTCGGGGGACGGGTAAACCGTCGTTTTCGAGTTTGATGTTGACGTACGGGTATCGAAATGCCTGTTCTGCCGGGGTATTTGTCGACAACGAAGAAGGCCCCGCAGCGGTCTGCGGGGCCTTCTTCGTCAACCTGGGTGAAATCTCCGTGGATCGGCCGGGTCGGACCCGGCCGACCCGGTCGTCAGCCGCCAGCCGCCAGCCGTCAGTCGGAGAGACGCTCGCCCGTGGACGTCGAGAACACGTGGGTCTCGCCCGGACGCGGCACGACGTGCAGGGTGGCGCCCTTCTCCGGGACCGCGCGGCCGCTGACGCGGACGACCAGGTCCTTGAGGTCGTCGCCGACCTTGGCGCTGCCGTAGACGTAGCCGTCGGCGCCGAGTTCCTCGACGACGTTCACCGTTACGGCGAGGCCCGCCGGGGCGTCCTCGGTGTCCTTCGACAGGGAGGAGGCGGCGGCGCCGTTGTGCTCGACGATGTCGAAGTGCTCCGGACGGACGCCGACGGTGACCGTGGTGTCACCCTTGTCGGCGGCGGTCTTGAGGGCCTCGCGGTTGACGGGCACCACGCTGTTGCCGAACTTCACGCCACCGTCGGTGATCGGGACCTCGACGAGGTTCATCGCCGGGGAGCCGATGAAGCCGGCGACGAAGAGGTTCGCCGGGCGGTCGTACATGTTGCGCGGCGAGTCGACCTGCTGGAGCAGACCGTCCTTCAGTACGGCCACGCGGTCGCCCATCGTCATGGCCTCGACCTGGTCGTGGGTGACGTACACGGTGGTGATGCCGAGGCGGCGCT
Organism: Streptomyces sp. NPDC050988; assembly: GCF_044456225.1. NCBI lineage: Bacteria > Bacillati > Actinomycetota > Actinomycetes > Kitasatosporales > Streptomycetaceae > Streptomyces > Streptomyces sp. NPDC050988. The sequence goes on along the minus strand of NZ_JBITFQ010000039.1, from coordinate 26,745 downwards.
GGAGCGACGCGATCTGTGTACGGGTCGAGACGCGGAGCTTGGCGTCGAGGTTCGACAGCGGCTCGTCCATGAGGAAGACCTGGGGCTCACGCACGATGGCGCGCCCCATCGCGACACGCTGGCGCTGACCACCGGAGAGGGCCTTCGGCTTGCGGGCCAGGTAGTCCGTGAGGTCGAGGATCTTCGCCGCATCCTCGACCTTCTGGCGGATCTCGGCCTTGTTGATGCCGGCGATCTTGAGCGCGAAGCCCATGTTGTCGGCGACCGTCATGTGCGGGTACAGCGCGTAGTTCTGGAACACCATGGCGATGTCCCGGTCCTTGGGCGGCAGGTGCGTGACGTCGCGGTCACCGATGTGGATCGAGCCGGCGTTGACGTCCTCGAGACCCGCGAGCATCCGCAGGGAGGTGGACTTTCCGCAGCCGGAGGGGCCGACGAGGACGAGGAACTCGCCATCCGCGACGTCGAGCTCGAGCTGGTCGACGGCGGGCTTGTCGCCACCCGGGTAAATGCGGGTCGCCTTGTTGAACGAGACAGTGGCCATGGGTCGTAGGCCCCCTTCACCGGCAGGAACGTGCCGGACGATCCGTTGTAAAGGTGGTGTGACCGCTACGGAACGGTCCGTAGTGGTGTAGTCCACATGAGCGGACTGGTTCAGGACGCTACCTCGCGTTCACACGTTCTGTCAGTACTCCGCGGGCGATGAAGTTCGAGGAAATTTTCGACAGGGTGAAGCCAGACCCTTCCGATTCTGATACTCGCCTCGGAATCAACCCGCGAGCCAGAGCAACGCACTTTTGACCTTGCCAGGGCTTCCCGCTTCACAGCCCGCTGCCGACGGACAACGGGCTACCCCGCCGTCACGTACGGTCTTACACAGGCTCCACCGGCATTCCGGCCGACGGCCCGTCGGTCCGTACCGCACACCGGCCCGACTACGCGGCCAGCAGACACTCCTCCAACTCCGAAGCCTTGATCACGGTCGGCGGTTTCCGGTCCGGAGGCAGTGCGGACGCAACCAGCCAGTACAGGCGCATCCCCTCATCCCGCAGATTCGCCGCCGCGTTCACGTCCCGGTCGTGCACCACACCGCACTCCGCACACGTCCACTCCCGGACGGAGACATCCAGCTTCGGGCCTTTCACGTGACAGGCCGAGCATCTGCGAGTGGAGGGGAAGAAGCGGTCGACGACCACCAATGTCCGGCCGTACCACTCGCTCTTGTACCGCAGCTGCCGCAACAGCTCACCCCGCCCGGCATCGATGATCGCCCGACTCAGCTTCGCCTTCCGCCGACGACCCTTGCCGCGAGCCGGACGCAACAGGGGCACGATGGACAGGTCCTCCACCACGAGCACTTGGTTCTCGCGCACGAGGCGGGTCGTGAACTGGTCCAGCATGTCCCTGCGTACGTCACCGATGAGGGCGTACAGCCGCCCGATCTTCTGCCTGGCCTTCTCCCGGTTCTTCGATCCCTTCACCTTCTTGTGCAGCTCCCGCTGCAACCGCGCCAACTTCTCCGCGTACCGCTTCAACAGCCGCGGATGATCCAGCTTCGTACCGTCATCCAGCGTCGCCAAGGACGCCAGCCCCAGGTCCAGCCCGACCGCCTTCGGCTCCCGCGAATCCGGGAGGAAGAGGGCAGGCAGGGCCGTCATACGCTCCTCCACGAGCACGGACACGAAATACCGACCGGCCCGGTCCCGTGTCACCGACAACCGGACCGGAACCGCCCCCGCAGGAAGCGCCCGGGACCAGCGGACGTCCAACGGCTCGGACTGCTTGGCAAGCGTGATCAGGCCCGTTCCCGGCCGCTCGGGATCCTCGACCCATCTGAACCCCGTACGCACATACGTCGCCGCATCCCGCGACCGCTGCTTCTTCCTCCGCTTCGGATACTTCGCCAACCCCTTGAAGAACCGCGTGAACGCCTGATCGAGATGCCGCAGGGCCTGCTGCAGCACCGTCGAGGACACCTCCTTGAGCCACGCCCTCTCCTCGGCCCGCTTCCAACCCGTCAGCGCCCGACACGTCTCCGCGAAACCCACGTTGACCCGGTGCTGCTCCCAGGCTCCCGACCGCAGGCTCAGCCCCTCGTTGTAGACCCACCGGCAGGCACCGAACGTCTTCCCCAACTGCTCGGCCTGCGCCTCCGTCGGATAGAAGCGGAACCGGTAGACGCGATGGTGGGCGCCGGTCTCCTTGGCATGGCTCTTGAGGGGAGTTGCCTTGCGGTCCTTGTGCTTGCGGCGGTCCTCGATGCCGAGCTCTTCATGCTTGATGCGCTTGGCCTGGACACCCTTCACCGCTTTCGGCTTCCCCGCCGACCCCTCCACGAGCCCCCCTCGGAGTCCGATATTCGGAACAGCACGTCAGTCCGTTCAACGAACGGGTGCGCGAGTGGTTACGCATCGGTTTCGAGGTCCCCTGCCAGGACAACTTCGTGGATCGGGGCTGTGGGGTCTGTGTACAGTGGAGCCGCCTTCGTGCACGGCGTTGTAGTGCGCGATGCCTCCTTAGCTCAGTCCGGCCCAGAGCGGCTGTCTTGTAAACAGCAGGTCGTCGGTTCGAATCCGACAGGGGGCTCCGAAAAGGCCAGGTCACATAGCCCGTGACCTGGCCTTTTGTGTTGTTCGGGGCATGACGTGTCACGCGGTCGTGGTGCCGCGAGGTGACTTGCGTGAGCGATGCGTGCGGCTTGTCTCCGCTACGCGGCTTCGGCTTCAAGTGGAACTCCTGGGACATCAGCCTGCGCGACCGGCAGCAGCGCGGCCCACGCCAGGACCTCGACCAGGTGCTCGGCCAGCAGCCCAACGTGGGGATCAGGCTGGACAAGCGCGGTCGCCTGGCCGCGGCCGGTGCGTTCTACAGCCCATTCGTGGTCCAGGTTGGTGAAGTCGTCGTCGATCCAGATGACGGGCGCGTCGCCGAGCCAGGCGTCGACATGGTCGCGTTTCCAGAGATAGCCGTTGGGGTGGCTGGTGATGATCTGCGGACGTGGCAGGTCGACATACGGCATGGGCGGGAGGCTGAGGAGCGGACCGATGATCGTGCTGGCGTCCTGGCGCCAGCTGGTGCACCAGACGGGGCTGACCAGGCCGGTCCGGAGCACCTGCATGAGCAGGGGGCCGTGCGCAGGGTTGAGCCAGATGGTGACCGGGTCGTCGGCGGCGCGACCAGTGGGCACGACGTCGTGGCGGACGTGGGTGGCCGGGCTGGCCCCCGCCTCGTCCGGGAAGGGGATGAGGACGCCGTCGACGTCGAGGAGCAGGTAGGGCGGGCGCATCGGTTTCTCCCAGAGGAGCAGGGGTGGGGGTCAGAGCTTGCGCGCGGTGATCAGCAGGGTGGTGGGCCAGCGGCCGTGGCGGGCGTCATGGAACTCCTGGGCCGAGGTGAGCCAGAGGCCGACACGGTCGAGGTGTTCCTCCCAGCGGGCGGCGTCGAAGTCCCAGCGGACGATGGGTAGTTGGGTGCGGTCGGGCAGGGTGACGTAGTCGCGGCGGGGCTGGTCGTCGGCAGCGGGGCGTAGGCCGCCGCGTTGAGGGTGAGGGACGGAGAAAGCGAGGGTGCACCCTGGTTTGAGATGGTGGGCGATGGCCGGGAGCAGGATCTCGGGGGCGACGAGTCCGATGGCTCCGAAGACGGAGTAGAGGGCGTCGAAGTGTTCGTCGGAGGCTTGCAGGTAGTGCAGGGCGTGGCCGGCGACGAAGGTGAGGTTGTTCAGCCGCCCGTAGTGCGAGCGGGCTCGGCGGACCTGGAGGCCGACAAGGTCGACGCCGGTGACGTGGGCGCCGTAGCGGGTGGCGAGGTGGGCGGCGTTGTGGCCGGGGCCGCAGCCGAGCTCCGCCACGCGCTTGCGGCGCAGGTCCGGGCCGAGGATCTCGGCGCCGGGTCCGCTGCCGGGACTTGTGGTCCACTCCATCCGTGCGGGCACGGTCAGCGGCTCGGCTGGGCTGGCCGTGGTGCGTTGGAGGGCGTGGACGTTCCAGGGGGAAGCGTGGGCGAGCACCTAGACCTCCAGGAAGCGGAGGACATCGGTGAGGTGGCGGTGTACGGCCTTGATGTAGGCGGGGTCGGTGGCCGGGTCGTTGATCCAGCGGATGGACTGCTCCATGAACCATTCGACGGCCCACATGCGGTGCCAGCCCAGCGCCCATTTCTCGGCGGGGAGGCCGCCGCGTTCGGCGAGGGCGTCGGGGGTGCCGCCTTCGGTGACGTAGGTGTCCAAAAAGACGCGCAGGCGCACGGGGTCGGGGGTGTCGAGGGTGCCGTGCCAGCTGGCGAGGTCGAGCAGACCGGGGCCGGTGAAGGCGCGGGCGAAGTCCAGCAGCCGCCAGCCGTGCCGGCCGATGTGGAGGCTGGTGGGGTGGAACTCGGAGTGCGCCCAGCCGAACGGAGCCACGGTCGCGTCGGCCGAGCGTTCTCCGGCGGCCTGTGCGATCCGGTCGAGCGCATCCTCCACGTCGTCCGTGTCCTGCCACCGCTCGGCTTTGCGGAGTCGGCCGAGGTGTTCCAGGGCCCGGCTCGGCAGGGTGCGCAGCTGCTCCTGGTCGAGGACGGGCAGGGCGGAGGCGGTGCGGGTGGCGTGCAGGACGACGGCTGCGGTAGCGCCGTCGAGGTCGTCGGCCTCGCGAATCGGAGCACCGAGGTCTTCCAGCAGCATGCCGAGCCAGCCGTCCAGCACTGCGGAGGTGTGAACGGCGGGCACCGGGACACCGAGGGTGTGTGCCAGCCGGAGGGCTTGGTCTTCGCTGTCGAAGGGCCTCTTGGCGTACTTGAAGATGGCGGTGGTGCCGTCGGGGAGGGTCAGGCGCTCGACGCCGGACATGGACCACACGCGCACCTCCTCGCGAACGGCGGTGGTCCGGCCGACCAGGGTGAGCAGGTTGTCGAGGAGTTCGGTGCTGGGGTTCGCGGTCACGAGGGGGCTCCAGGGGGTTGGTGGCGTCCGGGGCGGGCGAGGTGTCGGCCAGCCCCGGAGCCAGGGCGGTGGTGCTACGCGGCCGGTGCCGCGCGGTGGGCGTAGACCTGCTCGATCCAGCCGGATTTGAAGGCCGCGAGGTCGTCGCGGAAGGCGGTCATCGAGGCACCGTAGGGCGCCACGACGCCACCGGACTGGTCCGGTACCGACTGGCAGCCGTGCACGAGCCGTCCGCCGAGGGCGGCGTGGGCCTTGATGGACTCGATGCGGCGGTGCTCGTTGAACCAGCCGCCGTGGTAGACCTCGTCGAGCATGCCGCCCGTCTCGTCGTCCAGGTCGAAGACCACGGAGGTGGCGGCGGGGAAGAACCAGCACGGGCCGACGTTGGAGATGTGCCCGTCCAACTCGACCTTGTTCAGCGCCATCAGCGTGGCCGCCTCGCGCAGCATCCGCAGGTGGTCGGCGGTGAACTGCGGCAGGCCGAGGCCGGCGAGGTGCTCGTCGCGGAAGAGGTACGCGTACACCTCGTAGGCGGTGGCGAGCACCTGGACGGCGTCCGAGGTGGGTTCGGCGTGGTCCTTGATGAACTGCAGCGCGAGCTGCTCGACCGTGCTCTCGGTCGTCTCCTCCGCCTCCATGAGCTGGGACTTGACCAGCCCCCAGTCGGCGACGAGCCAGGTGCTGGACTCGAAGCGGAAGAAGTACTCGGCCGGGTCGATGGTGATGCGTCGGCCGTCGATCTGGATGCCGGGCAGGCGGCTCCAGCGCTCGTCGAACGCTTCGGGCAGTACGACCGTGATGGCCGCGGTGTCGATGGTGGTCACCGTGTCTCCGTCTCTGATCGGCCGGGTCCGGGCACAGGAATGCCCGAACGCGGTGTAGGCGTACGGAACTTCGGGGGCCGCCCGGCCGAAGGGGGAGCCTGGTCACGGTGTCGGACCGGGCCGGGCGGCTGATGATTAGTGAACCCTCCGTCACGCACAGTGGGTACGGTGAGAGGCAGGCGAAGCGGTATACGCGGTTTACAACCCCGGACGGAGGCGAGCGTGGCAGCGGAGAGAAGACCCAACTCCCGGCTGCGCGACACCATCAACGCGACCGGGTGCACTTACGAGGCCCTGGCGAGAGACGTCCGGCGCATCGCGGCCGAGAACGGCGAGATCCTCCAGACCAACAAGTCGGCCGTCTCCCACTGGGCCAACGGCGCACGCCAGCCGACCGGACGGACCGGCCAGTACCTCGCCGAAGCTCTGTCCCGCCGCACGGGCCGCATCATCACCCACAGCGAGATCGGTCTACACGCACCTGATGGCGAGGAGTCGGCCGAAGGGGATCCCGTTCTGGCCGCAACTAACCTCGGCCGTGCCGACGTTGAGCGCCGCCGCTTCCTCGCGGTGGCCGCCTTCACCACGGCCGGCGTCGCCATGCCACTCGCCCACGACCACGAGGCCACCGCCCGCATGCTCCGCGCCCGCACCGGCACGTCCGTGGTCGGGACGGAGGATGTGGACGTCGTACGGCAGATCACCGCTGCCTTCAGCGCGGCCGACGAACGCCTCGGCGGCGGCCACGGCCTGACCACGGTCACCGCCTACCTCGCCGACACCGCCGCCCCCATGCTCCGGGGCCGCTACCCGAGCGAAGCCTTACGACGGGCAGCCTTCGGCGCTGTGGCCGAACTCGCCTACCTGGCAGGGTGGAAGCACCACGACCTCGGCCAGGAAGGCGCCGCCCAGCGCTACTACCAAGTCGGCTACCAGCTCGCCTGGGAGGCCGACCCGTACGGCCACGCCGCCTGGATGATGCGGGCCCTCGCCCACCAGGCGCTCAGCCTCAAGCAGCCCCACCACTGCGTCGACCTCGTCGAAGGCGCCCTCACCCGCGGTCTCGGTCACGTCGACGGCCAGACCGAAGCGCTCCTCCACATCACCCACGCCCGCGCCTTCGCTGCCGTCGGTGAGAGGCCGGCAGCGGCCCGCGCTCTGCTTGCCGCCGAAGACGCTCTCCTGCGCGACGACGTTCCTCAGCCCAGCTACTCCCGAGTCAGTGGCCCCGCCGCCGGCACCGTCGCCAGCCACACCGCCCGCACGCTCACCGATCTAGCGGACCATGTCGGCACGGAACAGCAGCACCGAGACGCGCTGATCCGCTGGGACCCCGAGAAATACAAGCGCGTACATGTCCTCACCTACGCCGACCTCGGCGACAGCCTCGCTGCCCAGGCCCGCGCCGACGAAGCCGTCGCCGCCTGGTCCCAAGCCCTGACTCTCATGGAGGGCATGACCTCTGACCGCACCCGCAAAGCGATCACCTCGCTCCGCTCCACCCTCTCCATCTACCAGCGCCGCAAAGTGCCCGGAGCAGCCGAACTCGCCCGCCGCACACGCGAAGCACTGGCCTAAGCTGCCCACCAAACGGCCGACGAAGGGACACCAGCCGTGGATCAGCGGACAACCGACGACCAGCCCAAAGCCCTACCGCCCGCCCTCGAATCCATGACCCTGCTGGTCGCCGCCGTCATCGTCCACGACAAGACCACCAACCGGGTTGTGCTCCTCCAGCGCAGCGAGAACGCCAAGTTCGCCCAAGGTATGTGGGACATCCCCGTCGGCAAGAGCGAACCCGGCGAGCCCGTCACCGAGACCGCCGTGCGGGAGCTGTACGAGGAGACCGGCCTGACCGTGAAGCCGGAGTCCCTGAAGGTCGCCCACATCATCCACGGCGCCTGGGGCGTCGAAGCCCCCAACGGCTTCCTCACTGTCGTCTTCGCCGCTCACGAGTGGACCGGCGAACCAGAGAACCGTGAGCCACGCAAGCACGCCAAGGTCTGCTGGGTTGATGCCGATGCCATCCCTGAGGAGTTCGTGGACACCACCGCGAGCGCGCTCCACCGGTATCTCACCCATGGGCCCCAGGTGTCGCTGGACGGATGGACATAGGGACGAGTGTGGCGTCACGATGCCCGGACGGCATGGAAGCCGTCCACGTCCTCAGTCCCAGGCACATGTTCATCCACTACATCGCTGGTTCAGGCACCCAAGCCCGGTCGTTAGCCCGGACCTCACCCTGGCCTAGGGCCAGGGTCTGTCCGCGAACGCTGCCATCAAACACATAGCCGGCCGGTCGATGTACAGGTCCAGGGATGTGGGAATCACTCATCATTGAGGCTCTGCCGCGCGGTAGACGGCGCGCGCTGGGGCTCGGGACTCCGGCGCATGCTGCTCCGAAGTTCGTGCCATGCGCTGACAACTTCAGCGACCTTTCCCAGGAGTTCGCGGAGCTGACCTAGAGCGAGAAGAATGACGCCGAAGCTGGCCAAAACGTAAAGCGTGATGGTGTCCCAGTTCACGGGGCCGCCTCCCCACGAGAGCCTTGCGCATCCCCCGGAAGTACACGATCGAGCCAGCCGGCGTCGGCGCCGAGCCTTTCAAGTTGTTTCCTGGCGTCTTTTCCGTATGCGGCGTGGCCCCACCGGAATCGGAACTGGAGCCCGCATCTCGGGCCGTCGCTGTGCGCCAGTTCGTAAGTGCACTGCCGCATGTACCAGTCGTGCTCCAAAGGTGGGTCGTCACAGGTGCAGTGATGCTTGACGACGCGGAGTGGCATCCCCCAAACGGGGTCGGTGAGCCTAGCAAGCAGGGTGTCGTGATCGAGACGAATATCATGGCGCGTGTCCAGTTCGAAGATCCACTCGCTGCCGGATATCCACGACCGTGTGGAGTAGGCAGAGCTGGACGTGTGGAACAGTGCGATCCTGCGCAGCAAACCCGCACCTGCCCATGCAATGTCCTTTTCTGCGCCCCGGACTAGTGGGTGCGACTGCTCATCCTGCCGTTCGAGATCGCTGAATGAGGGGGATCGCCACAAGGGCGCGGCGCGGAGCCTGACCAGGTCATCCCATCGTTCGTCGAGGTAGTCCTCCCATGTGGTGCCGGGGACGCCGCGGATGATGAGGCGGCTCTCGGTCTCCGCCAGAGTGAGGTGTAGGTCGCTCCCATGGATTGCGGCGATGCGCAGCCCTAGGACGCCATTCACTTGGATGTCAGCTGCGGTGTATGAAAAGAGGCGATCGAGGGCGTGCCATGCCACGGGATAGCTCCCGCCTTGGGAAAGCTCAACGTGGCTGTCGAGATAGACCACGATGGGCCTGCCTGGGCTCAGGCGTACGCCAGCGATACCCGTGGGGTGAGCAGACCAGGATCCGCCGTCGCCGAGTTTTGACAAGACCTGCGACTCAAGCAGCGCCTGATCACCGGTGGAGTCCGGCAAAGGCGTGGGAGTGCGCGCGTTCTTGAAGGCTTCCAGAGCAAATTGATACGGCTCACCGGTGTAGGTGATCCGAGTCCGAACAAGGGTAGCGAGGCGTCCGCCAGCAGACATGGCACGATCCGTCCTCGAACGCTGCTGCCCCGAAGCGCCCGATAACTGATCGGCGCACCCGGTAAGGGTGCAATCTGACACACGAATCGAACCCGGTGAAGCTAAGGCTTCTTCATCCCGTAGATGACGCTGCATTGGGGCAACTCAGCGTCAGGACAGGCCCCCTGAAGGCCACGACGAGGCTACCACTGGGCGTTACGACGCGAGGGACGTTCGTCTGAGGAGGGGGGCGATGGCTGGCCGTGGGCTTTACACTGGACACCGTGTGGCGATGATCGTGCACGTCGCCGATGTCGAGCGGCTCATCAGCCATCATGCGGACATCGATTTGCGGCGGGGGCGGTTGTGGTTCGGGATCGCCACGCACGATGCTGGGCACAAGCTGACCGAGGCGGACTTCGACCTCGCGCGCCGTATCGACGCCATCGCGCAGGCGCACGGCGCGGAGCCGCTGGATGCCTGACCGTGCGGTGCTCACCGGCCTCGGGATCGGGCCGGGGGATCTAACACGGGAGACGTACCCGCGAGCGGTCGCCGCGCGGCGCGGTTGGTCGGCCTCAGTAGTCGTCAGACCGGCTATATGACCGAGGACCCCCGAAAGGGCCCTCGGCGGTGCTCTAAGCACCTCTCATCCGGGCTTATGACCTCTCGCGCACAATCATGAAGATGATGGCGATCAGCAGAAGCGCAAACGGATCCATGGATTGATCTCCTCAACAAATTGAGCCCCTTAGGGCGTGGGTTGTAGGGAGATCGCACTTCGGTGCTTCGAGCATTGCCAGCTTGCCCGAGGTGCCCGGTCAGAGCGCCTAGCTGGCAGCAAGTGAGGCAATGGGTTCCGGCTCGCGTGCCTCCGCTTCAAAATGTGGCGTGCTATCCGGTCCAGATCCGCCCACGCCCGGTGCGGTTCGTGCCTGGGTCGTTCCAGCACCTCCGCCATTGGACTTGTCTGGCACGCGGAGGGCAGCCAATAGAAGCCGGAGCCTGGTGATCTCGGCATGCGATACTCGACACTGCTCTAGCTGATCTTCCTCCAGGCTTTGCAGCCCGTGGTGTTGAACGCCTTGTCGGTGGCGGCGATCGTGACGGTCGTCGGGCCGCTGGTGGCGCCGTTGGCGATGATGTCCTTCACCTCGCCGGAGGTGCTGGAGAGCCTGGCCCAGTAGCAACTGGTGATGAGGCCGCCCTGCGGGCCCGCACTGCGGTAGGTGCCGGGCTTGATGTCGTTGCCGACGACGTACGTGCCATCGCCGGGGAACCCGCCCGAGGAGACCTTGCCGACTGCTGACGGAGCGATGTCGGTGGCCATGCGCGTGGTGGTCGCTGTCGTGGTGACCGTGGCTGAAGGCGCTGCCTTGTTGGTGCTGGAGTTGCTCGTGACGCCGATCAGCACACCGACGAAGAGTCCGACGAGAGCCGCGCTCGCATGGGTAAGGATCCTCCAGCGGGAGCGCGCTGGACGTGGCGCCGACTGGGTCCTGTCGCCGCGGTTCGGGGGTTGCAGTGGCCCGTCCGGAGGGCCTGGAGGGGTCCGGCTGTTCATGCCTTCAGCGTGCGTCGACCAGCGCGTCCTCGCATTCCGAGCCGTGTGGGCAGTGATGTGAGTCGGCGGCGGGCTGGCCACCTAGAACACTGACGTGGGGGGGGGGGGGGGGGGGGGGGGGGCGCGGGCCCCCCCCCCCCCCCCCCCCCCCCCCCCCCCCCCCCACGCCAGGGCGGATACGACCGCCCAGGCAGCGGGTCAGTGGTGAACAGCGGCCTTCTGCTGCCCGGACTCCGCCGACGCTGCCCCGGTGACGATCAGGCCGTCGGCGGTGTTGGAGGCGTCGGCCCGGCGCTCCAGAGCGGCCGAGAGGAAGGCCAGCACGAGGGCGGCTGCAGCGAGGACTGCGCCGACCCAGTTGGGGGCGGTGTAGCCGAGGCCGGCCGCGATGACCAGCCCGCCGAGCCAGGCGGAGAGGGCGTTGCCGAGGTTGAAGGCGCCGATGTTCACGGCGGAGGCGAGTGTCGGGGCGCCGTGCGCCTGGTCGAGCACCCGCTTCTGGAGCGGCGGCACGGTGGCGAACCCGAGGGCACCGATCAGCGCGATGGTCACGGCCGCCGCGATCTTGTTGTGCGCGGTGAGCGTGAAGAGCGCAAGTACGACCGCGAGGGCGCCCAGGGAGACATACAGCATCGGCATCAGGGCGCGGTCGGCGAACCTGCCGCCGACGAGGTTGCCGCCGACCATGCCGATGCCGAAGAGGACGAGCAGCCAGGTGACGGAGCCGTCGGCGAAGCCGCCCACGTGCGTCATCATCGGCGCGATGTAGGTGATCGCCGCGAAGACTCCGCCGAAGCCGAGGACCGTCATCGCCATCGCGAGCAGCACCTGGACGTTCTTGAACGCGGCCAGCTCATGGCGCAGGCGCACGCCTTCCGGCTTGGCCATCTCGGGGACGAGCTTGGCGATGCCCGCCAGGCCGAGGACGCCCAGGGCCGCGACGATCGTGAACGTCACGCGCCAGCCGACGGACTGGCCGATGAGGGTGCCCAGCGGCACGCCGACGACGTTGGCGACGGTCAGGCCCGTGAACATCATCGAGATGGCGCCGGCCTTCTTGTCGGGCGCGACGAGGTCCGCGGCGACGACCGAGCCGATGCCGAAGAAGGCACCGTGCGCGAGCGAGGCGACCACACGGCCGATCAGCATCACGGTGAAGTTGGGAGCGACGGCGGAGAGCAGGTTGCCGACGACGAAGAGCCCCATAAGGAGCATCAACATCCGCTTACGGGAAACCTTGGTGCCGAGGACCGTCATGAGCGGCGCGCCGAACATGACGCCGAGCGCGTAGCCGGTCACAAGGAAGCCCGCGGTGGGGATCGAGACACCGAAGTCACCAGCGACCTCGGGCAGCAAGCCCATGATCACGAACTCGGTGGTTCCGATTCCGAAGGCCCCGATCGCGAGGGCAAGAAGCGCGAGAGGCATGGGGAGAACCTTCCCAGACGATTGCAGGAGCGCTTTACGTGCGTCGACAATACTTGCAGACGCCGACTAAATGCAAGCGCGGACTATTGCGGAAGTGCTCTATCCTGGTGTCAGCCGCTCCGGTACGGAGGAGAACGCCATGACAGCGACGGACCCCGCGCTCACCGCCCTCGCCCAGGGCTGGTGCGCCCTCTCCCTGCTCCACGGAAGGATCGAGGCGCACATCGAACGGGCCCTGCAGACCAAGCACGACCTGAGCGTGCGCGAGTACTCACTGCTCGACGTCCTCAGCCGTCAGCACGACGGCGACGGCGGCCACCTCCAGATGAAGCAGGTCGCCGACGCGGTCGTCCTCAGCCAGAGCGCCACCACGCGACTGGTGACCCGCCTCGAGGACCGCGGGCTGCTCTTGCGCTACCTGTGCCCGACCGATCGGCGTGGCATCTACACGAACGTCAGCGAGGCGGGCCTCAAGCTGCTCGACGAAGCCCGGCCCACCAATGACGCGGCCCTGCGCGAGGCACTCGACGCAGCGGCCACGAACCCCGAACTGGCTCCACTGGTCCGCGTCGTCGAGTCGGCGAGCGTGCCGGCCTCCGCGTAGCGAGCGCGGCCACCCTGCGCGCACTGGAACGCGTCCTGCTCGGGCGGGTCATTCTCGGGCACGTTTGCGTAGGGACCCGTCTGCGTAGGGTGCAGCCATGGGAGATCTTGAGATACGACCGGCCGTCCCGGACGACGTCCCTGCCATCGTCGCGATGCTCGCCGACGACCCTCTGGGAGCGCAGCGCGAGTCACCGGACGACCTGAGCCCCTATCTGGCCGCCCTGGAGCGTCTGAGAAGCGATCCGAACCAGCATCTGGTTGTCGCCGTGCGCGAGGGCCGTGTCGTCGGCACGCTCCAACTCACGATCATTCCGGGGCTGTCCCGCAAGGGCGCGACCCGCTCGATCATCGAAGGCGTACGCGTCCATGCCGACGAGCGCGGCAGCGGCCTGGGCAGCCGCTTCGTCGAGTGGGCGGTCGACCGTTCCCGGAGCGAGGGCTGCCAGTTGGTGCAGCTGACCTCCGACGTCAGTCGCACCGACGCCCACCGTTTCTACGAACGGCTCGGCTTCACGGCATCCCACGTCGGGTTCAAGCTCCAACTCTGAGGCGAATCCCGGCCGCCGAGTCGGTGCGCGGGTCCACCCCGCGGCGAGGGGAGTGATGTTTCACGTGAAACATCACTCCCCTCGCCTGCCGTTCAGTCGTCGCAGGGCGGCTAGCGGATTCCGCGCCACCCGTCAGGATCCACACCACCCGGCACGGAAGCCCCCTCCTCGTACGGCTGCCGCGTGAACACGAACGACCCGAGGTCCAGGTGGTCCACCGATCCGTCGGGACGCTGTACGACCCTCAGGGCCTCGCCCGCGTAGTAGCCGTCCAGTCCCGTCCAGGTCCCGTCTCCATTGGCCCTGAAACGCGAACGCCGGCCGTTGCCCGACAGCGGCCCGAGCGAGACACCCCCGTCGGCCGTGAGGCGCAGCGCGAAGCACTGCGTTCCCCAGTACCACGGTCCGGCCAACTCCAGTACGGACCGGTCGACCTCCGGCAGCGGCCGCCACGGCTCGGGGATCCGCGGCTCGGCCTCGGCGACGATACGTACGAGATCGGCGGCGACCGCGAACACCGGCGGGCCGGAGGTGCAGTTGGCGAGCACTACGGCAGCCAGGTCGTCCTCGACACTGATCATGAGACCGGCGAGAAAGCCGGGGAGGGAACCGGAGTGCCCCGCGAGCATCCGGCCGTCCCGGTACTGGACCTGCATGCCGAGGCCGTACGCGCTCCCGCCTGCCACCTCTTCGGCTTCGGCGGGCGCGGCGGGCGTACGCATCTCCCGTACGGCCGCCTCACTCAGCACCCGGTCGTCACCCTTGATCAGGAAGGCTGCAAAGCGCGCCAAGTCACCTGTGGTCGACCAGAGTTGGCCCGCCGGTGCCATCCGGCCCAGGTCCTCGACGGGCTCGGGCAGCATCACGTCCGCCCAGGGATGCACGGCCCAGCCGCCCGCGTGTGGTGCTTGAGCCTCCGCAGCAGTGCGACGCAGTCCCAGCGGTTCGAGCACCTCGTTCCGTAGTGCCTCCTCCCACGGGACGCCCCTCAGCTCCTCCACCAGCGCGCCCAGCAACGTATAGCCGGGGTTCGAGTAGTGGAACCGTCGTCCGACGGGATGCCGCTGCGGCTGTTCGCCCAGTACGTCGGCCAGTTCGGGACGCAGCGATCCGGGGGTGCGCTCCCACCAGGGGGCGGGCGATTCGGCTGCCAATCCGCTTGTGTGCGCGAGGAGTTCGGCGATCGTCGCCTCCCCCGCGCCGGTGCCCGGAAGGTGCTTCTCCAGCGGATCACTCAGGTCCAGGACGCCTTCGTCGCGCAGCCGCAGCACCAGGACAGCGGTGAACGTCTTGGTGATCGAACCGATCCTGTACTGCACGTTCTCGTCCGGCCCGTGCCCGTCCACCGAGGTGCGGGAACCGTGCCACACCGTCTCTCCACCCCGAACGACCGCCGCAACCAGCGACGGCGTCCGTCCTTCGGCCTGAGCGGTGGCGATTCGGTGCAGCAGGGCCCGGCGCGTGGCGGGAAGCAGTTCTTCCACAGGTGTCGTCATGGCTCAAGTCCACCTGCCCCGGCGTCCCGCGTCGAGCGTATTTGAGCCCGCCGCGGGATCTCTGGCCCACGGCCCACGGCTCACGGCCCACGGCTCACGGCTCACGGCTCACAGCTCACAGCTCACAGCTCACAGCTCACAGCTCACAGCGAGCGTTGCGCGCGCAGGACGGTGTCGTGGGTGTGGTGGGTGCCGACGGGTGCGGGAGCGGTTCGTGGGCGGGTTTCGTTGATCAGGACCGTCCAGTCGTGGTCGAGGAGCTTGGCGATGTCGTCCGGCTGGTAGTAGTCGCCGGGGTCGAAGCCCTGCTCCGGGCATGGGGACAGGTCGGCGAGGTCGTGGCTGGCGAAGAGCAGGGTGCCGCCGGGCGCGACGGCGTTCAGCAGGCCGCGCAGGGCGGTGTGATCCGGCTGGATTGAGAGCGGGAAGTACTGGACGGACACCAGGTCGAACGCGTCGGCCGGGGGTGGCGTGATGTTGAGGTCGGCCCGTGTCCAGGCCACACGGCCCTCGATGTCCACGGCGGCGGCCGCCGCGCGCTGCAGGGCGGTCGCCGAGATGTCGACCGCGGTGACCTGCCAGCCGTGTCGGGCCAGCCAGAAGGCGTCGGCACCTTCACCGCATCCGACGTCGAGCGCCCGTCCCGGCGGCAGGTCGGTTGCTTCGGTGACGAGCACCCCGTTGGGGTCACCGCTGAAGACCTGGTCGCGGCTGCGGTACATCTCGTCCCAGAACTGCGCGTCCATCGCCTGTACGTCCATCGCCTGCGCCTCGCATCATGGGTCGGCCGCCATGGCGCCGGTCGCTCATGGCCCTGCCATCACCCTGTCCCCGCCCATGACGAACCGACAAAGTTCTTTGCGAGAACTGCAAAGGCGTGGGCACAGTGAACGCATGAGTGACGAGTTCGACACCGTGCTGGCCGCGGTCGGGCCACGGCTGCGCGAATTGCGGCGCCGCAGCGGGGCCACCCTGACCGCCCTGTCGGAGACCACCGGCATTCCGGTCAGCACCCTGTCCCGGTTGGAGTCCGGGCACCGCAAGCCAGGCCTGGAACTGCTGCTGCCCCTGGCCAAGGCCTATCAGATGCCGCTCGACGAACTCGTCGGCTCCCCGCCCGGCCTCGACCCCCGGGTGTACCCGCAGCCGTTCACCCGCAACGGCATGACCGTCATCCCGCTGACCCGCAAACCCGGCGGGCTGCAGGCGTTCAAGCAGATCCTCCCCGCGGGCCCGACCGACCGCGAACCCGATTCCCGCTCACACGAGGGGTACCACTGGCTGTACGTCCTCAGCGGACGACTGCGCCTCGTACTCGCCGACCAGGACCTCGTCCTCACCACGGGCGAGGTCGCCGAATTCGACACCCACCTCCCGCACTGGTTCGGCAACGCCGACGAACGGCCGGTGGAGTTCCTGAGCATCCTCGGCCCCCAGGGCGAACGCTTCCACATCAGGGCCCGCTACCGACGCGACTGACCGGCCGCACCCTCATCACTGTCCGGACGGACGTGTAGGGTCTCTCGCCGCCGAAGACATGATGAGTCTGCGGCTGAGCCACCGAGCACGAGGACCACATGCGGGCTCAGATCGCGCGCCGATGAGTTTCCCGCGCCGCGCCGGTCCTGGTGGGCGGCGGACACCGTTCTTCACCGCGCTGGACAACTGGGTGAACCTGAACCTGGTGGAGACGCGGACGCTTCCCTGCGGCGTGATCCTGGCCAGGTACGAGACGAGGCGCTGAGCACCCGTCACACGACTCGACCGCCTGCCGGGTCCACGCGAACGTGAACGCGACCGCTGTGCCGCGAGATCTGAGACCCACAGACGACGATCAGGTCTGCGCCATGTCCACGAAGCGCGAGTAGTGGCCCTGGAAGGCGACCGTGATCGTGGCCGTCGGGCCGTTACGGTGCTTGCCCACGATGATGTCCGCCTCGCCGGCGCGCGGCGACTCCTTCTCGTACGCGTCCTCGCGGTGCAGCAGGATCACCATGTCCGCGTCCTGCTCGATCGATCCGGATTCACGCAGGTCGGAGACCATGGGCTTCTTGTCCGTGCGCTGCTCGGGACCACGGTTCAGCTGCGACAGCGCGATCACCGGCAGCTCAAGCTCCTTGGCAAGGAGCTTGAGGTTTCGCGACATGTCGGAGACCTCCTGCTGTCGGCTCTCGGACCGTTTGCCGCCCGACTGCATCAGCTGCAGATAGTCGATGACCACGAGCTTCAGATCCGCCCGCTGCTTGAGGCGACGGCACTTGGCGCGGATCTCCATCATCGACAGGTTCGGAGAGTCGTCGATGTAGAGGGGAGCGGCCGAGACATCCGGCATCCGGCGCGCGAGCCGGGTCCAGTCCTCGTCGGTCATCGTCCCGGAACGCATGTGGTGCAGGGCCACACGCGCCTCGGCGGACAGCAGGCGCATCGCGATCTCGTTGCGGCCCATTTCGAGCGAGAAGATCACACTCGGCATGTTGTGCTTGATCGAGCAGGCCCGTGCGAAGTCCAGCGCCAGCGTCGACTTACCCATGGCGGGACGGGCGGCGATGATGATCATCTGGCCCGGGTGGAGACCGTTGGTGAGCTGGTCGAGATCGGTGAAGCCCGTCGGCACACCGGTCATCTCCCCCGACCGCGAACCGATCGCCTCGATCTCGTCGAGCGCGCCCTCCATGATGTCGCCGAGTGGCAGATAGTCCTCGGTGGTGCGCTGCTCGGTGACCGCGTAGATCTCCGCCTGGGCGCTGTTGACGATCTCGTCCACGTCGCCGTCGGCCGCGTACCCCATCTGCGTGATGCGTGTACCGGCCTCGACCAGGCGGCGCAGCACGGCCCGCTCGTGGACGATCTCCGCGTAGTACTCGGCGTTCGCCGCCGTCGGGACCGTCTGGACCAGGGTGTGCAGATACGAGGCGCCGCCGACCTTGGTGATCTCGCCGCGCTTGGTGAGTTCGGCAGCGACCGTGATCGGGTCGGCCGGCTCGCCCTTCGCGTAGAGGTCGAGGATCGAGCCGTAGATGGTCTCGTGCGCGGGCCGGTAGAAGTCGTGGCCCTTGAGCACCTCGACGACATCGGCGATGGCGTCCTTCGAGAGCAGCATGCCGCCAAGAACGGACTGTTCGGCGTCCAGGTCCTGCGGCGGCACGCGCTCGAATGCCGAACCTCCGCCGTCCCAGGCTCCGTTGTCCGGACCGCGGTCGTGCTGGTCGTCTCTGCCCCGGCCACCGTCGCGGCGCTGGCGGGAGGCGGGCAGACGATCGCTGGGACCGCTGTCGGCCCACGGATCGTCCAAGGGCTCGGAAATACTCACCGGGCCACCTCCTCCCGTCCGCCGAGCGGACCTCGCCGTGCCCCTCATTCCTACGGCACGACACTGACAAATGAGATGCCCAACTCCGGTTCTGACGCGTCGGTTTTGTGAGGTTTCCGAGGACGGAGAAGCGAGTGGGTGCCGCACCACGGTAGGCCCGCGGGCACCGTCAGCCAATCTGGTTATCCACAGGCCATGTGGACGACGGCCCCGATGCTGTGGAGAACCCGGCAAAACCTGTGCACGACCCGGTGGACAGGCCTGTGAACAAGCACTCAGCATCATTTCCACACCTAACCTGACCTGCGAATATCCCATCCACCGGCTGTGCAGAAGAAAAACTTTCCCGGTGGGATCAAGATCGACGCGAATGGCGCCGGGCAGCGCATCTCACGAGATTGAAGGTAAGGGTCATTGTTCACTTGCATCTCTTACCTGTGGAAGATTAGATTGATGCTCATGACACAGGCTCCCGCGGCACCCAAGGCCGCCCGGCGACGGCACGACCGAGAGATCGTCGCGCTGGCCGTTCCGGCCTTCGGCGCACTCATAGCCGAGCCTCTCTTCCTCATGGTGGACACCGCGATCGTCGGCCATCTCGGCACCGCGCAACTCGCCGGTCTCGGCATCGCCTCGGCTCTCCTCGTCACAGCCGTGAGCATCTTCGTCTTCCTCGCCTACGCGACCACGGCCGCCGTCGCCCGACGGGTCGGGGCGGGCGATCTCCAGGCCGCGATACGCCAGGGCATGGACGGCATCTGGCTGGCCCTGCTGCTCGGCGCCGCCGTCATCGCCGTCGTCCTGCCCACCGCGCCCGCCCTGGTAGAGCTCTTCGGCGCCTCGGACACCGCCGCTCCCTACGCCACCACCTATTTGCGCATCTCGGCCCTCGGCATCCCCGCGATGCTCGTCGTCCTCGCCGCCACCGGTGTCCTCCGCGGCCTACAGGACACCAAGACACCCCTCTACGTCGCCATCGCGGGCTTCGTCGCCAACGGCGCCCTCAACGCGGGCCTCGTCTACGGCGCGGACCTCGGCATCGCCGGCTCTGCATGGGGAACCGTCATCGCCCAGTACGGCATGGCCGCCGTGTATCTCCTCGTGGTGGTCCGTGGAGCACGGAAGCACGGCGCATCGCTACGCCCCGACGCCGCCGGGATACGTGCCTGCGCCCAGGCCGGCGCACCGCTGCTGGTCCGCACCCTCTCGCTGCGCGCGATCCTGATGATCGCCACCGCCGTTGCCGCCCGCCTCGGAGACGCCGATGTCGCCGCGCACCAGATCATCCTGTCGCTGTGGAGCCTGCTCGCCTTCGCACTCGACGCCATCGCCATCGCGGGTCAGGCCATCATCGGCCGCTATCTCGGCGCGGGAGACGCCCGGGGAGCCCGTGAAGCCTGCCGCCGCATGGTGGAGTGGGGCATCGCCGTCGGCGTTGTACTCGGCGGGCTGGTGATCGTCAGCCGCCCGCTGTTCCTGCCGCTCTTCACCAGCGACTCGGTCGTCCACGACACCGCACTGCCCGCCCTGCTCATGGTGGCGCTCTCTCAGCCGATCTGCGGGATCGTCTTCGTCCTGGACGGCGTACTGATGGGAGCGGGGGACGGCCCGTATCTCGCATGGGCCATGATCCTCACCCTGGCCGTCTTCGCTCCAGTGGCACTGCTCGTGCCCGTATTCGGCGGCGGGCTCACCGCGGTCTGGGGAGCGATGACCCTCATGATGACCGTGCGGATGCTGACTCTGTGGCTGCGCACCCGCTCGGGTCGCTGGATCGTCACAGGCGCCACGCGCTGAGCAAACCCGCTCCAGCGTCGCGGAGGTGCGTGAGGTCGCTCGGTTTCACGTGAAACAACGAGCATTCCGCCCCGTTCCCCGACAACGGACTGGCGTTGTTTCACGTGAAACACCCGTCGCCTGAGAGTCACGCCTGAGGCGCCCCCTTCCCGGAAGCCCAGACAAACAGTGAGGGCCGCACCCTTGGGGTGCGGCCCTCACACGTACTGCTAGTGCACCGCTTACGCGGCGACGACCTCGATGTTGACCTTGGCGGCAACCTCGGGGTGCAGACGCACGGACGTCTCGTGAGCGCCCAGCGTCTTGATCGGCGAGCCCAGCTCGATGCGGCGCTTGTCGACGTCGGGGCCACCGGAAGCCTTGATCGCCGAGGCGACGTCAGCCGGGGTGACAGAACCGAAGAGACGACCGGCGTCGCCGGAGCGGACGGCCAGACGGACCTTCACGCCTTCGAGGCGGGCCTTGATCTCGTTGGCCTGCTCGATGGTCTGGATCTCGTGGATCTTGCGAGCACGACGGATCTGCTCGACGTCCTTCTCGCCACCCTTGGTCCAGCGGATCGCAAAGTTCCGCGGGATCAGGTAGTTGCGAGCGTAACCGTCCTTGACGTCGACGACGTCGCCCGCGGCGCCGAGGCCGGAGACCTCGTGGGTGAGGATGATCTTCATTATTCGGTCACCCTTCCCTTATCGCGCGGTGGAGGTGTAGGGCAGCAGCGCCATCTCACGGCTGTTCTTCACAGCCGTGGCGACGTCACGCTGGTGCTGCGTGCAGTTGCCGGTCACGCGGCGGGCACGGATCTTGCCGCGGTCGGAAATGAACTTCCGCAGCATGTTCGTGTCCTTGTAGTCCACGTACGTGACCTTGTCCTTGCAGAATGCGCAGACCTTCTTCTTAGGCTTGCGCACAGGCGGCTTCGCCATGGATGTTTCTCCTGTGTGATCAAGAAGTGTGGGTACGGCCCACCCTCAGCCCGTGGGCTAGAAGGGGGGCTCGTCCGAGTAGCCGCCGCCGGAGCCGCCGGCAGCGCCGCCGCCGGAGCTTCCGCCCCAGCCGCCGCCACCGCCGCCGCCCTGCTGGCCGCCGCCCGCAGGAGCGCTGGTCGCCCAGGGGTCGTCGGCGGGAGCGCCGCCGCCCTGCGGCTGACCGCCACCGGAGCCTCCGCCCCAGCCGCCGCCCTGCTGACCGCCGCCACCGCCGCCGCTGTAACCGCCCTGGCCGCCTCGACCGGTGGTCTTGGTGACCTTGGCCGTGGCGTTCTTCAGGCTGGCGCCGACTTCCTCGACGTCCAGCTCGTAGACCGTGCGCTTGACGCCCTCACGGTCCTCGTAGGACCGCTGCTTCAGCCGGCCCTGCACGATGACGCGCATGCCTCGCTGGAGCGACTCGGCGACGTTCTCCGCCGCCTGACGCCAGACCGAGCAGGTCAGGAACAGGCTTTCGCCGTCCTTCCACTCGTTGGTCTGACGGTCGAAGGTGCGGGGAGTGGACGCGACACGGAACTTCGCGACCGCCGCACCGGACGGGGTGAAGCGCAGCTCGGGGTCGTCGACAAGATTGCCGACGACCGTGATGACGGTCTCGCCTGCCATGGGGGAACCTCTCGGCGGGTTTGCTGCTGGCTGCTTTTGGTGCTGCTACTCGTTGTCCGAGATCAGCTGAGCTGGAGAGCTCAGTGGGTCTCGGGACGGAGGACCTTGGTCCGGAGGACCGACTCGTTCAGGTTCATCTGGCGGTCGAGCTCCTTGACGACCGCAGGCTCGGCCTGCAGATCGATGACCGAGTAGATGCCCTCGGGCTTCTTCTTGATCTCGTACGAGAGACGACGACGGCCCCAGGTGTCGACCTTCTCGACCTTTCCGTTGCCCTCACGGACGACGGAGAGGAAGTTCTCGATCAGGGGGGCGACAGCGCGCTCCTCGAGATCGGGGTCGAGGATGACCATCATTTCGTAGTGACGCATGTGGAACCCACCTCCTTTGGACTCAACGGCCACGGTCGTTCCGTGGCAGGAGGGTTGTGATGCGTACGCAACGGTATCGGCCACCACTGACAATCGGGCCCACCGATCAGCGAACTGAGCGGGGGATCGTGTCATGGCCTGGGCAGACACCGGTGCAGACGGTACAGACTACCTGCACACCGGCTTGCGGTTGAAATCCGGGGCCCGAGACCGTCAATCTGTACACATCGGGTGTGTATGGCGCTACGATGCGCCGCCTTCCGCAGGAGGTGCCACATGGCACAGGCATTGCGACCCAACTCCAAGACCGTCGGTTCCCTCTTCGCCACCGACCACAAGCCCCATCCGCTCCAGGACACCCTTCTCGCGGTGACGCTCGTCCTCGGAGTGACGGCCTTCGTCACCGCGATGTTCCACAGCCTCCATCTGCTCAGCTCGTGGACGGGACTGGTGGGCATCCTGACCGGGGCGGCCGGACAGTTCGTCTCCGAGACGACCCGGGAGCGCTTCGGGCTGATCCTGGGTCTCGGTGCCTCCGCCGTCGGCTTCTTCCTCGGCATGGCGCACGGCGGCCTCTTCGGCGGCGTCATCGGCTGACCGCAGCCGCCCCGTCCCTCGGGAGCCGCCGGCCCGCGGTCCTCCCAACCCCCGGCCCCACGGCCGGACAACACCTCCGGGTGCCCCGGCCGCGTATTGGTCGGGGCACAGGTTCCATACGGCCAGACGAGGCGCTCGCAGGGCGCAGTAGGCTTCGGCGCGAGAGCCGGAGCCCTTGTACCCATGGGGACACACCAGCCCGAGGAGCGCCCCGAATGAGCCTGACCCTGAGGACCATCAGCCGAGAGCAGCATCTGGCGTACATCCAGAATCTGCCCGCGGCTAGCCACATGCAGGTCCCGGCCTGGGCAGACGTAAAGGCCGAGTGGCGCTCCGAGAGCCTCGGATGGTTCGACAACAGGTCCGGCGAGATGGTCGGAGCGGGTCTCGTCCTGTACCGCCAGCTGCCCAAGATCAAGCGCTACCTCGCCTATCTGCCCGAGGGCCCGGTCATCAACTGGTTCGCGCCGAATCTGACCGACTGGCTGGATCCGATGCTCGCGCACCTCAAGCAGCAGGGCGCCTTCTCCGTGAAGATGGGCCCGCCGGTGATCATCCGGCGCTGGGAAGCCACTTCGATCAAGAAGGGCATCCAGGACCCGGACGTGAAGCGCCTGCGCGACATCGAGGCGGACTTCATCGAGCCGCGCGCCTTCGAGGTCGCCGACAAGCTGCGGCGCATGGGCTGGCAGCAGGGTGAGGACGGCGGGGCTGGCTTCGGCGACGTGCAGCCCCGCTACGTCTACCAGGTGCCGTTGGCCAACCGGTCGCTGGAGGACGTCCACAAGGGCTTCAACCAGCTCTGGCGACGCAACATCAAGAAGGCCGAGAAGGCCGGCGTCGAGGTCGTCCAGGGCGGCTATCAGGACCTGGAGGAGTGGCAGCGCCTCTACGAGATCACGGCCCTGCGCGACCATTTCCGGCCCCGACCGCTCTCGTACTTCCAGCGCATGTGGACGGCTCTCAACACCGAGGACCCCAACCGCATGCGGCTGTACTTCGCCCGGCACGAGGGTGTGAACCTGTCCGCCGCGACGATGCTGGTCGTCGGCGGGCACGTCTGGTACTCGTACGGGGCCTCCGACAACATCGGGCGTGAGGTCCGGCCCTCGAACGCGATGCAGTGGCGGATGCTGCGCGACGCCTACGCGCTCGGCGCCACCGTCTACGACCTGCGCGGCATCTCCGACTCGCTGGACGAGACCGATCACCTCTTCGGCCTCATCCAGTTCAAGGTGGGCACCGGTGGGCAGGCCGCCGAATACCTCGGTGAGTGGGACTTCCCGCTCAACAAACTGCTCCACAAGGCGCTCGACATCTACATGTCGCGCCGCTGACGTACCAGAATTCGCCTTCATACCTCTGATACACCGCTGCCACGAGAAAGGTTCCAGGTCCGGCCATGGCGCTCACGCTCTACGTCGACACCGCACGCTGGCGGGCGCACCACAAGCACGTGTCCGAGCAGTTCCCGGGGCTCGTCCCGGTCTGCAAGGGCAACGGCTACGGCTTCGGCCACGAGCGGCTCGCGGACGAGGCCACTCGTATGGGCTCCGACGTCCTGGCCGTGGGCACGACGTACGAGGCCGCACGGATCAAGGACTGGTTCGGCGGCGACCTGCTCGTGCTGACGCCGTTCAGACGGGGCGAGGAGCCCGTACCGCTGCCCGACCGGGTCATCCGCTCCGTGTCGTCGGTCGACGGCGTCTACGGCCTCGTGGGCGCCCGTGTCGTCATCGAGGTCATGTCCTCCATGAAGCGGCACGGTGTGAGCGAGCAGGACCTGTCCCAGCTCCACGCCGCCATAGAGAACGTGCGCCTGGAGGGCTTCGCGATCCACCTGCCGCTGGACCGCACCGACGGCTCGGACGCCGTCGAGGAGGTCATCGGCTGGATGGACCGGCTGCGCGCGGCCCGGCTGCCGCTGCACACCATGTTCGTCAGCCACCTCAAGGCGGAGGAACTCGCCCGGCTGCAGCAGCAGTTCCCGCAGACCCGCTTCCGCGCCCGCATCGGCACGCGGCTGTGGCTGGGGGACCACGAGGCCACCGAGTACCGCGGAGCCGTGCTGGACGTCACGCCCGTCTCCAAGGGCGACCGTTTCGGCTACCGCCAGCAGAAGGTCGCCTCGGACGGCTGGCTGGTGGTCGTGGCGGGCGGTACGTCGCACGGAGTGGGTCTGGAGGCCCCGAAGGCCCTGCACGGCGTCATGCCGCGCGCCAAGGGCGTCGCCAGGGCCGGCCTCGCCACGGTCAACCGGAACCTCTCACCGTTCGTCTGGGGCGCCAAGCAGCGCTGGTTCGCGGAGCCCCCGCACATGCAGGTCTCGATCCTCTTCGTTCCCTCGGACGCCCCGGAGCCGAAGGTCGGCGAGGAGCTGGTGGCCCATCTGCGGCACACCACCACGCAGTTCGACCGCATCGTCGAACGCTGACAGCAGGGGCTCACCAAGCCCCGCGCACAGACGAAAGGCCGTACACGGAGCCCGTGTACGGCCTTTTACGTGACTCGCCCGAGCCCTGTTCGCTCAGGGCGAACGCCGCCTCGCCGGTTCGTCGTCGGTGCCCCACTCCACGTACGGCCCGTCGAAGTGTGCCGCGTGCCGCGGCGGGTGGGCCGCGGCGCCGAGGACGAAGGCGTCCTGAGCGCCGTCGAGCACCCCGCCGGACGGGTCGTCGTCACCGGACCGGCGCACCACGTCCCGCTCCGGCATGAAGATGTCCCGCACGATCACCGCGCACAGATACAGCGTCCCCAACAGGTGTACGGCGATGGCCAGTTGGTACCCCTCTTGAGGCAGCCCCTTGTGGGCGTCTCCGCTGGTCGTGTACGCGAGGTACATCCAGATGCCGAGGAAGTACGCCACCTCGCACGCCTGCCAGATCAGGAAGTCCCGCCACTTCGGACGGGCCAGCACGGCGAGGGGCACCAGCCACAGCACGTACTGCGGCGAGTAGACCTTGTTGGTGAGGATGAAGGCCGCGACGATCAGGAACGCCAGCTGGGCGAAGCGCGGCCGGCGCGGAGCGGTCAGCGCGAGAGCCGCGACACCCACACAGGAGATCAGCATCAGCACCGTCGCGAACGTGTTGACCGTGTCGGTGTCGAGCGGGGTCTCCATGCGCTGGGACAGGATCAGCCAGAAGGAGCCGAAGTCGACGCCGCGTTCCTGGCTGAACGTGTAGAACTTCGACCAGCCCTCGGGTGCGAGCAGCATGACCGGAAGGTTCACGACCAGCCAGGAGCCGACGGCACCGAGCAGCGCCGTACCGAACTCCCGCCACCTGCCCGCGCGCCAGCACAGCACGAGCAGCGGCCCGAGCAGCAGCGCGGGATACAGCTTGGCGGCCGTGGCTAGCCCCAGCAGGACCCCGAAGGCAAGGGGACGGCTCCGCGCCCACATCAGCATCGCAGCGGCCGTCAGAGCGACGGCCAGCAGGTCCCAGTTGATGGTGGCGGTCAGCGCGAAAGCAGGCGCCAGAGCGACCAGCAGGCCGTCCCAGGGGCGCCGCCGGTGGGTACGGGTCACGCAGACGGCGATGACGGCCGCGCACGCCATCAGCATCCCGGCGTTGACCATCCAGTAGACCTGCTCCTGGTCCTGGATGCTGCCGCCGCTCGGCGTCAGCCAGGAGGCGACCTCCATGAACACACCGGTCAGCACCGGGTATTCGAGGTACTCCATGTCGCCTTCGAGCTTGTCGAAGTACGGCACCAGCCCGTCGGCGAAGCCCCGCCCCTGGTAGAGGTGCGGGATGTCCGAGTAGCAGGCATGCGTGTACTGCGAGCTGGCCCCGAAGAACCAGGCGCCGTCGTAACAGGGCAGCTTCTGCACCATGCCGAGGGCGAACATGCCGATCGCGACGAGCGCGATGACCCGCACGGGAGTCCACCAGGACGTCCCGAGCAGCGCACGCCGCCCGAGAGGACCACCGAACAGTTCACTGCCGGTCGCGGCGACCGGGTCCTCCTTGGTCGGCCGCACCAGATCTGGCTCGTGCACGCTCGCGCGCGTCGTTTCTGCACTGGGCATGCCGCACATCCTGCCGTACGCGCCTAGGAATCGAGTAGGAGGGCCGGGTCGCCCGGCCCTCCTCTCACACCACCGGACATGCGGGCCTCGCATCCGGCGGTTCACCGAGCTGATCTCAACCCT
>NZ_JBITFQ010000038.1:52370-100564 GCF_044456225.1 Streptomyces sp. NPDC050988 | reverse complement strand
CGGCGCCCCCCCCCGCCCCCCCCCCCCCCCCCCCCCCCCCACCCCCCCCCCACACCCCCCCCCCCCCCCCCCGCCCGGGGGGGGGGGGGGCGCCGCCCCCCCCCCCCCCCCGCGACCAGCCCCCACCCACCCGCACCCGACCAGTCACACCAAGAACGTCAAACCCTCATCGGCTGAGGCGACTCACGACGCCCCGCGTCGGGACCGTCGTACTCGCGGATGATCTCGTACCGGGTGTTCCGCTCGACCGGGCGGAAGCCGGCGTCGCGGATCAGGTCGAGCAGATCCTCACGCGTCAGCTTGTTCGGCGTGCCGTAGTTGTCCGCGTCGTGCGTGATCTTGTACTCGACGACCGACCCGTCCATGTCGTCCGCACCGTGCTGAAGCGCCAGCTGCGCGGTCTGCACACCGTGCATGACCCAGAAGACCTTGACGTGCGGGACGTTGTCGAACAACAGCCTCGACACCGCGAAGGTCTTCAACGCCTCCGCACCCGTCGCCATCTGCGTCCGCGCCTGGAGGCGGTTGCGGACCTTGCCGTCCTTCACGTCGACGAAGTCGTGCTGGTAGCGCAGCGGGATGAAGACCTGGAAGCCGCCGGTCTCGTCCTGGAGTTCACGCAGCCGCAGCACGTGGTCGACCCGGTGGCGAGGCTCCTCGATGTGCCCGTAAAGCATCGTGCACGGAGTCTTGAGACCCTTCTCGTGCGCGAGGCGGTGGATGCGCGACCAGTCCTCCCAGTGGGTGCGGTGGTCGACGATGTGCTGCCGGACCTCCCAGTCGAAGATCTCGGCGCCGCCACCGGTCAGCGACTCCAGACCCGCGTCGATCAGCTCGTCCAGGATCTCGGACGCCGACAGACCGCTGATCGTCTCGAAGTGGTGGATCTCCGTGGCCGTGAAGGCCTTCAGGGAGACGTCCGGAAGGGCCTTCTTCAGTTCGCTGAGCGAGCGCGGGTAGTAGCGCCACGGCAGGTTCGGGTGGAGGCCGTTCACGATGTGCAGCTCGGTGAGGTTCTCGCCCTCCATCGCCTTGGCGAGACGGACGGCCTCCTCGATGCGCATCGTGTACGCGTCCTTCTCGCCCGGCTTGCGCTGGAACGAGCAGTAGGCGCAGGACGCGGTGCACACGTTCGTCATGTTGAGGTGGCGGTTGACGTTGAAGTGGACGACGTCGCCGTTCTTCCGCGTCCGCACCTCGTGGGCGAGCCCGCCCAGCCAGGCCAGGTCGTCCGACTCGTACAGCTCGATGCCGTCCTCGCGGGTCAGCCGCTCACCGGCCCGGACCTTGTCCTCCAGCTCGCGCTTGAGCCCGACATCCATGCTGCTTCTACCTCTCGTAAGTGACGAACCCTGCCAACCGTACGCCCCGCTGCCTACTCCTCCTCGGGCAGCTCACCCACCCGGTTCTCCCACTTCGTGGAGAGCACGATGGTCGTACGGGTCCGGGAGACGCCCTTGGTCCCCGACAGCCGCCGGATGGTCTTCTCCAGACCGTCCACGTCGGGCGCCCGCACCTTGAGCATGTAGGAGTCGTCGCCGGCGATGAACCAGCAGTCCTCGATCTCGTTGAGGTCCTTGAGCCGGTGCGCCACGTCCTCGTGGTCGGTGGCGTCGGAGAGCGAGATGCCGATGAGGGCGGTGACGCCGAGGCCGAGCGAGGTCGCGTCGACCGTCGCGCGGTAGCCGGTGATGACACCGGCGGCCTCCAGGCGGTTGATGCGGTCGGTGACGCTGGGTCCCGACAGTCCGACGAGGCGTCCCAGCTCCGCGTAGGAGGCCCGGCCGTTCTCCCTGAGGGCCTGGATGAGCTGCCTGTCCACCGCGTCCATGCGATCGATAGCCTTCCGCTGAAAAGTTCCTGAAGTGATGTGTGGGTACTGCGCGTTGCTCGGTCGTACGGGTCGAACGTGGTGCTCGGGTGCTGCCCGGGTGCTACTCCGGTACTGCTCAGGTCGTCGTGCGTGAGCCCCCGCCGAGTTCGCCCTCCCAGCGGCGGTAGAGCGTGTGCCCGACGCCCGCCGCGTCCAGCACGCGCCCGGCGACGAAGTCCACCAGGTCCTGGATGTGGGTGGCTCCCGCGTAGAACGCCGGGGAGGCCGGCAGTACGGTCGCGCCCGCGTCGTCCAGTGTCACCAGATGCCGCAGGGTCTGCCCGTTCAACGGGGTCTCGCGGACGGCGACGACCAGCTTGCGCCGCTCCTTGAGCGTGACGCTCGCGGCGCGCTGCAACAGGTCCTTCGAGAGGCCGAGCGCGACCCCGGCGACACAGGCGGTGGAGGCGGGCACGATCAGCATGCCCTTCGAGGCGTACGAGCCCGACGACGGCCCCGCCGCCAGGTCCCCCGCGCTCCAGTGCCGTACGTCGTCGACGTCCACCGCGAAGGTGCCGGGCTTGCCGTCGGCCCCCCGGCCCAGCCACTCCCGGAGGTCCTCCTGCCAGTGGCCGTCCCGGAAGCTGATCCCGGTCTCGTCGAGCAGCGTGAGCCGCGAGGCCCGCGAGACGACCAGGTCGACGCTCTCACCGGCCGCGAGGAGGGCACGCAGCACGGCTGCCGCATACGGCGTTCCGGACGCGCCGGAGACCCCCACGATCCAAGGCCGACGCTGAGTTTCTCCTGCGTTCACACCCTGAGCCTACCGGCGGACCGCCCGGAGCTCAGGACCGGTCGCGCGCCTTCGGATCCATGGGAAGACCTGCGGTGGCGATCGTCAGCTTGCCCAGCGGCGAATCGACGGTCAGGTCCGTGCCGTACGGGATGATGTCGCGGCCCCGGTAGCCGTCGGCGCCCGGGTTCCACATCGTGACGCAGTGGCCCTTGAGCGGGTCGAGGATCAGGTAGTTGGCGATGCCGCGGGAGGCGTACCAGCGGGGCTTCACCTCGTAGTCGCGCCGGACGCTCTCCGGAGACACCACCTCGGCAAGGAACTCGATCAGGTCGAACGGGTACGCGCTGCGGTTCTCGGCCTCCGCTTCGGCGGGGATGACCGCGAGGTCCGGGCAGAACTCGTTGGCGTCATCGAATGGAAAGGCCACATCTCTCACCACGACCCACTCCGGCGGCAGCTGGTCCTCGACGAGGGCCCACGGGCGCTGGATGGTCCGCCCGTGGAACGGCCTGACCGGATCCATCACGATGCTGCCCTCGACAATCTCCGTCAGGTAGCCGGGGAACATGTCCTCCAGCTTGCTGAGCTGCGAGTGCAGGCGGTCACGGTCCGAGACGGTCACGGTGGCCTCCCTGGGGTTCCTGCCCTCGATGGTAGGCCGCACGCTATTCACACGGTCAGACCGCGAACCAGAAGATCAAGCAACGCACACCCGAACAGGGCAATCCCGATGAAGCCATTGACGCTGAAGAACGCCCTGTTCACGCGGGACAGGTCATGGGGCCGGACGATCGAGTGCTCGTACAGGAACGCGCCCGCGACGATCACCAGGCCGACCCAGAAGAAGGTGCCCGCGTCGGTGGCCAGGGCGTACCAGACGAAGAGGGCCGTCGTGAGGGTGTGGCAGACGCGCGCGCCCCAGACGGCCGCCGGGATGCCGAAGCGGGCCGGGACCGACATGACGCCGATCTCGCGGTCCGTCTTCACGTCCTGGCAGGCGTAGATGAGGTCGAAGCCGCCGATCCAGATGCCGACCGCGAGGCCGAGGATCACCGCGTCCCAGGACCACTCGCCGGTGATCGCGAGCCAGCCGCCGATCGGCCCCATCGCCTGCGCGAGACCGAGGATGGCCTGCGGGAAGTTCGTGAACCGCTTGCCGTACGGGTACACGACCATCGGGATGACCGCGATGGGCGCGAGCGCCAGGCAGAGCGGGTTGAGCAGGGCCGCCGCGCCGAGGAAGAAGACCAGGGCGACCAGCGCGCCCGTCCACGCGTGCTTCACCGACATGGCTCCGGTGACCAGCTCGCGATGGGCCGTACGGGGATTGCGGGCGTCGATCTCGCGGTCGATGATCCGGTTCGCGGCCATGGCGAACGTACGGAGGCCGACCATCGCGATGGTCACCAGCAGCAGCCGGCCCCAGTGGATGTTCCCGTCCAGCGTGAACATCGCCGTCAGCGCCGCAATGTACGCGAAGGGCAGCGCGAAGACGGAGTGCTCGATCATGACGAGGCGCAGGAACGCCTTGGTGCGCCCCGGCTGCGGGATCGCGGCTGATGCGCTGCTCACGAGAGTCCGTACTCCTTCCACCGGCGGTCGACCTTCGCCGCCGTCTCCGGGTCGGACAGCACCATGTCGGGCCAGCCGCCGTCCCGTGTGTACCCCTCCTCGGGCCACTTCTTCGTGGCGTCGATGCCCGCCTTGCCGCCCCAGAACTGCTGGTACGAGGAGTGGTCGAGGTGGTCGACCGGCCCCTCCACGACGGTGAGGTCACGGGAGTAGTCCGTGTTCCCCAGCGCGCGCCACGCGACCTCGTGCAGATCGTGGACGTCGCAGTCGGAGTCGACGACCACGATCAGTTTGGTCAGGGACATCATGTGGGCGCCCCAGACGGCGTGCATCACCTTCTGGGCGTGCTTCGGGTACTTCTTGTCGATCGCGACGATCGCGCAGTTGTGGAAACCGCCCGCCTCGGGGAGGTGGTAGTCCACGATGTCCGGCACGATGATCTTGAGGAGGGGGAGGAAGAACCTCTCCGTCGCCCGGCCCAGCGGACCGTCCTCCGTCGGCGGCCGGCCGACCACGATCGACTGGAGCAGCGGCCGCTTGCGCATCGTCACGCAGTCGATGGTCAGGGCGGGGAAGGGCTCCTGCGGCGTATAGAACCCGGTGTGGTCGCCGAAGGGGCCTTCCGGGAGCATCTCGCCGGGCTCCAGCCACCCTTCCAGTACGACCTCGGCCTGCGCCGGCACCTGCAGCGGCACGGTCTTGCAGTCGACCATCTCGATCCGCTTGCCCTGAACGAACCCTGCGAAGAGGTACTCGTCGATGTCACCGGGCAGGGGGGCCGTGGACGCGTACGTCACCGCGGGCGGACACCCGAAGGCGATCGCGACCGGCAGCCGCTCGCCCTTCCGCGCGGCCACCTGGTAGTGGTTGCGGCTGTCCTTGTGGATCTGCCAGTGCATGCCGATGGTGCGCTTGTCGTGGCGCTGGAGGCGGTAGAGCCCGAGATTGCGGATGCCGCTCTCCGGGTCCTTGGTGTGGGTCAGGCCCAGGTTGAAGAAGGACCCGCCGTCCTTGGGCCAGGTGAAGAGGGCGGGCAGTTGGTCCAGGTCGACCTCGTCGCCCTGCAGCACCACCTCGTGCACCGGCGCGTTGTCGGACTTGATCTTCTTCGGCGGTACGTGGGTCATGGCGCCGAGCTTCCCGAAAGCCTCGCGCACGCCGATGAACCCCTGCGGCAGCTCCGGCCTGAGCAGTCCGCCGATCTTCTCGCTGATCTCCTCGTACGACTTCAGGCCGAGCGACTTGAGGAGCCGGCGGTCCGTCCCGAACACGTTCATCGCGAGCGGCATCGCCGACCCGCGCACGTTCTCGAAGAGCAGGGCGGGACCGCCCGCCTTCTGGACGCGGTCGACGATCTCCCCGACCTCCAGATACGGGTCCACCTCGGCCTTGATGCGCTTGAGGTCGCCCTCACGCTCGAGCGCCCGGAGCAGGGAGCGAAGATCGTCGTAAGCCATGCGTTCCAGTATCGGCTACTCGCTACCCTGAACCTGTGACGGGGGCCGCTCACCCGGCCCCGATCTTGCACGCATCTCCACTCTCCACACGCAGGGGGACCGCCGAATGCTTCGGGTGCTGATGATTCTGGTGCCGTTGGGGCTCAGCATCTATGCGTTCATCGACTGCATCACGACCGACGAGAAGGACATCCGGTACATCCCGAAGCCCCTCTGGGCGATCCTCGTGCTGCTGTTCCCGCTCGTCGGCTCCATCTCCTGGCTGATCGTCGGCCACCAGCGCAAGCCGCGCGGCATCTCCGGCCGGGGCGGCCGGGGCGGCTGGGTCGCGCCCGACGACAACCCGGAGTTTCTGAAGTCCTTGAAGGACGACAGCAAGGACCAGGGCAAGGACAAGGGCAGGGGCAGGGGCGAGGGCAAGGACAGCGGCAGCGACGACGGCCCGACGGACGCCGTGACGGGCGACGAGGCGCACCTCAAGAACTGGGAGGACGACCTCCGCCGCCGCGAGGAGGAACTGAAGCGCCGGGAGGGCGGGACGGGCGAGGGCCCTGACGACGCCGCCCCGCCGAAGGCCTGAGGATCTCGCCCCCGCCGCCCCTACCCATTCCCGTCCCGATGCTGTTGGCGCATCCCGTCACCGGCTGGCAACTGTGGGCACAGTCCCAGCGACACACCGTGCAGACGGTGTGTCGCTGGGACTGTGCCCACACTCGCCCCTCGCTCGGCCCGGAGTGCTCCACACGGTCAGTTCCCCGCGGGGGCGGCCCGGCGGTAGAACGCCTGGGTGGTGCGCACCGAGCGTTGCGCGATCCTGCGTGGGTGCCGTTAACTTCCTTGTCGGGAGGGAGAGTTGGCAGACGACGACAGAGTTGGCGTACGCAACACCGTGCACGGCGGCCTCCGCGACAGCACGTTGATCCAGGCCCAGAGCGTCGATGTCCACCGCCACGAGGTCGTGCCGCGACGCTGGACCACCTGGGCGGAGGATCTCGCACGGCAGGTGCGGGACGTCGAGCAGGCGGCGTGGCGGCGGTTGCTGGGTGACGATCACAGGCGGATCGACCTGCGGTACCGCCTCGTCGACGAGGCCGGACGCCCGGCCCGAAACGCGCGCGAGGCGGGTCGGACGCTTGCCTTCGAGTCCGCCCTGCCGTCGGGGCCTGGGGGTTCCTCCGAGTCGGAGCCGTCCAGACTCCCGGACATCTGGACGTACTTCACCTCCCTCAGCCCGCGCCGTCTCGTCATCACCGGACCCGCGGGTTCCGGCAAGACCATGCTCGCGCTGGAGCTGCTGCTCGCGCTGATCGAGAAGCGCGGGCCCGGCCATCCGGTGCCCGTGCGGATTCCACTGGCCAGCTGGGACACGCGCACATCACTGGACGAGCTGCTGATCGACCAGTTGCGCCGGGTGTACGACTGGCCGCGCCGCCGCGCCCGGCAGCTGGTCGAGCACCGTCTCGTGCTGCCCGTACTCGACGGCCTCGACGAGATGGACGAACCGTTGCCCTCCGGCCACACGGACCCGAACGCCCCACGGGCCCGGGACGCCCTTGAGGCGCTCAATCGCCATCAGCACGGCAGGGAGCCCGGCGCGCTCG
This sequence comes from Streptomyces sp. NPDC050988, assembly GCF_044456225.1. Lineage (NCBI taxonomy): Bacteria > Bacillati > Actinomycetota > Actinomycetes > Kitasatosporales > Streptomycetaceae > Streptomyces > Streptomyces sp. NPDC050988. The sequence goes on along the minus strand of NZ_JBITFQ010000038.1, from coordinate 93,325 downwards.
TCCTGACCGTCCGGGACGAGGCGTACGCGGCCCTCGCCCGCAGCGAAGAGCCCGACCGGAAGAGGCGGTTGCTCGACGCCGCGCGCGTCGCCGTCGAACCGGTGCCCGCGCCCGACGCCCTCGCCTACATCACCGAACGCGCCACCGACCGCACCCGCTGGCAGCCCCTGCTCGACCACCTCGCCGCCTACCCGGACGGCCCGCTGGCCCAACGGCTGTCCACACCGTGGCGGCTGTGCCTGGTCGCCACGGTGTACGAGGCCGGCGGCGACCCGGGCGAACTGCTCCAGCGGCGCCGGGCGCGGAAGCTGGACGAGTTCCTGCTGTCGCGATACATCCAGGCCGTCACGGCGCTGCACCCGGGCGGCCACGATCACGCGGACGCCCACCGGTGGCTGCACCCCCTCGCCCGGCACGCCCGCGGTGACGGGGACGCGGACAACGGGCCGCACGCGGTGCTGGCGTTGCACGAGCTGTGGCGGATGGAGGGTGCCAGGAAGATCTTCGACACTCGTCTGGTGGCGTCCCTCATCGCGTACATCCTCCTGCCCTGGGTGTCGACAGCCTTCGGCCTGACGCCGAACGTCGTGGGCTTCACCGCCGCGCTGATCGCTGGTGCAACCCTCGCCTGGAAGGACTACCCGCTCGACGTGAACCCGCGTACCCTGCGCCATCTCGTGCCGTGGCGCCATCCGGGACTGGTCGCCGCGCTGCTCGCGGTCACGGCGGCCGTCGGGGGTGCCACCTGGCTGGCCCTGGACTTCAGGTGGGCGGTGAGCGCCGTGGCCGGGATGGTGCTCCCGGCGGCGGTCGCGAGTCTGCTGCGCAGGCCCTCCGACGTCGCGACCCCCCGCCAGGTCATGAGACAGGAGTTCACGGCGACCGCGGCGAGCGCACTCCTCGTGATCGTGGGCTCGGTGGCCACCCTGAGTCACTGGTACAGCTTCGGGGACAGCCTGATCATCGCGGTACCCGTCACCCTGTACGGAGCCGCTTTCAGCTACGGCGGCGCCGGCTCCCGTTACCTCGCCTTCCGCTACGGCACCCGCGGTACGTTCCCGCTGCGCCTCGGTGCCTTCCTCGACTGGGCAGCGGAAGCCGGACTGTTACGGCGCAGCGGTTCGGGATTCGAGTTCCGCCACCGGGAGTTGAGGGACTGGCTGGCGGACCACACGACGGCCGCTAGGCCGAGTACCGCACGCCCTCGACGAACACCGCCCAGGCGCTCCGCTGGATGAGCAGGGTGGGCCCGGTGGGGTTCTTGCTGTCACGGACGGGGACGATGTCGGGGATAGCGGGGGCGACTTCGACGCAGTTGCCGCCGTTGTTGTCGCTGTAGCTGCTCTTGATCCAGGTCGCCGCGCTCAGCTCGTACCTGTCCATGATGCTCGTACCCCTCCATCACGTCGCTGATGAGAGCGGCGGATTCGCGGGCCGACGGGATGTCCGCCCTGAGCACATCATAGGTCTGGCTGTAGCGCGCGAAGACGGCCGGATCGTCGTTGAAATGCCCACGGTCCAGCGACTCCGAGTACACCCACTCGTGCCCGTCGGGCAGCTTGATCAACGACATCGAGCCCCTGGGGCGGACGAGCCCGAAGAGGCCCGCCGGGGCCACCTGGATACGGATGTTGGGGCGCTGTCCGACGCTCAGCAGATGCGCGCACTGGTCACGCATGACCTCCGGACTCCCCACCGCGTTGCGCAGACAGCTCTCGTCCAGGACGGCGACGTACATCGGACCACCGTCGGCCAGGAAGCGCGGCTGGCGGCTCAGCCGCGCCCGGACACGCTCCTCCACCTCATCACCGCTCGCGACTTGGGAGAACAGCGCGTGCGCGTAGCCCGGCGCCTGCAACAGGCCCGGGACGACCCGTTCTTGATACTCCCGCAGGGCCACCGCCTGCGCATCCATCTCGGCCCTGCGCTCGAACCAGTCCGGATGCTGTACCTCCGGATACCAGTCGATCCGCCCCCACAACCGCACCAACACCCCACCCGTACCCAGCAGTTCGTCGCACGACTTGGCGAACGTGTCCTGCGGGACGCGCGTACCGGCCTCCACGCGGGCCACGTGCGAGCGGTCGCAGGGGATCTGGCGGGCCAGGCCCTCCTGGGTGAGGTCGGCGGTCTCGCGGAAGTGTTTCAGGACCTCCCCGAACACGGCGGCGGTCGTGACCGCCGAACCACCCTCGGCGTTGCGTCGACTCACGGCGTCCGTTCCCCTCCGTGACAGTGGGCCAGTGGCACGCGTCATGCGTTGAAACGGGCTGCTCCGTTCAGCAACGCTGGATGCACCCAGAGTAATGAGCCAACGTACGGAGCGTCAGTGGAAGCAGAAACAGCGCCGGAACGCGGAGCCCTCGTCTACGACCCGGTGACACAACGGGTCGGCGAGTACCGGGACACGACAGGCCCGTACGCGATGCTGCGCCCGGTGGGCGGCGGCCGGGAGTGGCAGGCCGACCCGGAGCGGATCCGCCCGGCGACCGCCGACGAGCGCCTGGCGGCGGCTCTCAAGGCCGCCAACAGGCGGTCGGGGAGGGCACTGTGACGGTACGTCAGGCTGTGGAGGAGGAAGACCTGAGCCGTCCGCCCGTGCCCGTCCCCGGCTGCCCGGCTTGCACGGAGCTGGCGATACGCCGTGACGACGCCCGTGCCTGGTGCGACCGCAGCGCGGAGACCGACGCCGATGTGCTGCTGAGACGGCATCTGCGTGCGGCCAGCGTGGAAGACATGCACCGTCAGAAACATCACGCCGACCACGGGGAAGCAGGCCGTTGACGGGAAGGGGGAGGGGCAGGTGAGGGGCGGGTGAGGGGCAGAAGGAACCGGCGGTTCATGACCAGGCGTCCGCGACCGCGACCGCGTCCGATGCCGATGCCGGTGTCGGTGTCGACGGCCCGGCTCGTCGACGCGCTGCTCGTCGCCCTCGCGGCGCTGGACGTGTGGTGGCAGCTCGACCGGGACACCCCGGTTGAGGTGGTCCTCTCGGTCGCCGCCTGCGCGGCTCTCGCGATGCGGCGGCGCTTCCCGCTGCCCGTCTTCGTGCTGTCGCTGCCCGCCGCACTGTTCTCGTCGGTCGTGGTGGCACCCCTGGCCGCGCTCTACACACTGGCCGAACTCAGCCGGGACCGGCGTCTGTTGACCGTCTGCGCCACCGCGTCGGCGGCGGCCTCCGCCATGCCGTGGCCACTGTCGGAGTACGCGTCGGACGACCGCACCTGGACCTTCGTCAACTTCGTCTACCTGCTGGCCACCGCGGCGGCCCCGGTCTTCCTGGGCCAGCTGGTCCAGGCCCGGCGCGACGCCGCGGTCCGGCTCGTCGAGATCGAGGAGGCACGCGAGCACGAGCGGCTGCTGCACGCCCAGAACGTGCTGGCCCGCGAACGCGCCCAGCTGGCCCGGGAGATGCACGACGTCGTCTCCCACCAGGTGAGCCTCATCGCCGTACGGGCCGGGGCGCTGCAGGTCGGCGCGCCGGACCCCGGCACGCGCGAGGCCGCCCGGACCATCCGCGAGCTGAGCGTCACGACGCTCGACGAACTGCGGCACATGGTCACGCTGTTGCGGGCCTCGGGCGGCCGTACGACCGAGCTGACCCCGCAGCCGACACTCGCGGACCTGCGCCAACTGATCGACACGAGCGGTATCGAGGTGAGCCTGGAGGGCGAACTGCCGCCCGGCATCGGGGCCCCGGTCCAGCGCGCGGTCTACCGGACCGTGCAGGAGGCCCTCACGAACGTACGCAAACACGCGCCCGGCGCGACGGCGACCGTACAGCTGTGGCACCGGGACGACGAGCTTGGCGTGACCGTCACGAACACCCCGCCGACCCGTCCCACCCTCGAACTGCCCGGTTCCCAACAGGGATTGATCGGCCTGGGCGAACGGGCCGAGAACCTCGACGGCTCCTTCGAGGCGGGCCCGACGACGGACGGCGGCTACCGGGCCCGACTGCGACTGCCTGCGACGACGACGGCGACGGGGACGGGGACGGGGACGGGGACGGCGGCGGCGGACTGACGAGCGCGGGGAGGCCGTCGCTGCGGGGCGCGCAGAAGGGGCCTCGCGCTTCTGCCGCTCACCCCCGCAACCCGCCCCGCCGCTCACCCCATCCCTCGCCCCCGTAGCTCACTCCCACCAGTCGCTCCCGTCACTCACCACCCTTGTCCGGGCTCGGCTCGGCGGCGCCGCTCGGGGTCGGTTCGGGTTTCGTGTGGAGGACTTCGCGGGCCTGGTCCGCGGCGCGGATGAGGCTCTCGCTCACGAAGTCGAGGAAGCGGGCGATGTTTTCGAGGCGGGCGGCGGCCGGGGTGTCGGGGCCGAGGACTCCGACGCCCTGCCGTGCGGTCTCGGCGAGCTGGAAGGTGCCTCGGGCGCTGGCCACCATCGACTGGTACCAGACGTCGTCGTCGACCGTGTACCGCTCGCGACGGTTCTCGTCGCGGTCCCGGCGGACGAGGTCCTGGCTCTCCAGGAACGCGATCGCCTTGGAGATGGACGCCGGGCTGACCTGGAGGCGCCGGACGAGTTCGGACGCGGTGAGGCTGCCCGAGTCGCTGGTGAAGAGGCAGGCCAGCACCCGGGACATCATCTTGGGCAGGCCCTGCCGCATGAAGACGGTGGTGAACGTCTCCTCGTACTCGCGCACGGCTTCCGCGTCACGCCCGTACGGCTGCGGGGTTGCCGCCGACCCGCGGGGCTCGGCCTGCCTGCGCCGGTGGGCGCGGCGCTCGGTGGCGCGGTGGGCGAGGTCGGGGCGGTAGGCGGTGGGGCCGCCGTTGCGCATCACCTCACGCGTGACCGTCGAGGTCGGACGGTCGATACGCCTGGCGATCTCCGCGTAGGCGAGCCCGTCGGCCAGTCCCAGCCCGATCTGCTGGCGTTCCTGCTGGGTGAGTCTGCCTCCCGGCATCACGGTCCCCTTTCACGCTTGTTCAACGCCTGCAGCATAGCGTTCACTCGCAACCCAATGCAACGAGCGACATGACTGGCGTTGCATTAAATGCCAGACGGTTGCAACGATATTTAACATCTGACCTGCACTGATGCCTATCGAGTGCAACAATCTCATTGCGAGATTCATGAACGCAACGTAGCGTTTCGGTTGTCAGAAACAAGCAGCGCAAGACCGACAGCGGTGCGGAACAAGCACCGCAAGAGGAGAACACCATGCACAAGTTCGACACCCCCGCCGCGATCTCCGCCGTTCTCGACATCCCGGCGGGACGCATCCGCTTCATCGCCGCCGACCGGGCCGACACCACGGTCGAGGTCCTGCCGGCGAACAACTCGAACAGCCGCGACGTGAAGGCCGCGGAACAGACCGAGGTCACGTACGGCGACGACGGTGTCCTGAGGATCGAGACCTCACCGGCGAAGAACCGGATCCTCGGTCACACCGGATCCGTCGAGGTGACGGTCCAACTGCCCGTCGGCTCCCGTATCGAGGCGAAGGCGGCCAGCGCCGAGTTCCGGGGCGTCGGGCGGCTCGGTGACGTCACCTTCGAGGGCGCGCAGGGCTCGGTCAAGCTCGACGAGACCGCGAGCGCCCGCCTCACCCTCCTCGCGGGTGACGTCGCGGTCGGCCGTCTGGGCGGTCCCGCGGAGATCAGCACCCAGAAGGGCGGCATCCACATCGCCGAGGCCATGCGCGGCACGGTCGAACTCCGCACCGAGGCCGGAGAGATCACGGTCGGCGCCGCACGCGGAGTCTCCGCCTCCCTGGACGCCGGCACCACCTACGGCCGCATCAACAACGCACTCAAGAACACCGACGGCGCCGACGCCGCCCTCAGCATCCGCGCGACCACGGCCTACGGCGACATCACCGCCCGCAGCCTCTGAACGACCACATCGTCCACAGGCTCTGGACGGCATCAACATCCGCTGTCCCTGGGCGACTTCACCCACCGCAGCTCTGAAGGAGCACCCATCATGACCGACTTGGCCATCGCGGCGAACGGGCTGCGCAAGTCCTACGGCGTCAAGACCGTCCTCGACGGCGTCGACGTGGCAGTCCCCGAAGGAACGGTCTTCGCCCTGCTCGGCCCGAACGGTGCCGGCAAGACCACCGCCGTGAAAATCCTCTCCACCCTCATCTCCGCCGGCCCCGGCACCGGCGACGTCCACATCGGCGGCCACGACCTGGCCGCCGACCCCCAGGCCGTGCGGGCCGCGATCGGTGTCACGGGTCAGTTCTCCGCCGTGGACGGCCTGATCACCGGCGAGGAGAACATGCTCCTCATGGCGGACCTGCACCACCTGTCCAAGCAGGAGGGACGCCGGACCGCCGCCGAACTCCTGGAACGCTTCGACCTGGTGGAAGCGGCGAAGAAGCCAGCCTCGACCTACTCCGGCGGCATGAAACGCCGCCTGGACATCGCCATGACCCTGGTCGGCAACCCCCGGATCATCTTCCTCGACGAACCCACCACCGGCCTCGACCCCCGCTCCCGCCACAACATGTGGCAGATCATCCGGGAGCTGGTCACGGGCGGGGTCACGGTCTTCCTCACCACCCAGTATCTGGAGGAGGCCGACGAACTCGCCGACCGCATCGCGGTTTTGAACGACGGCAAGATCGCCGCCGAGGGCACCGCCGAGGAGCTCAAGCGCCTGATCCCCGGCGGACACGTACGACTGCGCTTCGACGCCCCGGCCGCGTACGAGACGGCCGCCCTCGCGATCAGCGAGGCCACCCGGGACGACGAGGCACTCTCCCTCCAGATCCCCAGCGACGGCAGCCAGCGCGAACTGCGCTCCATCCTCGACTGGCTGGACGCGGCCGACATCGACGCCGACGAACTCACCGTCCACACCCCCGACCTCGACGACGTCTTCTTCGCCCTCACCGGCCCGGCCAACATCCCCAACCAGCCCAACCAGCCCACCCAGCCCGGCCAGCCCAAGGAGACCGCCCGATGAGTACCCTCGCCCTCGCCGTCCGCGACTCGTCCACGATGCTGCGCCGCAACCTGCTCCACGCCCGGCGCTACCCGTCCCTCACCCTGAACCTGCTGCTCACCCCGATCATGCTGCTCCTGCTCTTCGTGTACGTCTTCGGCGACACGATGAGCGCGGGTATAGGCGGTGGCGGCGGTCCGGACCGGTCCGCGTACATCGCTTATCTCGTCCCGGGCCTGCTGCTGATGACCATCGGCAGCACGACCATCGGCACCGCGGTGTCGGTCTCCAACGACATGACCGAGGGCATCATCGCCCGCTTCCGCACGATGGCGATCCACCGCCCTTCGGTACTCATCGGACACGTCGTCGGCAGCGTCCTGCAGTGCGTGATGAGCGTGATCCTCGTCGGCGCCGTCGCCGCGGCCATCGGCTTCCGCTCCACGGACGCCACGGTCCTGGAGTGGCTGGCGGCGTTCGGGCTGCTCGTGCTCTTCGCCCTGGCGCTCACCTGGATCGCGGTCGGTATGGGCCTGATCAGCCCCAACGCCGAAGCGGCCAGCAACAACGCGATGCCGCTCATCTTCCTGCCCCTCATCTCCAGCGCCTTCGTCCCGGTCGACTCCATGCCGGGCTGGTTCCAGCCGGTCGCCGAGTACCAGCCGTTCACACCCGCCATCGAGACCCTGCGGGGCCTGCTGCTCGGCACCGAGATCGGCCACAACGGATGGCTCGCCCTCGCCTGGTGCCTGGGTCTCGCGGTGCTCGGCTACTTCTGGTCGACCGCGAAGTTCAACAGCGACCCGAAGTAACCGCCGTGACAGCGCGGGTCACGTCCCCCGCAACTCGTCCCGCCCCAGGGCGGCGTACTCCGAGACCACGTCGGAGGACGCCGCCCTGTAGGCGTCCTCTACGGGACCGACGGAGACTGGCTCTACGGGACCGACGGACACTGGAGACCCGAACGAAGGGAGACTGATGCCATGCCGGACACAGCAGCCGTGAACTCCCCGGGCCCCCGCGAGGTCCTGGCCCGCTATCAGCAGGCGATGCTCGACGGTTCCGCGGACGACCTGGCCGACCTCTACGCGGTGGACGGCGTCCACGAGTTCCCGTTCCTCTTCCCCGGCATGCCCGAGCGGTACCAGGGGCGCGAGGAGGTGCGTGCGGGCTATCGGGCTGCCTGGGGTGCGAGCCCGGCGCGGCCGCGGGAGATCCGTGACGTCGTCGTGCACGACAGCACCGACCCCGAGGTGATCACCGTCGAGCAGACCGTCACCGGGACCGTGACCACGACCGGCCGGCCCTTCAGCTTCCCCGGCCTTCTGGTGATCCGGGTCCGCGGCGGCCTGATCACACATGTCCGCGACTACATGGACGGGCTGGGCGTGGCACATGCGATGGGCCGCCTGCCGGCGGTGGTCACCGCCCTGTCCCAGTAGGTGCCGACTCCGGCGCGTTGCGTCAGACGGGTCGTGTTAGACGGACCGTGTCGCGGGGAGAGGTTGGTGATGAGAGCCGACGACCTCGTACCACTGGGCCGCACGGGACTTCGGGTCAGCCGTCTCGGTCTGGGACTCGCCTCCCTGGGCGGCCTGTTCGAGCCCGTGCCCGAGCAACAGGCCGCCGACACCATCGACACCGCCTGGGAGTTGGGCGTACGACTCTTCGACACGGCTCCCGTGTACGGGTACGGGCGCTCGGAGACCCGTACGGGCGCGGCCCTCGCCTCGCGGCCCCGGGACACGTACGTGCTGTGCACCAAGGTGGGACGGCTCATCGAGCCCGGCGGGCCGGACACCCAGCCGATCTGGGCGGACCCGCCGGCCGGGGTCGGGCCCCGGCTCGACTACTCGTACGCCGGGGTGCTGCGGTCGGTCGAGGAGAGCCTGGCGCGGCTGGGGCTCGACCGGATCGACGTCCTTCATGTCCACGATCCCGACGAGGACTTCGGGGCCGCGGTGGGCGAGGCGTATCGCGCGCTGGCCGATCTGCGGGCCGAGGGTGTCGTCGGCGCGGTCTCCCTCGGCGTCAATCACGCGCCCGTGGCGGCGCGCTTCCTGCGGGAGGCCGCAGATCCTGGACCCGACTGCGTGCTGCTGGCCGGGCGGTACAACCTCCTCGACCAGTCGGGGCTCGACGAGTTGCTGCCGCTGTGTGTCGAGCGGGGGGTGGCTGTCATGGCGGCCGGGGTCTATCAGTCGGGGTTGCTGGCGGATCCGCGGTCGGGGGCTCCGCACGGGTACACGTCCGTTCCGGCTGAACTGGCCGCGCGGATCGGGGCGTTGAGGCAGGTTTGCGCGGACTTCGGCGTCTCGCCGTTGACGGCTGCCGTCCAGTTCCCCCTCGCCCATCCCGCGGTCACCAACGTGGTCGTCGGTGCCCGCTCGCCCGAGGAGGTGGCGGGCACCGTGTCCCTCTTCGACCAGCCTGTTCCGGGGGACTTCTGGGCGGCGGTGAAGGGGAGGGGGTTGCTGCGGGAGGGGGCGCCGACGCCCGCGTAGGGAGGGGGTTTTCTTCGCCCCCGCCGCCCCTACCCATTCCCGTCCCTTACTCAGGGGCTCCGCCCCCGAACCCCCGCTCCTCAAACGCCGGAGAGGCTGGGGGGGTGGGGGCTTGCGGGGTGGGTTGTCGGGTGCGGGCCGGTGGGGGCTTGTCGCGCAGTTCCCCGCGCCCCTAAAGACCTTAGGGGCGCGGGGAACTGCGCGATCTTTTACGGGGGTTCGGGGGCGGAGCCCCTGAGTAGTGACGGGAATGGGTAGGGGCGGCGGGGGCGAAGAACACGGTTGACTCCCACCCGCCCGAGGCGATTCCCTGCCGCCATGACTGACCTTCGTATCGAACGGGTCGACGCCACCGAGCCCCTGCTCGAAGACTGGCGGCACGTTCACAACGTGATCGTGCCACCCGCCGCCATGGACCTCGACGAGGTGCGGGAACGGGCCGGACGGAATCACCTGGAGGTCGCCTACCTCGGAGATGTCCTCGGCGATGTCCTCGACGGCGTCCTCGTCGGGTGTACGACGGTGCGACCCCCCACGGACGACACGGCGACGGCCACCGTGATCGCCCGCGTACTCCCCGCCCACCGCCACCAAGGACTCGGCGAGCAGCTCTATGTACGGGCGCTCGCGCAGGCCCGCGAACTCGGCGCCCGGCGGATCGAGACCGTCGTACTGGCCGCCAACACCGAAGGACTGCGGTTCGCGGAACGGCACGGATTCGTCGAGTTCGACCGGTACACCCTGCCGGGCGAGAGCGCGCTCTGGATCGACCTACGGCTGGCGTGAGTCCTGGTCGGGTCGGCCGCAGTAGGACGTGATCTGGCCTACACGGCTCCTATCGTCGGGCTCACAGCCTCCGCCCACCGACCAAGGAGCCCCCATGAGCCTCGTCACCACCATCCAGCCGGACGGTACGCCCACGTGGATCGACCTCCGGGTGCCCGACCTCGATCGAGCGCTGGAGTTCTACAACGCGCTCTTCGGATGGGAGTACGCACCGGACTCCGCGAAGACCGGCCTCGGCACGGTCTGCCTGCTGCGCGGACGCCCCGTCGCGGCCATCGCCCAGGCCCCGGCCATCGCCCAGGCCGCCCCGGCGACCACGAACCCCGACTGGACCATGTACTTCGCGACCGCGGACTGCGACGGCACCGCCAAACGCGTCTCCGACGCGGGCGGATCCGTGCTCATGGCTCCGACGGACATCGGCGAACACGGCCGCGCGGCCCTCGCCGAGGACCCGGTCGGCGCCCGCTTCGGCCTCTGGGAGGCGCGGGCACACGTCGGCTGCGAGGTCGTGAACGAGCCCGACTCACTCGTACGGAACGACCTGGTCACCCCGGACCCCGAGCCGGCCCGGGCCTTCTACACGTCCGTGTTCGACTACACCCTGGACGGCAACAAGACCCTCCCGGACCTCGACTTCACCTTCCTGCGCCGCCCGGACGGCCACGAGATCGGCGGCATCTTCGGCTTCCCGGTCGCCCCCAGGTCCATCTGGGCGACCACGTTCGAGGTGGCCGACACGGACGCCGTCGCAGGCCGTGCCGTCGCGGCGGGCGGCACCGCCGACACCCCCGAGGACACCCCGTACGGCCGGAGCGCCACTCTCAAGGACCCCTTCGGCGTGGAGTTCTCGGTCATCACCAGGCCCGCCTAGGACAGCGTCACACCGATCCGAGCAGGCCGTTGAGGATGCCCTTCTCGGCAAGGTAGAAGGCGAGAGCGCTGACGGGAGAGAGCACGGGGCACAGCCAGTAGCGGTGCACCCCGGCGCGCGCCAGACAGCCGGTCAGGAGGGCGGTGAGCAGCGCGCCGACGGCCAGGAAGACGGCCGCCTCTCCCCAGTAGCCGAGCGCCAGGCCCAGCCAGAGTCCCTCCCCCAGCACCACCATCGGGACGGCCGCCGCGGCCACCGCCCGTACGTCCCCCCGCCCGCGCCGCACCGTCCACCCGGCCCACCCCAGCAGCGGCCCTCCGGCCAGCCCCGCCACCGACCACACGGCGGCGATTCCGAGCCCTCCGGCGCCGAACGTGTCCCCGAGCGTGGACGCCGTGTAGTAGCCGCAGCAGGTGGCGAGCATCATCGACGCCCCGCCCCAGACGGCGAGCGGCCGGGTACGTATCAGGGCACCGGCCACGGCGGTCCAGATGATCCAGGTGGACACCGAGTTGGTCGCCCGCTCCAGCAGGGGCGTCGTCCCGTGCAGGCCGTACGTCGCCCAGCCGAGCAGAAGCCCGAAGGCGGCGGTCGCGGTCATGGTCGCCGTAGCGGTGAGGACACCGGCGGAGCTGCCGCCACGGGACACGGTTCCGGTAGACATGGCCGCACTATACACACTGCGTATACGCAGAGTGTATAGACTTCTCTCGTACGCAGCGGGGCTCCGGCGCCCTAGGACCCCCGCGGCGCTCCCCATTCGTATCCGTGCGCGGTGAAGGCCTCGGCGAGGCGGCGCCAGGGCAGGCCGCAGCGCTCCCGGGCCAACTCCCCGCCGTCCGGGGCGACCAGCACGAGTTGCTTGCCGTCCCGGCATGCCAGGGCGATCTCGTCGTACGTGAACTCCTGGTCCGCGTCCCTGATCGTGAGCACCACCCGACTGTTGGAGATACGGGCCGTCAGGGACTCGTACACGGCGATGAACCCGACCAGCACGCCCAGCGCCAGGCCCACGGCGACCGCGCCGACGGTGAGCCAGGGTTCGGGGACCGAGGCCAGCAGCCGGGCCGGCCCCTTCATCGGCACCCAGGGCAGCGACAGCCACAGGTCGGCCAGGAGCGTGAGCAGCCAGCCGCCCACGCCCCCGCACCCCACGCAGACGAGCATGAGCTGCCAGACCGGCTCGGCGAGCACGGTGGCCTCCCCCGAGCCCGCCACCGTCTCGCCCCGCGGATCCGGACCGCTCTTCTCAACGTCCACGCTGCTTCTCCCCCGTCCGGCGCCGATGGTGCGGTTTCCAGTCTTGCGGGCACCGGCTGTCCGGTCGTCGGCCGATGGTCTATGTGCCCGCAACTTTGGTCGCCCACCGGGTATTTTCCGGACGTCGCCCCGGCATACCGGCCGAAGGAAACAGGAAAGTGGAAGGCATGGATCAGGCACAGGCACAGGCACAGGCGCAGGCGCAGGCGCAGGCACGCGCATGGCTGGTCACCGCTGTCGAGGAGGCACGCACGGGGCTGGACGAGGGCGGCATCCCCATCGGGGCCGCGTTGTACGGAGCGGACGGCACCCTGCTCGGGCGCGGGCACAACCGGCGCGTCCAGGACGGCGACCCGTCGATGCACGCGGAGACGGCCGCCTTCCGGAACGCGGGACGGCAGCGTACGTACAAGGGCACGACGATGGTCACCACCCTCTCCCCCTGCTGGTACTGCAGCGGTCTCGTCCGGCAGTTCGGGATCTCGCGGGTCGTCGTCGGGGAGGCCGAGACCTTCCACGGCGGGCACGACTGGCTCGCCGAACACGGCGTGGAGATCGTGCTCCTCGACGACCCCGAGTGCACCGCCCTGATGCGCGACTTCATCAAGGACCGACCCGAGCTGTGGAATGAGGACATCGGTGAGTGACACCACCGCCCCCAGCGGCCCCAGCGGCCCCAGCGGCAGCAGCGGCAGCAGCAGTCCCGGTACCTCCCGTACCCCCCGTACCCCCCGCAGTCCCCGTATCCCGACCGTCGATCTGCGGCCCTGGGTCTCCGGCGGCCCGGCGGCCCGCGAGGAGATCGCGCGTACGGTCGACGCGGCGCTCCAGAGCGCCGGATTCCTCCTGGTGACCGGCCACGGTGTCGATCCCGCCCTCCGCGCGGACATCCGCGAGGCCGCCCGCGCCTTCTTCCGGCTGCCCGCCGAGGTGAAGCAGCCGTACGCCGTCAAGGTCGGCGGCCGCGGCTGGCTCGGCCCGGGGGCCGAGGCCAACGCCTACTCGGAGGGCACGGAAACCCCGCCCGACCTCAAGGAGTCCCTGACCTTCGCGACGCGCGAGCCCTTCGACGACCCGGCGACGAACGCGGAGTGGTACGCGCCGAACGTCTGGCCCGCGGAGGCCCCCGAACTCCGGGCGCTGTGCGAGGAGTACCTGACCCGGATGGCCGAGCTGGAGAAGCACCTCCTCGCCCTGCTCGGCGAGGCCCTGGGCCTGGAACCCGACTTCTTCACCAGGCACATGGGCCACCCGACCTACGGCTTCAACATCAACTGGTACCCGGGTACGGAGGTCATCGGCGAGCCCGAGGAAGGCCAGTTCCGCATCGGCCCGCACACCGACTTCGGCACGGTCACCATCCTCGACCGCCAGGCCGGCAAGGGCGGTCTGCAGGTCTACACGGACGAGGGCGGCTGGGAGGACGCGCCCTTCGACCCGGAGGCTTTCACGATCAACATCGGTGACCTGATGGCCCGTTGGACGGGAGACCGGTGGCGTTCCGGCCGTCACCGCGTGCTGCCCCCGCCCGCCGACGCCCCCGCCGAGGAGCTGATGTCCCTCGTCTACTTCGGCGAGTGCACTCCGGGCACCGTCGTCGAGTCCGTCCCGGCTCCGGTGGGACGGGTGGCCCACGAGCCGGTGGACTCGCACGTGTATCTGCGGGCGAAACTGGACTCGATCACGGTGGTCTGACACCGATTCCGCGATCAGTCTCCGCCAACCGCGGCGACACTTTCGCAAGCTGCCGGACATCATGCGGCCTACTCCGAATCAACTCCCCCTCTCCGCGCTGCTGTTGATACACCTCTCAACAGCACGGAGAACCGGACCGCCCCAGGGGGAGATGCGGTGCACAGTGGGCTGCACGGCCGAGGGGCGTTGTTCGACACGGATCCGCCCGGCCTCGTCGCACGGCTTGTCGGGCTGTGCCCGTTCCAGCACGGGCCGACTCCTCTGGAGTACGCGAAGGAGCCGCCGTTCGTGGTGTTCACGGGCGGGCCCGGGCTCGGCAAGAGCGCGGTGCTCGGCGAACTCCGCGCCGCCTACGCGGGACACACTCCCCTCGCGCTGATCGACTGCGAGGACGAGCTGTTCGCGCGACCTCCCGCGCGGCGGCCCGGCGAGGCCTGGTCGCCCGTGTCTCAGGCCGTCCTGACGATCGCCGAGCAGCTCGCCGAACCGGTCGCCGGTGCCGGGCGGATCGCCTTTCCGCGTCTCACGGCGGGGCTGTTGGCTGTCGCCGCGGGCGGCTGGCGCGACCGCGACCTGCCCCGCATCCGGCAGGAGGCCGAACGGATCCTGCTGCTCAACGACACCGGCTCCTGGGTCGCCGGATTCACCGGCCGCTGGGTCGGCCGGGTGTCGACCAGACTGGTCGACGCGCTGTCCGGTACGGGGCTGGTCGTCGAGCCGATCATCGAGGCGACCCTGGAGGTCTTCTCGGAGGGCGTCACGCCCACCCACCGCCGGCTGCGGAAGGCGGCCACCTGGTACCGCGACTGCCCGAGCGCGGGCGGCAACCCGAAGCTCGGACTCATCCTGCTCGCCGGGCACTTCAGGGCGGGCGGCGACTCCCGCACCCACGCCGAGCGGTATCTCGTACGGGCCCTGCTGGCCGATCTCGACGACGCCTACACCGGTGCCGTACAGCGCACCCACCGGCCCGGACGCCCGGTCGTCCTCGTCGACAACGTCCAGGCCACGGCCGGTGTCGGCCTCATCGGCCCCGTGCTGCGGGACCGGGCCGACGGCATCGCCGACCGGGTGGCGTTCTTCGCGGGGCTGCGCGGC
Organism: Streptomyces sp. NPDC050988; assembly: GCF_044456225.1. Classification (NCBI taxonomy): domain Bacteria; kingdom Bacillati; phylum Actinomycetota; class Actinomycetes; order Kitasatosporales; family Streptomycetaceae; genus Streptomyces; species Streptomyces sp. NPDC050988. The sequence continues at coordinate 78,199 of NZ_JBITFQ010000038.1, read as the reverse complement.
GACGGCCACCCCTCCCTGCACAACGCCGCGCGCCGAGCCCTGCCGGAGGTGGCCCGTGCCACCGGCTGGGAGCCCGGCCGCACGGTGTCGTCCCGGGCGCTGCTCGTGCCGCTGTCACTGCCGCTGCCGCTGTCGTTTCCACTGCCGCCGTCGGCCGGGCCTTCTCCGCAGGCCGATCCTTCTCCGCAGGCCTGATCTTTTCCGCAGGCCTGGTCCTTTCCGCAGGCCCGGTCTTATCCGCGGCCGACCCTTCTCCACAAGCTGTGGAAGGCGGGCCGTGAGGGGGGACCGGCGAGCGGTACCGGCCCCCGGGCCCCTACGGCCGCTCGCCCTTCTTGTCGACGACAGCCCGTTCCAGGATGGCGACCGAGCCCACGAGCTCGCCCGCCGCGAGGGGCTGGCACCGGTTCTCCGGGGCGGAGAGGTTCACCGTGCTCAGCCCCATGTAGGCGAGAGTCTTCTCGTCGAAGATCAGCTCGGAGCGGGGCTCGCCCCCCTGCCCGAAGCCGATGGCACCGACGCCGTCCATGGCGACGGCCACTCCGGTGCGGCCCGCCGCGTCCCGGGCGCCTTCGAGGACGATCAGCCCGGGGATCTTCGAGACGGCCCGGTAGAGCGCGGCGGCGGTCTTCGGCGGCAGGAGGCTGCCGGTGAGCAGCTCGCCGGCCTTCACGAAGGCGGCCTCGTCGGCGGACCGCTTGCCGGAGGGCTTCTCACCGGGGTCGAGCCCGTAGAGCCAGCGGTACATCCCCTCCGTGTCGGTGGGGAGTTGCAACGCCTGCTCGTAGAAGTTGATCGTGTGCTTGCCGGGCAGTTGCTTGGCGATCGGCCGTTCCACCACACCGCCGCCGGTCCTGTGCTCCCGCGACAGGCCCACATGCTGACCGTCGACGGACTCCCAGCGCTCCCGTACGCCGTATTCGTGGCCCTCCAGGGTCCTGGGGCAGTCCCCCACCGTCTTGCTGGGGTCCATCTTCCAGTGGTAGGTGTCGGTCTTCGTGTAGACGAACTCGTCACCCTCGGCCCCGGTCGGCAGCTTCGAGGCGGCCACGGCGATCCGCTCCAGCAGATGGTCCGGGCTCTCCGAACTCCTGCGCTCCGGGCGGTCCGACGCCGCGGAGTGCGGCCTGGGCGGCCCGTCCGAGGCCGCGTCCCGGGTCACGCTGACCCCGATGACGACGGCGACCGAAAGGCCCGCGGCCACCACCGGGGCCACGAAGGCCGGGCGGCGCCAGACCGGCGTCCGTACGGGCAGCGGGGTCTGGTCGCTCGCGATCTCACGCATCAAGTGCTCCTTCAGGGCGCGGTGACGGCCCGGCGGGAGGTCCTTCTCGGGAATCGTGCTCACTTGTTCCCCTCCTGGATGGGCCCGGCCACGGACGGGCGGCCATCCCTCACCTGTCCGCGCCCGCCGACGAGTTCCGCCGCGAGCTTCGTGCGCGCCCGGGAGAGCCGGGAGCGCACCGTGCCGACCGGGACGCCGAGCGCCTCGGCGGCGGCCGCGTAGTCGAGACCGCCCCAGACGCAGAGCGCGAGCACCTCGCGCTCCGGGCGGCGCAGCCGGTCGACGGCGACGCGTACGGACCTGAGGTACTCCACGTCGTCGATCCGGGCGGCGACCTCGTCAGCGAAGTCGCGCTCGGCCTCGGCGGGCGGCAGCCGTGCCACCGCCGCCGCGTGACGCCGGGCGGCCCGGCGCCTGTTGCGGGCCACGTTCGTGGCGATGCCGAGCAGCCACGGCCGCGGCGAACCGCCCTCCTCGTCCAGCCGCTCCCGCAGCCGCCAGGCCTCCAGGAACGTCAGCGACACGATGTCCTCGGCCCCGGACCAGTCGCCCGTCAGCCGGAAGGCGTGGTTGTAGACGGAACGCGCGTACGCGTCGAAGAGCCCGCCGAACGCCTCCGCGTCCCCGGCCCGGATACGGGCGCGCAACTCCCGCTGATCCGGGCGGTCCCCCTGATTCGTCTCCACGTCCCCCACCTGTCCGTACGACGAAGGCCGGTTCCCGTGACGTGCGTCACATGGAACCGGCCTCGGGTCGTACGAGGGTGTCAGACGGAGGTGCCGTACGGGAGTGCCGTACGGAGGTGTCAGACGCCCGCGTAGGAGTGCTTGCCGGAGACGAAGATGTTCACGCCGTAGTAGTTGAACAGCCAGCAGGCGAAGGCGATGAGCGCGATGTACGCGGCCTTGCGGCCCTTCCAGCCTGCCGTGGCGCGGGCGTGCAGATAGCAGGCGTAGGCGACCCAGGTGATGAAGGACCAGGTCTCCTTGGGGTCCCAGCCCCAGTAGCGGCCCCACGCGTCGCCCGCCCAGATGGCGCCCGCGATGATCGTGAACGTCCACAGCGGGAAGACGGCGGCGTTCACGCGGTACGAGAACTTGTCGAGGGACGCCGACGCGGGCAGCCGCTCCATGACGGACGTGGCGAAACGGCCGGGCTTCCCGCCGGTCGTCAGCTTGTTCTCGTACGAGTCCTTGAAGAGGTACAGGATCGTGCCGACCGCGCCCACGTAGAAGACGGCACCGCAGAAGATCGCGGTGGAGACGTGGATGTAGAGCCAGTACGAGTGGAGGGCGGGAACCAACTGGTCGCTGGCGATGTACAAGACAGTGACGGCGAGACCGAGATCGAGGAGGACCGTGGTCACCAGGAAGAGGCCCATCCAGCGGACGTTCTTCTTCATCGCGAGCAGCGCGAGGTACACACCGACGGCGACGGTGGAGAAGGTGATGTTGAACTCGTACATGTTGCCCCACGGCGCCCGCTGCACCGACAGGGCCCGCGCGAGCACCCCGCCGAACGCGATGAGGAAGGCGAGCACGGTCAGGGACACGGCGATACGCCCGTAGAGGTCCCCCTGCTCGTCCCCGCCGTGCGCGCCGGGCCCGTCCGGCACGTCCCGGGAGCCGGGAGCGGCCCGCGTGACGACCTTGGGCCGTTCCAGTACGGCGGTTCCGCCCGCGTTCTTCACGGTGACCGCGGGAGCCGCCGCCTTCTTGCTCTTGGCGTCCTTGTCCGCGGTCAGCGCGGCGGCCGTCCGGCCGACCTTGCTGCGGCTGCCGAAGAGCCATTCGGCGATGTACGCGAAGAAGGCCAGCGTGTAGACGGCCATCGCGGAGTAGATCAGCGTGTTGCTGAGGTTCGCGAGGTTTTCGTTGGTCGCGGCGGCTAGCTCGGTTGCGGCGGCGAGAGTCACTTCTCAGCCCCTTCGGCGGCAGGTACGGCGGGGGGTTCGGGGGTGGAGTTCTTTGCTTCCGGGTCCGGGTCGGGCTCCGGTGTGTCCGGTGCGCCCGGCGCCAGGTCGTACAGGATCCCGGCCAGGTCGCCCAGTTCCTCCGGGACCTTGGCGGACTCGCTGCGGCCGAGGCCGGCCATCTCGACGACGGTGACGCCGTCGGGACCGGTGGTGGCGCGGACCCAGACGCGGCGGCGCTGGATGAAGAGGGAGGCGGCGAGGCCGAAGATGGCGGTGAGGGCTCCGGCGAGGGCCCAGCCGGAGCCGGGCTGCTCGGTGACCTGGAAGCCGGCCCACTCCTTGATGTCCTTCTCGAAGGTGATCGAGCCGGCACCGTTCGGGAGCTTCATGGTCTCGCCGGGCTTCAGGTTCTCCCTGAGCTGCTTGCCCTTGGAGTCCTTGAACCCCTTCATGTTGGTCTTGTCGAGCTGGTACACGCTCTGCGGGAGGCCCGAGTCCACACCGAGGTCGCCGTGGAAGGCCTCCAGGTTCAGCACCGGGTTGAGCAGCGCGGGGAACTGCGAGACCACCGCGGTGTTCGCCCCGCCGTACGACGGCAGGAAGAAGGCCCGGAAGCCGAGCTGGTCCTTCTTCCCGTCGGCGTCACGGTAGCCGTCCATGACCTTGATCGCACCGGTGGAGGTGACGTTGGAGTCGAGCGGGAGCAGCGGCACGGCCTGGCTGTAGACGACGTCGCCCTTGCCGTCCCGGACGGTGACGACGGGCGCGTACCCGTGGCTGACGAGGTAGACCTTCGTGCCGTCGATGTCGAGCGGCTCGTTGACCTCGATCTTTCGCTGCTTCTCCGTGCCGTCGGCGCCCTCGCTGTAGGTGACGGCGGCCTCGTAGATGCGCGGGGTGCCGCGGTTGGGCCCAGACGGCTCGTACGTGCCCCTGAAGTTGTCCAGGACGAAGCTGAACGGCTCCAGGTCGTCCGTGCTGAAGAGGCTCCCGGACTTGAAGTCGTCGTACTGCGTGAGGGTGTTGGCGAAGCCGTCGCCCTCGACGATCAGCTTGTTGCCCTCGTACTTGAAGAGCTGGCCCCAGGCGAAGGCGATCAGCATCACGATCAGCGCGATGTGGAAGGCGAGATTGCCGACCTCCCGGAGGTAGCCCTTCTCGGCGGCGACGGCGTCCCCGGCGGCGTGCGCGCGAAAGCGCCGCCGCGTCAGCAGCTTCAGGGCCTCCTCGCGGACCGCCTCCGGCGCGGCCTCGGTGCGCCATGTCGTGTACGCGGGCAGCCGGTTCAGCCGTCGCGGGGCGCCCGGCGGCCTGCCGCGCAGCTGGCCCACGAACTGCCAGGTGCGGGGCACGATGCAGCCGATGAGTGAGATGAACAGCAGGATGTAGATCGCCGAGAACCACGCCGAGCTGTAGACGTTGAAGAGGCCGAGCTTCTCGTAGATCGGGCCCAGGGTCTCGTGCCGGCCCATGAAGTCGGCGACCTTGGTCTCGTCCTGGCCCGTCTGCGGGATCAGGGAGCCGGGGATCGCGCCGAGCGACAGCAGGAAGAGCAGGATCAGCGCGACCCGCATCGAGGTCAGCTGCCGCCAGAACCAGCGGGCCCAGCCGACGATCTCGCGGCCGGTCCACGCCAGCCATCCCGCCGCGCCGGGGGCGCGCACACCACCGAAGGAGCCCGGTACGACCGTGTCCCGGGGCGCGGTGGACAGCTGGGCTCCGGCCGCACCGAGTTCGCCCGCGTCCCGAGCCGCGGCGGTGTCGGTCGCGGCGGTGTCGTTCTCCTGACCGGCCGTTTCACCGGTCGCCTCACCCGTCGTCCGACCGGCCGCCTCACCGGTCCGCACGTCCGTGTCCCGTGTCGTGCCCATCGATCAGACCCCTACCGTGAAGCCGTTGGACCAGCCCTGCATCTCCTGCACGATGCTGTCCCACGCGCCGGTCAGCAGCAGCAGACCGGTCGCGATCATCATTCCGCCGCCGACGCGCATCACCCACACGTAGTGGCGCTTGACCCAGCCGAAGGCGCCGAGCGCCTTGCGGAAGGCGACGGCCGCGAGGACGAAGGGCACGCCCAGACCGACGCAGTACGCGATGGTCAGTATGGCCCCGCGACCGGCGCTCGCCTGGTCGGAGGAGAGCGCCAGTACTGAGGCGAGGGTCGGGCCGATGCAGGGCGTCCAGCCGATTCCGAACAGCGCGCCCAGCAAGGGGGCGCCGACCAGCCCGGCGACCGGCCGCTTGTGGAAGCGGAACTCCCGCTGGGTCAGCCAGGGCATCATCCCCAGGAAGAACACGCCCATGAGGACCATGAGCACGCCCAGCACCTTGGACAGAATTTCCTTGTGCTCCTGCAAGGTCGACCCGAAGTAGCCGAACAGCGCCCCGCCGGAGACGAACACGACGGTGAAGCCGAGCACGAACAGCGAGGCTCCGGCCACCATCCGCCCGCGCCGCGCGTCGGCCAGGTCGGTACCGCTGACCCCGGTGACGTACGACAGATAACCGGGCACGAGCGGCAGTACGCACGGTGAGAAGAAGGAGACGAGCCCGCCGAGTACGGCGATCGGGATGGCGAGTACCAGCGCCCCGGTGAGGACGGTCTGGTTGGGGTCGGTGCCCGCGGCTACGAGAAGGGACACGAGCCGTCACTTCTCCGCGAGGATCGGCTTGAGCATCTTGCGCAGGCTCGCCTCGCTGAGCGCCGACAGCGAGCGGGAGGCGACCTTGCCGTCCCGGTCGAGCACGAGCGTGGAGGGGATCGTCTGCGGGTTGAGCGTGCCCTTCTTGAAGCGGAGCATCAGCTTGCCCGTCGGGTCGTACAGGCTCGGGTACGTGACCCCGTGCGCCTTCTCGAAGGCGATCGCCGGACTGGTGCTGGTGTCCCGGGTGTTGATGCCGACGAACTGCACGCCCTGGTCCTTGAGGTCCTCGGAGACCTTGACGAAGTTCTTCGCCTCCAGGCGGCACGGGCCGCACCAGGAGCCCCAGACGTTCAGGACGACGATCTTGCCCTTGTAGTCGGCGATGTCGAGCTGCTTGCCGTCGATGGTCTTGCCCGAGAGTTCGGGAGCCGCGACCCGGCTGCCCTGCTTCACCGTCGCGATGCCGTCGGAGCCGGTGACGAAGCCGGTGTTGCCGGTCCCGCCGGACTTGCCCCCGGAGCCGCACGCGGACAGCAGCAGCGCCGCGACGACGGCCCCGCCGGTCAGCAGGACGGCGCGGCCATGACTACGGCCGCGGCTCTGGCCGCGGCTCTGGCTGCGACTGCGGCCGTGGGCCCGGTTCGTGCGGTTCGTGCGCTGAGGGGTCCGGATCGAGCGCTGGGGGGCGCGGCTGGCGGCACTCATGTGAAAAGTTTCGCATGTCCGTTCCGAGGATCTTGCGCACCCCCCTCGCAGGCGGAAACCCGCATGTCAGACGCCATTTCGGGCACTGTTCCGGGCGACCGTCAGGCCGCCTTGCCCGAGCCCTTCTCCGACCCGTTCGCGGAGTTCGTACCGACATCGCCGAGGAACCCGTTCCAGCCACCGGCCGGTTCCTGCCCCACACCAAGGGAGCGCAGCTTCTCCAGGACGGCCGGGTCCTGCGCGTCGAGCCAGTCCACGAACTGGCGGAACGACACCAGGCGTACGTCCTTCTTGCCGGCGATGTGCTTCAGCGCACCCTCGACGGCATCCATATAGATGCCGCCGTTCCACTCCTCGAAGTGGTTGCCGATGAAGAAGGGGGCGCGATTCGTCTCGTATGCCCGCTTGAAGCCAGCTATGTACGACTTGGTCGCCTGCTCGCGCCAGGCCGGGTAGTTGGCGGGCGGCGCCTGCGTCGAGTTGACCGACTGGTTGGCGAGGATGTTGTAGTCCATCGAGAGGACCTCGAAGGTGTGGCCGGGGAAGGGGATCGCCTGGAGCGGCAGGTCCCAGAGGCCGCCGTTCTTCCTGGGCCAGACCTGGGTGCCGCCGGGCGAGGAGGCGTCGTAGCGCCAGCCGAGTTCGCGGGCGGTGGGCAGCAGGTTGCTCTGACCGAGCAGACAGGGCGTGCGGCCGCCGATGAGTTCCTTCTCGTAGTCGAAGGGCAGCGCGGGCACCTCGGCCTCGCTCCAGCCCGTGTTCGTACGCCATTCCTTGACGAAGGACTTCGCCTGGGCTATCTCGCTCTTCCACTGGGCGGGCGTCCAGTTGCCGACCGTGCCGCTGCCGCCACAGAAGTGGCCGTTGAAGTGCGTGCCGATCTCGTGGCCGTCGAGCCAGGCCCGCCGGACGTTCTTCAGCGTCGACTTGATGTGGTCGTCCGTCAGATAACCGATGTCGGACGCGCCCGGCGCGTTGTTCGGCGGGAGGTACTTGCGCTTTTTCGACTCGGGCAGCAGATAGAGCCCGGAGAGAAAGAACGTCATGCTCGCGTCGTGCTCTTCGGAGAGTTTCAGGAATCGCTCGAAGAGGCCGTTGCCGACGTCACCCGCGCCGTCCCAGGAAAAGACGACGAACTGCGGCGGGGTCTCACCGGGTTCGAGACGCCGGGGCCTACCGGGCTGCTTCGGCTGCTTCCCGGTGAAGGAGGTGGAACCGTCACCGATGGGGCGTACGGGGTGGTCGCCACGCTTGTTTCCGCCGTTACCGCGGTTTCCGGAACCCCCGACCCCGCCGGAGCCGTCTCCCAGTGCGGTACCGCAGCCCGCGAGCCCCATCGCGGCCGCGGCCCCGGCCCCGAGCCCCAGCGCTCCCCTTCGGCTGATGTCGCGCATTCCGTCCCCATTCGTCGTGCCCTGCGCCCATGTCGAATGGACACCGGGTTAGAGGGCACGACGAACACGTGGGTTCCCGGTCACACGCACATATTTCGGTGACTATCCGAAGATGAACCTGTAACGGACACACCGGAACGCGACAGACGGTTTTACCCGTCTCGATAGGGCTGGGTCCCACCATTCAGGGGCGCGGGGAACTGCGCGACAAGCCCCCACCGGCCCGCACAACGAGAACTACGCCCCGAAGGCCTTGGACTTACCCTTCACCGGCTTGGCCCCGGCCAGCAGATGCGCAGGCACAAGATCCCGCGCAGGCTCGCTGTAGCCAACGGACACGATCCTGTCGCCCTGATACGTGAAGGTCGTCAACGACGCCAACGTGCACTGCCGCTTCCGCGGGTCGTGCCACAACCGCCGCCGCTCCACATAGGACCGCACGATCCAGATCGGCAGCTGATGACTGACACACACGGCCTCGTGCCCCCGAGCCGCGTCCCTCGCGGCATCGAGCGCCCCCATCATCCGTACGACCTGGTCCACGTACGGCTCGCCCCAGGACGGCTTGAACGGGTTGACCAGGTGCTTCCAGTTCTCGGGCCGGCGCAGCGCACCGTCCCCGACCCCGAAGGTCTTGCCCTGGAAGACGTTGTCGGCCTCGATCAGCCGGCCGTCGGTCGCGAGCTCAAGACCGTGCGACTTGGCGATCGGCGTGGCAGTCTCCTGCGCCCGCTCCAGCGGCGAGGAGACGACATGCGTGATGTCCCGCGAGGCGAGGTGCTCGGCGACCCGCTCGGCCATCTGCTGCCCGAGCTCGGACAGGCGGTAGCCCGGAAGCCGCCCGTACAGAACCCCGTCCGGGTTGGCGACCTCGCCGTGCCGCATCACGTGTACGACGGTGATGTCACTCATGCTGCCGTGGCCTCCGCTGCTGCCCGTGCCGCCGCCGGAAGGGCGTCGGCGATCCGCTGAACCGCCCGTTCGTCGTGCGCCGTCGACACGAACCAGGACTCGAACGAGGACGGCGGCAGGTACACGCCCTGCGCCAGCATCGAGTGGAAGAACGCGGTGAACCGGTACGACTCCTGCGCCTTCGCGTCCTCGTAATTGCGTACCTCCGTCTCGGTGAAGAAGACGGAGAACATGTTGGACGCGTTCTGCAGCCGGTGCGCCACACCTTCCTTGGTGAGGGCGTCCGCAACGAGCGTACGGATCTGCTCGGACACCGCGTCGACCTTCACGTACGCGGCGTCGTCGAGCAGCCGCAGCTGCGCGAGCCCGGCGGCGGTCGCGACCGGGTTCCCGGACAGGGTGCCGGCCTGGTAGACGGGCCCGGCAGGCGCGAGGTACGCCATGACATCCCGCCGCCCGCCGAACGCGGCGGCCGGGAAGCCGCCTCCCATGACCTTGCCGAAGGTCATGAGGTCGGGGGTGACGCCGTCCACGCCGTACCAACCGGCCCTGCTGGTCCGGAAGCCGGTCATGACCTCGTCGGAGATGAACAGCGCGCCGCCATCGGCACAGATGTCCTTGAGCCCCTGGTTGAACCCGGGCCCGGGCGGCACCACACCCATGTTCCCGGGCGAAGCTTCCGTAATAACGCAGGCGATCTCACCGGGATGGGCCCGGAAGGCCTCGCGCACGGCGTCGAGATCGTTGTACGGCACGACGATGGTGTCCCCGGCCTGGGCGCCGGTGACGCCCGGAGTGTCGGGAAGCGCGAAGGTGGCGACGCCGGAGCCGGCCGCGGCGAGCAGCGCGTCCACGTGCCCGTGGTAGCAGCCGGCGAACTTCACGACCTTGGCACGCCCGGTGAACCCGCGGGCCAGCCGGATCGCGGACATGGTGGCCTCGGTCCCGCTGGACACGAGCCGCACCTGCTCCAGGGGCTCGATCCGCGCGACCATCTCCTCGGCGAGCGCGACCTCGCCCTCCCCGGGCGTACCGAAGGAAGTACCTCGGGACACGGCCTCCTGGACCGCCGCGATCACCTCGGGACGGGAATGGCCGAGGATCATCGGCCCCCAGGAACAGACCAGGTCCACGTACTCCCTCCCGTCGGCGTCCGTCAGGTAGGGACCGCTGCCGGACACCATGAACCGGGGCGTACCGCCCACGGCCCGGAACGCGCGGACGGGAGAGTTCACGCCACCGGGCGTGACGGCCGCCGCACGGTCGAAAAGGGTCTGCGAGACCGGGGCCTCGTAGGGATAAGGGACGGCCTCCCCCGCCACAGGTACCTGGGGCACCTCAGGCACCTCGGATACCTCGGATACCTCGGATACCTGGGATACCTGGGGCACCTCGGGTGACGCACCGCCGGAGATGTTGTTCGCCTCTGCCATGCCCTTCAGCGTACGGCCCGGGGCAGAGCCGGGGCGGGTCGCCCCGGCTCTGCCCCGGGGTCTCCGACCACGGGGACCCCCGCCCGAACCCCCCACTCCGGATGCCCGATTTCACCGATATCTGCTAATCGGCTCGGGAACGGTATACCCTGCTGTCACGTGATACCGCGCGCCGCTCCACTCTTCGTTGGTCACCGCGAGCGCGAACTACCTAGACTCCCTGAAGGTGCCGTTCTCGGGGATAGTTGACTTCACACGCGTGGGGTCGGTCCACGGCGACGGACAAGTGTTTCAACGCACGTTTCGGCGGGCGGTCGTGGGGGAGGTCACTCTCACGATGATCGGGTTGCGTGGCGGGGGTCGCGCGCCTTAGAAAAGCAGTCGGGTGGAGATATGCATCGCGGTGGCGGACTGGGCGAGGGGACCGATGACCTGGGTCCTCGGCGTGCCCGGCGGGGGAAGCACCGACGCGAGGCGGAAGCGGCCGAGACACGTCAGGCAGAGGGATCGCAGGGCGACTCTGAGCGGATCGACCCGTCGAGCCGTATGGACGGTATGGACTACACAGACCGCGGGGCGGACCAGCTCAGGGCAGGAAGCGGGAATGGTGGCCGGGTGGGGGTGACGTACAAATACTTCGGAGCCCCGGACGGCGCGACCGCCGCACGCGTTCCGATCTCCATGAGGCCCGAAGAACTCGGCGGCGACGAGCTCGGCATGAACGGCATGTTCACCAAGATCAAGCCGGAGACGATGGCCGCGATGGTCCTCACCGGCATAGAGGGCATACCGCTGCACAAGGTGCCCCCGCTGGAACTCGTCGTCCTCCACCCCGACTACGCCGTCGTCAAGCTCCCCATGACCGTCGTCGACCCCCTCCGCGGCATCGGCGAGGAGGCCGTGGGCGCGGCCGCCTTCATCTGGTCCACGGTCCCGGACCGCGGCGGCCCCCGAGACGCGTACAACGTGTACCAGCTGCTGCACGAGTGGCAGGACTTCAGCCATCGGTTGCATGAGGCGGGGCATCAGCCTTATTGCTTGGTGTGGCCCTGACCTGGGGTTTCATGGTGTTCGGGCGGGGTTTTCGAACCCCGCCCCTTTCATGTGCCCGGATGGGGCCGTCAGGCGGCCAGGGCACATTTAAGGCACGAGGTCGCAGCGGCGGCGGGCGGTGAGCTGGTGCTGGGCCAGGCTGCGCGTGAGGCGTGTGCACTCCGATCGGCGGGCCGCAGCATGGCCGAACTCGAACGAGCCGCCATCGTCTTCGAGCGCGCCACCCGTTCCGGCATCGCCTCCGACCGTGCCAACGCCCGCGTCGTGCGTCGCAGTGTTCAGGTGATCTGGAAGGCCCGGCGCGGCGTGGAGCAGTCAACGCCTGGTGCACAGTGCAACGCCCTACTGCTCCGCCCCACATGACCCCGTCGGCTTCGTCTCGGGAGTCCTCGAACGGGCAGCCGCGCTGATCACGCCCGCGCGGACAGCCGGGGAGCGAGAAGTTCCAGCGCCTCCTCCCAGCGGAAGCGGTCGGCCCCGCCGCCGGCTTTGGGCTTGTGCGGGTCGTACGAGCCGATCAGAACGCCCATCCCGCGTAGCCGTTCCAGACTCTGCTGGTACGCGGGGTGGGCAGCCTGAGCCGCGTTGAGGTAGGGCACGACGGCTGTGGGGATTTCCATGCCGTACGCCTCGCACAGGATGCCCAGGGCTAGCGTGTCGGAGATACCTGCGGCCCACTTGTTGACCGTGTTGAAGGTGGCCGGCGCGACCGCGATCGCGTCCGCGGGCGGGAGCGGCCGGAGGTCACCGGGAGTGCGCCAGGCCGAGCGGATCGGGTAGCCGGTCTGCGTCTCGATCGCCTCGGTGTCGAGGAAGCCCAGGCCCTGCGGGGTGGCGACGACGCCGACGTGCCAGTGGCGCTCCTGGGCTGCGGTGATCAGCTTGCCGACGTCGCCGGCGATGCCGCAGGCGCAGACGACGACGTACAGGAAGGGCTTCTTTTCCGGGGCGTTCGGCTCGGTCACGCGGGGACTCCCAGTTGGCGACTGAAACGGTGCAGTTCCGGCAGGGTACGGCGCCGGTCGCGGGCAGCCATGTCGGCGACCAGGTCGCGCACCGCCGGGCGGCGGATGTCCTGAGCAGCGCAGGTCTCGGCGATGCGCACGGCCTGGTAGCCATCGGAGAGACGGCCCTGCTGGCTGTAGGCACGGGCGGCCTCCACCCACAGAGCGGCACGACGCTCGGGGACAGGGATGTGCCGACGCATGAGCGGGCGGGCTGCTTGGAGAGCAAGCCCGGAGTCACCGAAGGCCACCAGTGCGCTCAGCTCGTGGAGAGCGACGTTGGTGGGGCTGAAGTTGGCCCAGGCATCGGCACTGTCGAGGGCCACGTACCGTGCCACCTCTTTGGCTTCGGAGAGGAACTCCTTGGTGGCCTCGCGGTTGCCCCCGCCGCTGGCCGCCGTCACACCGCGCAGCAGCAACAGCCCTACGGCCGCCAGGTACTTCGGGGAACGGCGATCGTAGGAGCCGGTGAGCTGATCGGCCGTGTGCCGGACAAGGGTGACGGCCTGAGAAGTGTGCTTCTCGCGGGCCAGGACGTGGGCCTGCACCCGGACACTGGAGGCGAGGACCACGGGATCACCGGAGCGTTCGGCCTCGGCCATCGCTCGGCCGACCGCGAGCCAGGCATTGCCCTGGTCGTGCTGTTTCAGCAGGAGGCTGGTCGAGGTCTGGTAAGTAGTGGCCAGCAGCGCGGACAGCACGTCGCTGTCCACCACACCGCTGGAAGCCAGTCTGAGGTCCGCGATCAGGCCGGGCAGCGCGCGTTCCAGTTCCACGTAGTCGCACGTGTAGAAGAGCCTGCGGGCCGTGCCGACCCGCTCACGCAGAACCGCTGTATCCAAGGGAGCGCCGGTTTTCGTCGGGCCGAGGCCAGGCAGAAGGGCCTGGACCAGGTCGTCGTGGGCGGCGGCTGCGGCGGCAGGGGTCGCGAGCGCTGCGATGCTCGCGGCGAGGAAGGCACGGCGGTGCATCTCTTCAGCTTCGGGATCGGCGGTAACGGCATCGAGAACGACGGCGAGGCCCAACTGCTCGGGTGGAATCATGAGTTCCTGCGCAACGGCGCGCAGGACACGGATGTCCTCTGTGCCACGGCCGCCCTCCAGTCGGCTCACCTTGGACTGGTGGTAGCCGAGCGCGGCGGCGACGTCCTTCTGCGAGCGTCGGTGTAAGACCCGCGCCTGACGGATCGCTTCGCCGATCCGTCTCGCTTCGCTGTGTGCCTCGGCCATCTGCCACGGCCCCTTTCGCCGTCGCCGATCCTGCCTGCTCAACCGAGCGTAGATCAGCGGTACTTCGTCGCGATGCAGCTCCTGCATAACCGATGCAGCGCCAGCACCTGGGCTAACCACCCACCGCTACGAGCTGGTTGCGTGAAGTGGCCGCACCAACCTCGGGAGGCCGCTCATGGCAGCGCACCAGCTCACTCTGTCCGTACCCACCACACCCGCCGCGGTCACCGCCGTCCGGCACCAGGCGATGAACGCCATAACGGGCTGGGAGACGGAGCTGGACGACGCGCTGATGCACACCGCCGAACTGGTGATCAGCGAACTGGTCACCAACGCACTCCGGCATGCGGGCACCGGGCAGGTCTCCCTGTCGGTTCAGGTCGTCGAAGCCGGCCTGCGCATCGAGGTCGACGACTCGAACCCTGCGCTCCCCCAACTCTGCTTCCCGCTCTGCTTCCCGGACGAACACGCCGAGAACGGCCGCGGGCTGTTCCTCGTCGCCGTGCTGGCCGACCGGTACGGCGCCGATCCGACACCCACCGGCAAACGGTGCTGGGCCGAGATCGCCCTGCCCACCCGCTCGGGCCAGGAGATCGCCGTCTCCCTTCCTCTGCAAAGGAGTTGACTGCAATGACCACCGCCTCCACCCCGGCACGGGCCGCCGAGGTGATCGCCGTACGCCCCGGTCCCCCGCTCGTCGGCAGCGTGACCGTCGATGGTTCCAAGAACGCCGCCCTGCCGCTGCTGGCCGCCGCGGCAGCCCTGGGTCGCCCCGTCCGGCTGTGCAACATCCCTGCCAATACGGACGTCCAGATCATGTTGGCGCTGTTGCAGCAGGCGGGCTGGCATGTCGCAGAGCCCGTCGGGGAGCCGGCCAGTGCGGTGATCCTGCCGACCGAGAGCCGGTGCGTATCTCCCGTACTGGCGCAGGCCGCCCACATCCGTGCCTCGTACTACCTGGTGCCCGCTCTGCTCGCCCGGCATGGCGAGGCACGGCTGCCGTGGCCCGGCGGCTGCCGGATCGGTGCACGCGGGATGGAGCTGCACTTCAAGGTGTACGAGGCGTTCGGCGACCGGAGCGCAGTGGAGGACTCCTGCTACCGCGTCGAGAGCGTCTCGCCGCGCACCGGCACCGTCTCCCTCATGCTGCCGTTCCGCTCCCGCGGGGCAACCGTGGCCGCCGTACTGCGCGCCGTCACAACCGGTCGACCGTTACGGCTGGGTGAGCCCAACCTCTCCCCAGAGATCCTCTGGGTGCTCGACGCCCTGAGGGCCGTGGGCTGGAAGACCCAGGCGAGTGAGCACCTCCTCAGCCTCCTACCGCCGCCTCCTGGCCAGGACGAAGCTGTCGTCTGGGCAGTGCCTGGCGACAAGATCGAGGCAGGCACGCTGGCGTGCGCGGTCGCGGCAACCGGAGGTACCGCACGCATCGCGGGCGTGCACGGCAGGGACGTAGGCCCGCTCGTCGCCGCGTTCCGGCGACTGGGCATCCCTGCCGACGCCGATTCCGGCGTCCTCTCTGTCCACTCCCAGGACGCGCGACCGACGGGCCGCGCGCTGCGCGCCATCGCGTCCCTCAGCCCCGGTGGCCTGGACGCCGACTTCGAACCACCTCTGATGGCACTCGCCCTCAACCTGCCGGGCACCCACCTGTTCGCCGACGCGATCAACCCCGGCCGCCACGGCAACCTGCTCCCCCAACTGACCCGCCTCGGCGCCGAGATCGAGGAGACCTCCCCCACCGAATGCAGCCTGACCGGACCCCAACGACTGACCGGAGCGGGCGTGGAGGCCACCGACATCCGCACCGGCTCCGCCCTCATGGTCGCGGGCCTCACCGCCAGCGGTGTCACCACGCTCGGTGGCCTCGATCAGCTCCGGCGCGGCCACGCCGACCTGCCCGGCAAGCTACGCGCCCTCGGCGCCGACATCTGCGAGGTCACCCCATGACCACCCAGCGCACCCTGCGCCAGATCGTGGCCACCACCGACGTCCACTCCGCCCTCGACAACGCCGTGCCCTTCCTGAGCCACCTCCATGCTCTCCGCCCGACCTCGCTCATCGTCGACTGCGGCGACTTCTTCGAAGGTTCCGGCTACTACCGCCTCGCCCAAGGGGCCATCGAGCGCGAGATCCTGCTCCAGCTCTACGACGTCCTGGCTCCCGGCAATCACGGCTGGCCCCACTACTTCGAACCTGACCTCCACCGGCTCACGGTGTGCGCCAACGCTGTCCAGGCCGATACAGGCGACGCGCTCTTCCGGCGCCTCTGCACCACTCGCGTCTCGGGGCGACGAGTCGGAATCACCGCAGTGATCGGACAGCAGGCGTTCAACGCCATCCCTGCCGAGCATCGAACCGATCACCGCGTGACCGACCCCGTCCAAGCCCTGCGCGTGGTAATGCTCGCCCACCACCACGAGGTCGACGACTGGATCCTGCTCAGTCACTCCGGCTTCGACGAGGACCTCAAGCTGGCGGCCGTCTGCCCCTTCCTCGACGTGATCTTCGCCGGGCACTGCCACAGCGCCCAATACGGCCCGGTTCGGGTCGGCGACACTCTCGTCGTCAAGGGGCGCGAACTCGCAGACGGGTACGCGATCGCCACGCCCGTCGGACCAGGCTGGGGCGCTGGCCCGACTCGCTTCCGGGACCGTGCTCCGGCTCTTGTCCCTGCCGAACTGGAGCCATTGGAAACGAAGATCGGCGAACTCGGACAGCAGCTGACCGCCGTCCTCGGCCCCGTGACCAAGGCGTATCGGCACAAGACTCCCGATCGCCACAACCTGCTCGTCGACCTCTCAGCGCGCCTGCGCACAGGACTCGGCGTCGACGCGGTCATCCTCAACGAGACCGTGCTCCGTCCCGTCCCACTCGGCGGCATCCTCACCCTGGGTGATCTGCTCGCCATCGAGCCCTTCGACAACCAGCTCGTCCACGCCCATGTCCCAGAAGACTTCCGTCAGGACCTTCATGGCCTGCTGGCCCATCTCGCCGAGCAGGCCGGGTCGCTCGTCACCACACCGGATCCTCTGCCGGACGGCATCACCACTGTGCTGACCACCGACTACCTCGCCGACACCTGCCTCGCGGGCCGGACCCACGCCGCGGGGCTGCTTCTAGGCCAGGCCGTCAAGCATGTCCTCACAGCGCCCTCCCAAGGAAGCCCACGATGATCCTCACCGGCCCAGAGATCACCGCCGCCGCCCAGGACGGCCGCCTGCGGATCGCCCCTTTCGCCCCCGACCAGGTCAACCCGAACAGCTACAACGTTCGCCTCGGTCCGACTTTGCTCACCTACACCGCCGACGTCCTCGACGCCCACCAGCCCAACCCGACCGCCGAGTGCACCATCGGCCCGGACGGCTTTGTCCTCCAGCCCGGCGAGCTCTACCTCGGCCACACGCTCGAAGAGGTCGGCTCCGACACCCTCGTACCACTGCTGTTCGGCCGCTCATCCATCGGACGGCTCGGCCTGTTCGTCGAGATCACCGCCCCCATCGGCGATATCGGCTTCCATGGCCAGTGGACCCTGATGCTCACCCCCATCCGTCCCCTGCGCGTCTACGCCGGCATGCGGATCGGGCAGATCATGTTCTTCGCGTCCGTCGGCCCCGTCGCCCTCTACCGCGGCAAGTACCAGGCAGCAGCCGGCCCGCAGCCCTCCGGCTACTGGCGCGACGTGACGAAACTCCAGGCGGCTGCCTCGTGATCCTCACTGGTCCCGCCATCGCCGCGGCGCAGGCCGCAGGAGAGATCACCATCGAGCCGTACGATCCGGCCCGCCTCTCCCCCAACGCCTACGACTGGCGTCTCGGCGACACCCTGCGCATCTGCGACACCGACCTGGACGCCGCCGCCCCAACTCCGTACACCGAGACCGCCATCCCAGGCTCCGGACTCGTTCTGCGTCCCGACGTGCTGTACCTCGGCGCCACCCACGAGAGGACCGGCTCGGAGACGTACGCCCAATTCCTGAACGGCGATCGCACCATCGGCGCGCTCGGCATCTGGGTCCACGTCTCCGCACCGCTCGGTCACCAAGGTCACGCCATCCACTGGACCCTGGAGATCCGCGCCGCCAGACCCGTCCGCGTCTATCCCCGGATGACCTTCGGCAAGCTCGTCTTCCTCCGCTGCCTCGGCACCCCGGCCAGCTACCAACTGCACGGCCTCAAATACACCGCGACCGCAGGCATCGGCATCTCACGCCTCTACGAAGAACTCGCCGGAGGTGCCATGTGAGCCCCCGGGTCGCGACCGTCCTCGACTTGCCCTTCGGCAGCGCTGGCGGAAGCGTCGAGCTTTTCCTCGACCTCTACACCGGCGAGAACCCGCTGATCCCGGCCCGGGCTTTCATGCTCGCCCCACAGACACATCCGCCTCGCCTACCTGCGGGGCTGGACCTGATGGCTGCGGCCGGCAAATGCCTCTCCGGACCGCCCTTCACAACGTACGTCAACGCGTTGCGCCGGACCCTGGCGCAACGCATCGACCCGTCCAAGGTGGACGTCCTCCACCTCCAGCACCTCGCTTTCGGCGGAACCCCGGCCCTGATGCGCGCGCTGCCTGCCCACCCCCGCATCGCGCTCGTCCACGGCACCGACCTGCTGTTCGCAGAAGCCCACCGCGACCAGCTCCGAGTCCTGCAAGAAACCACACGGCTTGCCGATGCCATCGTCGTCCCCACCGGCGCCATGGCCGATCGCCTCCTCCAACTCGTCCCCATCACCGATCGCAGGAAGCTCATGAAGATTCCCTGGGGCATCCCCGATCACCTGCTCACCGCTCCTCCGGCGCGCCCCGCTCGCCGGCCAACTGAGCACCTCCGGCTGCTCTATGCAGGACGCCTCACTCCCGAGAAGGGCATCGAGGCGCTCCTGCTCGCGATGCCCGTCGCCCGGGCCGTCGAACTGAGCATCGCGGCACCCCGCCACCAGTTCCGCAGCCTGACCCCGCTCCTGCGCCTCCTCAAAGTCCACGTCCGCTACCTCGGCTGGCTCAGCCGTCCACAACTATGGAAAGCCTTCGCCGATCACGACGCCCTTCTCATGCCCTCGACCACCCTCGAAGCCATGGGCCTGGTCGCCCTCGAAGCCCAGGCCTGCGGGCTGCCGGTCATCTACCAGCCCGTCCCCGGGCTGAACGACACCCTCGCCGCAACCGGCCTGGCTACCGACTTCACCAACCCGGCCAGCCTCGCCCAAGCCGTTAACCGACTCCGCAGCGCACCCGACCTCCTGCCCGCTCTCCAGGCCGCAGGCCGCACCAACGCCGCCCGCCACCCCCTCACCGCCACGGCAGCTGCCCTGCACGACCTCGGCACACAGCTCGCCTGACCACCCACGCCGCAACGGGAACTGCGCACGGCTCATCACTACGCTGAACGCCGGGGCACCACACGGCACGGCCCACGACCGATCGGGAGAACATGGCGCTCGACCTCGATACCGACCGCATCCACCAGCTCCTCCACGATGGCGCCCGCGACAAGGTCTACCCCGGCGCCGTCTGGGCCATCGGCGACAGCCAGGGCATCCAGGCCAGCGGCACCGCGGGCGTCGTGGATCCCGAGCGGCTCAGTGAGCCGATGCGGCGCGACACCGTCTTCGACGTCGCCAGTCTGACCAAGATCCTCGCCGTGTGGTCGACCATCGGTTGTCTCGTCGAGGACGGCAAGCTTCAACTCAACGCGCCACTGGGCGACTTCTGGTCCGAGGTGAACGGACTCCCTCTGGCCCAGGCAACCGCACGTCACTTGCTCGCGCACACCGCCGGCGTTCCGCTCCGAGCCAACCTTCGGAACCTCTACGGAACCGATCCCCAGGACATCCGCGACGGCGTCCTCCGCGAAGCCCTGCACCGGCCGCCCGGCGAGGCCGTGGAGTACACCGACCGCGCCGCGCTCATCCTCGGCTACCTCGCCGAACACCTCTCCGGTCAGAGCCTCGACACGCTGGCATACAGCCGCGTGTGGCAACCCCTAGGCATGACACAGACCCGCTTCGGGCCGCTACCCGACGGTGCAGCGGCCAGGTGCGCGCCAACCGAACTCGACGACGGCACGGGAACCCATCTCAAGGGATCCGCACACGACTTCTCAGCCCGTTTGCTCGGCGGGGTATGCGGCATCGCAGGGGCCTTCTCCGTCCTCGATGACCTCGCCAGGTTCCTGCGCTACCTGTTGGCCCCGGCCCGAGTGAGCGAGCCACTCGGATTCGGCCCGGACTGGGTCAAGGAATCCCTGCAGATCCACACAGGTGAACTAACCCCGCCCCGTGGCCTGTTCTGGCACCCGGCTCCGGGCACCGCGCCCAAGGCGGACGACGTCTGGGTCCACTACGGCTTCACTGGCACGGGTGTGTGGATCTCCCCCGGAAAGAACCGATGGGCGACTCTGCTCACCAACAAGCTCTACTACACCCGTGACCGCGAGCCACTCACCCTTGTCCGCAACACATTCCGCTCATTGGCATTCACTGACCAAAGGCGCGCGACCACTTGATACCTGGCCAAAGGCTACCCCCGTAAGGACTTCGTGGCGTCAAGCGATTCTCACAACTGGGTAGCCCGCCTTCTTTACAAAGACATCAAGATATGCCCCCTTGCTGGCCGCATTCATCAGTCCGCTGAAAACGGCCTCAGGTACGCCCGCGTACTGGTAGATCGATCCATTTCTGAACTGCACTTCGAGCGTCCCCGAGTTCGACTCATAGCCGACGGACGCCAGGTTGGTGGAGGCGACGGGTATCCGCTGCACAGAATCTCTCCCAAGTTCGGTACGAGGCGAGGCAAGACCGGTCAGTCCTGGACGCGCCGCATGGGCAGGCCAGCAGATTGAGTGGGGTTTCCGGACCCCGAGCTTCGGTCCTACCTGGGCGCCGGAGGTTTGCGGTGTTTCCCTTCGCCTGAGCCAAGCGGCTTCGGCTTCGCCCCTCCTGGCAGGGGCTCGCAGCTCTCCGGGTAGAGGACGGCCTTGGTCTCGGCCAGGTTGGCCGCGAAGGCGTACGACTCCCAGACGTACCCGTTCCACCGCTCGATGACGCGTGGCGTGTCCGGTTGCAGAAGCGCTCCCCTGGAACCGTCGCCAGACACAACAGGCACGGCACGAAGCCGGCCGATCTTCGCGTCACGGCGTTCCGCCCAGTCCTTCAGCGGTTCGTCGTCCATCCTGGCGTTCCTCACGTCGGTGGTGGCTGACTCAGGAGGGTAGCGGCCGCTGCGGGCCGTTCGGGTTCCCGAGCCAGACCGCTTGCCCGTCCTGGGAGACCGTCACGCCGAACGCCGCGGTGTTCGGTGAGCTGTACTCCTCCCAGGTGGCCGCCTACGTGTTCACGATCATGGGCGGGGATCCCCTACCCGGCCGCGTGGGCACGCTCATCGGCGACTTCCACCGGGGCCTGTTCGTCCTGGCCCCTCCGCCTCCTACGCACGAGACTGGGCAGACCGCATGCGAACCGAATGGAGTCGAGCGTGACCGACCTGCGTCACTTCCAGCACGGGGACCTCCCCGAAGGGTTCCGGCAGATACTCATCGACGTACACGCCGACGCCTACGCCGACCAGCTGGACGACCCCTTCCATCAGCGCTTCGCCTGGTTCGTCGACCACTGGTCGGGCATCATGGACGGCTTCTCCTGTGTCGTCGCGTACGACGTCGACGAGCCGGTCGGCTTCGCCTACGGCGCCCCGCTCGCCCCCGGCCGCGAGTGGTGGCGCTCCACCGGATTCGAGCCGAAGGACGGTTGCTCCTCCACCTACGCCGTGTCCGAGGTGATGGTGCGCCCAGGCTGGCGGAAGCAGGGAATCGCCGACCGCTTGCACGAGGCGCTACTCAAGGAACGTACGGAAGACCTCGCCGTACTGCTGGTCGACGTCACACACTCCAAAGTCCAAGCGCTCTACGAGACATGGGGATACGACAGAGTCGGCGAGCAACAGCCGTTCGCCGACTCACCGGTGTACGCGGTCATGCTCAAGGGTCTTCGGGGCCGAGTCGGGAACCGGAACCCCTGACCGGCCCTCACCTGGGTCCGGGCGAGGGCCCTGAGGCGCCCCCGCCCACGGATGTGCGCCGCTGCCGCACTCAGCCCCGCAACGGCCGCGTAAGACGCCCAAGCAACCCCGCCACCAACGCCGTCTGCGCCGGCACCGTGTCCGGGTAGATGAACTCGCCCTGGGCGTGGGCGCCGTCGCCGACCGCGCCCATGCCGCAGAGGACCGGGAGGCCGAGGGCGGCGACGAAGTTGGCGTCGCTGGCGCCGCCGACGGCGGTGTCGGGGAGGGAGTCGCGGCCCTGTTCGCGGGCGACCTCGCGGGCGAGGGCGAGGAGAGGGGCGGAGGCGGCGTTGAGGGTCATCGGGGGGCGGTTCCAGGCGTGGTCGATCTCGATGCGGACGCGGGGGTCGGTCACCTTGATGGCGTCCAACTCCGCGTCCACACGGGCCTGTTCGGCCTCGCTGCTGACGCGGATGTCCACGCCGGCGGTGGCCTGCCCGGCGACTACGTTGATGGCCGAACCGCCCCTGAAGAGCCCGGTGTTGATCGTGGTGCCCCGGTCGGGCGCGGCGACCTTCGCCGCCGCGACCACGAACTCCGACAGCGCGGTGATCGCGCTCGCCCCGTCCTGCGGCGCGAGCCCGGCGTGTGCCTCGACACCTGTTGCCGTGACCTGGAAGATCCCCGTGCCCTTGCGGGCAGTCTTGACCGCGCCGTGGGCGGTCGGCTCCAGCACCAGCGTGACGTCGGCCTTCTGCGCGACCTCCTCGATCACCGGCCGCGAGGAAAGGGAGCCGATCTCCTCGTCGCCGTTGAAGAGGAAGGTGACGGTGGGCACGGGCGCGCCGCTCTCCCGGGCCAGTTTCAGGGCCCAGATCCCTTGGGCCAGGCCGGTCTTCATGTCGAAGATGCCCGGCCCGCCGAGCTTCTCCCGCCCGTCCTCGGACGCCCCCGGCTGCTCCCATCCCGCGAGCGTCCCGGTCGGCCACACGGTGTCGTAGTGGCCGACGAGCAAGACGTGCCCGGCACCCGTCCCAGCGCCGGCGCCCGTCCCGGCACCGGTGCCGGTACCGGTACCGGCGTACGTCAGAGTCAGCGTGTCCCCGCACTCGCCGCCCGGATAGCGGTGCGCGTGGTCCGGCTGCCCGAGCCGCTGGACTGTCAGTTCGCGCAGGAGGTCCAGGCCGGTCGCCAGGCCGGGGAGGTCGTAGCTGCTGGTCTCGTGGCGTACGAGGGTCAGGATGTCGTCGACGATCCGCGACGACACCTCCTGGGCCCGGGTGGTGAGGGCGGCGGCTGCGGGTGATGCGGTCATCTTCTTCTTTCTCTTACGGAGGTGGGGTTCTTTCTCTTGCGGAGGTGCTCTTACAGAGGTGGGGCGGCGGTCCTCGGCGAGGTGCGGTGGCGGAGGGTGCGGTCAGCCGACGCCGAAAGGGATGCCCAGCAGGTACCAGGCCACGAAGAACGCGACCCAGACGACCCAGACGACGGCGGCGATCGGGATCGTGAAGGAGGCGAGGGTGCCGATGCCCGCGGACTTGCGGTACTGCTGGATGAAGCCCAGGGCCATCACGAAGTACGGGCTCATCGGGGTCACGCAGTTGGTGACCGAGTCGGCGACGCGGTAGACGGCCTGGGTGGTCTCGGGCTCGATGCCGATGAGCATCAGCATGGGTACGAGGACGGGCGCGGCCAGGGCCCACAGGGCGGAGCCGCTGGTGATGACGAGGTTCATGAAGGTGATCAGCACGGCGATGCCGACCAGTACGGTCCAGCCGTGCATGTCCAGTTCGCGCAGGGTCTCCGCGCCCTTGACGGCGAGGATGTTGCCGATGTTCGTCCACTTGAAGTAGGCGAGGAACTGGGAGATCGCGAAGAACAGGACGAGGATCGGCGCCATCGAACGCGTACCGTCGACCATCGCGGTGATGATGTCTCCGGCGGCGGAGAAGCTCCCGGTCATCCGGCCGTAGACCGTGCCGAGCACGGCGAAGAACACGCCCAGGACGAGCGCCATCCCGCCGATCAGCGGGGACTCGACGATGCCGCCGCCCTCGCCGCGCAGCGGTGAGGACGCGGGGATCATGGCCACCGCCAGGAACGCGACGAAGCCGAGGGCGACCAGCCCGGTCACGCGCAGCGCGCGGCGCTGCTGCTCGGTGACCTCGATCGCCTCCAGTTCGTCGGCGTCGAGGGCCGCGACCGGCTCGTCGGGCTCCAGGTCCGAGCGGCGGGCCAGGACCTTGTCGACGACGAGGGTGATCACCAGGGCCACCAGGACCGACGAACCGAGCCCGAAGAAGTAGTTGGCCACCGGGGTGACGACGTAGTCCGCGTCGATGGTGTGGGCGGCGGCCGTGGAGATCCCGGACAGCAGTACGTCGGTCGTGGTGAGCGACGGGGAGGCGTCGTAGCCGGCGGCGATCGAGACGTAGGCGACCACGCAGCCGAGCACGGGGCTGCGGCCCGCCGCGCGGAAGACAAGGGCGCCGAGCGGGATGAGCGTGACGTAGGCGGCGTCACCGGCGACATGGCTGACCATGGCCGTCATCGACAGCGCGAAGGTCAGGTACCTGCCCGGCACCCGCGCGACCATGCGGCGCAGCAGGGCGGAGAACAGTCCGCTCCGCTCGGCGACGGCGATGCCGAACATCACGGTGAGGATGGTGGCCAGTGGAGGGAAGGCCGCGAAGTTCTCGACGGCCCCCTCGACGGCCATGGTGAGTCCGGCCTTGCTGAGCAGGTTCTGCACGTCGATGGTCTCGTGCGTGCCGGGGTGCACGGCGCTGACACCGACCGCCGCCAGCACGGCGCTGAGGACGGCGACGACCCCCGCGAGGATCCAGAAGAGCCAGAACGGGTTGGGGAGTCTGTTCCCGACCTTCTCTATCGCCGCGAAGCTCCGGAACGCGGCACGCAGGGCTCTCGACCGGGGCTCGGTCGGCTGTGGCTGGGCAGAGGTGGCACTCATCGGTACCTCTTCATGCATTTGAGGGATGTTCCCGCGAACAATGGCACTCAGATGAGAGATTCTCTATACCCTGGATGTAACGGTGGGATTAATCGGCAGTCTAAGGTGGGGCGCTATGACCAGCCCTCTCCTCGACGAGCTCGACCGGCGCCTCATCGGGGCACTGCATCTGGCACCCCGGGCCACCTGGGACGACATCGGCGCGATCCTGTCCGCCGACGCCGGCACGCTGAAGCGCCGCTACGACCGGCTGCACGAGGCCCGGATGGTCCGCGTGATCGGGCAGGCCGACTGGGGCATGCACTCCACGGCGATGCCGGTCCACGTCTTCCTGGACATCACCGGCGAGACCCCGCTGGCCGTCCTGGACCGCCTCCGGGGCCTACCCCACCTCCAACTGCTGGCACAGATCTCGGGCGACTACCCGCTCTACGCCGTCGTGCACGCCCCCTCCGAGGCGGCCACCAGCGAGGCGATCGACCGGATGTTCTCCGTGCCCGGCGTCCGCCGCGTCAAGGCCCTGCCCGCGCTCAGCACCCTGCGCCGGGGCATCACCTGGGATCCGCAGTTCCTGACCGACACCGAACGGGCCGGCCTGCTCGAACTCACCGGCACCCGCCCCGAGGGCACCGCGACCGCGACACCCCCCGCCAAGCCCCTCAGCGAGGCCGAACGCACCGTCGTCGCCCAGCTGCTCCAGGACAGCCGGGCCTCCGCCGCGAGCATCGGCCGGGCCGCGGGCCTGGCCACCTCCACCGCGCACCGGGTCGTCCGCCGGGTCCTCGACGAGCGGTGGGTCCAGCCGCGCCTGGAGATCGTGTCGGACTGGCTGGGCTTCCAGACCCCCTTCGTGCTCCGCCTGCGGATCGCACCCGGCGAGACCCCCGACGTCATGCGCCGCATCGACCGGCTCCCCCAGACCCGGCTCGCCGCCCACGTGGCCAGCGACATGTCCGTCCTCGCCACCGGCCTGGTCACCGACCGCTCCGCCCTGGCGCTCTTCATCGACAACGAACTCGCCAGGATCCCCGGCATCCTCACCGTCAGCGTCGACGTCATGCTCGCCGAACCACGCCGCTACTGGCTGGACCGCGACCTGGCCTCGGGCCTCGGTACGTTCCACGCGCCGGCGCTGCTCTGAGCCATCTGAGACATCTGAGACATCTGAGACGGAACGCCCGTGTGGGCGGGGGGGGGGCCCGGAGGGGTGGCGGGGAGAGGCCCGCGGCCACTGGGGCGCCGCCTCGGGGGGGGGGGTAGGGGGGCGGGCCGGGCAGGGACGGAG
>NZ_JBITFQ010000038.1:0-52360 GCF_044456225.1 Streptomyces sp. NPDC050988 | reverse complement strand
TCCCCCTCGCTCGCCCCCCCCCGCCGCCCCCCCCCCGCCCCCCGCGGGGGGGCCCCCCCCCCCCGGCCCCCCCGGGCGTTCCAGAAACCGTCGGGTCAGGGCTTGCGGCCCAGTCCCCCGTGCTGGCCGATCGGCGTCGGGGCGGAGTCCGACTTCTCCGGGTGCCACAGCGGGACCGAGACGACCCCGGGCTCGACGAGTTCGAGGCCCTCGAAGAACGCCTCGATCTGGGAGACGGGACGGAGGAAGTACGGAACCGCGCCGGTCTCGTTGTAGCCGTCCTGGGCCGCCTCATACGCCGGGTCGGTGCCGCGGGAGCCGTCGTTGATGCACAGGTAGCTGCCCGACGGGAGGCCGTCCACGAGGGTCCGTACGAGGGTGCGGGCCTGGTCGTAGTCGCCGACGTGGCCGAGGATGCCGCTGAGGATCAGGGCGGTCGGGCGGGAGAGGTCCAGGGTCCGGGCGGCCTCCGCCAGGATGAGGTCCGGCTCGTAGAGGCTGGAGTCCACGTAGTCGGTGGCCCCCTCCTTCGAGGAGGTCAGCAGGACGCGCGCGTGGGCGAGGACCAGCGGGTCGTTGTCGACGTAGACGATCCTGGACTCCGGCGCGATGCGCTGGGCGACCTCGTGGGTGTTGTCGACGGTCGGCAGGCCCGTACCGACGTCCAGGAACTGCCGGACGCCCGCCTCCTCCACCAGATGACGGATGCTGCGGCCGAGGAAGGCGCGGCTGCTGCGGGCGATGGTCACGATGCCGGGGAAGACGGCGGTGTACGCGTCGCCGGCCGCCTCGTCCACGGGGTAGTTGTCCTTGCCGCCCAGCCAGTAGTTCCAGATCCGGGCCGAGTGCGGCACGGAGGTGTCGATTCTCTGCCTCGCCGCCGGGCCGGTCGAGCTCTCGTGGTCGGTCATGGGCACCGTCTTCTCATCCAAGGCGTGTACGGACACGCACAAACATAAGGTTCAAGATTCACCGATCAAGGTCCAACCTCCAAGATACGTACGGCTTTTCGCACTTCGCGCGCCGACCCTGGTACCGCGGCCCCGCGCGGGGCGGACGCACGGCCGCGCGCCACCGCTCCGGACCGGCCGGAGGGGGCGTGTGATGATGGCGGAAGTCGTGGAGAGATGCGGGGGTGGGCGACCATGACCAGCCGGTTGCTGATGCCGTACCGGAGCGCCGGACGCGCCGCACGGTCGGACGTACGGCGGGTGGCCCGGCCACCGGAGGTACGGGGTTCGACGCGGGCCACCGAGATCCTGGACTGGACGGATCCGAGGGTCACTGCCCTGGTGAACCGGGTCCGGGGGCGGGCCTCCGCATCCGAGACGCTGCGCGTGGCGCACGGGATCGTCGCGCGGGAGATCCGGCCGGTGTACTCCGTGGAGGACCGGCGGCGGGTCTCGACGACTCTACGGCTGGGACGCGGTTCGTGCAGTCAGCGGATGGCTGTCCTTGAGGCGGTCGCCCGTGCCGTGGGCATCCGCACGCGGGTTCAGGGCCTGCTCGTCGACGGCGTCTTCTGGTACCCGCGGTTCCCCCGGCTGAAGCCGCTGGTGCCCGAGCAGGTGCTGCTGGCCTGGCCCGAGTTCCGGCTGGAGGGGGCCTGGGTGCCGATCGGCGAGCTGTTCGGGAAGGCCGGCGGCGACGGCGCGTTCACCAACCGGGGCGGCGAGACCCTCTTCGACGCCGTGGCCCGTACGACGGTCGACTGGGGCGGTACGACGGCCTGCGGCGCCCTTGGTGGGGGCTGCGATCTGTCGGCCCAGGTCCAGGTGGACCTCGGCCAC
Source organism: Streptomyces sp. NPDC050988 (assembly GCF_044456225.1). Lineage (NCBI taxonomy): Bacteria > Bacillati > Actinomycetota > Actinomycetes > Kitasatosporales > Streptomycetaceae > Streptomyces > Streptomyces sp. NPDC050988. Next base: position 50,570 of record NZ_JBITFQ010000038.1, on the reverse strand, counting down.
TTCGACTCCCGGGACGCCCTGTTCACGCAGCACGGCCAGACGTTGTGCCTCGCCGCACGCACGGTGACTGAGCCGGTGCTGGGTCGGTGGAGCGCGGGCTCCTGAATGGTTCGGCTGGATCTGTGGTTCTTCGGGTGCGGGTGGGTGGGGGCTGGTCGCGCAGTTCCCCGCGCCCCCAAAGACAAAGACCAGGGCTACCGCCCCGGCCTTTCGTCTTTAGGGGGGCGGTAGCCCTTGCTTTTTAGGGGCGCGGGGAACTGCGCGATCAACCCCCACCCACCCGCACCCGCACAACTACCCGCACCCACCGAGCACGCCCCAGTTCAAGCGACAAGCGAAACCGCTCCGACCGCCGGCGTCCGCAGCGCCCGTCGGGCCGTCACCAGGCTGGTCACGAACACCGCCGCCCCCGCGACCCCCACGATCCCGAACCAGATCCCCAGTCCTTCGTCCGGAAGGACAGAGTCCGTGCGGACCATCGTGAAGGGGATGATCCCGGCGAGCCCGGCCGCCGTGCCGAAGAAGACACCCGTCACCGTGAGGATCAGGGACTCGATGCCGATCATGCCGAGGACCTGGCCGGGCGTCGCCCCGGCCAGCCGCTGCTGGCCGAACTCCCGGCGCCGGTAAGTCGTCGCCGCGTACAGCGAGTTGATCAGCATGATGCAGGCGAAGACCACGATGATGCCGACGACCACGAGGTTCAGGGTCTCGAGGTTCTTGGCGTCGATGGACTTCGGGGCTCCGGAGGCGTCGATCGCGTCGTTCTCGACGGCCTGCATGTAGAGGGTCGCCGTCGCCATGCCGGTAAAGAGGATCAGCGGCATGAGGACCCCGGACAGCTGCGCGGCACGCTCCCGCATGGTGCGTACGGCGAGGTAGCCGCTCGGGCCCGTCGGCGGAAGCCGGTCGAGCAGAGTCTTGAGCAGCTTCGGCGAGAGCAGCGCGAAGCCGACCGCGAGCAGGATCGCGCCGTACGCGGGCGGTGCCATCAGCGCGGCGTCGGTCGAGGAGAACGCGAAGGTGGAGCAGGCCGACAGGCCTCCGAGGACCAGGGAGGCGCGGATGAAGAACGTCCGTCGCCTGTCCCGGGGTCCGGTCTTCCGGGTGGCCCGGCGCACCGCGAGGAACGCCGCGCCCGCCGCCGCGAGGACCGTGATGTCGATGCCCGAGAGCAGCGCGACGGTCCCGAAGGTGTAGTCGACGGACTCGGCGACCTGCCCGCTGTCCTGGAAGAGGTCGAGCAGCAGCCGTCCGCCGAGCATCGCGGGACCGATCGCGAGCAGCGCGCCCACCAGGGCAACGGCCACCGACTCCCCCACGACCATCCGCTTGATCTGTGCGGGGGTCGCGCCGGAGCAGCGCAACAGCTCGATCTCGGCGGAGCGCTGACGGACGTTCACCGTCAGGGTGGAGGCGACGGCGAAGAACACCAGGAGGGTGCCGTAGCCGCCGACGACACCCGCAGCGGTGGAGAGGGTCTCGGCGCTGGTGGAGTCGACGCCCTTCGCGCCCGCCGTGTCGTGCATCGAGTTGAAGGTCATGATGATCGCCGCGCCCAGGAAGGCGGACAGCAGCGTCGCGCCGAAACGACCGGGGCGCCGGCGGATGGAGCGCAGGGCCAGAGCGAACATGTCGTCACACCCCCGCCATCACGTCGTCGCCGAGGTGCGCGAGGCGCTCGGCCACCGCGTCCACGGTCGGCCGGTGCATCTCACCGGCGAGCCTGCCGTCCGCGAGGAACAGCACCGAGTCGGCGTACGAGGCCGCCACCGGGTCGTGGGTCACCATGACGACCGTACGGCCGTGGACCCGTACCGCCTCCTGGAGGAGCCGCAGGACGTCCCGCGCGCTGCGGGTGTCGAGGGCGCCGGTCGGTTCGTCGGCGAAGATCACGCTCGGCTCGGTGACCAGCGCGCGGGCGATGGCGACGCGCTGGCGCTGGCCGCCGGAGAGCTGGTCGGGCCGGTGGCCGAGGCGGTCGCCGAGGCCGACGGCGGTGAGGATCTCCTCCACCCGGGCCCGGTTGACGCGGCGGCGGGCGAGCTTGAGCGGCAGGATCGTGTTCTGGGCGACGGTGAGGGTGTCCAGCAGGTTGTACTGCTGGAAGACGAAGCCGATCCGGTTGCGCCGGAACTTCGTCAGCTCGGCCTCGGTGCCGCCGGTCATCTCGGCGCCGTCGACCACGACGATGCCGCTGTCGGGCCGGTCGAGGCCGGCCGCGCACTGCAGCAGCGTGGACTTGCCGGAGCCCGAGGGGCCCATCACCGCGGTGAACGTGCCGCGCGGCAGGGCGAGCGTCACCCCGTCCAGGGCGGTCACCGCGTTCTCCTCGCCCCCGTAGGTCTTGGTGACCTTCACCAGCCGCAGTGCCTCCGCGGCGGGGCCCGTGCCGTGCTCGTGGTTGCGTCGGTCGGTTCGGCGAAACATCGTCATCAGCCTCCGTCGGGCACCGTCCGTGCCCCCCTGTCGGGCACTTCCTGTGCCCTGCCGAAGACGCTACGGAGAAGGCGGGGCGGGCACATTGGGCGCAGAACCCGTATCGGGGGGTGTACTCAGCGACACCTGTCCGGGAGGGAAATCCCGGTCCCGCCGCAGGCAAACCCCGGTCCTGGAGGCAATTCCGGGCTCCGCACCGCCCGGAACAGCGGACTTGTGGGGGGCATGACCACACGCATGCGTACCCTTTGCCTCCGCTTCGCCGCGCGTACGCCTCGACTTGCTTGCATCGACGGCATGGACCACATCACGTTCCTTGTGGCCGTCGTCATCGTCACGGCCCTCGCCTTCGACTTCACCAACGGCTTCCACGACACGGCGAACGCGATGGCGACCTCCATCGCCACCGGCGCGCTGCGGCCCAGAACGGCGGTCCTGATCAGCGGCGTGCTGAACGTCGTCGGCGCGTTCCTGTCCACCGAGGTCGCCAAGACGATCTCCGGCGGGATCGTGGACGACACCCTGGTGACACCGGGCATGATCTTCGCCGGTCTGGTCGGCGCGATCCTGTGGAACCTGGCCACCTGGCTGCTCGGGCTGCCGTCGAGTTCGTCGCACGCGCTGTTCGGCGGTCTCATCGGGGCCGTCTGGGTGGGCGCGGGCGAGCACGGGGTGCACTTCGACAAGGTCGTGGAGAAGGTGCTGATCCCGGCGGTCGCCTCGCCGCTGGTGGCGGGTGTGGCCGCGCTGATCGCCACGTACCTGGCGTACCGGATCACCGCGCGGGCACGGCAGAAAACGGTGACCAAGGGATTCCGGCTCGGGCAGATCGCCTCGGCGTCCCTGGTCTCGCTCGCGCACGGCACCAACGACGCGCAGAAGACGATGGGCGTCATCACGCTCACGCTGATCTCGGCCGGGGCGCTCGGCCACGACGCCGGGCCGCCCCTGTGGGTGATCGCGTCGGCCGGTATCGCGATAGGCCTCGGTACGTATCTCGGCGGCTGGCGGATCATCCGGACGATGGGCAAGGGGCTGACCGACATCAAGTCGCCGCAGGGCTTCGCCGCGGAGGCGGCCTCAACGACGGTGATCCTGACCTCCGCGCACCTCGGGTTCGCGCTGTCGACCACCCAGGTGTGCTCCGGCGGCATCCTCGGCGCGGGCCTGGGCAGGCGTCTCGCCGAGGTGCGGTGGGGCACGGCGGGGCGGATGGTGGTGGCGTGGCTGGTGACGCTTCCCGCCGCAGCGCTGGTCGGCGGTCTGTCCGCGAGCGTGGTGACGCACGGAGGGAACTTCGGCATCGTGGTAATCGCACTCCTCGCGCTCGCCGTCGCCTCCTTCATCGTGGTCATGTCGCGCCGCAGCCCGGTGCACGCGGCCAACGTCAACGAGACCCACGAGGTCAGCGTCCGCGGCGCGGCCGCGACGCAGGTCTCCACCGCCGCCTGATCCGCCCCGGCCCGGGAGAGCAAGGAGAGTACGAACGATGCAGCTGGACTGGAGCGCCCTCGGCGAGGTCGCCGCGGTGAGTACCGGAGTCACGGTCGGAGTGGTCGTCGTCTTCACCCTCGGTGTGCTGGGCCTGGCCCGGGCGGAGACCGCGCGTGAGAGCGACGGAGGCACCGACCCGGTGGGGCTCGGCGTGGCCGGGCTGTGTTTCCTGGCGTGCGCGAGCGTGGTGGCGTACGGGATCTGTCTGATCGTTCCGCAGTTCCACTGATCCTCCCGGGGAGTAGAGATGACCGAGCTGCTGAGTGACATGCGCGTCGACTACAGCGACCACGACGACCCGGTGCTGATCCGCCCCGACGGCAGTGCGGTGGACACCTGGCGGGAGAACTACCCATACGAACAGCGCATGGAGCGCGGCGAGTACGACTGGCACAAGCGGCTGCAGCAGATCGAGCTGCTGAAGCTGCAGAGCTGGATCAAGGAGACCGGGCGCCGGCTCGTCGTCGTCTTCGAGGGGCGGGACGCGGCCGGCAAGGGCGGCACGATCAAGCGCTTCACCGAGCACCTCAATCCGCGCGGTGCCCGGGTGGTGGCCCTGGAGAAGCCGACGGAGCGCGAGCAGGGACAGTGGTACTTCCAGCGGTACGTCGAGCATCTGCCGACCGCCGGGGAGATAGTGCTGTTCGACCGGTCCTGGTACAACCGCGCCGGTGTGGAGCGGGTGATGGGCTTCTGCACGGGCGACGAGTACCGGCGCTTCATGCGGCAGGCACCCGCGTTCGAGCGGATGCTCGTCGACGACGGCGTGGACCTGGTGAAGTTCTGGTTCTCGGTGTCGCAGGGCGAGCAGCGCACCCGGTTCACGATCCGGCAGGTCGACCCCGTACGGCAGTGGAAGCTCAGCCCGATGGACCTCGCGTCCCTCGACCTCTGGGACGACTACACCGCCGCCAAGGTCGCCATGTTCCGCGAGACGGACACCGAGCAGGCCCCCTGGACCGTGGTGAAGAGCAACGACAAGAAGCGGGCCCGCGTGGAGGCCATGCGCAGCGTGCTGGCCCGCTTCGACTACACGGGCAAGGACGACGAGGTGGTCGGAAAACCGGACCCCCGGATAGTCGGCGCGGCGGCGACCCTCCTGGAGGCGGGCGAGGACGACGAGTTGCAGGAGGGCTGGTAGGGGGCTCGCGGAGGAACGCCCGGCCGGGCGCCGGGCTCTCGCAGGGGTCCCGGCCGGCCGCCCGGCGTGGCTCCGGGGTGGCGGGCAGCCGTCCGAAGGCACACGGGGACGTACGGGGACGCCTCAGCCCTCGCCGCCGCCACCGCTCCTACCGCTCCCGCCGCTCCCCACCATGAACCCGATCGCGGACCCCCCGCCCTCCCGGCGCCGCGCGAACGGGTCTCCCCCGTGGGCGGCCGCCACCTCGCGGACGATCGACAGGCCGAGCCCGGAGCCGGGCAGGCTCCGGGCGTCCGGCGCGCGGTAGAAGCGGTCGAAGACCCGCTCCAGGTCCTCCTCGGCGATACCGGGCCCACGGTCGAGAACCTCGACACGGACAGCGGCTCCCACGCCAGCACCGGCGCTCGCCCCAGGGGCCCCCATTCCCGTGACCACGATGTCGATCGGCTCGCTCCCGCCCCGGTCGAACTTCGCCGCGTTGTCGACGAGGTTGGACAGCGCCCGTTGCAGCGCGCCCGGCCGGCCGTCGACCACCGTGTCCCCGGACACCCGCACCGTGACGGCCCGGCCCGTCCGGCGCCTCGCCGCCACCGCCACGTCCTCGGCGATGTCGGCGAGGGCCACCCGCTGGAGCGGCTCCCGGTCCGACTGGCCGGCCGCGAGGTCGACCAACTCGTTGACCAGGTCGGTGAGTTCGCGGGACTCCTGGGCGAGGTCGGCGACCAGTTCCCCGCGGACGGCGGGCGGCAGTTCGTCGATCCGGCGGAGCATCGAGATGTTGGTGCGCAACGAGGTCAGGGGCGTACGGAGTTCATGGCCGGCGTCCTGGACGAGGCGCCGCTGGTCCTCCTCGGACTGGGCAAGGCGGCCCAGCATGCGGTCGAACGAGCGGCCGAGCCGCGCCACCTCGTCGTACCCGGCGACGGGCACCTGGATGCCGAGCCGCCCGGTGCGGGCCACGTCCTCCGCGGCCCCGGCGAGCCGGACGAGCCGCGAGGTGATGCGCCGGGCCAGCCACCAGCCGAAGAGACCGGCGGCGATCACGACGGCGGCCACCAGCAGCACGGTCCGCTGCTGGAGTTCGCGCAGCAGGTCCTCGGTGTCGCTGAACTCCTGCGCGATCTGCACCGCGCCCCGCCCGTCGCCGAGCGAGACGGTGGCCACCCGGTACATGCCGTCGCCGACGTCGACGTCACGGTGTTCCACCAGTTGACCGGCGGGTCGCGCGGCCGCGGTCCGCTTGTCGTCGGCGCCGACGGGCAGCGGCGGATGGCCCCGGTCGACGACCGACGCGTCCGGCCCCAACACCTGCACGACCGTGCCGCTCGGCCTGATCAGTTCGTCGCGCGGGCCGCCGTCGGTGTCGGCGGTGGCGAAGTCGGCGGGGGTCAGCGCGCTGTGGCGCACCTCGTCGAGCAGGTCCTGCACGACACCCTCGAACACGGTCTGCTGGTCGACGCGTACGAGCCGGGCGGCGGCGTCGTACGACAGGAACCCGACGAGGACGGTGACGGCGGCCGCCACCGCCGCGAACGACACCGTGAAGGTGGTGCGCAGCGAGGTCAGCCGGGCCCGTGCCACCCACCGCCTCAGGCGCGCGCCGCCGGGCCCGCCGGACCGCACTCAGTCCTCCCTCAGCACATACCCCACACCGCGCACCGTGTGGATCAGGGAGGGCGCGCCCGGCTCGTCGAGCTTGCGCCGCAGATAACCGACGTACACGGCGAGGTTCTTGGAGCCGGGCCCGAAGTCGTAGCCCCAGATGCGGTCGTAGATGGTCGTGTGGTCGAGGACGATGCCCGCGTTGCGGACGAGCAGTTCCAGCAGGTCGAACTCGGTACGGGTCAGCTCGACCTCGTGCGGGCCCCGCCACACGCGACGGGCCTGCGGATCGATGCGCAGACCCGCTGCCGCGATCTGGCCGTCGGGCATGCGCGGCGGTTCACTGGGTACGTCGACGGGGGCGCCCGTACGCCGGAGCAGGGCCCGGAGCCGGGCGAAGACCTCCTCGACGTCGAACGGCTTTACCACGTAGTCGTCGGCTCCGGCGTCCAGACCGGCGATGCGATCCGCGGTCTCGACCAGTGCGGTGAGCATCAGGATCGGGGTGCGGTTGCCCTCCGCACGCAGGACGCGACAGACCTGGAGGCCATCGATGCCCGGCATCATCACATCGAGAACGAGCACGTCGGGTGGGGTGCGGTGGGCCTGCGCGAGCGCCTCGACGCCGTCGGCGACCGCCGTGACCGCGTATCCCTCCAGGGTCAGGGCCCGCTCCAGGGCATGGCGGATCGCGCGGTCGTCCTCGGCGAGCAGCAGATTCTGGGGCACGGGACCAGTCTGCCAAGCCCCGTGGAACGTACTACCTGCTGGAGAGGGGTACGGCCGGGCCTCTTACCCGGCTCTCACCCTGCCGGGACCGGTGGCTTACCTCGCCCCGCCACTGTGTCCCCGATGCCGGGGGCGAGCGCCGCGACGGGGAGGCAGCGCACCGCATGAAACGTAGGGAGAGCACCGAGCGCATGAGGATCGTGTTCCTTCTGCACAACGCGTACGCCATCGGGGGGACCGTCCGCACCACGCTGAACCTCGCGGCGGCGCTCGCCGGGCGGCACGACGTGGAGATCGTGTCGATGAGGCGGCACCGGGACGAGCCGAGGTTCACCGTCGACCCGCGGATCACGGTGGTCCCGCTGGTGGACGAACGGGACGGCAGCCAGGACCTCACCGACCCGTCCTACACCCGCCCGGCCGTCGACTTCCCCGCCTCCGACAAGCGCTACGGGCAGTACACCCGGCTCACCGACCTGCGCGCCCGCGCCTACCTGGCGGCCTGCGACGCGGACGTGGTGATCGGCACGCGGCCCGGCATCAACGTGTACGTGGCCCGGTTCGCCCCTCGCCGGGCGCTGCGGATCGCCCAGGAGCATCTGCGGCACGACTCGCACAGCAAGCGGCTGCGGGGTGTCCTGGCCCGCGCCTACCGCTCGCTGGACGCGGTGGTGACGACGACGGAGGCGGACGCCGAGGTGTACCGCCGGCGGATGCCGCTGCCGGGCGTACGGGTCGCCGCGGTACCGAACATGGTGCCCGCGCCGCAGGGCCTCACCCGGGACGGGACGACGAAGGTGATCACCGCGGCCGGCCGCCTGGTCCGCGGCAAACGCTTCGACCTGCTGATCGAGGCCTTCTCCGCGGTCGCCTCGAAGGAACCCGACTGGCAGCTGCGGATCTTCGGCGGCGGCCCCGAGCGGGAACACCTCCAGCACCTGATCGACGGCCTGGGCCTGGCCGGGCACGCCCGCCTCATGGGACCGCGCACGCCGATCGAGGCGGAGTTCGCCAGATCGGCGATGGTGGTCTCGGCGTCGGACGCGGAGTCGTTCGGGATGACCCTGGTCGAGGCGATGCGCTGCGGAGTGCCGGTGATCAGCACGGACTGCCCGCTGGGCCCCGCCGAGATCATCACGAACGGCGTCGACGGCCGCCTCGTCCCCGTGGGCGACGCCCGCTCCCTCGCCGAGGCGATGCTCGACCTGATCACGGACGAGCCTCTGCGCCAGGCGATGGGCGAGGCGGCGCTGCGAAGTTCCCACCGCTACGACGCCGCCCCGATCGTCGAACGCTACGAGGCCCTGTTCACGGAACTCAGGGCCACCCGCGTCCGCCGCGCCTGGACCCGGGGCCGGGTCCGCGCGATGGGCTGGGCCCGCCGCCAGACCCGCCGCCTCCGCCGCACACCAACCGTCCGGCCCCCCGTCAACAGCCCAAGACCCACGGGCCCGTGACGCCCGCCCCTCCGCGGGCATCACATCCAGTACGCCGGGCGGCCCACATGGGTTCCCAGTCCCCCAGGACCACCCGGCCCCCGCACCGGCCCGCCCGGCTTCCCGGGCCAGTGCCACGAGCCGCCCGCTTTCGCACGGCGGGCGGCTCGTGGGGGGGGACGCGTGACATCCGCGGCTCCAGCCGAGGGGCCACGGCCCGTGAAGAGCGGGGCTACGAGGGACCGCGGCCCGTGAAGGGCGGGGCTATTCGTACGTGGCCGACCCCGCCATCGGCGCGCCCCTCAGGGGCGCGGGGAACTGCGCGACAAGCCCCCACCGCCCCGCAGCAGCACGGCGGGCGGCTCGTGGGGGACGCGTGACATCTGCGGCTCCAGCCGAGGGACCGCTGCCCGCGAGGGGCGGGGCTACGGAGGGGCCACGGCCCGTGAAGAGCGGGGCTACGAGGGACCGCGGCCCGTGAAGAGCGGGGCCATTCGTACGTGGCCGACCCCGGCATCGGCGCGCCCTCCAGGGGCGCGGGGAACTGCGCGACAAGCCCCCACCGCCCCGCAGCCAAAACACAACCGAACAGCCCCCTACACCACAACGCGAGCCCTACTCGCTCCTCAACGCGGCGAGCTGCTGCTCGAACGGAACCACCTCGAACCCACCACCCCGCACAAGCTCCGCCCCACCCTGCGTCGGCAACGAAACCGGAACCGCCCCGGACCGCCCGGCCGCCAGGCCGTTCATCAGCCCCGCCAACTCCCCCGCGGCCCGCCCGATCCGCTCGACGAGCCCCTCGGCCCCCCAGTCCTCCGAAGCCGCGTAGACCCCGGTAGGCACGATCACGGCCCGCAGATACGCGAACAGCGGCCGCAACGCGTGCTCCAGGACCAGCGAATGACGAGCCGACCCCCCGGTCGCCGCGACCAGCACCGGCTTCCCGGCCAGCGCGTCCGGGTCCAGCACGTCGAAGAAGGACTTGAACAGACCGCTGTACGAGGCGGAGAACACCGGCGTGACGACGATCAGCCCGTCCGCCGACGCCACCGCCTCCAGGGCGGCACCCAGCGCGGGCCCGGGAAAGCCGTTGGTGAAGTTGTGCGCGATCTCGACCGCGAGGTCACGCAACTCCACCACCTGGACGTCCGCCGAGGTGCGCTCGGCGGTCGCGCCGGCCAGCCGGTCACCCAGCAGCCGCGTGGACGACGGGACACTCAGCCCCGCGGAGACGACGACGAGCTTCATGACGAGGTCACCTCCTTGCCGGCAGCGATGTCAGCCGCCGCGGCGACACGCGACGCATGCGTCGGCGCCTCCGGCACCCCGGCCGGACGCCGCTTCGCGAACTCCTCGCGCAGCACGGGCACGACCTCCTCGCCGAGCATGTCGATCTGCTCCAGCACGGACTTCAGCGGCAGCCCGGCGTGGTCCACGAGGAACAGCTGACGCTGGTAGTCACCGGCGTACTCCCGGAAACCCAGCGTCTTCTCGATGACCTGCTCCGGAGAACCGACCGTCAGCGGGGTCTGCTGGGTGAAGTCCTCAAGCGACGGCCCGTGCCCGTACACCGGCGCGTTGTCGAAGTACGGCCGGAACTCCCGGACCGCGTCCTGCGAGTTCCTGCGCATGAACACCTGGCCGCCGAGCCCGACGATCGCCTGCTCCGCCGTGCCGTGCCCGTAGTGCGCGTACCGCGACCGGTACAGCTCGACCATCCGCTTGGTGTGGTCGGCCGGCCAGAAGATGTTGTTGTGGAAGAACCCGTCGCCGTAGTACGCGGCCTGCTCGGCGATCTCGGGCGAGCGGATCGAGCCGTGCCAGACGAACGGCGGTACCCCGTCGAGCGGCCGGGGCGTCGAGGTGAACGACTGCAGCGGCGTACGGAACTTGCCCTCCCAGTCGACGACTTCCTCGCGCCACAGCCGGTACAGCAGCGCGTAGTTCTCGACGGCGAGGTTGATGCCCTGCCGGATGTCCTGCCCGAACCAGGGATAGACAGGCCCGGTGTTGCCGCGCCCCATCATCAGGTCCACGCGCCCGTCCGCCAGATGCTGGAGCATCGCGAAGTCCTCGGCGATCTTCACCGGGTCGTTGGTCGTGATGAGGGTGGTGGAGGTGGAGAGGATGAGCTTCTCGGTGCGCGCGGCGATCCAGCCGAGCATGGTGGTCGGCGACGACGGCACGAACGGCGGGTTGTGGTGCTCACCGGTCGCGAAGACGTCGAGCCCGACTTCCTCGGCCTTCTGCGCGATGGCGACCATGGCCTTGATCCGCTCGTGCTCGGACGGCGCACGGCCCGTGGTGGGGTCCGGCGTGACGTCGCCGACGGTGAAGATCCCGAACTGCATGGCTGTCTCATCCTCCGCAGGTTGTTTACGATTCAACTATACCCGCCAACGATGGACCCGGGCGCGGTATTCCCAGCCTCCGGCACCCCGGGCATCCCGGGCCCCGGACATCCCCGGAGCCGGGCCCGGACATCCCCACGCGTACGGAGTCCCGCGCCACTGTCAGTACCCCGTCCTACCATCCCGATATGGCCGCCCCACGCCGTGACGCAAACCACGACATCGACCGCGAGACCGACAGCAGCAGCAACCGCGACCGCGACACGAGAGGCATCGTCGACGCCGCGGAGTTCCTCGCGCAGGTGGACTTCCGCCGCCCCGAGCCCGCCGAGGCCCTCCGCCGTCACGTGGAGTACTACTGGCTGATCGACTGGGACCTCCCCGAGCCATACGTCTCCCATGTCGTCCCGCACCCCGCGGTCCACGTCGTCTTCCAGCAGTTCGAGGGCCAGGACCCCTTCGTCGAGGTCGCGGGCATCCAGCTCGGACTCTTCACCCAGAAGCTGGAGGGGCGGGGCAGGGTGTGCGGCATCAAGTTCCGGCCGGGCGCCTTCCACCCCTTCGCACCGCGGCACCCGGTCTCCGACTGGACGGGCAGGCGCCTGCCCCTGACGGAGGTCCTCCCCGCCGCCCGGGACGACCTCGACGCCGTGCTCACCCCGCCCGACGAGAGCGCCCGCGTGGCAGCGCTCGACACGTTCCTGCTGGGCCTCACCCCGGCCCCCGACCCCCGCGCCGACCTGGCGACGGCCCTGGTCGACACGATCCGCACCGACCGCACGATCCGCCGCGTCGCCGACTTCGCCCGCGCCCAGGGCATGACCGTACGAGCGATGCAGCGCCTCTTCTCCACGTACGTCGGCGTTGGCCCCAAGTGGATCATCCTCCGCTACAGGATCCACGAGGCCCTGGAGCACGCCGAGTCCGCCTCGCCCCCCGACTGGGCCACCCTCGCGGCAGACCTCGGCTACGCGGACCAGGCCCACCTGATCCGCGACTTCACAGCAACGGTGGGGGTACCCCCGACGGCGTACACCCAGAACACCCACTGAGGGCGCCGGGGGGCCGTGAGCCCCTTCAGGGGCGCGGGGAACTGCGCAGTCTTTTAGGCTTTTAGGGGCGCGGGGAACTGCGCGACCAGCCCCCACCGCCCCGCAGCCAACCTACAACCGTCCCCTACAAATCCCTGTACCCATAGGTGCCGCACCTAGAAGACGTACGTGTCCCCGGTGTCCAGCACCAGCACCTCCTGCCGGTCGTTGTGATGGTTGCGATCCACCGCACCGCCGCCCCACACCGTGTCGATGCCCAGCGTCACCTCTGCGGGCGCCCCCCTCAGCCGTACGGCCATGGTGATCGTCTCCCCCCACCCGTCCGCCGGCAGCGCCCCGGTGCGGCACATCACCGTCCGCACCTCCGTCCGCGCGCACCCGGCCGGCAGCCCCTGCTCGTCCGCGAGCGGCACCGACCACCGCAGCCGTACGGTCGCCTCCACGACACCCGAGGGACCGTGGTTCTGCGGGGTCATCCGCAGGTCCACGCGCCCGCCGGTCATCGAGAGGTGCCCGTGATAGGCGAGATCGGCCTCGGGCGCCACGGCCGGTGCCGTATCGACGACCGGCGCCGCCACGACCGCCGCCGTGGCAGCCGGCGAGGCCAGGGCCACCAGGACAGCCGCACCCAGCCCACAAAGGATCCGAATCCGCATGTGCCATGTCCTCCGCGTCGACCCGCATGTCTCCGTACGTCACCGGATGTATGCCACCTGGGCCGCACGACAGGCGCCGCCCATCAGGTGAGACGGCGGTCGGGAGGAGCCGGGAGCGAGCCGCGGAGGATCCTTCAGGCGGGTGGCTCGTCGGGCAGCAGCCCCAGCTGCCCCAGGAAGTCCATCTGGTCGAAGTAGAGCCGGTAACTGGCGATCCGGCCGTCCGCGTCGACGGTCGCGAGGTCGACTCCGCGGACCCTGATCTCCTTCTGCGTGGCCGGCAGCGACTCCCCGGAGGGCAGCACCAGCGGCCCCGTGTTCCTGCCACTGAAGAAACCCTCGTCGACGGCGGTGTCACCGATCTCGTACGAGTACACCGTCTCGAACGTCGCCTCCGGGACCGCCTCCGTCATGTGCCGCCAGTACTCGACGATGTTGTCGCGCCCATGGATCTCTCCCTCGTCGGGCGTGACGGCGACCGCGTCCGCCGCGTAGAGCTCGGCGATGACCTTGAGATCCTGGTTCGTCGTCAGTGCTTCCGTGAGCCGGTCCATGACCTCACGTGCCTGTCCCATGATCCACCTCCTGCGCAGGGGATCACCCACCTCGATTTTCCCACCGCACCCGGCCCGGCGCACCAGGTCACCCACCGGCCGTAAACCCCGCCCGCCTATCCTGGCCGGTGAAGCAATCGACCGTACGAGCGAGCGGCGGTCCCGCACCACGGCCGCGCCCGCACCCTCCCCCCGAGGAGCAGCACATGACCGCCGCCGCATCCGCCGCACCCGCCGCCGCGTCCCGCATCGCCGTCGTCACCGGCGCGAGCAGCGGAATCGGCGCCGCGACGGCCAGGCAGCTGGCGGCCGCGGGCTACCGCGTGGTCCTCACCGCCCGCCGCAAGGACCGTATCGAGGCGCTCGCGGAGGAGATCGAAGCGGCGGGCGGCCAGGCGACGGCGTACGCGCTGGACATCACGGACCGCACGGCCGTCGACGAGTTCGCCACCGCGTTCAGGACGATCGGCGTCCTCGTGAACAACGCGGGCGGCGCGCTCGGGGCCGACCCGGTCGCGTCCGGCGACCCGGCCGAATGGCGCCAGATGTACGAGACGAACGTCATCGGCACGCTGAACATCACCCAGGCCCTGCTCCCCGCGCTGACCGCGAGCGGCGACGGCACGGTGGTCGTCGTTTCCTCGACCGCCGGACACGGCACGTACGAGGGCGGCGCGGGCTATGTGGCCGCCAAGCACGCCGAGCACGTCCTCGCCGAGACCCTCCGCCTGGAGATCGTCGGGACCCCGGTCCGCGTCATCGAGATCGCCCCCGGCATGGTCAAGACGGACGAGTTCGCCCTGACCCGCTTCGGCGGCGACACGGAGAAGGCCTCGAAGGTCTACGCCGGCGTCGCGGAGCCCCTGACCGCCGAGGACGTCGCCGACACCATCGCCTGGACGGTCACCCGCCCCTCCCACGTCAACATCGACCTCCTGGTCGTACGCCCCCGCGCGCAGGCCTCCAACACGAAGGTCCACAGGGAGCTGTGATGCCGGACGCCGACCACCCGTCTCAGGAACACCCCGCCGCGGCCCCATCGCCTCAAAGCCAGGCCCAGGAACAACACCGCCTGGCCCAGGAGAAGAAGGACGAACGCTACGTCTGGTGGTACCTCGCGTACTTCCTCTTCGGCATCCACCTCGTGGCGTTCGTGATGATCTACGCGGTGACACACGCGAAGTAGAACCGGTGCGCCCTGCCTCGCGCCCCGGGTGTTCGTGACGGCCAGCCCAGACCGCACGGCTCCACCTCCGAATAACTCACACGAGTGAACCGGATAGATCACCCATACGGGACGTGAACTCCCGATCTAGGCTCGCGCCACAACATCAAAACGACGGCCCTCGGGCCGGGGTGCCACCCGACCCGAGGGCCTGACCATCGAGGAAGGCCTACTTCCCCATGGCTGAACGCGAGCCTAACGCGCAGCAGCGCGCTGACTTCATGGACCTCGAAGTCCCCGAGTACGCCTACATGTTCGGCTTCCTGCAGGCCGACGGGCACCTGGCGAAGGGGTCAGGCCAGAAGGGGCGCCTGACCGTCGAAATCAACGCGCGGGACACCGAAATCCTGCACGAATTCCAGCGACTGACGCCGTACAACAGCAGCATCAATGAGCGCACAAGGTCGACCAATTTCGCCGAGGCGCACCACTCGGCGACTTGGACCCTGTGCTCCCTCGAAGCCAGGACCAAAATCAACGGACTCGGTCTGCCGTATGGACGCAAGTCGAGGAAGGTCGCCCCGCCCCGCATCGAGTTCTCACGCCGCGACTACCTCCGAGGCGTCATTGACGCCGACGGCTCCGTGGGCCACACGGGTCAGGGTTTCCCCTTCATCTCCTTGACGACAGCGAGCACGGCGATTGGCGCCTATCTGTGTTTCTACGCAAGGAAGATCACGGGGGCCGAGCGCTCCATCAAACGCAACACCCGCGACGGGATCTACAACATCCTCTACACAAAGGAGACGGCCCAGGAGTTGAGCACACACCTCTACTACCCAGGCTGCCTTTCCCTCGAGCGCAAGCGAACCGCCGCCGACTCCCTTGCCGCCTGGGTCCGCCCTGCCGACATGAAAGTCGCTCCTGATCGCCGCCGCTGGAAGGAGTGGGAGGACCGGGTGCTGCTGGAGCTCAACGACAGCGCAGCCGCAGCCAAGAACCTCGGCCGAACCGAGAAAAGCTGTGGCCTTCGCCTCTGGCGCCTGCGCAGCGGACGAGTTCCCATGCCCGCGGACAATCAGTGAACAGGGGGCCCGAGCCTGTCGGCTCGGGCCCCCCTCTGACAGTTCAGCCCTTCACACACACGAACTGCTTCAGCTTCGCCACGACCTCGACGAGATCGCGCTGCTGCTCCATCACCTGGTCGATGTTCTTGTACGCCCCCGGAATCTCGTCGAGCACACCGGAGTCCTTGCGGCACTCCACACCCCGCGTCTGCTCTTCCAGATCCTTCGTCGTGAAGTGACGCTTCGCCGCATTGCGGCTCATACGCCGACCCGCGCCGTGTGACGCGGAGTTGAAGGCCTTCTCGTTACCGAGACCCTTCACGATGTACGAACTGGTGCCCATGGAGCCCGGGATGATCCCGTACTCACCAGAGCCCGCGCGGATCGCACCCTTCCGGGTAACCAGCAGGTCCATACCCTCGTACCGCTCCTCCGCCACATAGTTGTGGTGGCAGGAGATCTCCTGCTCGAAGGTCGGCTTCGCCTTCTTGAACTCCTTGCGGATCACGTCCTTCAAAAGACCCATCATGATCGCTCGGTTGTGCTTCGCGTACTCCTGAGCCCAGTACAGATCGCTTCGATAGGCAGCCATCTGCGGAGTGTCCGAGACGAATACCGCCAGATCACGGTCTATCAGACCTTGGTTGTGAGGGAGTTTCTGAGCAATACCGATGTGATGCTCAGCCAGCTCCTTGCCGATGTTCCGAGAACCGGAGTGCAGCATGAGCCAAACAGAACCGACCGAATCGACACACAATTCGATCATGTGATTTCCGCTTCCGAGCGTTCCCATCTGCTTTGCGGCACGCCCCTGACGGAACTTGACCGCTTCGGCCACTCCCTCAAACCGCTCCCAGAAGTCGTCCCACCCCGCGGTAGCGAACCCGTGCAACCTCCCAGGGTCGACCGGATCCTCATGCATCCCCCGCCCCACAGGAATGGCCTGCTCGACCTTCGACCGCAGTCGGGAAAGGTCCCCCGGCAGGTCATTGGCCGTCAGGGACGTCCTGACCGCGGACATCCCGCAGCCGATGTCGACCCCGACCGCCGCAGGACACACGGCCCCCTGCATGGCGATCACGGAACCGACCGTCGCACCCTTGCCGAAGTGGACGTCCGGCATGACCGCGAGGCCCTTGATCCAGGGGAGCGTCGAGACGTTGCGGAGCTGCTGCATCGCGACGTCCTCGACCGACGCCGGGTCCGCCCACATGCGGATCGGCACCTTCGCGCCCGGCACTTCCACGTACGACATCTCGTCCTCATTCCCCCGAAAAACAAACAGAAGTCACAAATCGCAAAACCGGTACCAAGGTCAACGTTTGGGACAACGGACCGGCGTCCACGGCAGTGCGTGCGATACACATTGTCTCCAGGGGCCGCCCCCGCGCGGCAACTGAATAACCAACGCATAACCACAGGACACCCCGGTCGTGCGCCCAGCGCGGCGACCCGTCGAGAGGAGCCCCACCGTGCAGCGGAAGGCGTACGTACCCGGCGTCGCCGCGCTCCTCGCGGCGCTGCTGGCCGGCTGCACCGGTGGATCGGGCGACGACGAGGGCACGACCGACCCGAAGCCGGGCGAGTCGGCCACGACGCCGACCGCGGCCCAGCCCGGCAAGTACCGCACGCTCCCGGAGCCGTGCGCCGCGGTGTCGCACGGCACGCTGGACTCGCTGCTGCCGGGCATCAAGCAGGTCACGGACGAGGAGCAGCGCGAGAAGGCGTACGAGGGCACGGCGACCCAGACGTACGACACGGACCGCAAGGTCGGCTGCCGCTGGAAGGCGGAGTCGAGGGTGGCGACGGACCACCTGCTGGTGGACTTCGAGCGCGTGGTCTCGTACGACAACGCGGTCAGCGACGACGACCGCGCGACGGACATCTACCTGGAGAGGGAGACGGCGGCGGACCTCCCGGAGCCGGTCGCCTCGTCGGAGTCGTCGGAGGCGTCGGAGGCGTCGGAGTCGCCCGATTCGTCTTCCTCGTCCGGCTCGTCCTCCGATGAGAGCGGGTCCCCCTCGAACAGTTCCGGTTCCGGTCCGAGTTCCAGCGCGTCGGAGTCCGGCAGCGGCGACGAGAGCGGTTCCGCCACGCCCTCCGACGGCTCCACCCCCACCGCCCTCCAGCCCCGCACGCTCGACGACCTGGGCGACGAGGCGTTCCTGGACGACGCCCTGAGCAGCTCCCGGCAGCGCACGGTGACTGTGGTGTTCCGCACGTCCAACGTGATCGTGACGATCCAGTACGACGAGCAGCCGTCGACCACGACCGACGTCCCGAGCAGCAAGGACATGCAGGACAGAGCGTGGAAACTGGCGGGTCAGCTCGCCGGGACGTTCAACGACTAGGGGCTCCCGGGAGGGGTTTCGGGCTGGACGGAACCCGAGTCACCCGTGTCCCGTTCGGCGTACCGTGGCCCCTCGGACCCGACCGAGTGCGGCCGGCCGAGGACGCGGCCGTTCGCACGCACACCCGAGCGTCTACGAGTGAAGGAACCATGCACCGACCCGCACAGCGCCAGCGTCAGCGACTCACCCGCATCCTTGTCGGCGCGGCCGCCGTCCCGGTGATGCTCGTCGCCTCCGGCTGCTCCTCGGACTCCGGCGACGGCTCCGGCGACGACGCGAAGAAGGACTCCGGCGCCTCGGCGTCGTCGTCCGCGACGGAGGCCGGTTCGGTGGTGAAGGAGGCCGCGTACGCGAAGCTTCCCGAGCCCTGCAAGGTGTTCTCGTCGAAGACGTTGAAGGAAATGGTCCCGAAGGGCACCAAGTCCGACAAGGAGGGCGAGTCGGGCGACGCGGCGACGCGCGGCAGCTGCTCCTGGAACAGCCTGGACAACAACGGCGTGGACGGTTCGCAGTTCCGCTGGCTGAACGTGTCGCTGCTGCGTTTCGAGTCGGACGCGACCCGCGGTACGGGCGAGAAGCTGGCCTCGGAGTACTTCACCAAGCACGCCGAGGACGCGCGTTCGGTCGAGGGTGCGAAGGACACCAAGTCGCAGCCGCTGACGGGGATGGGCAACGAGGCGGCGCTGGTGACGTACGACCTGAAGAAGAAGGAAGGCACCTTCAAGCAGCAGACGGTCGTGACGCGGGTCGAGAACGTCGTGGTGACGGTCGACTACAACGGCGCGGGTCTGGCCGGCGACAAGGCCCCGAAGGTGGCCGATCTGACGAAGGCGGCGGAGGCGGCCGCCAAGGAGGCCGTGGAGGCGGTCCGGACGGCGAACGGGGCCGGCGGCGGCTCCGCGGCAGGTGGCAGCACGGCGCCGAGCAAGAGCCCCAGCCCGAGCAGGAGCGCGAGCAAGAGCGCGGGCCAGGGCTCGGACCTCGGCAAGGACTCGGGCCCGAGCACGAGCCCGAGCAAGTCGGCCACGAAGAAGGACTGACGGCCGTTCCGGAAATCCGGCCGCCGCCCAACTCGCGGCCGGACCAGGACATTTGCTGCGGCCCGGCCTCCGCGGGGGCCGGGCTGGTGCCGTACTGCGCGCCCGGAGCCCGTACACATGTGCCACTCTGTTGCGCGCAACAGGTCGTCATGGGAGGGGAGTACGGGTGTCCGCGCCTATGCAGCTCACGAAGACGCACCGGATTCTCATCGGGGTGGTCGTCTTCGGAGCCGTCGTCATCGCCGGGATCGGCTTCGCCGGTTCGTACGCCGCGGTGCGCGAACTCGCCCTCCAGAAGGGCTTCGGGAAGTTCAGCTACGTCTTCCCGATCGGTATCGACGCGGGAATATGTGTCCTGCTCGCGCTCGATCTGCTCCTGACCTGGATCAGGATCCCGTTCCCGCTGCTGCGCCAGACGGCGTGGCTGCTGACAGCGGCGACGATCGCGTTCAACGGCGCGGCCGCCTGGCCGGACCCGCTGGGTGTCGGGATGCACGGTGTGATCCCGATCCTGTTCGTGGTCTCCGTGGAGGCGGCGCGGCACGCGATCGGCCGGATCGCGGACATCACGGCCGACAAGCACATGGAGGGCGTGCGCCTCACCCGCTGGCTGCTGTCCCCGCTGCCCACGTTCCTGCTCTGGCGCCGGATGAAGCTGTGGGAGCTGCGCTCCTACGAGCAGGTCATCAAGCTGGAGCAGGAGCGTCTCGTCTACCAGGCCCGGCTGCGTTCGCGCTTCGGCCGCGCCTGGCGCCGCAAGGCCCCGGTCGAGTCCCTGATGCCGCTGCGGCTGGCGCGTTACGGCGTGCCCCTGGCGGAGACGGCCCCTTCGGGCCTGGCCGCGGCGGGCATCGAGCCGGCGCTGCTGCCTCCGGCGCCGCGGCAGCAGACGGAGCTGGAGCGCGTGGAGGTGCCGCAGGCCGCCGTGCCTCCCCAGGTGGGCCCGGGAGCGCCCCGGGACGACCAGCGCCGCCAGGACCTGGACGCCGACGGCTACCCGGTCCCGCAGCAACAGGGACGGCAGGGGCAGCCTGTACAGCAAGGGTCGCAGGGGCAGCCGGAGTACCTGGAGGAGGAGCCGGAGTCGAGCCCGTGGTTCGCTCCCCCGCAGCAGGAGATCGTCTACGAGGGCGGCTACGACCCCTCGTACGCGCCGGACCAGATGTGGGCCCAGTACGAGGCGCAGCAGGCCCAGTACGAGGCCGAGCAGCGCCAGGCGTACCAGAACGGGCAGGGGCAGGTGCTTCAGGAGTACGAGGAGCGTGAGCCCTCTCCCGAGGACACCGGCACGTTCCCCATCCCGTCGGGCCCGAACCGCACGCGCCAGCTCGGCGAGGGCGGCGGCACGCCCGCCCCTGAGCCGGACGAGGAGTCGTTCTACCAGGTCTTCAAGCAGTCGATAAACGGCAGTTACCCGACTCCGCGCGAGTTCGGTGACAACGTCGAGGCGGAGTTCCGCGTGACCCTCCCTGAGCCGGAGGCGAAGCGCCTGGTGACCCGCTTCACCAATCGCCACACGATGGAACTGGAAGAGGACCACATCGCGTGACCACCTGCGTGTGTACGTGGATGGGGGGCGCCCGGAGAATCTCCGGGCGCCCCCCATCGTCGTAGGACCTCGTACGGTTACTCGCCGAGCAGCTTCCTCACCCGCTCCTGGCCCACCGCGAGGAGCAGGGTGGGCAGGCGCGGGCCGGTGTCGCGGCCGACCAGCAGGTGGTAGAGCAGGGCGAAGAAGGTGCGCTGGGCGACCTTGATCTCGGCCGGGAGCTCCTTGGGCGTGGCGTCGGCGGAGAAGCCGGCCTGGACCTTCGGGACTCCGTACACGAGGTGCGTGAGTCCGTCGAGCGACCAGTGCGAGTCGAGGCCGTCGAGGAGGAGCCGCAGCGAGGCGCGGCCCTGGTCGTCGAGGGACTTGATCAGCTCGGTGTCGGCCTCCTTGCGGACGACCGTGCGCTGGTCGGCGGGGACCTGGGTGTTGATCCAGGCCTCGGCCCGATCGAGCCGCGGCCGGACCTCGTCGAGGGACGAGAGCGGGTCGGCGGGGTCGAGTTCGCTGAGGATGCGCAGGGTCTGGTCCTCGGCGCCGGCGGTGATGTCGGCGACGGAGGCGAGCGTGCGGTAGGGCATCGGACGGGGCGTCTTCGGCAGCTCACCCGTGGCGGTGCCGACGGCACGCGAGTGCGCGGCGACGTCGGCCGGCAGCGCGGAGCCGTCGGCGACCTTTCCCTCCAGCTTGTCCCACTCGTCGTAGAGCCGCTGGATCTCCTGGTCGAAGGCGATCTTGAAGGACTGGTTGGGGCGGCGGCGGGCGTAGAGCCAGCGGAGGATCTGCGGCTCCATGATCTTCAGCGCGTCACCGGGCGTGGGCACGCCTCCCTTGGAGGAGGACATCTTCGCCATGCCGGAGATGCCCACGAAGGCGTACATCGGCCCGATGGGCTGCTTGCCGCCGAAGATGCTCCCGACGATCTGTCCGCCGACCTGGAAGCTGGACCCGGGTGAGGAGTGGTCGACGCCGGAGGGCTCGAAGACAACGCCCTCGTACGCCCAGCGCATCGGCCAGTCGACCTTCCAGACCAGCTTGCCGCGGTTGAACTCGCTGAGCCGGACGGTCTCCGAGAAGTCGCACGCGGTGCAGGTGTACGTCAGCTCGGTGGTGTCGTCGTCGTAGGCCGTGACGGTGGTGAGGTCCTTGCCGCAGTCGCCGCAGTAGGGCTTGTACGGGAAGTACCCGGCGGAGCCGGTGCCGTCGTCGTCGGCCGCCGCGCCCGACCCCTCGGCCGCTTCGAGCTCGGCCTCGTCGACGGGCTTCTGCGACTGCTTCTTGGCCGGGGCCTTCTTGGTCCGGTACTGGCCGAGGATCGCGTCGATGTCACCGCGGTGCTTCATCGCGTGCAGGATCTGCTCGCGATACGTACCGGAGGTGTACTGCTCGGTCTGGCTGATGCCGTCGAACTCGACGCCCAGCTCGCCGAGTGCCTCGACCATGGCGGCCTTGAAGTGCTCGGCCCAGCTCGGGTGCGGGGAGCCCTTGGGCGCGGGGACGGCGGTGAGCGGCCTGCCGATGTGCTCGCCCCAGGAGCCGTCGACACCGACAACGCCGTTCGGCACCTTCCGGTACCGGTCGTAGTCGTCCCAGGAGATGAGGTGCCTGACCTCGTGGCCCCGGCGGCGGATCTCGTCGGCGACGAGGTGCGGGGTCATGACCTCCCTGAGGTTCCCGAGGTGGATGGGTCCGGACGGGGACAGTCCGGACGCGACGACGACCGGTTTGCCCGGGGCACGACGCTCCGACTCCTCGATGACCTCATCCGCGTAACGGGAGACCCAGTCGGTGGTCTCGGTGCTCTGAGCCACGATCGGCACGTCCTTCTTTCCTCAGGAGGTGTCTTTGGCCGGCGGTACGTTTCGCACGGCTGACCGCCCCATTCTCCCAGCTCCCACCGCATCCACGAAAACGGCTTTTCACCGCCCCCGCCGCCCCTTCCCGTCCCGTCCCTGGGGGCTGCCGCCCCCAGACCCCCGCCATCGGCCTGAACGGCCTCGTCCTCAAACGCCGGACGGGCTGAACGTGTCGGCCCGGGCCGCGAAGTATTCAGCCTCTCCGGCGTTTGAGGAGCGGGGGTTCGGGGGCGGAGCCCCCGAGTAAGGGACGGGAATGGGTAGGGGCGGCGGGGGCGAAAATCGCTTTACCCACCATGGGATACTGGACGGATCCACCCGTACCCACGAGGAGAACGGCTCCCACCCCATGGCCTCGGTCACGTCCCTCACCGCCCACGTCCACCAGCGCCTGGCGGACGCGCTCACGGCAGCCCTGCCGGAGACCGCGCCCGCGGACCCGCTGCTGCGACGCAGCGACAGGGCGGACTACCAGGCCAACGGGATCCTCGCCCTGGCGAAGAAGGCGAAGGCCAACCCCAGGGACCTCGCGACCCAGGTCGTCGACCGGATCGCCAAGGGTGACGTGATCAAGGACATCGAGGTCTCGGGCCCCGGCTTCCTGAACATCACGATCACGGACCGGGCGATCACGGAGACCCTCGCGGCCCGCGCCACGGACCCGGCGGACCGCCTCGGCGTCCCGTTCCTGGAGAACCCGGGCACGACGGTCATCGACTACGCCCAGCCGAACGTGGCGAAGGAGATGCACGTAGGCCACCTCCGCTCCGCGGTGATCGGCGACGCGGTCGTCCAGATCCTGGAGTTCGTCGGCGAGACCGTCGTCAGGCGGCACCACATCGGCGACTGGGGCACCCAGTTCGGCATGCTCATCCAGTATCTGGACGAGCACCCGCACGAGCTGGACCACGAGGCCGCCGAGGACGGCGCGGTGACGGGCGAGGAGGCGATGTCGAACCTCAACCGCCTCTACAAGGCCGCCCGCACGCACTTCGACTCCGACGAGGAGTTCAAGACGCGGGCCCGGCGCAGGGTGGTCGACCTCCAGGCGGGCGACCCGCACACCCTGGCCACCTGGCAGAAGTTCGTGGACGAGTCGAAGATCTACTTCTTCTCGGTCTTCGAGAAGCTGGACATGGAGGTCCGGGACGCGGACATCGTCGGCGAGTCGGGCTACAACGACATGCTGGACGAGACGTGCCGCCTCCTCGAAGAGGCCGGCGTGGCGGTGTGGTCCGAAGGCGCGCTGTGCGTGTTCTTCGAGGACGTCAAGGGCCCGGACGGCAACCCGGTCCCGCTGATCGTGAAGAAGTCGGACGGCGGCTACGGCTACGCGGCGACGGACCTCTCGGCGATCAGGGACCGTGTCTTCAACCTGAAGGCGGACAACCTCATCTACGTGGTCGACGCCCGGCAGTCCCTGCACTTCAAGATGGTCTTCGAGACGGCGCGCAGGGCGGGCTGGCTGAACGGCGACGCGAAGGCGGAGCAGCTGGCGTTCGGCACGGTGCTCGGCAAGGACGGCAAGCCGTTCAAGACCCGTGAGGGCGAGACGATCCGGCTGGTCGACCTGCTCGACGAGGCGATCGACCGTGCCACGACGGTGGTCCGTGAGAAGGCCGGGAAGGTGGGCCTGACCGAGGACGAGATCGTCGAGAACGGCCGGTACGTCGGGATCGGCGCCGTGAAGTACGCGGACCTGTCCACGTCGGCCGTCCGGGACTACAAGTTCGACCTGGACCAGATGGTGTCGCTGAACGGCGACACGAGCGTGTACCTCCAGTACGCGTACGCCCGTATCCGGTCGATCCTCCGCAAGGCCGGGGACGCGCGTCCGCTGGCCCACCCGGAGCTGGCGCTGGCCCCGGCGGAGCGTGCGCTGGGTCTGCACCTGGACCAGTTCGGCGAGCTGCTCCTGGACGTGGCGTCGGGGTACGAGCCGCACAAGCTGGCCTCGTACCTGTACCAGCTGGCGTCGCACCTGACGACGTTCTACGACCAGTGCCAGGTGCTGAGCGACGCGAACCCGAAGGAGGTCGTCGAGAACAGGCTGTTCCTCGTCGATCTGACGGCCCGCACGCTCCACCAGGGCATGGCCCTGCTCGGCATCAGGACGCCCGACCGCCTCTGACGGAGACGAGGACGACCTCCGAGCGCCACCGGCACCCGCCGCCCGAGACCCGGGCGCGGCCCCTCACCAAAGGGTCGCGCCCGGGTCTCGGCACGTACGGCAACCGACCCGGCCCCTTCCCCCGTTCGAGTGAAGGAAGTTGAAGGCGTACACGACAGGCAGACGCCCGCGATAGAGGTGACCCGTGCGGCCACGGAGGCCCGCATATGCCAGTGGCCCCTCCCCGCCCTGACCTGGCAATCCGTATGAGTGAAGGCCAAAGGTTGAGGTGCTCGGGCGCACCCCGGAGTATGCGATGCTGCGGGGCGCAAACCCCCCAACTCCGGGGAATCCAGAGCCCTGTTGGACCGCACTGGGAGCCCAATGAGCACTGCACTGCCCTTCTCCGTCACCTCGGCCGTCTGGATGGTGTTGACCCGTGCTGCCACTCGTTGAGACCGGCGAGGAGCTGGACGACATGGTCCGCGACGAGGCCCTGTTGCGGCCCGCCGTCATGGACCTGTGCGAGCGCCTCGGAGTGGCCGTGAAGCCGCTGATCCGCTTCATCGAGGGTTCGCTGCCGGTCTACTCCGTCGGCGCCGCGCACGTCGTGAAGCTGTTCCCCGCCTTCGAGGAGATCGACGCCAGGCGCGAGGAGCGGGTTCTGAGCCATGTATACGGCAGACTGCCGGTTCCGACCCCGCAGGTGTACTCGGCGGGGGCGTACAAGAACGGCTGGTCGTTCGTCCTGATGTCCCGGCTGCCCGGCGAGAGCCTCGCCGACGCGTGGCCGCGGATTCCGGCCGCCGAGCAGGACCGTATCGTCACGGAGGCCGGCGAGACCCTCGCGGCGCTGCACTCGCTGAACCCGGCGCCGCTCACGAGTTCCGTCGGCCCCTCCGACTGGGGCCTGTTCGTCGACGCGCAGCGGGCGATCGCGGTGGAACAGCAACGCGAGGCCGGCCTGTCGGACACCTGGCTGGAGCAGATCCCGTGGTTCCTCGGCTCGGTGCCGCTGACCCCTCCCGCCCGGCGCGTACTGCTGCACACGGAGTTCATGCGCCAGCATCTGACCGTGGACCCGAACGGCTGGCGCCTGACGGGCCTATTCGACTTCGAACCGGCGATGATCGGCGACCCGGCGTACGACTTCGTGAGCGTCGGGCTGTTCATCTCGTGCGGGGACCCCCGGCTGCTGAAGCGGTTCTACGAGGCCTACGGGTGCCCGCCGATCGACCCGCGCACGCTCATGGCGTACACGCTGCTGCACGTCTACAGCAATCTGCCCGACTATCTGAGCACACTGCCCAAGCCGCCGGAGCCGACGCTGGACGCGCTCGCCGAGACATGGTTCGGCACCGGCTGAAGGCCCCCGGAACGGGGCTGCCGCGAGGGGCCCGCGCGCTGCCGACCAGGGCCGACGCGACCCCTGCGGGCGTTGTCAGTGCCGGGCCCTAAAGTCACCTGCATGGCGACTCTTCCGAACCAGCTGCCGACGCTGGCGGCCGACCCGACCGGCCGCTCGCTCGGTCTCGACCTCCCGCCCGGGACGCTGCTCGACACGACGGTCGACGGCCCCTGGGACGAACCGCTGCTGTGGCGGGCCGACGCCCCGGCGGCGCCGGGCGACTGGCTGCGGCTGGCGTCCGCGCGCCGCACGGCGGGCCTGCACCCGGTGCTGCTCGGCGCCGACGCGGACAGCGAACCCCACCCGGACAAGTGGGAGCTTGACCCGGACCTCGCGTCGTATCCGGGCGACCACGACGCGGAGGAGGTGCTGGCGGACCTCTGGGAGGAGTGCGCGGCCGAGGCGGAGGACGCCGACTGGCCGGGCCTCGCCGCGGCGGGCCCGCCGGACGCCGAACCGGACGAGCGGGCGGCCGAGATCGCCGACTCGCTGACCGGCGGCGGGAGTTGGCTGGAGCGGGCGCACATCGCCCTCGTGCCGGCCCGCCGCAGCGCGGACATCCCGGCGGCCCTCGGCTGGTGCGGCCCGGTCAACCACACGGAGGACGTGGCGCCGCTGTGCGCGGTCCTGCGCTCCTGGGAGGACCGCTTCGGGATACGGATCGTGGCGATGACGTACGACCAGCTGGTCGTCTCCGTCGCGGCCCCGCCCCGGACCCCGGCCGAGGCGGAGGCGGTCGCCGCCGAGCACTACGCGTTCTGCCCGGACAACATCGAGCAGGGCGACCACGGCTCCCTGCGGGCGTACGCCGAGCACGAGGTGCTCGACGCACGCTCCTGGACGTTCTGGTGGGACTGAGCCGAACCGTAGGCCCGCCCGGAACTCCCGGCGGGCCTACGGCTCAGGGCTTGCGCCCCGTGACCGCGTACACGTTGATGTCCGCGTCCGTCACGTCGTTGATGTCGCGGTACCTGACCTTCTCGATGTCGTCGAGGCTGTCGAAGTAGCCGGGCTCGGGCTGCTCGGGGACGGGCGCCGCGTTGTCGGGACGCCAGTGGTGGGCGGGGACCACGCCTGGCTCGTCGACCTCCAGACCGTTCTCGGTGAGGAACCGCTCGACCTCCGCCTTCGAGCGCAGCACGAAGGTGAAACCGCGCTCGGTGTACGTCCGCTGGACCGCGCGGATGTTCTCGGCGTTGAGGTCCTCGGTGAGATGGCTGAGCACGAGCCGGCTGCCCGAGGGCAGGGCGTCGATGAGCTCGCGCACGATCGGGTAGGCCTTGTCGTCCTCGACGAAGTGCAGGATCGCCACGAGCGCGAGGGCGACGGGCCGGTCGAAGTCCAGGGTCTTCGCGGCCGCTTCGAGGATCTGGGCCGGGTTCTCCAGGTCGGCGTCGATGTAGTCGGTCCGGCCCTCGGGCCCGCTGGTGAGCAGGGCGCGCGCATGGGCGAGGACGACCGGGTCGTTGTCGACATACACGACCCGGGAGTCGGGGGCGAGGCGCTGGGCGATCTGGTGGACGTTCTCCTGGGTCGGCAGCCCCGTGCCGATGTCCAGGTACTGCCGGATGCCCTCTTCGCCGGTCAGTGTGTTCACGGCCCGGCGCAGGAAGTCGCGGTTGTGCCGGACGTCCAGGTAGCCGCGCGGGTTGGCCGCGAGCGCGGCGGCGGCCGCGGCCCGGTCGACCTCGTAGTTGTCCTTGCCCCCGAGAAAGACGTCGTAGACACGTGCCGGGTGTGCCTTGGTGGTGTCGATCCTCCTTCTCAGCTCTGCGGGGTCCTGGCTGAGAGCGTCACCGGGCATAGAGCCTCTCCCTGGAGAGTCGCGTCATTAAACGAGCAACAACCTAACTCTCGGGGTCACTTGATAGTGCCCCGACCGGCAGATCGACCGTGCGAACCGCGTCCGCCCGGTTGGGCCGACCGCTCGCCCGGGAATGCAGAGGCGCTCAGCCCGGAATGTCGGGCTCAGACTCGTTCCGCCCCCATTCGGAGTCGCCTAGCGGGTAGTTGTACGCGGGCCGCCCCACGTTCCCGCTGGTCCGGAACGGCTGCCCCTTGTTGTCGACGCGTACGGTGCCCTGCTTGGTCCCGCTGGACCAGTCGAGCTCCAGGTACCAGCTCACGTTGTGCGCCCGGGCGTCCGCGAAGATGTAGAAGACCTCGGGGTCGGACTCGCTCACCTTGTACGGGAAGTCGCGCTGCCCGGCCTTGGGCGAGGTCGCGGGCCGCCCGGCGTCGAGGTTCACGGCGAACGACGTGGTCTCCACCCCGCCACCGCACCCGACACCCATCGCGAAGTCGTTCCAGGCGAGCGGCGCGCTCTTCTCCACCACCCGCACATGCAGCGCCTCCAGGACGACGGTGGCCTTCCCGGTGCCCTGCACGGTCAGCGCGAGCATCTGCTGCCCGCCGGCGACCCCGCCGAGCGCACTGACCCACCCGCGCGCGTCCGACTCACTCGGCGGCGGAGGCACCTGCTCGGGCTTCCGGTCGACGAGGTAGTGCTGACTGCACGGACCTTCCCACTTGTACGGATTGACGGCGACGGTGGGCGCGGAGGCACTCTCCTCGGCCCCGGAGTCCTGCGCGGCCCCGGCCCCGGCGCTCCGGGAGGCGGAGGAGGACGCCGTCGGAGTACCGCTGCGCGAGGCGGACGGCGAGGCCGACTTCCCCTTCGCGCCACCGGACGCACTGGCCCCGGGACTTTCGTCGACGGTCCCGGCGGTGGCCCCCACTGACTGCTTCCTGCCCTCACCGTCGTCGCTCTTGCCCGGCACGAGATTCACCACGAGGGCGGCCGACACGACCGCGGCGGCCACGGCAGCCCCGGCGAGCAGGACGGTACGCCGCCGCCGCGCAGCGGGCGCGTCCGACGCCCCTGCCCGCTCGGCCTCCGGACCCGAGCCGAGAACATCGCCCCCGACACCCGCATCCACAGCCGACTCCGAACCGGCAGCAGCCCCCGATTCAAGGGGCGAGTCCGAAGCGGACGCAGCGGACTCAGCGGACGCAGCGGTCGAAGCCAAATCCGAGCCGGCGGCCGAAACGGACTCGCCGGCCCCCTCCCCCGCCTTCTGCCCCCGCCGCGCATCCGCGAGAACCCACCGCCGGTGCAGCTCCACCAGTTCCTCGGGGGAGGCCTTGCAGGCGCGGGCGAACCGCTCCACGGGCGCGTAGTCCGTCGGCACGGCATCCCCGTTGACGTACCGGTGAAGCGTCGACGTACTCGTGTGAAGCCGCTTCCCGAGCACCCCGTAACTGAGCCCGGACCGCTCCTTCAACTGTCCCAGAAGCTCCGAGAACTCGTCCCCCGCCACCGTTCCTCCCTCTTCCACGTCCCGGATCCACGTTCCAGGGGAAGGTCGTTCCCCCAGCTCAGAGCCATTACGGGCGTTCCTGCGTCCCGGAAACCCCGGCAGGTGTGGCGGCCGGGACAGGTCGCCGCACAAGCTTGGGCCATCCAAGCACGCCGCTCCCGTCACTCGGTCGAGCGGCCTGCACCAAGGCCCGTACCGCATCAGGGGGATCAATCATGTCCGCACGTACCACCCGCACCCGTGTCCTCGCCGCCGCAGCGCTCGCCGTCGCCACGCTGACACTGACGGCCTGCAACAACGGAGAGGGCGTACGCGACGAGGGCGCGTCGGCGGGCGCCACGTCCCAGCCGTCGTCCACGCCGACGTCCGAGTCGCAGAAGAACAAGGAGACGACCACGGACGCGGGACAGGCGGCGTCGTCGTCGAACTCGAACTCCAAGCCCAAGGACGGGAAGGGCACGCAGAACTCGACGGGCTCGACGGGCTCATCGGACTCGTCGAAGTCGTCGGGCTCGAAGGACTCCGGCCCCACCCGCACGCCCTGCACCACCGCCAACACCCGCATGGCGGCCACGGTGGTCTCGCGCCCCCTGAACCACCTGCTCCTCACCGTCACCAACACCGGCTCGAAGAACTGCAACGTGATCGGCTACCCGGCCGTCCGCTTCGGCGAGGCGCAGTCGGTCCCGCCGGTCTTCGAGGACTCCAAGCCGCAGGCGGTGCTCACGCTGGCCCCTGGCGAGTCGGGCTACGCGGGCGTGCTCCTCTCGGCGGCGGACGGCAGCGGCTCCAACGGCTACACGGCGAAGTCGCTCGAGGTCTACCTGAACAAGGACGCGGGATCCGCGGCCAAGCCGTCGCTGCCCGCCAAGGGCGTGTACGTGGACAGCTCGATCTCGGTCACGTACTGGCAGCAGACGATGGCGGACGCCCTCACCTGGTAGGCAGGCGGGCTCAGCGCAGCTTCTGCGCCACCTCGGTCGCCCAGTACGTGAGGATGTTCTGGGCGCCGGCCCGCTTGATCCCGGTGAGTGTCTCGAGGATCGCCTGATCCCGGTCGATCCACCCCTTCTCGGCGGCGGCTTCGACCATCGAGTACTCACCGGAGATCTGGTAGGCCGCCACAGGCACAGCCACCGCATCCGCGACCCGCGCGAGGATGTCGAGATACGGCCCGGCCGGCTTCACCATCACCATGTCGGCCCCCTCCTCCAGATCGAGGGCCAGCTCCCGCAGGGACTCACGCGCGTTGGCGGGATCCTGCTGATAGGTCTTCCGGTCGCCCTTCAACGACGAGCCGACGGCTTCCCGGAAGGGCCCGAAGAAGGCGGAGGAGTACTTGACGGTGTAGGCCAGAATCGCCACATCCTCGCGCCCGATCTGATCAAGAGCATCACGCACGACGCCGATCTGGCCGTCCATCATCCCGCTGGGGCCCACCACATGGGCCCCGGCATCGGCCTGTACCTGGGCCATCTCGGCGTACCGCTCCAGGGTCGCGTCATTGTCAACGCGCCCCTGACCGTCCAACACCCCACAATGCCCATGATCAGTGGTCTCATCGAGACACAGATCGGACATCACCAACAGCTCGTCGCCGACCTCGGCCCGCACATCCCGAAGGGCGACCTGCAGAATCCCGTCAGGATCGGTCCCCGGCGTCCCCACGGCATCCTTCTTGGACTCCTCCGGAACACCGAACAGCATGATCCCGGAGACGCCGGCCGCCACGGCCTCCGCGGCAGCCTTCTTCAGACTGTCCCGCGTGTGCTGCACAACGCCCGGCATCGCCGCGATGGGCACGGGCTCGGCCACTCCCTCACGCACGAACGCGGGGAGGATGAAGTCGGCGGGATGCAGCCGGGTCTCGGCGACCATGCGCCGCATCACGGGGGTGGTCCGCAGCCGCCGAGGCCGACTGCCCGGAAAGGATCCGTACGTAGTCATGCACCAACGCTACGCCCGCCCCACACCCCCCTTTGCCGACGCCCAGTCGGAGCCACCGCCCCCACATGCGCCCGGGACGCCCCGGGTCCAAGCTGGTGGAACAAGGACCCGGACGGCCGGCCTCTCTGGGCAGGAGGACGCGATGACAACCGCGCACACCCCCACCCCCAACCTGTTCGCCCTCTCGGAGATCCGGGGCCCGGTCCTGAGACCCGACGACGAGGCGTACATGGCAGAGGTCACGGGCTTCAACCTGTCGCAGCGCCACGCACCGGACATCGTGATCGGGGCAACGGGAACGGACGACATCGTCGCGGCACTCCGCTGGGCGACGGCAACAGGCACCCCCGTCTCCGTCCAGGCGACGGGCCACGGAGCGAACTTCCCCATCCACGACGGCCTGCTGATCAACACCAGCCGCATGACGGACGTACGAATAGACCCGGCCGAACGCACCGCCACAGTCTCCGCCGGCGCGAAATGGCGAGACGTCCTGGAGGCGGCCGCACCCCACGGCCTGGCCGCACTGACCGGCTCCTCGACCGACGTGGGCGTGATCGGCTACACGCTGGGCGGCGGCCTGCCGGTCCTGGGCCGGACCTACGGCTACGCGTCCGACCTGGTCCGCTCCTTCCAGGTGGTGACCCCGGACGGAGTCCTGCACGAAACGGACCCGGCCCACGAGCCCGACCTGTTCCGGGCCCTGCGAGGCGGCAAGGGCAACGTCGGCGTCGTAACCTCCCTCGTCACCGAGCTGATCCCGCTCACCCGCATCCTCGGCGGCGCGATCTACTACGCGGGCACGGACGCGGAGTCCGTCCTCAACGCCTACGCAAGCTGGACTCCCACCCTCCCCCCTGAGATGTGCACGGCATTCAGCCTGCTCCGCCTCCCCCCACTCCCCCAGATCCCGGAGCCCCTGCGCGGCGGCTTCTGGTCCAGGGTGGCCATCGCCTGGACAGGCGACCCAACAGTGGGAAACGACCTCCTGACCCCCATACGCGCAGCCGCACCACCGGTGATCGACACGGTGGCGGAGATGGACTACACGGCCGTGGACCAGATCTACGCGGAACCCGAGGACCCACTCCCCGCAAGAGAATCGTGCGCCCTGCTCCACGACCTCACCCCCGAGGCCATCCGGACGTTCCTCGACCAGGTGGGCCCGACAGCCACGGACTGCCCCCTACTCCTGGTCGAACTGCGCCACATGGGCGGCGCACTGTCCCGCCCGGCCCCCGTACAGGACGCGGTCTGCGCCCGCGACGCCACGTACTTCCTGGAATCGGTGGCCATCCTCCCCGACCCAAAAACGGCACAAGCCGTAGAACAAGCCACAACAGCCCTACAACAGGCCATGACCCCCTACGGCACAGGCCACACCATGGTCAACATCCACGGCACCCCCGGCACAGAAGCAGACCGAGCCCGGGCTTGGACCCCAGAGGTCTACAAACACCTCCAACGCACAAAGGCCACCCACGACCCGACCAACCTGCTCCGCTACGGCCACGCGGTACCCCCGGCGGCATAAAAAGACCACCGCCCCGCAGCCGACGACGCACGGGAGCGGGCCGTGCCGGTACGTCGAAAGCCCGCCGCATAGGGCTCCTCCGGCAAGCAGCACCTTCAAAACCCACAGCCGTACACCCGGCACGCGGCGGGCTCGACGTACCGGCACGGCCCGCGCCCCAAACAACGCGCCCCGAACCCGCGGCCCGCGCACGCCCCAAAACCAACGCGCCACGGACCGCACAGCGAACGCCCCGCTACGTAGAACGCCGCCGCCGAGACCCCGGCCGCCGCTCACTGGGCCGAGTAACAGGATCCCCCGCCTCAAGCGCAGCAGCCCGCCGCCGCAACCCGAAGTCCGCCAACGCCTCGGCCAGCCGATGCACAGACGGCTCCGGAGCCATGACATCGACCCGCAGCCCATGCTCCTCGGCGGTCTTCGCCGTGGCAGGCCCGATACAGGCAATGACGGTCACGTTGTGAGGCTTCCCGGCGATACCCACGAGATTCCGCACAGTGCTGGACGACGTGAAAAGAACAGCGTCGAACCCACCACCCTTAATGGCCTCCCGAGTCTCCGCAGGCGGAGGCGAAGCACGCACGGTCCGATAAGCCGTAACGTCATCAACCTCCCACCCCAACTCAATGAGCCCAGCCACCAACGTCTCCGTGGCAATATCGGCCCGAGGCAGAAACACCCGATCGATCGGATCAAAAACGGGATCGTAAGGAGGCCAGTCCTCCAAAAGCCCAGCAGCCGACTGCTCCCCACTAGGCACCAGATCCGGCTTCACACCAAAGGCGACAAGCGCCTTGGCGGTCTGCTCCCCCACAGCGGCAACCTTGATCCCCGCAAAAGCACGCGCATCAAGCCCGTACTCCTCGAACTTCTCCCGCACGGCCTTGACCGCATTCACACTCGTGAAAGCAATCCACTCATACCGCCCGGTAACGAGCCCCTTGACGGCCCGCTCCATCTGCTGAGGCGTCCGCGGCGGCTCGACGGCGATCGTCGGCACCTCGTGCGGAACGGCCCCGTACGACCGCAGCTGGTCGGAGAGCGAAGCCGCCTGCTCCTTGGTCCGCGGCACGAGCACCTTCCAGCCGAACAGCGGCTTGGACTCGAACCACGACAACTGGTCGCGCTGGGCGGCGGCGGAACGCTCACCGACCACGGCTATCACCGGCCGCCCGCCATCGGGCGAGGGCAGCACCTTGGCCTGCTTGAGCGTCTGCGCGATGGTCCCGAGCGTCGCGGCCCAGGTCCGCTGCCGAGTAGTGGTCCCAGCAACAGTCACGGTCATGGGCGTATCGGGCTTACGCCCGGCGGCAACAAGCTCCCCCGCAGCGGCACCCACGGAATCAAGGGTCGCAGAAACGACAACAGTCCCATCCGACGCCCCGACCTCGGTCCAGCATCGCCCGGACGCGGTACGAGCGTCCACGAACCGCACGTCCGCCCCCTGGGCGTCCCGCAACGGCACACCCGCGTAAGCAGGCACACCGACAGCGGCAGCGACACCGGGAACGACCTCGAAGGGCACACCCGCGGCAGCGCAGGCGAGCATCTCCTCGGCGGCATAGGCATCAAGTCCGGGGTCGCCGGAGACGGCACGGACGACCCGCCTG
Source organism: Streptomyces sp. NPDC050988 (assembly GCF_044456225.1). NCBI lineage: Bacteria > Bacillati > Actinomycetota > Actinomycetes > Kitasatosporales > Streptomycetaceae > Streptomyces > Streptomyces sp. NPDC050988. The sequence continues at coordinate 16,159 of NZ_JBITFQ010000038.1, read as the reverse complement.
CCACCCCTCGCGGCCTCCATGACAATATTGGCCGCGTCCTTCGACGCGGGGACGCCAGAGGTTGTTGACGCGCCGTCAACTACCGTTAGCTGAGGCGTGTCCGGGCTCGGGCCCGAATCGGTGTCGAGCACGGTGACGTTTCGTCTGGCGTGCGTGCGGACGACGTCGATCACTTCGGGTTCGGCGACCAGGACATCCGCGTTCGCCAGCGCCTCGACGGCGCGCAGAGTCAGCAGTCCCGGATCCCCGGGTCCGGCACCGAGGAAGGTGACGTGCCCGTGTTCGAGGCCGGCGGGAAGGGTGGTGGGGCTCAATGTGCTCGCTCCCCCATCAGACCGGCCGCGCCCTTGGCAAGCATCTCGGCGGCGAGTTCACGGCCGAGCGCCATTGCTTGGTCATGTGTCTCGGGCACGGGACCGGTGGTGGACAACTGCACCAGCGTCGAGCCGTCGGTCGTGCCGACGACGCCGCGCAGGCGCATTTCCTTGACAATCTGCCCGTCGGCCAGAAGGTCGGCGAGCGCACCCACAGGTGCACTGCAGCCGGCCTCCAGGGCGGCGAGCAGGGACCGCTCGGCGGTCACGGCGGCCCGGGTGAACGGGTCGTCGAGCTCGGCGAGCGCTGCGACGAGGTCCGCGTTGTCCGCGGCACACTCGATCGCGAGGGCCCCCTGTCCGGGGGCGGGCAAAATCGTGTCGACAGGCAGGAAGTCGGTGACGTCCCCGACCCGTCCCATCCGCTTCAGTCCAGCCGCGGCAAGCACGACACCATCGAGCTCACCACTGCGCACGTACCCGATCCGGGTGTCGACGTTCCCACGAATCGGCACGGTCTCTATCGCGATCCCGTGCTCCCGCGCGTACGCGTTCAGCTGGGCCATGCGACGCGGCGAGCCGGTTCCGAGCCGTGCCCCGTCGGGCAGTTGCGCGAAGGTGCGCCCGTCGCGGGCGATCAGGACATCGCGCGGGTCCTCGCGCACCGGGATCGCGGCCAGCACCAGATCGTCGGGCTGTGCGGTCGGCAGGTCCTTGAGGGAGTGGACGGCGAAGTCGACCTCACCGCTCAGAAGCGCGTCGCGCAGGGCGGTCACGAAGACCCCCGTGCCACCGATCTGCGCGAGCTGCTCGCGGGACGTGTCCCCGTAGGTCGTGATCTCCACAAGCTCGACGGATCGCCCGGTCACCTGGCTCACGGCATCCGCCACCTGCCGGGACTGGGCCATGGCGAGTTTGCTCCGCCTGGTCCCCAGTCTCAGTGCTTGCCCATTCATGCTCGCCCTCGGTTCTCGGCGCTCTCGAAGTTGTTGCTGTCAAAGTTCTCGCGGCCGAAGTCCAGACCACCAAAAGCAGTGCTGTCCTCGTCCCGGCTGTCGTCATCGGCCCGGGAGACGGCGGCGACCGTCTCGGGCTCCAGGTCGAACAGGGTCCGCAGCGCGTCCGCGTACCCGGCACCGCCGGGCTCGGCGGCCAGTTGCTTGACCCGTACGGTCGGCGCGTGCAGGAGCTTGTCCACGACGCGTCGCACGGTCTGGGTGATCTCGCCGCGCTGCTTGTCGTCGAGGCCGGGCAGCCGGCCGTCGAGCCGGGCGATCTCGCTCGCCACGACGTCGGCGGCCATGGCGCGCAGCGCCACGACGGTGGGCGTGATGTGCGCGGCCCGCTGAGCGGCGTCGAAGGCGGCGACCTCGTCGGAGACGATCCGTCGCACCTGGTCCACGTCGGCGGCCATCGGGGCGTCCGCGGAGGCCTCGGCGAGGGACTCGATGTCCACCAGCCGCACCCCGAGCAGCCGGTGCACGGCCGCGTCGATGTCGCGGGGCATGGCGAGGTCGAGCAGGGAGAGTACGGGCAGCGGCCGGGGCACCTCGGCGACGGGCTCGGGCCGACGCCGCTCGGGCACCCGTCCGAGGGTGGCCGCGGCGGCGGCGAGGGCGGCGACGGCGTCGGTGTCGATCTCGGGCGTACGGCGGCCCTCGCGACGGTCGACGGTCCCGTTGTCGACCCAGGCGGCGTGCTGCTCCAGGGTGGCCGCGTCCATACCGGCCACGGCGGCCTCCCCCATGACGGAGAAGCCGGTGGAGCCCTGCACAGCGGAACCTTGCGCGGCGGAACCTTGCGCGGCAGAACCCTGCACGGCGGAACCCTGCCCGGTGGACAGATCGAGCGGACAGCCGTCCTCGCTGCCCACGCTGGTGGGCGGAAGACCGGACCGCACGGAGCCGGAACCGGAGCCGGAGTCGGCGACGCGCTCCACGGCGGGCGCGCCCGTGCGCCCCTCGACCGCCTCGGCCACGAGGTCCACCGTCAGTACGAGTCCGGTCGCGCCGGTGCAGGACACGACGACGTCGGCACGTGTCAGCTCGCCCGGCACCGACTCCATCGGTACCGCGCGGGCCAGCACGTCCGAGTCGCGCTGGTCGTCCGGGTCGTCCTGGTCCGCCGGGCGCTGTCCGTACTGCTCGGCGAGCAGGGCCGCGAGGCGCTCCGCCCGGTCGAACGTCCGGTTGGCGACGACCAGCTCGGCCACCCCGGCGCGCGCGAGCGTCGCCGCGGCGAGCGAGGACATGGAGCCGGCGCCGATCACGAGGGCCCGCTTGCCCTTGAGCCAGGCGTCGACCGGGGCGCCGGACGACAGCTGCTCCAGGCCGAAGGTCACCAGGGACTGCCCGGCCCGGTCGATGCCGGTCTCGGAGTGGGCACGCTTGCCGACCCGCAGCGCCTGCTGGAAGAGGTCGTTCAGCAGCCGCCCGGCCGTGTGCAGTTCCTGCGCGGTGGCGAGAGCGTCCTTGATCTGGCCGAGGATCTGTCCCTCGCCGACGACCATCGAGTCGAGCCCGCAGGCCACCGAGAAGAAGTGGTGGACGGCCCGGTCCTCGTAGTGCACGTACAGATAGGGAGTGAGCTCATCCAGCCCAACCCCGCTGTGCTGCGCGAGCAACGTGGAGAGCTCGGCGACGCCCGCGTGGAACTTGTCCACGTCGGCGTAGAGCTCGATCCGGTTGCAGGTGGCGAGCACCGCGGCCTCGGCGGCCGGCTCGGCGGCGACCGTGTCCTGGAGCAGCTTGATCTGGGCGTCCGCGGACAGCGCGGCCCGCTCCAGGACACTGACCGGAGCGCTGCGGTGGCTCAGTCCGACGACAAGAAGGCTCATGCCGGCATCACGGCGGGGACATCCCCGTCGGGCCCTTTCCCGGCCTCCTTGGCCGCGGCGGCCGCCTCGGCCTCCGCCTCCATCGCGGCCCCGGCCTGCGCCTCGGCCTCCTCGCCGGCCTTGCGCTGCTCGTGGAAGGCGAGGATCTGCAGCTCGATGGAGAGATCGACCTTGCGTACGTCGACACCGTCCGGGACGGTCAGCACGGTCGGCGCGAAGTTCAGGATGGAGGTCACACCGGCGGCGACGAGCCGGTCGCAGACCTGCTGGGCGGCGCCGGCGGGGGTGGCGATGACACCGATCGACACGCCGTTGTCGTCGATGATCTTTTCCAGCTCGTCGGTGTGCTGCACGGGGATCCCGGCGACGGGCTTGCCGGCCATCTCGGGATCGGCGTCGATCAGCGCCGCGACGCGGAAGCCGCGCGAGGCGAACCCGCCGTAGTTGGCCAGGGCCGCGCCGAGGTTACCGATACCGACGATCACGACCGGCCAGTCCTGGGTGAGGCCGAGTTCGCGGGAGATCTGGTAGACGAGGTACTCGACGTCGTAGCCCACACCGCGCGTCCCGTACGACCCGAGGTACGAGAAGTCCTTGCGCAGCTTGGCGGAGTTGACCCCCGCCGCGGCCGCGAGCTCCTCGGAGGACACCGTGGGTACCGAGCGCTCCGACAGAGCGGTGAGGGCTCGGAGGTACAGCGGAAGCCTGGCGACGGTGGCCTCGGGAATCCCTCGGCTGCGGGTCGCCGGTCGGTGAGTTCGGCCAGTTGCCACGGTGCTCCTGCGGGTAGCGCGGGGCTTCAGGCGGTCGCACGTACCTAGACCGCCCCGTCGAATGCAGGCTATGTCTTTGTGAACGCGTGCACAAAGATGGTGTCCGATTTGCCCGGCCAACGTGACCGGGGTCACGCACCCCCGGCGCACCCGTACGGAACCGGCGCACGCGCACCTTCGTTCCTCACATGTTGGGGGCAAAACCGCACACTCTCCTCTACGATCCCCGCCCCCGAGTCCGAACCGCCCTCGATCCTAAGTGACTTTCCGGCCTCTTTGGACGCCTCGGTCAGGCCACGGTTCCATTACTCCGCCCCATTGGCTACGCCTTGAGCGCCCTGCGCAGCCGCTCCTCATCGACCCGCCAGAACGTGTGCTGGGCCCCGTCCACCAGCACCACCGGGATCTGTTCCCAGTACTCGCGGTGCAGTTCCTCGTCCTGGGTGATGTCCTTCTTCTCCCAGCGGACACCGAGATCACCACAGACCTTCTCCACGACTTCCTGTGCGTCTTCGCACAAATGACAGTCGGGCTTCCCGATCAGCGTGACCAGCCGCTCCCGCGACACACTCTTCTCCGCACGACGCTCACCACGTCGAAAGATGGGGCTCATACGAACCATTCTCCCGCCGCGTGGGCTCGCCCGGCCCTCCACCCGAAGCACGACCACCCCGCGAAGCGCCCAAGAACGATCCCGAAGAGATGAGTTCTTTAACGGCACGGTCGCGGAGAGTTCACAGCCTCCAAACCTCCCGACTCCGGAACCACCGAACAAACTGGCTATGCTCACGCCATGGCCGCTCTCGGATGGCTCACCCCCCGTAGGCGCTCCGCCACCGCGCGGAGCGTGCTGGCAGGCGAGGCCTCGGCTGAGGCAGCGCGCAAGTCCTCCCAGGAGTTGGAGGAGCTGGCGCACGAAGCCGCGCCCGAAGGCACCGAACCGGAGTTCCCGGTCATCGGTGACGACAAGGCCGCCGCGTTCTTCGACCTCGACAACACCGTGATGCAGGGCGCCGCGATCTTCCACTTCGGCCGCGGTCTCTACAAGCGGAAGTTCTTCGAGACCCGCGACCTCTACCGGTTCGCCTGGCAGCAGGCCTGGTTCCGGCTGGCCGGCGTCGAGGACCCCGAGCACATGCAGGACGCCCGCGACTCGGCGCTGTCGATCGTGAAGGGCCACCGTGTCTCCGAGCTGATGTCGATCGGCGAGGAGATCTACGACGAGTACATGGCCGAGCGCATCTGGCCCGGCACCCGCGCACTCGCCGAGGCCCACCTGGACGCGGGCCAGAAGGTGTGGCTGGTCACGGCGGCCCCCGTCGAGATCGCCACGGTGATCGCCCGCCGCCTGGGCCTGACCGGCGCGCTCGGCACGGTCGCCGAGTCGGTCGACGGCGTCTACACCGGCAAGCTCGTCGGCGAACCGCTGCACGGCCCCGCGAAGGCGGAGGCGGTACGCGCCCTGGCCGCGGCGGAGGGCCTGGACCTCGGCCGCTGCGCCGCGTACAGCGACTCCCACAACGACATCCCGATGCTCTCGCTGGTCGGGCACCCGTACGCGATCAACCCGGACGCCAAGCTCCGCAAGCACGCCCGCAAGCTCGACTGGCGGCTGCGCGACTACCGCACGGGCCGCAAGGCGGCGAAGGTCGGCATTCCCGCGGCGGCCGGCGTCGGCGCGGTCGCGGGCGGCACGGCGGCCGCGATCGCCCTGCACCGCCGCCGCCGCTGAGCACACCGCGGCAGGAGTCCGTACGACAGTGCGGGTCGGCCGTGGCCGGTCGCACAGTTCACCGCGCGCCACAGGAACACGGGCAATCCGGCTGTCCTACCCGCGCAGAGCCCCCGCCAGTCCCGTTAACGGCACCCGGCCACAACACGCCCCGGACTCAGACGGAACGCGGAATCATTCGATCAACAACCGGTCACTCTCCGGCACTTGATGAGGCGTCATTCGGTAACAGAAGCGACGTAATCGATGATTTGAGCAACTGGGTGTAGCACTGCCTGTACGAAGCGTTATTCTCCTCAGACGCATGACGGGCCCCACTCTTCGCTACGACGGGTGAATGGTCCGGTACTGCACGTGATGGAAGCTCTGCCTCTGGGAGTCCCGTGTACCCACACGTCGGGGTTGACGCCTCGGGCCTGGCTACGCTGCGCGCAACGGTCATCGACCGCCTGCGCGGCTTCGTCCCCACCGCGTACGCCGTCCCCGCCCTCGCTGTCTCCGCCGCGCCCGTCGGCCCGTGCTACGCACTGGCGGACGGCAGCGCGGCGGTGGGCAGACGAGGTCGTTCGAGCGCGTCGGCCACCACCGCACGCCGCCCGGCCGCAGACAGTGACAGCGCCCGGATGATGGACCTCGTGGAGCGCGCACAGGCCGGTGAGGCCGAGGCCTTCGGCCGGCTCTACGACCAGTACAGCGACACTGTGTACCGCTATATCTATTACCGCGTCGGCGGGAAGGCGACCGCGGAAGACCTCACAAGCGAGACGTTCCTGCGCGCCCTGCGCCGCATCGGCACGTTCACCTGGCAGGGCCGTGACTTCGGCGCCTGGCTCGTCACCATCGCCCGTAACCTCGTCGCGGACCACTTCAAGTCGAGCCGCTTCCGGCTGGAAGTGACCACCGGCGAGATGCTCGACGCCAACGAGGTCGAGCGCTCCCCCGAGGACTCCGTCCTGGAGTCCCTCTCGAACGCGGCGCTGCTGGATGCCGTCCGCCGCCTCAACCCGCAGCAGCAGGAGTGCGTGACCCTGCGCTTCCTCCAGGGCCTCTCGGTCGCCGAGACCGCCCGCGTGATGGGCAAGAACGAGGGCGCGATCAAGACCCTCCAGTACCGGGCGGTGCGCACACTGGCCCGGCTCCTCCCGGAAGACGCCCGCTGAGACCCCGTACACGGCGGGCCCTGCCCCGCCTCCTCTCCGTACGACTCCGTATGTCTCCATACGCTCAGCGATGTCCAACTCACCGTCCGTGAAAGTCCGTTGACTTCGCGGTCCGATCATCCGTCGTCCGTAACCCAAGTGCCGAGCCGCTCGTTGTGCGGGATACAGGCTCCCTGTGGTCACACCCTGGCCGACTTCGATCACTCGATCGAGTGGTCGTGGTCGGGGTGTGCAACCCTCAGGACCCCCTGGGGAGTCGACCGTGATGACGAGAGGAGGTGCCGCCAGTGATCGCGAACGTATCGGCGCACCGGCGGGCGAACGCCTTCGCCCAGGCCCTGGAAGAGCAGCCCGACCGGGGCACGGCGGCCGAGCAGTCCGAAGGCCCTGCTCCGGCCGCCGTGGACCGGCCCGAGCAGGGCCGGATGCTGTCCCTGGCGACCGGCCTCGGCGAACTGCCCAAACCGGAGCTGGACCCCGAGGTCAAGGTCGTCCAGCGGGCCCAGCTGGTGGCCGCGATGGAGGCCATGCTCCAGGAGGGCACGGCAGCGGGAGGCAGGGCGGCGGACCCTTCGGTGCCCGAGCAGCGGTCCCACCGGGGCCGGGGCGCGCACCGGGCGACCGGGCTGGGGAAATTGCGACCGCGTTCCCGGCTGTCGAAGGGGCTCGCCGCGGGCGGGCTCACCGTCGGTGTGGCCGCCGGAGCCTTCAGCGGTGTCGCCGCTGCCAGTTCCGACGCCCTGCCCGGTGATTCGCTCTACGGGCTCAAGCGCGGCATGGAGGACCTCAAGCTGGGCATGGCCGACGGCGAGGGCGACCGGGGCCGGCTCTACCTCGACCAGGCCTCCACCCGGCTGAGCGAGGCGCGCCGCCTGATGGAGCGCGGCCGCTCGGGGCCCCTCGACCACGAGTCCCTGGGCGAGATCCGGCGCGCGCTGTCCGGCATGCAGCACGACGCCTCCGAGGGCCACCGCCTGCTGCACGAGGCCTATGAGCGGGACCCGGACTCCCTGGGCCCCATCCAGGCCCTCTCCGCCTTCTCCCAGTCGCACCGCGACGCCTGGGGCGCCCTGCGCGACCGGCTGCCCGTGCAGCTCGGCGACGTCAGCCGCCAGGTCAGCTCGGTCTTCGACGCCATAGACGAAGAGGTCGAGCCGCTGCGCTCGCTGCTCCCGAAGCCACCCTCCCCGGAGGGCACAGGCCGCCACCGCGGCGCGAGCTCGGACGCCACCGACTCGTCCCGTACGGACCGACCGGCCGCCCCCAGCTCCACCGGCGGCGACTCGTCGGACGGCACCGGCTCCAGCAGCGGCAACCCCAAGCCGTCCACGTCCAAGACCCAGGACGACGGCCTGCTCGGCGGCAACACCGGCGGCCTCCTGGACCCGCCCGAGGACGAGACCAGCCCCTCCCCGTCCGGCAAGGACACCCCACCGGCGGAGCCGGACGTGACCCTGCCGCCCCTCCTCCCGGGCCTGCTCCCGGGCCTGGGAATCGACAGCGAGGACGCGGACTAGCTTCTTCGGATACGTCGGTGGGGGCGCCCCTTTTCACAAGGGGCGCCCCCACCGACGTATCCAGAAGTCCTGGACGCATCCAGGACCTTCAGAAGAACACCGACCGCCGCTGCACCAGCAGCTTGTAGAGCGTGTGCTGGATCTGCTCTCTCACCTGGTCCGTGAGGTTGAACATCAGCATCGGGACCCATCTACACCGCCGCCCTCGCACTGCTTCGCAGGCTTCGGACGGCTGCGCCGGACTCCGTCCGTCGGCCTGGCGCGCCGGAGTATCCCCCCTTGCGGAACCGGCCCTCAGAAGAACACCGACCGCCGCTGCACCAGCAGCTTGTACAACGTGTGCTGGATCTGTTCCCTCACCTGGTCCGTGAGGTTGAACATCAGCATGGGATCCTCCGCCGCCTCCGGCGGGTAGCCGTCCGTCAGGATCGGCTCGCCGAACTGGATCGTCCACTTCGTGGGGAGCGGGACGCCACCGAGCGGGCCCAGCCACGGGAAGGTGGGCGTGATCGGGAAGTACGGGAAGCCGAGGAGACGGGCCAGCGTCTTGGAGTTGCCGATCATCGGGTAGATCTCCTCCGCACCCACGATGGAGCACGGAATGATCGGCGTGCCCTGGCGAAGGGCCGTCGACACGAAGCCGCCGCGGCCGAAGCGCTGGAGCTTGTAGCGCTCACTGAACGGCTTGCCGATGCCCTTGAAGCCCTCCGGCATCACCCCCACCAGTTCGCCGCGCTCCAGGAGCCGTTCGGCGTCCTCCGCGCAGGCGAGCGTGTGACCGGCCTTGCGGGCCAGTTCGTTGACCACCGGCAGTATGAAGACCAGGTCGGCCGCGAGGAGCCGCAGATGACGGCCGTCGGGGTGGTTGTCGTGGACGGCGACCTGCATCATCAGGCCGTCCAGCGGCAGCGTCCCGGAGTGGTTGGCGACGATCAGCGCCCCGCCCTCCGACGGGATGTTCTCGATGCCCTTCACCTCGACGCGGAAGTACTTCTCGTAGAGGGGCCGCAGCATCGACATCAGCACCTGGTCGGTGAGCTCCTGGTCGTAACCGAAGTCGTCGACCTCGTACTCACCCGTCAGTCGCCGCCGCAGGAAGGCCAGACCGCCGGCGATGCGCCGGTCCCAGCCATTCTCCTGCGGCTTCTCCACAGCAGCCGGTTCCTCACGCGTCACAGGAACATCATCCTGCGGAATCGTTCGTGCGGGCAGGGGCTGGACCTCACGAACCACCACGGGCTCGCCCTTGCGCCTGTTCCCCGCGCCCCGGCGCCGCGGCGGCCGCTGTACGGCACTCCCGCGGGACCGGTCGTCGTCGAACGGAATGACCTTGGCGTCCGCCATCGTTGATGCGCTCCTCAGTTGGCGCTCTGCGTCGGGAGATGGCCACCGCCGAGTACAGGCAGTGCCGCGATCCGGTCGACGGCCCCCGCAAGGGCCTCGGGGGGCAGGAGTCCGGGCCCTCGGCTGCGTGCGAAGTCCGCGAAGGTCTCCGCGGTCGTGTACCTGGGACCGTAGCCGAGCGTCTCGCGCATCTGCCGGGTCGCCACGACCCGGCCGTGGGTGAGCAGCCGCAGCTGCTCGGGCGAGAAGTCCGTCATGCCCAGCGTACGCAGCGCCGAGCCCACCCAGCTCACCGCGGGCATCAGCACGGGAACCGTGGGCCGGCCGAGCCGCCGCGCGCACTGCGAGAGCAGCAGGACACCGTCGCCGGCGATGTTGAACGTACCGCTGTTGAGCGTGCCGCGCCGCGGCTCGTGCGAGGCGATCCGCAGCACCTCGATCACGTCGTCCTCGTGCACGAACTGCAGCCGCGGGTCGTAGCCGAGTACGGTCGGCAGCACGGGCAGCGAGAAGTACGCGGCGAGCGGCGAGTCCGCGCTCGGCCCGAGGATGTTCGCGAACCGCAGCACACACACGGCGACGTCGGGCCGGCGCCGGGCGAACCCGCGCACATACCCCTCGACCTCGACCGTGTCCTTCGCGAAGCCGCCGCTGGGCAGCGACTTGGGCGGGGTGGTCTCGGTGAAGACGGCCGGATCGCGCGGCGCCGATCCGTACACGTTGGTACTGGACTTCACGACGAGCCGCTTGACCGTCGGCGACTTCTGACAGGCGCCCAGCAGCTGCATGGTGCCGATGACGTTGGTCTCCTTGACCGTGGTCCGGCTGCCACCGCCCAGCGGCGTGGCCGTCACGTCCAGGTGCACCACCGTGTCCACGGAGTGCTCCGCCAGCACCCTGGCGATGGCGGGCTGCCTTATGTCGGCCCGTACGAAGTCGGCGCCGCCCAGGTGGTGCTCGGGCGGGACCGCGTCCACGGCGACCACCCTGTCCACCTCGGGGTCACGCTGGATCCGTCGTACGAACCGGCCCCCCAACTGACGGGCCACTCCGGTCACGAGCACGACCTTCCCCAAGATCAGCGCCTTCCTTCCAGCCGTCGACGACATGCTGCTCGTACTGTGCCGTTCGTACTCTGCCGTGTTCCCCGTGACCGCCACGTTAGCGGGTCGGTGTTGCGCTGTGATGACCGCCCGATGCACGAAGTGACGACACCCCCGTACGTACGACCAGACCCAGCCATTCGCCGCACAGTCGTAGGCCCGGACGTACGCACGGCGTTCGCCCGGCCGGACACCGCGGCAGGGAATCAGGGGGGTCAGGGGATACGACTGTGGCCCCCCACCAGCCGGTGGGGGGCCACAGAGCGCACTGTCACAGCGTCGTCGCCCACCGTCTGCCCTGCTTGTGGCGGGTGACCGCTGTCCGTCGCGACCTACTTCTTGTTGCGACGCTGAACGCGAGTGCGCTTGAGCAGCTTGCGGTGCTTCTTCTTCGCCATCCGCTTGCGCCGCTTCTTGATAACAGAGCCCACGACTACCCTCGCTCACTTCTCTTTACTCGTTGCTGGGCTGCATGGGCCCACACGACTTATGAGGGGCCAGCCTACCCGTCTGAGCGCCGAGGTCGTAATCGAGGAGTTCCGGGTGAGGTCCCGGGGACGCGATCGAGCCGTCCCGGGACCTCCCCGGACCGCCGTCAGGCTGTCTCCACCCCCACGTAGGACTCGCGAAGGTACTCGTGAACCGCTTGCTCCGGGACGCGGAATGACCTCCCGACCCGGATCGCGGGCAGATGACCGCTGTGCACCAAGCGGTACACGGTCATCTTCGACACTCGCATCACCGAGGCGACTTCCGCCACGGTAAGGAACTGAACCTCGTTCAGAGGCCTCTCGCCAGCAGCCATGACACACCTGAACCTTCCGCACTCGACGGTCACCGGCTTCCCCTTCCGGTGACACTTCGTCGTTGCGTGCTCACTCCCCAGAGTAGGGGCGTGTGATGCGAGTGGGGAAGAGGAGGGGCCATCGGCGGCCTACTGTGACAGACACGCTCGATTGAGTACATAGCGAGTAAGCGGTCGGTAGTAATCAGACCGCACAGCGTCATCAAGTGGAACGACGACGGACACCCGCCCCTCTGCCTCTCCGACGAACAGCGCGGGATCGTCGGTGTCACCCAGGCCCATGGCCTCGAACCCCAGCTGACCTGCTCCGCAGACCCAGCCGTGGTCTCCCACCACGAGTTCCGGCAGGGGGCCGCCGACCTCCGCCGCGGCGGCCAGAGCGGTACGAACCGGGAGGGGAGAGTGCGTGTGCGCGCCGGTCTCACGACCGGGGTCCCACGCCCCCGGTTCGCGCACCAGCGCGACTCCTCGTACGTAGTCAAGGTTGTACGTGCGTAGACCGAACCGGGTCGTTATGTCGACACAGTGACCATGCGCGGGGGTGAGGACGGTACACCCCGCCGCCGACAGAGCGTCCGCCAGGGCGGCGTAGAAACCGATCAGCCGGTGCGGGTGTCCGGTGCCGAGCAGCACCGGGGAACGGTTCCGTGCGGCTTCCGCAAGCCGGGCGGCGAAGGCGTCAAGAGCCGCCAGAGTTCGCTCAGGATCGATCACATCAGGACCAGACGTGTACTGCGGATCGGGGGACACCCCGCACTTGTCCGCCATCAAAGCGATCAGATCCGGTTGTTCCCATGTCCATTCAGGATCAAGCCCGATCATCACCCGCGGATCCCGCGCGGCGAACAACCGATAGCTCCTGAGACTCGTCTCCCGCGAGGTGGCCACCGTCCCCGCCAGCCTCGCCGCCAGCAAATGCGCCCGCAACGCTCCACTACTCAACACGCCCCGATGCTGACGCATCCACCCACCCCACACCCCCAAAACCCCTGAAACACCCCACAGTTGGCGTAACGGGGTCTAGGGCGAGGGGGACGGCTGAGGCTTTCTTTCGCCCCCGCCGCCCCTACCCATTCCCGTCACTAACTCAGGGGCTCCGCCCCCGAACCCCCAAAAGACTGCGCAGTTCCCCGCGCCCCTAGGGGGCCTTTAGGGGCGCGGGGAACTGCGCGACCAGCCCCCACCGGCCCGCACCCGAAAACGCCCCCCACGGGGCCTGGGGCGGAGCCCCAGAGGGACGGGAATGGGTAGGGGCGGCGGGGGCGAGAAAAAAGGCCAGGCCCCCCGGCGGAGCCCTACGCCAACAACCCCCGCAACGGAAACGCAGCCCGCCGCGCAGCAAGCACAGCCTGGTCAAGACGGTCGGCGGGGTCATACCCCGACTCCCACCCCTTCCACGACACAGGCCACCGCCCATCAGTCATCCGCGCAGGCGCCAACTGCCGCGTACGAGCAAAAACCTCCTGCCGCCACCCCTCAGGAACCACCGTCTCCGGCGCGATCTCCCGCCCCGCCGCGACAGCCACCAGATGCGTCCACGACCGAGGCACCACATCCACCACGGCATACCCGCCCCCACCAAGAGCGACCCACCGCCCCTCGGCGTACTCGTGCGCCAGCTCATGACAGGCCACCTGCACAGCCCGCTGCGCATCCAACGACACGGCAAGATGAGCGAGCGGATCCTCGAAGTGCGTATCGGCCCCGTGCTGAGTCACCAGCACCTGCGGCCGAAAGTCCGCGACCAACTCCGGCACGACGGAGTGAAAGGCCCGCAGCCACCCCGCGTCCCCGGTCCCGGCCGGCAACGCCACATTCACGGCGGACCCCTCCGCGGACGCGGCCCCGGTCTCCTCCGGCCACCCCGTCTGCGGAAACAGGGTCCGAGGATGCTCGTGCAACGACACGGTCAGCACCCGCGGGTCCTCCCAGAACGCGGCCTGCACCCCGTCCCCGTGATGCACGTCCACATCCACGTACGCGACCCGCTCGGCCCCGAGCTCCAGCAACCGGGCAATGGCCAAAGAAGCATCGTTGTAGATGCAGAACCCCGACGCACCGCCAGGCATCGCATGATGCAGCCCGCCCGCGAAGTTCACCGCGTGCAGCGCCTCACCCCGCCACACGGCCTCGGCGGCCCCCACCGACTGCCCGGCGATCAGCGCGGACACCTCGTGCATCCCGGCGAAGGCGGGATCGTCCATGGTCCCCAGCCCGTACGCCCCGTCCGCGCTCCTCGGATCCACAGAGGCGGCCTTGACCGCCTCGATGTAGTCCTCCCGGTGCACGAGCCGCAGAGTCGAGTCCCCGGCGGCCTTGGCCGAGACGACCTCCACCTCCCGGTCGAGCCCGAAGGCATCGACCAGGCGCCGGGTCAGCGCCAACCGGACCGGATCCATCGGATGATCCGGGCCGAAGTCATAGCCCGTTACTGCCTCGTCCCACATCAGCTGTGCGCGGCCGCTCATGCCCGTCACCGTATCGGGAAGGTTCAGAGGCGAACGACTTGGCGTACACCAACGTCACCAGCACCAACACCATCGGCACGAGCATGGCCCCCCGATAACTCCACGCATCGCCCAGAGCCCCCACCAAGGGCGAACCGATCAAGAACCCCACATAGTTGAAGATATTCAGTCGAGCGACGGCCGCATCCGCAGCCCCTGGAAAGAGCCGTCCGGCGGCCGCGAAGGTCTGCGGCACGATCACGCACAACCCGAACCCCAGCAGCGTGAAGCCGAGCATCCCGACCCACGCCCCCGGCGCCCCCGCCACCACCGCGAACCCCACCGCCGCGACCGCCGCACCGGCCCGCACCACCATCACGGCCCCGAACCGCCGCACCCCGAAGTCCCCGACGGCCCGCCCGATCAGCGTGGTGACCATATAGACGTTGTACGGAACGGTCGCCAGCTGCTCCGAACTGCCGAGCACGTCCTGCAGATACTTGGCGCTCCAGTTGGAGACGGTCGAATCCCCGATGTACGCGACGGCCATCACCAGACACAGAGGCAGCAGCAACTTGAACCCAACGCTGCCACCACCGCTCCCGCTCTCGCCCTGCCCCTTCGCCTCGACCTCGGCCTCGGCCTCCGGCCCGCTCCCGTCGACGTACCACCGGCTCCCCACGAAAGCCGCGGGCAACAACACCACGACCACCGGCAGATACGACACGAACAGCGCCAGATCCCAGTGCGCCCCCACCCACGCGAGCGACGCCCCGACGATCCCGCCCAGACTGAACGCCGCGTGGAACCCGAGCATGATGCTGCGCCCGTACCTGTGCTGAAGACTCACTCCGAGCATGTTCATGGAGGCGTCGAGCGATCCGACGGCCAGCCCGAAGGCGGCGAGCGACACCCCGATCGCCCACAGCCCGTCACCGGCCCCCACCCCGAGCAGGGCCAGCAGCACCACCGGCTGCGACCAGCGCAGTACGTGGCTGGGGGGCACCCTCTTCACCAACTGCTCGGTGCAGACGCTGCCGACCCCGGCCAGGATCGGCACGGCCGCGAGGAAGGCCGGCAGCAACGCGTCGGATATCCCGTACCGGTCCTGGATCGCGGGTATTCGCGTCACGAGCAGCGCGAAGGCGACGCCCTGGGCGAAGAAACTGAATGCCAAAGAAGCCCGGCCACGCCGCAGCACATCTGTCATGGCGGCTCAGCGTAGGGCTCAGGCTTACCCGTGGGTAGACGGTTCAAAGATGAATTTTGTTCAACTCTGGCGCTGGAAGATCAACTTGAGATCAACTCAGTGGCCATACGGACGGCAAGTCAGCTCTGAAGCAGGCCGATCAGCTCGCTCATGTCCTCGAAGAGCCGGTCGGCCCCCGCCAACCGCTCGGGCGGCGTCATCGCCGTGAACCCGTACACATCCATGCCTGCCGCGACGGCCGCCCGCACCCCGAGCGGACTGTCCTCGACGACAAGACACTTCTCCGGCGGCACCCCCATGCGCTCGGCCGCGTGAAGGAACAGATCCGGCGCCGGCTTCCCCCGGCCCACGTCCTGCGAACTGAAGATCCGCCCGTCGTCGAACCACCGGTCAAGACCGGTCTTCCGATGCCCGACCCGGATCCGCTCATGACTCCCGGACGATGCCAGACAGTACGGAACCCCGTCCGCGGCCAGCTTCTCCAGGACCTCCACGGCCCCCGCCACCGGCTCCAACTCCCGCTCGAAGGCGGCGAACACGCGCGCATGAAAGACATCGTCGAAGTCGGCGGGCAGCCGCTCCCCGGTCCGCTCCTCGACCAGATCGTGTACGCGGTGCATGGCGGAGCCCATGTAGTCGCGCAGGGACTCCTCGTACGAGGTGGGGTGCCCCAGCTCGGTGAGATAGGCGGCCAGCAGCGTATTGGAGATCGGCTCACTGTCCACAAGGACGCCGTCGTTGTCGAAGACCACCAGTTCGTAGCGCATAACAAAGACCCTAAACGCAAGAAAGCCCCCGCACCGAAGTGCAGGGGCTTTCCCATAATATTTGTTCGGCGGTGTCCTACTCTCCCACAGGGTCCCCCCTGCAGTACCATCGGCGCTGTAAGGCTTAGCTTCCGGGTTCGGAATGTAACCG
>NZ_JBITFQ010000037.1:0-103352 GCF_044456225.1 Streptomyces sp. NPDC050988 | reverse complement strand
TCGCGCACCGGCATCGACTCGTGCCAGTCGAGGCCGAGTCGTGGCATGTCCAACGAGACCGTGGCCTCCTGGGTGTGGTGAGGGTCGAGGTTCACGACCACCAGAACCGTGTTCGATCCGCGTGCGTCTGCGACAGATTTCGAGTACGCGATCACCGCCTCTTTGTCCGCCTGGTGGAAGTGCAGGTCGCGCAGTTGCCTCAGGGCCGGACTGCGGCGCCTGACCGCGTTGAGTTCGGCAATCAGAGGGGCGATGCTACGACCCTCGCGCTCCGCCGACTCCCAGTCTCGCGGACGCAGTTGGTACTTCTCCGAGTCCAGGTATTCTTCGCTCCCGTCCCGCACCGGGACGTTCTCGCACAGCTCGAATCCGCTGTAGACACCCCAGGCCGGCGACAGTGTCGCGGCGAGCACGGCCCGCAGTTCGAAGGCGGGCCGGCCGCCCTGCTGAAGGAATTCGTGCAGGATGTCCGGGGTGTTGGCGAAGAAGTTGGGCCGCATATAGGCGGCCGCCTCGCCCGACAGTTCGGTGAGGTACTCGGTCAGTTCTTCCTTGGTGTTGCGCCAGGTGAAATACGTGTACGACTGCTGGAAACCGATCGCGCCGAGCGTGTGCATCATCGCCGGGCGGGTGAACGCCTCGGCCAGGAAGATGACATCGGGGTCGGTGCGGTTGATGTCCGCGATCACCTGCTCCCAGAAGATGACCGGTTTTGTATGGGGGTTGTCCACGCGGAAGATCCGCACCCCGTGGCTCATCCAGAACCGCAGAACCCTGAGCGTCTCCTGGATCAGGCCGGGCATGTCCTTGTCGAAGGCGATCGGATAGATGTCCTGGTACTTCTTCGGCGGATTCTCCGCGTACGCGATCGTGCCGTCCGAGCGGTGGTGGAACCACTCCGGGTGCTTCTCCACCCACGGGTGGTCCGGTGAGCACTGGAGGGCGAAGTCCAGGGCGATCTCCATGCCCAGGCTCTCGGCCCGCCGTACGAAGGCGTCGAAGTCGTCGATCGTGCCGAGGTCGGGGTGGACGGCGTCGTGCCCGCCCTCCGGCGAGCCGATTGCCCAGGGGACCCCGACGTCGTGCAGGGACGCGTCGAGCGTGTTGTTGGGGCCCTTGCGGAAGGTCGTGCCGATGGGGTGGATCGGTGGCAGGTACACCACGTCGAAGCCCATCGCGGCGATCGCGGGCAGCCGTCGCGCGGCGGTCCGGAAGGTGCCGGAGACCGGCGGCTTGTCGGGTTCCACCACCGCGCCCTCCGAGCGCGGGAAGAACTCGTACCAGGACCCGTACAACGCCCGCTCCCGCTCCACCAGGAGGGTCAGCCGCTCGGCGGACGAGACCAGTTCGCGCAGGGGGTGGCGCGCCAGGACGTGGTCCACGTCGGGCGTGAGCGCGGCGGCGAGGCGGGCCGCGGCGGGCCGGTCGGTGTCGCGCAGGGCCTCCACGGCCGCGAGGATCGCGTCACGGCGGCCCTTGCTCTTCGGCACGCCGGTCGCGGCACGCTCGTACAGCAGCGCGCCCTCCTCCAGGACCAGCTCGGTGTCCATGCCCGCCGGGATCTTGATCTGCGCGTGGTGGCGCCAGGTGGTGATCGGGTCGCCCCAGGCCTCCACGGTGTAGGTCCAGCGGCCCGGCGTCGGTACGGAGACGGTGGCGCCCCAGCGGTCGGTGCCGGGGGCCAGTTCGCGCAGCGGGGTCCAGGGGCCCGAGCGGCCGTCAGGATCCCGCAGGACGACGTTCGCGGCGACCGCGTCGTGCCCCTCGCGGAAGACCGTCGCGGAGATCTCGAAGGGCTCGCCCACCACGGCCTTGGCGGGGCGGCGCCCGCCCTGCACGAGGGGGCGCACGTCCAGCACGGGGATGCGCCCGATCAGAGGGCCGCTTCCCGGGACGGGGGCTGGGACGGGGGCTGGGGCGGGGGTGAGGCGGGTGGTGCTCTTCCGGGTGGTCGTCGACGGCCGCGACTGCTTGGACGACTTGGACGGCTTCTTCGACTCCGACGGTTTCGCCGACTCTGCCGGGTGCGCGGATTCTGCCGGTTTCACCGACTCCTCCTGGTTCACCGGCTCCTCCTGCTTCGCAGGCTCGGCGGGTTTCGCCGACTGTGCAGGCTTGGGGGCCTTGGGAGTCTTGGCCGGTTTGGCGGCCGGCTCGACGGCCCTTGCCTTCGGCGGCTGTGGCCGGTCGGTCTTCTCTCCCTGGTCGGGGGGTTCGGTGGTGCCGGGCGTCGGGGGTGGTGACGGCTGGTGGTGCATGGCGGGCATGACCGCTCCTGTCCGCGTCAACGTGGGTGGGCGGATGAGGGTGTGGGGAGGTTGGTCCTGCTGGGCGTACCGGTGGAGCCTTCCCACTCTTTTCGGGTGGGCAATCCGGCACTTTGTTAACTACTCGCGCGTATGTCTACACACAAGACCGGCCTCGTCCGATGAGAATCCGCCAAGGATCCGTAAAGGATCGGTTGGGGATTCGCGGGACGAGGCCGGTCGGTGAATGCGCAAATACTTAGGGGTTGTCGACTTGCAGGAGCTTGTTCGGTGAGCCGAGCCCGGCGTTGGACATCTTCCCGGAAGCGGCCTGCTCGACAAGAGCCTTGCTGACATCGGCGGGTGTCGCCCAGGCGTGGTCGGCCAGATGGAGCGCGGCCGCACCTGCCGCGTGGGGCGACGCCATCGACGTACCGGAGAAGGTCGCCCTGCCCGTGTCGCTCGCGTTGGAGGCTGAGGTGACGTCCACGCCGGGGGCGAACAGATCGAGTCGCGCGCCCCAGTTGGAGAAGTCCGCCCTCGCGTCCTTCTTGTCGCTCGCGCCGACCGTGATCGCCTCCTTGACACGGGCCGGTGAGTAGAGGCTCGCGGGGAGGCCGTCGTTGCCCGCCGCGACCGCGTAGGTGACCCCGGACGCGATGGAGTTGCGGACCGCGGCGTCCAGTTGCGGGTCCGCGAGCCCGCCCAGGCTCATATTGGCGACGGCCGGCTTCTGGGCGTTCTTGGTCACCCAGTCGATGCCCGCGATGACCTGCGAGAGCGTGCCGGCTCCGTTGTCGTCGAGGACGCGGACGGCGACGACCTTCGCCTGTTTCGCGACGCCGTACGTCGTGCCCGCGATCGTGCCCGCCACGTGCGTGCCGTGGCCCTGGCCGTCCTGGGCGACGGCGTCGTTGTCGACGAAGTCCCAGCCGTTGCTCGCCCGGCCGCCGAAGTCCTTGTGGGTGATGCGTACGCCGGTGTCGATGACGTACGCCGTCACGCCCTGGCCCGCGGACTCCGGCCAGGTGTAGCTGCTGTCCAGCGGCAGGTCCTGCTGGTCGATGCGGTCGAGGCCCCACGGCGGGTCCGGCTGCCGGTGCTCGACGGCCACGGTGGCGTCCCGCGAGACCGAGGCCACACGGGAGTCGGCGGCCAGGCGCTTGGCCTGCCCCTCGTTCACCTTCACCGCATAGCCGTTGAGCGCGGTGCTGTAGGTGTGGCTTATTTTCGCTCCGTACTTGGTGGCGACGGCCTTGCCCGCCTTCGACGGAGCCCTCGTTCCCCCTTCGAGCGTCACTATGTAGCTGCCGCTGACGGAAGCCGCTCCGCCCGTGCCGGATATCTGCCCCTCGGGGGCGGCGTGTGCGGGCAGGGTGATGGCCGAAAGCACCGCGGCCGTCATGACCGCGGTCAGGCCTCCCGCCCAGTGCAGCCGCCGCTCGCGCGTCACTGCCATGGTGTGAGTTCCCCTCCTCGACTCGGCGTGCTCCGGCCGGTGGTGCGCGCGGGCCCGGTGGGGCTCTGGCAGGCCTCGCAAGTCCCTGTACGGGTCCTGCGAGGCCGTGGCCGGATCGCCACTTGGCAGCCTCTCGTGCGGTGTGAAGCGCCACAAGGTCGCCCGACGGGGCGGAATCGGCCATATCGCCCGTGGCGGACATGTAAAGGTTGCGGCGATTTCCGGCCCTTCCGCGGGGGGCGCGGGGCCGTGCCGCCGAAGGCTCCACCACGCGGGCGTGATCAGTGACGATCGGCCCCCGGTCGCAGTACCGCTCACCCCGCGGAGCACTTCGCGCCGTAGTTGCGGAGGCACCCTCGCCGCTACCGTCATGGGTGACAAAGTGCGCACAGCGACGTGCGTCCGCCAGATCGCCCTGATGCGCTGGATCTCCCTGATCCGCCGAGTCATCGAAACGCCGAGCCATCGAAACGCCGAGCCATCGCAACGTCCAGCCATCGCAACGCCTACGCCCAGCCATAGCAACGCCGATACGCCGTCCTGGTACGTCCTCCGTGAAGGTGGAAGCTCGTGAAGGCCATCCGCAGATTCACCGTGCGTCCCGTACTCCCCGAAGCCCTTCACCCCCTCAGCGATCTGGCGCGCAATCTGCGCTGGTCCTGGCACGCCGAGACCCGTGACCTCTTCCAGTCCGTGGACCCCGAGCACTGGGCCGCCTCCGAATGCGATCCCGTACGCCTCCTCGGGAGCGTCTCGCCCGAGCGGCTGGCCGAACTGGCCGAGGACCGGCGCTTCCTGCGGCGACTCGCCGCGGTCGCCGACGACCTCAAGGACTATGTGGGCGGGGACCGCTGGTACCAGTCCCAGACCTCCGAACTCCCCGCCGCCATCGCCTATTTCTCACCCGAGTTCGGCATCACGGCCGCGCTGCCGCAGTACTCCGGCGGCCTCGGCATCCTCGCCGGGGACCATCTCAAGGCGGCCAGCGACCTCGGCGTACCCCTGATCGGCGTCGGACTCCTCTACCGGCACGGCTACTTCCGGCAGTCCCTGTCCCGGGACGGCTGGCAGCAGGAGCACTATCCGGTCCTGGACCCGAACGAACTGCCCGTCTCCCTGCTGCGCGAGCCCGACGGCACCCCCTCGCAGGTGTCCCTGGCCCTCCCCGGCGGGAGGTCCCTCCACGCCCGTGTCTGGCTGGCCCAGGTCGGCCGGGTCCCGCTGCTGATGCTCGACTCGGACATAGAGGAGAACGACCTCGGCGAACGGGGCGTGACGGACCGGCTCTACGGCGGCGGCAGCGAGCACCGGCTGCTCCAGGAGATGCTGCTCGGCATCGGCGGGGTGCGTGCCGTGCGTACGTACTGTCGGCTGACGGGGCACGCGCAGCCCGAGGTGTTCCATACGAACGAGGGGCACGCGGGATTTCTTGGCCTGGAACGAATTCACGAACTGTCTTATGAGGACCTGGATTTCGACGCCTCCCTCGAAGCCGTCCGGGCCGGCACGGTCTTCACGACCCACACCCCCGTGCCCGCCGGAATCGACCGCTTCGACCGGGAACTGGTGGCCCGGCACTTCGGCCCCGACGCGGAACTCCCGCGCATTGACGTCGAACGCATTCTGCAATTGGGAATGGAGACATATCCGGGCGGCGAACCGAACCTCTTCAACATGGCGGTGATGGGCCTGAGGCTGGGCCAACGCGCCAACGGGGTCTCATTGCTGCACGGACAGGTCAGCCGGGAGATGTTCTCCGGGCTCTGGCCGGGCTTCGACCCGGACGAGGTTCCGATCACCTCCGTCACGAACGGCGTGCACGCGCCGACCTGGGTGGCCCCCGAGGTCTTCCGTCTCGGCGCCCGCCAGATCGGTGCGCAGCGCACCGAGGACGCGATGACGGTCGGCGCCTCGGACCGCTGGGACGCCGTCGCCGAGATCCCCGACCAGGACATCTACGACCTGCGCCGCGTGCTGCGCGAGCAGCTGGTGACGGAGGTACGGGAACGGCTGCACGCGTCCTGGCGGCAGCGCGGCGCGGGCACGGCCGAACTGGGCTGGATCGATGGCGTGCTGGACCCGGACGTCCTGACGATCGGCTTCGCGCGCAGGGTCCCCTCCTACAAGCGCCTGACGCTGATGCTGAGGGACCGGGACCGCCTGATGGACCTGCTGCTGCACCCCGAGCGGCCGATCCAGATCGTGGTGGCGGGCAAGGCGCACCCGGCGGACGACGGCGGCAAGCGCCTGGTTCAGGAGCTGGTCCGTTTCGCGGACGACCCGCGCGTACGCCACCGGATCGTCTTCCTCCCCGACTACGGCATGGCGATGGCGCAGAAGCTGTATCCCGGCTGCGACATCTGGCTGAACAACCCGCTCCGCCCCCTGGAGGCGTGCGGTACATCGGGGATGAAGGCGGCGCTGAACGGCTGCCTCAACCTCTCGGTCCTGGACGGCTGGTGGGACGAGTGGTTCCAGCCGGACTTCGGCTGGGCGATCCCGACGGCGGACGGCACGGCGGTGGACGACGACCGCCGGGACGAGCTGGAGGCGTCGGCGCTCTACGAGTTGCTGGAACAGCGGGTGGCCCCGCGCTTCTACGAGCGCGGCCAGGCCGGCCTGCCCGACCGCTGGATCGAGATGGTCCGCCAGACCCTGACCCACCTGGGCCCGAAGGTCCTGGCCGGCCGCATGGTCCGCGAGTACGTGGAACGCCTCTACACCCCGGCGGCCCATGCCCACCGCGCCATGTCCCCTTCCGCGGCAAGGGAGTTGGCGGTGTGGAAGTCTCGCGTCCGCGGGGCCTGGCCGCACGTCACGGTCGACCACGTGGAGACCTCGGCCGGGACTCCGACGGCCGAACTCGGCACGACACTCTCCCTGCGCGTCCGCGTCGGCCTGGGCGACCTGGCCCCCGACGACGTCGAGGTCCAGGCAGTCTCGGGCCGCGTCGACTCGGAGGACGGCATCACGGACGGCACGTCCGCCCCACTGAAACCGGCGGGCGGCCCAGACCTGGAAGGCCGCTGGCTCTACGAGGGCCCCCTGTCCCTGGACCGGACGGGTCCCTTCGGCTACACGGTCCGCATCCTGCCTACGCATCGACTGTTGGCGTCGAGTGCGGAGTTGGGGCTGGTGGTGGTTCCTTCGGAGGAGTTGGGGGAGGGGGCGGGGGTTTTGATGCGGTGAAGTCGCCTGCGCTCAGGGCCGCTTGAGGCGCGGAGGAGGGGTCGGGGGATCCTCGCGCCTCGGTGATCGGAGCTGGTCCAGGGTTGTCGCTCGGGTCCGGCGAGCCAGGGGCAGGGGTGCCGCGGACCCGGTCGGTGATCGACGGGGGTTGGGTCAGTGGTGAGCGGTGCGCGGCGTGCCATGAAGGCTGTTGTGCTGGTGATCGGCACGACAGTTGTGCTGTCGGCGTGCAGTGGGCCGGGGGACGGGGAGTCGAAGTCCTCCGCCGGTGGTCAAGGGCCGCTCACCAAGGCCTAGTTGACCGACGCGCTGCCCGAGGGCGTCGACCTGCCGGGTTTCAGCGCGGAGCGGCAGAGTCTTCCACTGTTGGAGGCCAAGGATGTTGTGACGACAGGTCAGGCGGCCTGTCGTCCCCTCGCGGACATGATGAGCGTGCGTCCCCGGCTTCCCCGGAGGGCCATGGTCTGGGCGACGATCGAGGCGGAGGGTTCCCCGGCGTCGGCCCCGCCCGGGACTCTGACTCTGACGAGCCACGACGGCGACACCGCCGCGCAGTGGATGACCGGGCTGAAGAGAGCCGTCGCCACCTGCACCCGGTTCACCGCCACGTCGAAGCGCGGCTGGGCGTACGACTTCAGCGCCGCCTCCGTTCCCCCGCCGCCTTCGAAGAACGGCGAGCCGCGGCCCGTGCCGGAATCCGTCGCCATCGCGCAGGAGAAGAGAAATCCGCACCGCGGCGGAGTAGGCAAACGCCCCTGCAGATGTCCGCTTCGGCGGAATCGGTCGCCCCCACTACCTCAGAAAGTCGCCCTTCGGGTCCTCGCACATCTTCCGCAACACCACCCCGCACCGCCGTGCGTAAGCATGCTGCAACCCCCGCGTAGCCGCCCCGCCCGCCTTCGCGTACCACTTCGCCGGGCGGCTGAAGGCCGTTATCGTCAGCCAGACCGTGCCGTCGCCCGTGCGGTCGACGATGAAGGCTTCCTCGCCGGATTCGGGGTGGCCGGGGAGGGTGCCGTAGGCCCAGCCGGCTCGGCGGGGTTCGTCGATTGTCCAGACGATGCGGCAGGGGGCCTGGAGCAGGCCCAGGCCGACCGTGACGTCCACGCCGGGGGCCGCCTGCGGGGCGTCCGTTGTGATCTTGACGCCCACCGCTCTGTGGAGGTCCCAGGTCAGGACCGCCTGGGACGCGGATTTGAAGACCTCCTGGCCCTCGCCGACGCGGCTGCGGACGTGCAGGGGATGGAAGCCGGGTGGGCACCGGCCGTCGCGGGTCGCGCCCACGTCCTCGTACGTGTAGGGCATGGGAACCAAGAGTAGGGCGGTACCCGGGAATGCCTTCGTTCCGGGTACCGCCCACGCCTCAACTATTGGACAGTCAGGCCACGTTCACCGCGGACCAGGCCGCCGCGACCGCCTTGTACTCCGCGCTGGCCGTGCCGCCGTACAGCGCCGACGCCGCGCTCAGTGTCGCCGTACGGGCGCCCGCGTACTTCGTCGTGGACGTCATGTACTCGGTGAGCGCCTTGTACCAGATCTTGACCGCCTTGTCGCGGCCGATGCCGGTGACCGTCGAGCCGTTGGAGGTCGGGGAGTTGTAGCTGACGCCGTTGATGGTCTTGGCGCCGCTGCCCTCCGAGAGGAGGTAGAAGAAGTGGTTCGCCGGGCCCGAGGAGTAGTGGACGTCGATGCCGCCCAGGCTGGACGACCAGCTGTCCTTGGACGCGCCGTCCTTGCTCGGCTGGTCCATGTAGCGCAGCGGGGTGCCGTTGCCCCTGATGTCGATCTTCTCGCCGACGAGGTAGTCGCCGACGTCGGACGCGTTGGCCGCGTAGAACTCGACCGCCGTGCCGAAGATGTCGGAGGTCGCCTCGTTCAGGCCGCCGGACTCGCCGCTGTAGACCAGGCCCGCCGTGTTGGAGGTGACGCCGTGCGTCATCTCGTGGCCCGCCACGTCGATCGAGGTCAGCGGCTTGGCGTTGCCCGAGCCGTCGCCGTACGTCATGCAGAAGCAGCTGTCGCTCCAGAAGGCGTTGACGTACGCGTTCCCGTAGTGGACGCGGGAGTAGGCGGCGACGCCGTTGTTCTTGATGCCGTTGCGGCCGAGCACGTTCTTGTAGAAGTCCCAGGTGACCTGGGCGCCGTAGTGCGCGTCCACGGCGGCGGTCTGGGTGTTCGAGGCCGCGCCCGTGCCCCAGGTGTCGTCCGCGTCGGTGAAGAGGGTGCCGGTGCCGGACGTACCCCGGTTGAGGTTGTACGTCTTGTGGGCGCCGCGGCCGGTGTCGTTCAGCTGGTACGTCGAGCCCGAGAGCGAGGTGCCGATGGTGACCTTGCCGGCGTACTGGCTGTTGCCGGTGCCGGTCTGGATCGCCTCCCACTCGTACAGCTTCTTGCCCGTCTGCGCGTCGGTGATGACGTGCAGCTGCTGCGGGGTGCCGTCGTGCTGGAAGCCGCCGACGACCGTCTCGTAGGCCAGGGCCGGCTTGCCGTCGGCCGCCCAGACGACCTTGCGGGGCGCCTTGTCGGCCGCGGACTTCGTGCTGCCCTCGGCCTTCGCCGCCTTCAACGCCTGCTTCTCGGCGGTGGACTTGGCGATGTCCGGGGTGACGTCGGAGACCTTGATGGCGGCCTTGGTCGCCTTGGTCACGCCCTGGGTCTTGCCGGCCTTGGTCTCGTGGATCACCAAGTCGCCGCCGAGGACCGGGAGTCCGTCGTACGTGCGCTCGTACCGGGTGTGCGTCGTGCCGTCGGCGTCCTTGACGACGTCTCTGACGACCAGCTTCTCCTTGGCGCCGAGACCTATCTCGTCGGCCGTGTCCGCCGTGGCGGCGTCGGCCTTCTGGATGAGGCTCGTACGGGCTGCCGCGGTCAGCTGGACCGGGGCCGCGGCGAGGGTCGTCCCGCCGGACTGCTCGGCCGGGGACTGGGCGGAGGCACCGGTGGTCAGACCGGTGGTGAGCAGGGCTCCGGCCGCCACTGCGGTGGCGATGGCCAGAGTGGTGCGCTTGTGACGCGCGTAGAGGGGGGTCACACAAGCTCCTTCGTGGGGGGTGTCCGACTGGCATGGGGGACCGGTCGGGCGGTTGTGAAGTTGCGGTGCGGGTGTGCCGTAAGCGGTGATGCGAGGTGAACGTTGCCAGTTGAGTCGCGTACATGTCAGCGGGGCGAATAAAGGTTGGCCGGAAATCGTCCGCTGCCCGAAGATCCGCGTACGGATTGCGGACTTGAACGCCAGCAAAGGCCTGGTAAAGGGCGGGGAAGGCCGTCGCAAGGCGGTGGTAATGGCGTGGCAAAGAAGGTGCCGCCCCGGGGAGCCGGATCCCCGGGGCAGCGCCCTGTGCGTGTGGGCCTGGGTGAGCTTGTGTGGCCGGTGCTCACCCGGATCGGTTACGCCTGCGGGAAGGTGATCTTCCAGCCATTGATCCTGCCGGTGTCCTGCGCCGCCTGGTCCTGGACCCTCAACTGCCAGGTGCCGTTGGCGAGTTCGGAGGACGCGTTCACCGTGTACGGCTCGGTGACGTTGTCCGCCGAGTCCGAGGAGCTGAAGGGCTTGAGGCGGTAGCTCGTGCCGTCCGGTGCCACCAGGTCGACCACCAGGTCACCGCGCCACGTGTGCGTGATGTTCGGGGTGACGACCAGGTTGGTGGGAGCGTTTCCGGCCTGGCCGGTGACCGCGATCGACGACGTCACCGCCGCTCCGTTGTCCGGAATCGCTACGGCCGTCGTGCTCTCGAACGACGTGCCGCCGCCCCCGCCGCCACCGGGCCGGGCGCCGACGTTGATGCCGGCCCACGCGTTCTGCACCGCCGTGTACTCGGCGCTCGTGGTGCCGTACAGCTCACCCGCGACCGCGAGCGTGCCGGTGCGGGCCGCCGCGTAGTTGGTCGTCGAGGTGAACTTCGTGGTGAGCGCCTTGAACCAGATCAGCGCGGCCTTCTCCCGGCCGATCCCGGTCACCGGCAGACCGTCGGAGGTCGGCGAGTCGTACGCGACGCCGTTGACGGTCTTGGCGCCGCTGCCCTCCGAGAGGAGGTAGAAGAAGTGGTTCGCCGGGCCCGAGGAGTAGTGGACGTCGATCGAGCCGATGCCCGAGTACCAACTGTCCTTGGACGCGCCGTCCTTGCTCGGCTTGTCCATGTAACGCAGCGGCGTCCCGTTGCCGTTGATGTCGATCTTCTCGCCGACCAGGTAGTCGCCGACGTCCTGGGTGTTGCCGGCGTAGAACTCGACGGCCGCCGCGAAGATGTCGGAGGTCGCCTCGTTCAGGCCGCCCGACTCACCGCTGTAGACCAGGCCGGCCGTGTTGGAGGTGACGCCGTGCGTCATCTCGTGCGCGGCCACGTCGATCGACGTGAGCGGCTTGGCGTTGCCCGAGCCGTCGCCGTACGTCATGCAGAAGCAGGAGTCCTGCCAGAAGGCGTTGACGTAGTTGTTGCCGTAGTGGACGCGGGAGTACGCGCCGACCCCGTCACCGCGGATACCGCTGCGGCCCTGCACGTTCTTGTAGTAGTCCCACGTCAGCGCGGCCCCGTAGTGGGCGTCCGCGCCCGCCGTCTCCAGGTTCGACGCCGCTCCGTTGCCCCACACGTCGTCGGCGCCCGAGAAGAGCGTGCCCGTGCCCGACGTACCGCGGTTGAGGTTGTTCGTCCTGTGGTTGCCGCGCGTCGTGTCCGTGAGGTTGTACGTCGACCCGGACTGGGCGCTGCCGAGGGTCACCGAACCGCTGTACTGGGTGTTGCCCGTGCCGGTCTCGACGGCCTGGTACTCGTAGAGCTTCTTGCCGGTGGCCGCGTCCGTGATGACGTGCAGTTCGTTCGGGGTGCCGTCGTGCTGCAGACCGCCCACGACCGTCTCGTACGCGAGGCTCGGCGTGCCGTCGGCCGCCCAGATCACCTTGCGCGCGCCGTCCGCCTCGGTCTTCTTCGAGCCCTCCGCCGAGGCGGCCTTCAGGGCCTGCTTCTCGGCCACGGCGGGCTTCACCGCCGCGCTGGTGGTGATGCCCTTGAGCTGGGCCTTCACCGCGCGCGTAACGCCTTCGGTCTTCCCCGACTTGGCGGTGTCGACCACCAAGTCGCCGCCGAGGACCGGGAGTCCGGCGTACGTGCGCTCGTAGCGCGTGTGGACCGTACCGTCCGCGTCCTTGACGACGTCACGGACGACGAGCTTCTCCTGGGCGCCCAGGCCGAGTTCCTTCGCGGTGTCCGCCTTCGCCGAGTCGGCGTCACGGATCAGCGCCGCGCGCTGGGCGGGGGAGAGCTTGACGGACAGGGACCCCTTGTCGAGCTTGCCCGGGGCGGGTTCGGTGTCGGCGGTGGCGGCGCCCGTCTGGACGGCCGCGGCGAGCAGGGCGGCGACGGCGACGAGCGCGCCGGCGGCGGCCTTGCGCCGGGTGGAACGGGAGGCGAACGCGGAACGGGAGTTACCCACGGTCTGAGAAGTGCCTGCGGTGTGGGAGGTGCGTCTGTGGGAGGTGCGTCTCAACACGGACTCCTTCTGCGTGGCCGCGGATCGCGGATCGCGCGGCCAGGGGGGACCGGACGGTTGGGATCCGTCCGGGCAGAACAAGGCGGAACGCGGAACCACTTGCATGGGCACGTGCGGGCGTGCGTGGGGGTCCACCACGGCACAGCGGTTCTTGTGGGGTTGCTGTGGAGTGGTCGTGGGAAGAGTGGCAGCAGATGGCGCTCTCTGTCAGGTGCGCATCAAGAAGTTGGCTGGAAAAGGTCCGTTGTCCGGGTGGTCATGTTCGGTATACGGACTCTTTGCCGGGCGGACGGCCCAGGCGGGCTAGGGCTCACGCGGGCTCAGGCCCCCGCAGGACCAGGCTCATGAAGGCCGTTGGTCGGGAAGCCCCGGGCGCTCCCCGTGCCACGAGTGCCACAGGGACGCGTACGCGCCGTCGGCGGCCACCAGGCTGTCGTGGGTGCCCAGTTCGGTCAGGCGGCCGACCTCCATCACGGCGACCCGGTCCGCGTCGTGGGCGGTGTGCAGGCGGTGGGCGATGGCGATGACGGTGCGGCCTTCGAGGACGGCGGCGAGCGCGCGCTCGGTGTGGCGTGCGGTCGCCGGATCCAGGAGTGCCGTGGCCTCGTCGAGGATCAGGGTGTGGGGGTCTGCCAACACGACTCGGGCCAGGGCCAGTTGCTGGGCCCGGGAGCCGTCCGCCCGGTGGGGGCTGTCGGGTCCCAGCTCCGTGTCGAGGCCGTCCGGCAGCTCCTGGACCCAGTCGTCGGCGCCGACCGCCGCGAGGGCCGCCCACAACTCGGGGTCACCGGCGGACGGTTCGGCGATGAGGAGGTTGTCGCGGACCGTGCCGAGGAAGATGTGGTGCTCCTGGGTGACGAGCACGACCTGCCGCCGCAGCTGCTCCGGGTCGAGGTCGACGATCGGCACCCCGCCCACCGTCACCGAGCCGGAGCGCGGCGCGTCGATGCCCGCCAGCAGCCGGCTCAGGGTGGTCTTCCCGGCGCCGGAGGGCCCGACCACGGCCAGCCGCTCCCCGGGCCGAACGGTCAGGTCCACCCCGCGCAGGACCTCGCCCCCGCGGTCGTACGAGTAGCGCACGTCCGTCACGTCGATCCGGTCGTCCGCCGGGGCCGGGGATCCGGACGGCACGGCCCGCGGCGCCCGGCCGAGGCCCTCCACGCGGGCGAACGAGGCGCTGCTGGCCTGCAGTTGCTCGACCCGCATCAGGACCTGGTCCAGCGGTGATTCCAGCTGGCGCAGATACAGGGTCGCAGCGACCACCGCGCCCAGGCTCACCGTGCCCCGCTCGTGCAGGGCTCCACCGACCAGCAGCACGACCGCCACGGGGAGCACGAACGAGATCTCCACCGTCACGAAGAACACGGTCCGCAGATACAGCGTGTACAACCGGGTGCGCCGGGACGTCTCCAGGGCGTCCCGGCTCGCGGCGATCCGCCGCCGCTGGAGTCCGAACGCCTCGACCGTGCGCCCGCCGGACGCGGTCGCCGTGAGGATCTCGGCGACCTCCGACGTGGCGGCCCCCTCGGCGAGATAGCCGGTGCGCGCCCGGCGCAGATACCAGCGCAGCGCCAGCCAGATGCCCGCCTGGGCGAGCACCGCGCAGGCGCCGAGCAGCGGGTCGAGCGCGAAGACCGCGCCGAGGAGGAACAGACACTGGACCGACGAGATCAGCAGCTCGGGACCTGCGTCGCGCAGGGTCGTGCCCACCGCCGAGACGTCCGCGGTGCCCCGGGCCGTCAGATCGCCCGTGCCCGCCCGCTCCACGACCGAGGCGGGCAGGGTCAGCGTCCGCTCGACGAACTCCTCGCGCACCCGCGCCAGCGTCCGCTCCCCGAACCGGTACCCCACGTACCGGGCGCCGCGCGCCAGCAGCAACTGCCCCAGCGCGCACACCAGGATGACCAGTGCGAGGCGGTCCACGACGGCCACGCCGCCACCGGCCCGGACCTCGTCGATGATGCGGCCGAGCAGCCACGGACCGACCAGACCGGCAGCGGCGGCCAGCGCGTTCAGCACGAGCACGACGGCGAAGGCGCGGCCGTCCGCGCGGATCAGCCGGCCCGCGGCCCTGCGTACGTCGGCCGGTTCGGCGACCGGCAGCTGCGCGGTCATCGCACGGCCTCCTCTGCGTCCAGATCCGATGCCGTGGCCGGACCCGATGCCGCATCCAGGTCCGACTCGTCGGCGTCCGTGTGGTCCACGCCGCCCACGCAGCCCACACCGTCCGTGTCATCCGTGTCATCCGTGTCGTCCGCGTCGCGGGCCACCAGCGCGCGGTATCCCGGCTCCCCGTCGAGGAGCTCCTGATGGCCGCCGACGGCCGCGACCTTGCCGTCGACCAGGTAGTACACGGTGTCCACCTGGTCGAGGACGAGCGGCGAGGTGCTGGTCACCACGGTCGTACGGCCCGAGCGCGCCGCGCGCAGCCGGGCGGCGACGGCCGCCTCGGTGTGCGCGTCCAGCGCCGAGGTGGGCTCGACCGCGAGCAGCACCTCGGGGTCGGCGAGCAGCGCCCGCACCAGACGTACGCGCTGCCGCTGCCCTCCGGAAAGACTGCGGCCCTGCGCGTCGACGGCCGAGTCGAGCCCGTCCGGGAGCCCGAGCACGACGTCGTCCGCCACGGCCGCACGCACCGCCCCGGCGACGGTCTCCTCGTCGGGGTCCCCGCGGCCGGAGACCAGGTCGCGCAGGGTGCCCGCGAACAGGTCGGCCTCGTTGTCCGCGACCAGGATGCGCGCCCGGACCTGTGGCAGGGCGATCGCGTCGAGGCGTACGCCGCCCCAGGTCGCCGCCGACGCGGTGTACCTCCCGAGCCGGTCGACCACGGCGGCGGACTCCGCCGGACGGGCGCCGACCAGCGCGGTCAGCCTGCCGGGCGCCACCCGCACACCGGACCGCGGATCGTGCAGCACGGAGGGCTCGGCCAGCGCGTCCAGGGAGGCGCGGCCCGTCTCCATCGGCTCCAGGGACAGGAACCGTACGACGCGCCGGGCGGCCACCACGCCCCGGCTGAGCTGGTAGCCGCACTCGACGAAGAAGGCCACCGGCGCCACCAGGACCGCGACATAGCCGTACACGGACACCAACTCGCCGATCGTGATGGACCCTTGAGCGGCGAGCCGGGCCGCCAGCCACGTCACGACGGCCAGGAACACCGTCGGCAGCCCGACGCCGAGCGCCTGGATCCAGCTCGTGACCGACCCGACCCGGTACCCCTGCACCCGCAGCCGCTGCGAGTCACGGCGGAAGGCGTCGGCGAACAGCCCTTTGCCACCAAGGCCGTTGAGGACCCGCAGCCCGCCCGCGAGGTCGCCGATCCGCGCCGTCAGCACACTCTGCCGCTCGCGGTACTCCGTCTCCACGCCCCGCAGCCGCCCCATCAGCGGACCGACGAGTACGACTGTCACCGGCACCCCGAGCAGCACCACCGCGGCCAGCGGCAGCGAGATCGACAGCAGCAGTCCGGCCACGACGGCGTAGGCGACGGCCGCGCCGACACCCGGGCCGACCACTGTCAGGGACTGGCTGATCGTCTGCACGTCACCGACGCCGATGGTGACGACCTCCCCGGCCGCCGTCCGGCGCGACAGCGTGGCACCCAGCCTGGTCGCCTGACCGACCACGAGCTTGACCGACCGGAAGTTGGCGTCCATCCGGAGCCTGGTCATCGTGCGGTGCCGCATGATGCTCAGCCAGGAGTTGAACACCTCAAGGCACAGCAGCGCGGCGGACCAGCCGGCCAGCGCCGCCCGGTCGCCCGGTTCGAGGCCGTCGTCGATCGCGCGCGATAGCAGATACGGCGCCAGCGCCCTGAGCACCATCCAGACGGTGCCAAGCAGCGCCCCCGCTGCGGCCCGGCCCGGCTGCCTGGCGACCAGCCACCAGAGATACCGCGCGCCACCGCGACAGTCGGGTGTCCCGGGATCCTCGTACGCGTCGACCATTCGGCCCCTCTTTTGTTGTGCTCGGTCTGCCTCCGGGGCGCCAAAGCCCGTGTCCGCTAGACCAGGCTGTCCCGCCACGCCTGATGCAGGTCCGCGAACCTGCCCGTGTCCGCGACGAGTTGGGCGGGGCTGCCGTCCTCGACGATGCGGCCGTGCTCCATGACCAGCACCCGGTCGGCGATCTCGACGGTCGACAGCCGGTGGGCGATGACGACCGCCGTCCGGCCGCGCAGGACCGTGTCCATCGCGCGCTGGACCGCCCGCTCGCCCGGCACGTCCAGCGAACTGGTGGCCTCGTCCAGGATCAGGACCGCCGGATCGGCGAGCAACGCCCGCGCGAACGCCACTAGTTGACGCTGACCGGCCGAGATACGGCCGCCCCTCTTGCGTACGTCCGTGTCGTAGCCGTCCGGCAGGGCGCTGATGAAGTCGTGGGCGCCGATGGCCTTCGCGGCGCGCTCGATGTCCTCGCGGGAGGCGTCCGGCCGGCCAATGGCGATGTTCTCGGCGACCGTGCCGGAGAAGAGGAAGGCCTCCTGCGTCACCATCACCACCCCGCGGCGCAGTTCGGGCACCGACAGCTCACGCAGGTCGACGCCGTCGAGAAGGACCCGGCCGTCCGTGGGGTCGTAGAAGCGCGCCAGGAGCTTCGCGAGCGTCGACTTGCCCGCGCCCGTGGAGCCGACCACGGCGACGGTCTGGCCCGCCGGGAGGGTCAGCGAGAAGGCCGGGAGCACCTCGCCGCCGGTGCGGTACGCGAAGCGGACGTCGGCGAACTCGACCTGGCGGCCCGGGTGTTCGGAGGCCAGCTCCGGAAGCGCACGTGCCCGTACGGGCTCCGGCACCGAGGGGACCTGGGCCAGCAGTCCCGCGATCTTCTCCAGTGACGCGGCTGCCGACTGGTACGAGTTGAGGAACATGCCGAGCCGGTCTATCGGGTCGTACAGCCGGCGCAGATACAGCACCGCGGCGGCCAGCACGCCCAGCGCCAGCGAGCCCGACGCCACCCGGTAGGCGCCCCACAGCACGATCCCCGCGACCGCCGTGTTGGCGACGAGCCGGGAGCCGATGACATAGCGGGCCATCTCCAGGATGGCGTCGCCGTTGACGCGCTCGTGGCGGCTGTTGAGTACGTGGAAGTCGGCGTCGTTGACGGCCTCGCGGCGGAACGCGCGCACCGGCCGGATGCCGTTCATCGTCTCCGCGAACTTCACGATGACGGCGGCGATGGCGGTCGAGCGGACGCTGTAGATCCGTCCGGCGCGGCGTCGGTAGAGCCGGATGAGGAGGTACAGCGGCACGAACGAGGCCACGGCGACCGCCCCGAGGCCCAGGTCGAGCCAGAGCAGCAGCGCCGAGATGTAGACGAACGACAGGATGACGGTGATGAGTTCCTGGAGGCCCTCGCTGAGCAGCTCGCGCAGGGACTCGACGTCCGTCGTGGAGCGCGAGATGAGCCGGCCCGAGGTGTAGCGCTCGTGGAAGTCGACGCTGAGCGCCTGCGCGTGCCGGAAGATCCTGCCGCGCAGGTCGAGCAGGACGTCCTGGTTGACGCGGGCGGAGGTCAGGACGAAGCCGTACTGGAGCGTGCCGGCCGCCACCGACGCCAGGACGTAGGCGACCGCCACGGCGATCAGCGGACCGTGGTCGTCGCCGCGGAAGGCCGGTACGGCACGGTCGATGGCGTACGCCACGAGCAGCGGGCCCGCCTGCACGGCCGCCTGCTGGAGCAGCAGCAGGACCGAGGCGAGGACGACGCGGGCCTTCATAGGCGCGAGCAGGGAGCGCAGGAGGGCGGCCGTCGCGCGCGGGGGAGCGGGCAGGGAGTCGCGGTCGAAGGGGTCACCGTGCTTGGGCGGAGGTGCCGGCCGGTCCTCTTCGTCGGTCGGCGCGGTGGTCGTGGGCGCCGTCATCGCTTGTCTCCCTCGAACGTCGCTGTCGTCGCTGTCGTCGCTGTCGTCGTCGCTGTCGCCGTCTCTTGTGTCGTCTCTCTCGTCTCTGCCGTCCCGGACATCAGCCAGGCGTACTCCGCGCTCGTACGCAGCAGTTCGTGGTGCGTGCCGACGGCGGTGATGCGGCCCTCGGAGAGCAGGGCCACCCGGTCGGCGAGCATGACCGTGGACGGGCGGTGGGCCACGACGAGGGCGGTCGTATCGGCGAGGACGCGGCGCAGGGCCGCCTCGACCAGGGCCTCCGTGTGCACGTCCAGGGCCGACAGGGGGTCGTCCAGGACGAGGAAGCGGGGTCTGCCGACCACGGCCCGGGCCAGGGCGAGGCGTTGGCGCTGGCCGCCGGAGAGGCTGAGGCCCTGCTCGCCGACCTGGGTGTCCGTGTCCTGGGGGAGCGCGTGGACGAAGTCCGCCTGCGCGACGGCCAGGGCGCGGTTCAGCTCGGTCTCGCCGGCGTGGGCGTCGGCGCCCATGAGGACGTTCTCCCCGACGCTCGCCGAGAAGAGGGTCGGCTCCTCGAAGGCGACCGCCACGAGTGCGCGCAGCGTTTCCCGGGGCATCTCGGTGATGTCCTGGCCGTCCAGGGTGATCCGGCCCGCCGTGACCTCGTGCAGCCGGGGGACGAGCGCGGTGAGCGTCGTCTTCCCGGTGCCGGTGCCGCCGACGAGGGCCATGGTCTCGCCGGGGCGGATGTGGAGGTCGATGCGGTCGAGTACGGGAGCGGAGCCGGCCGGGGCGTCCGGGTAACGGAACTGGACGGCGTGGAAACGGAGTCCGCCGGTGGCGGAGCCCGTGGCTGAGCCGGAGCCGATGCCGGAGCCCGTGGCTGAGCTGGTGCCGGTGCCGGAGCCTGTGGCTGAGCCGGAGCCGGAGCCCGTGGCTGAGCCGGTGCCCGCGGCCGCGCCCTTCTTCGCCTCCGCCTCCGCCTCCGCCTCCGCCCCCGCCCCCGCCTCCGCCTTCGCGGCCACGGCGTGCCGAGGCGGGACGGCCGGGCCGGACCCGGACTCCGGTTCCGCGTCCATCACCTCGAAGTACCGCTCCGTCGCGGTCGCCGCCTCCTGGCTCATCGCCAGCAGGAAGCCGATCGACTCGATGGGCCAGCGCAGCGCGAGAGCCGTGGACAGGAAGGCGACCAGCGTGCCGGTGGACAGCTCGCCGTCGGCCACCTGCACCGTCCCGAGAACGAGCGCCGCACCGATGGCGAGTTCGGGCAGGATCGTGATCGCGGCGAAGATCCAGGCGAGCAGCCGCGCCTTGGCCAGCTCCGTGCCGCGCAGGGTGCGGGAGAGGTCCCGGAAGGCGAGGGCCTGACTGCGGTGGCGTCCGAAGCCCTTGATGATCCGGATGCCGAGGACGCTCTCCTCGACGAGCGTCGTCAGATCACCGACCTGGTCCTGGGCCCGCCGCGCCACCTTCGAGTACCGCTTCTCGAAGAGCCAGCAGACGATCATCACGGGCACGGCGGGCGCGAGCAGCACCAGTCCGAGCGTCCAGTCCTGGGCCAGCATGATGATGAAGCCCACCAGAATCGTCACGCCGTTGACCAGCAGGAACGTCAGCGGGAAGGCGAGGAACATGCGCAGCAGCATCAGATCCGTCGTGCCGCGCGACAGCAACTGCCCCGAGGGCCAACGGTCGTGGAACGCCACCGGCAGCCGCTGCAGATGCCGGTACAGATCCGCGCGCATCGACGCCTCGACCCCGGCGAGCGGCCGGGCCACCAGCCACCGCCGCAGCCCGAACAGCGCCGCCTCGGCGAGCCCGAGCAGCAGCAGGTACAGCGCCCCGAGCCACACCCCGCCCGTGTCCCGGTCGGCCACCGGACCGTCCACGATCCACTTCAGAACGAGCGGAATCACCAGCCCCGTACACGAGGCGAGGACGGCGACGACGGCCGCGGTGAAGAGCCGGACGCGCACGGGCCGCACGTACGGCCACAGGCGCAGCAGGCTTCGTACGGCGGAACGGCTCCTGGCCGGTTCGGTTTCTGTGGCTTCCTCGGCAGGGGTGACGGCGGCGGGCGCGGGTGTAGTGGGCATCAACGCGAGCCTACGGACCGGCACTGACAACGCCCACCGAGTTTTGGCCGGTCCCGGATCCGCCGCTGGTCCTACGACCTGCGTGTCCGACGGGTCGTACGCGCGGGGCGGGCAGGCGGTGCGCGTCGGGAGGCCGCGTCGTACGCACGATGCAAGCCGGGTCGTACGACGGCATCAACCGATCGGTTGATGCGCTTCGAGCGCGACGGCCGATGTGGCGGACCCCGCCCCGGCGGGACGCTCGGAGCATGTCATCCACATCCATGATCGAAGTCACCGATCTGCGCAAGTCCTACGGCGGCAGGCCCGCCGTCGACCGCGTCTCCTTCACCGTCGAGGAGGGCGAGATCTTCGGCGTCCTAGGCCCGAACGGCGCCGGCAAGACCACCACCGTCGAATGCGTCGAAGGCCTGCGCGTGCCCGACGCGGGCCGCGTCCGGGTGACCGGCCTCGACCCCGTCACCGAGCACGCGGCCACCCGCCAAGTGCTCGGCGCACAGCTCCAGGAGAGCGAACTGCAGACCAAACTCACCGTCCGTGAGGCCCTGGAGCTGTATGCCGCCTTCTACACCGGCCCGCTCGACTGGCGGCCCCTCGCCGAACGCCTCGGGCTCACCGACAAGCTCACCACCCGGTTCGCCAAGCTCTCCGGCGGCCAGAAACAGCGCCTGTTCATCGCGCTCGCCCTCATCGGCAATCCCCGGATCGTCGTCCTCGACGAGCTGACCACCGGCCTCGATCCGCGGGCCCGCCGCGACACCTGGGAACTCATCGAGGACATCCGCGCGAACGGCGTCACCGTCCTGCTCGTCACGCACTTCATGGAGGAGGCCCAACGGCTCTGCGACCGGATCGCCGTGATCGACAAGGGCCGGGTGGCCGCGCTCGACACCCCGGCCGGTCTGATCCGCCGCTCGGCGGGCGCCACCGTCATCAGCTTCACCCCGTCCGCCCAGCTCGACGACCGTGACCTGAACGCGCTCCCGGGGCTCGCGTCGGTCGAGTACAAGGAAGGCCGCGTCACGCTGTCCGGCACCGACGAGACCGTCAACGCCGTCGTCACCCTCCTCGCCCGCACCCACGTCACGGCCCACCAACTCCGCGTCACCGACGCCACGCTGGACGACGCGTTCCTCGACCTCACGAAGGACGCCACCACGGACGCGTCCAAGGACGCGACCAAGGACGCCACGAAGGAGGCAGCGGCATGAGCACGGCCCCCGGCACCACCGCCCCCGGCCCCACCGCCCCCGGCCCCACCGCCCCGGGCACCACCACCCTCGGCACCACCACCCTCATCCACCCCGCCGTACTGAAGAGCGAGGTCCGCCTCTTCCGCAGGGAACCCGGCAGCCTCTTCTGGATCCTCGGGTTCCCGACCCTGCTGCTGGTGATCCTCGGCTCGATCCCCGCCTTCCGGGACGCCGACCCGGACTTCGGCGGACTGCGCCCGGTCGACGCCTACGTCCCGGTGAGCGTGCTGCTCGGCCTGACTGTCGGCGGTCTGCAGGCGATGCCGCAGACCCTCACCGGCTACCGCGAGCGCGGCATCCTGCGCCGGATGTCCACCACCCCGGTCCGGCCCGCCGCCCTGCTGTCCGCGCAGATGCTGCTGTACGGCGGGGCCGCCCTGACGTCGTCCCTGCTCGCCCTCGCGGTCGGCCGCCTCGCTTTCGACGTACGACTGCCCGAGCAGCCCCTCGGATACGCGCTGGCCCTGGTCCTGGCCGTCCTTGCGGCCCTCGCCCTGGGCGCGGTGATCTCCGCCCTGTCCCGGACGACGAAGATCGCGGGTGCCATTGGGTCCGCCGTGTTCTTCCCGGCGATGTTCTGCGCGGGTGTGTGGATGCCGGTGCAGACCATGCCCGACGTACTGGCCAGGGTCGTCGGCTACACGCCGTTCGGCGCGGCCGCCGAGGCGCTGAACCAGGCGGCGGCGGGCGACTGGCCCGGCTGGGGTCACCTGGGTGTGCTCGTGGCCTGGACGGTGCTGCTGACGGCCGCGGCGTCCCGCTGGTTCCGGTGGGAGTAGGAGAGGGCCCGTGCAGACTGGGGAGATGACCGAGGCGGATCAGCGGATCGAGCACCGTTGGGACCAGCTCCACACCTGGGGTCCCTACGGGCTGCTTCTTGTCTCCACCGTCCTCGCGGTCCTCGCCGGCGAGCTGATGGAGGGTCCCGCCGAGTGGTACGCGGCCGGGGTGCTGGTGGTCGCCGCGGTGGCGCTCCAGCTGTGGCACGGGCCCCGCCGTGGCCGCCGGACCCCGTCCCGCGGCGGGACCGTCTACTACGTCCTGCGCTGGGTGATCTCCTTCGCCCTCACCTGGCTGAACCCCTTCTTCGCCTTCTACGCGTCCACCGGCTACTTCGACACCGACGAACTGATGTCCGGAACGCGCCGGCAGCGGCTCGGCCTCTTCGCCACCGTCGTCGTGGTGGCGGGCGCGCAGGCCGGCGGGCTGCCGTTCCGCAGCCCGGTCCAGTGGGTGCTGTTCGGCGTGATGCTGGTCGCGAACAGCGCCCTGCTGATGGCGGTCGGCCATCTCAACCAGCAGGAGGAGCAGCGCTCCCGCGAACGGGCCGGGACCATCGCCGAACTCGAACGCACCAACACCGCCCTGCAACAGGCCCTCGACGAGAACGCAGCCCTGCACGCCCAACTCCTCGTCCAGGCGAGGGAGGCCGGGGTCGCCGACGAACGCCGGCGCCTCGCCGCCGAGCTCCACGACACCATCGCCCAGGGCCTGACCGGCATCATCGCCCAGCTCCAGGTGGTCGGGAGCGCCCCCGACCTGCCCACCGCCCGCACCCATCTCGACCGCGCCTCCGCCCTGGCGCGCCACAGCCTCGGCGAGGCCCGCCGCTCCGTGCAGAACCTCGCCCCGGTCGCCCTGGAGAACGACGGACTGCCCGAGGCCCTCAAGAAGACGGTCGCCGAGTGGGGCGAACGGACGGGCGTACGCGCCGAGTTCACTGTCACCGGTACCGCCGAGCAGCTCCACGAGGAGATCTCGGCGACCCTCCTGCGCATCGCCCAGGAGGGCCTGTCCAACGCCTCCCGGCACGCCCACGCCACCCGCCTGGGCCTCACCCTGACCTTCCTCGGCGACGAGGTGATCCTGGACATCCGCGACGACGGCCGAGGCTTCGACCCGCTCGCCGTCCCCGCCCGCTCCACCGCCGCCGGTTTCGGCCTCGACGGCATGCGAGCCCGTGCCGAACGCGTCGCGGGCTCCCTCACCGTCGAGTCCGAGCCGGGCCACGGTACGGCCCTCTCCGCTCGCGTACCGTTGGTACGCCATGACAGATGACGCGACAGACGACGGCACGGAAGAAGCCATGGAAGAGGCCACGGAAGAGGAGACGATCTCCCTCCTCGTCGTGGACGACCACCCCGTCGTACGGGACGGGCTGCGCGGCATGTTCGAGTCCGAGCCCGGTTTCCGCGTACTGGGAGAGGCCTCGAACGGTGTCGAGGCGGTTGCGAAGGCCGCCGCGCTCGACCCCGACGTGATCCTCATGGACCTGCGCATGCCGGGCGGCGGCGGTGTCGAGGCGATCGCCCACCTCACCCGCGCGGGCGCCCGCGCCAAGGTCCTCGTCCTGACGACGTACG
The DNA here is from genome assembly GCF_044456225.1 of Streptomyces sp. NPDC050988. NCBI lineage: Bacteria > Bacillati > Actinomycetota > Actinomycetes > Kitasatosporales > Streptomycetaceae > Streptomyces > Streptomyces sp. NPDC050988. The sequence continues at coordinate 79,423 of NZ_JBITFQ010000037.1, read as the reverse complement.
ACACCGACTCCGACACGATCCCCGCGATCGAGGCGGGCGCGACGGGCTATCTCCTCAAGGACGCGCCCCGCGACGAGCTGTTCACCGCCGTGCGGGCGGCCGCCCAGGGCCGTACGGTCCTCTCCCCGGCCGTGGCCTCCCGCCTGGTCTCCGCGGTCCGCACCCCCCGGTCCCCCGGCAACGAGCCCCTCTCCGCCCGCGAACGCGAAGTCCTGGCCTTGGTCGCCAAAGGCACGTCCAACCGCGAGATCGCCCGCGAACTCTTCATCAGCGAGGCGACGGTGAAGACCCACCTCACCCACCTGTACGCCAAGTTGGGCGTCAAGGACCGGGCTGCGGCGGTGGCCACGGCGTACGACCGGGGGATCCTCGGGTAGGGCTTTCCTCGCCCCCGCCGCCCCTACCCATTCCCGTCACTACTCGGGGGCCAGCCCCCGAACCTCCGCTCCTCAAACGCCGGAGAGGCTGAGATACCTAAGGGGCGCGGGGAACTGCGCAATCTTTTGGGGGTTCGGGGGCGGAGCCCCTGAGTAAGTGACGGGAATGGGTAGGGGCGGCGGGGGCGAAAAAAGGTCCTACCCCGCCACCCGCAGCAGCAGAACCGCCCGTGCCGGCACAGTGATCGTGGCCCCCGCCCGGTGCACCACCCCGGGCACCTCCCCCTGCTCCTCCCGCGACGTGTCGACGACGACCTCGTACCGCTCCGCCCACGGCGCCCCCGGCAGGACGAAGCTCGCGGGCCGGTCCCCCGCGTGCAGGACGGCCAGGAAGCTGTCGTCGGTCACCGGCACACCCCGCGCGTCCCGGCCGGGAATGTCCCGCCCGGACAGGTACATGCCGAGCGTCGCCGCGGGCGCGTACCAGTCCCGTTCCGTCATCTCCGCGCCGCGCGCCGTGAACCAGGCCAGGTCGCGCAGCCCGTCGGCGGAGTGGGCGCGGCCGGAGAAGAAGGCCCGGCGCCGCAGGACGGGATGGGCGTGACGGAGGGCGATCAGACGGGCGGTCAGGTCGAAGAGGGCCCGCCAGTCGGGATCGTCGAGCAGGGTCCAGTCGATCCAGCTGATCTCGTTGTCCTGGCAGTACGCGTTGTTGTTGCCCCCCTGGGTCCGCCCCAGCTCGTCCCCCGCGACCAGCATCGGCACACCCGTGGACAGCAGCAGGGTGGTGAGAAGGTTGCGCAACTGACGGCGCCGCAGGCCCCGTACGCGGGCGTCCTCCGTCTCGCCCTCCGTGCCGCAGTTCCAGGCACGGTTGTCGTCCGTGCCGTCCCGGTTGCCCTCGCCGTTGGCCTCGTTGTGCTTGCGCTCGTACGACACCAGGTCCCGCAGGGTGAAGCCGTCGTGGGCCGTCACGAAGTTCACCGAGGCGTACGGCCGCCGCCCGCCCCACGCGTACAGGTCGCTGGAGCCCGACAGGCGGTACCCGAGATCCCGTACGTCCGGCAGCGCGCCCCGCCAGAAGTCCCGTACGGCATTGCGGTAGCGGTCGTTCCACTCTGTCCACAGGGGCGGGAAGGCGCCCACCTGATAGCCGCCGGAGCCGACATCCCATGGTTCCGCGATCAGCTTCACCCTTCGCAGCACCGGGTCCTGCGCGATCACCGCCAGGAACGGGGACAGCATGTCGACGTCGTGCATGGAGCGGGCCAGCGCGGCCGCCAGGTCGAACCGGAAGCCGTCCACCCCCATCTCCGTCACCCAGTAGCGCAGCGAGTCCGTGATCAGGCGCAGTACGTGCGGCTGGACCACGTGGAGCGTGTTTCCGCAGCCCGTGTAGTCCGTGTAGCGGCGCGCGTCGCTCTGCAGGCGGTAGTAGCCCCTGTTGTCGATGCCGCGCAGCGACAGCGTGGGGCCCAGCTCGCCCGCCTCCGCCGTGTGGTTGTAGACCACGTCGAGGATGACCTCGATACCGGCGGCGTGCAGCGCGCGCACCATGCTCTTGAACTCGCCGACCTGCTGTCCTGTCGTCCCCGAGGCCGCGTACCCGGCGTGCGGCGCGAAGTAGCCGATCGAGTTGTAGCCCCAGTAGTTCTTCATGCCCCGGCGCAGCAGGTGGTCCTCGTGCGCGAACTGGTGCACAGGCAGCAGCTCCACTGCCGTCACACCCAGCTTGGTCAGGTGCTCGATCGCCGCCGGGTGCGCCAACCCCGCGTACGTGCCCCGCAGTTCCTCCGGAATGTCCGGGTGCAGCTTCGTGAAGCCGCGCACGTGCAGCTCGTAGATGACCGAGTCCGCCCAGGGCGTCTTCGGGCGGCGGTCGTCCGTCCACTCGTCGTCGGGCGCGTCGTCGTGGACGACGACCCCCTTGGGGACGTACGGAGCGGAGTCCCGGTCGTCGCGCACGGTGTCCGCGACCTGCTGCTGGGGCCAGTCGCGCACATGCCCGTACACCTCCGGCGGCAGCGTGAAGTCGCCGTCCACGGCACGGGCGTACGGATCGAGGAGCAGCTTCGCCGGGTTCCAGCGGGCGCCCGTCCACGGGTCCCAGCGGCCGTGCACCCGGAAGCCGTACCGCTGCCCGGGCCGCACGCCGGGCACGAAGCCGTGCCAGATCTCGTGGGTCAGCTCGGTGAGGGGCACCCGGATCTCGGTGCCCGCTCCCGTGCCGTCCACGGCACCCGCGTCACCCGCGTCGCCGTCGTAGTCGAACAGGCACAGCTCGACGGACTCCGCACCGCCCGCCCACAGCGCGAAGTTGGTGCCCGAGACACCGTCGGGACCGGTCCGGAAGCGCGCCCCGAGCGGGGTCGGCGCACCGGGCCACACGGGGACGGCCGGCGCGACGCGCGGACTGCCGTTCAGCACGGGGGCGGGCTGCGCGGGCAGCCCGAGATCCGGGGCGGGCCCCTCCTGCACTGCCTCCTGCTCGGCTGCGCTCGACACCTCACGGCCTCCTGCGGCTCGATGGGAGCGACGCGCGGAGATGCCCATGGCGTCCCTGCCACGGCTCCCCGTCGCGTCGTCCTTCCCACTGTTCTGCCCAGCGCCGGGCTCGCACTCACGTTTCCCCAGGAGAGGGCTGACCGGCCCCGGGCGGATGAGGCGTCCCCCACTTCCCCGGAGCCGGTCGGTCGTTGGGCCCCACGTGATGCACGCACAGACGCGCGCGGCGCGCGCAGGGGCCGCGCTGGCCGCCGTACTGACATGGGCCGGGCTGCTGGCCGGAGCCGCGGGATGCACCTCGCACGGCGTGGACAAGGTGCTCGGCAAGCCCCGTTCGCCCGAGAACACCATCCGCGTCTCACCGGACGACGGCAGCAAGGCCGTACGCCCCGAGGACACCTTGCGGGTACGGGTGCCGGCCGGGCGCCTGGAGTCGGTGAAGGTCGTCAGGTCCCAGGACGCGCAGGACTTCCCGGTGCCCGGCCGGATCGCCGAGGACGGCATGACCTGGCGCCCCGACGACCCGAAACTCGCCCTGGCCGCCAAGTACTCGGTCGACGCGGTCGCGCTCGACGGCCACGGCCGGCGGGTTGCCCGGCACGCCACGTTCACGACGTACGTCCCCGACGAACGCTTCATCGGATACGTCATGCCCGAGAACCGCTCCACGGTCGGCACCGGAATGATCGTCTCGCTGGACTTCAACCGTGTGATCGAGAACCGCGCGGCGGTCGAGCGCGCCGTCCGGGTGACCTCCGTGCCGGAGGTGGAGATCGCCCCGCACTGGTTCGGCGAGAAGCGCCTGGACTTCCGGCCCGAGGAGTACTGGAAGCCGGGCACGAAGGTCACCGTCGCGCTGCGGCTGCGTGACGTCGAGGCGGCCCCGGGCGTGTACGGACTGCAGTACAAGACCTTCTCGTTCACGGTCGGCCGCAGCCAGGTCAGCCTCGTCGACGCAGCCGCCCACACCATGGAGGTGCGCCGCGACGGCGAGGTCCTCTCCACCGTGCCGATCACCGCGGGCGCCCCCAAGAGCACGACGTACAACGGGAAGATGGTGGTCACCGAGATGCTGGAGGTGACCCGGATGAACGGCGCGACGGTCGGCTTCACCGACGCCGACGGCAAGGGCGAGTACGACATCCCCGACGTGCCGCACGCGCTGCGCCTCACCACCTCCGGAACCTTCCTGCACGGCAACTACTGGGCGCAGGGCGTCTTCGGCACCGCCAATGTCAGCCATGGCTGCGTGGGCCTGCGCGATGTGAAGGGCGGCAGCTCCGCGACCCCGGCGGGCTGGTTCTTCGACCGCAGCCTCATCGGTGACGTGGTGGAAGTCGTCAACAGCAATGACAAGAAGGTCGCTCCTGACAACGGCCTCGGCGGGTGGAACATGGGATGGAAGGCCTGGAAAGCGGGCTCCGCGGTGAAGTAGCCGGACATAGGGGTACGGACAAGACGTACGCCCTTGGTGCCGCGGGCTGTTGAAGTTGGGACTGAACAGTGACAATCCCGGGAGGTCAACGCTCCTGGCGGTGTGATTAATTAGCGCGATACACGCGTGGGACGTGGCTGTGAGCTGCGGGCTCCCGCCATGGGCCCAGGCGTCACGGGGCGACCAACGATGGGCAGTGCGGGCCTTGATCAGGCCGTGCGAGGGGAGAACGAACTTGAACGGGCGACCGATATCGGGGGCGTCGGTTGGCGCGCGGACACGGCGTGGGAAGGGGGCCTTGGCGCTGGCGCTGGGGACCTTGATGCTCGTCGTGACCGCATGCGGCGGGGGAGGGGACTCGGACTCCGGGTCCGGCTCGGGGAAGGGCGGGGACAAGGATTCCGGCCAGGCGGACACCAAGGTCTCGCAGGCGGTCGTGACGGTGGCACCGAAGGACGGCGCCGACGGAGTGAAGACCAGCGGCGCGCTCAAGGTGACGGCGGCCAAGGGGAAGTTGACCGAGGTCGAGGTCGAGGACACCAAGGGCAACCCGGTCGAGGGGAAGATCACCGACGGGGGCGCGACCTGGACGCCCGACACGCATCTCGCCGCGTCCACCAAGTACAAGGTCCACGCGGTGGCCAAGGACTCCAAGGGCCGTGAGGCGGCGGAGGAGTCCGCGTTCACCACGCTGACCCCGAAGAACACGTTCGTCGGCATCTTCACGCCCGAGGACGGCTCGAAGGTCGGCGTCGGGACGACCTTCTCGGTCAACTTCACGCGGGGCATCACGCACCCCGAGGACGTCGAGAAGGCGATCGACATCAAGACCGAGCCGGCGGTCGACGTCGAGGGCCACTGGTTCGGCAACGACCGCCTCGACTTCCGTCCGGAGAAGTACTGGAAGCCCGGTACGAAGGTCACCGTGAAGCTCAACCTCGACGGCGTCGAGGGCCGGCCCGGTGTCTACGGCGAGCAGGCCAAGACCGTGAAGTTCACGATCGGCCGCAGCCAGGTCTCCACCGTCGACGTCAAGACCAAGAAGATGACCGTCAGGCGCGACGGCAAGGTCATCAAGACCATCCCGGTCACGACGGGCAAGCCCGGCTACGAGACCTGGAACGGCCAGATGGTCATCACCGAGCGCCTCCGGGTGACCCGGATGAACGGCGAGACGGTCGGCTACGGCGGCGAGTACGACATCAAGGACGTGCCGGACGCCATGCGGCTGACCACGTCGGGCACCTTCATCCACGGCAACTACTGGGGCGGCGACGCCTTCGGCAACTACAACGCCAGCCACGGCTGCATAGGCCTGCGCGACCAGCGCGGCGGCGGCGACCGCGGCGCGCCCGCCGCGTGGTTCTTCGACCGCTCCATCGTCGGTGACGTGGTGGTCGTGAAGAACTCCAACGACCGGATCGTGGACCCCGACAACGGGCTCAACGGCTGGAACATGTCGTGGGAGAAGTGGAAGGCATGACGCCCCGGGCGCGGGAGCGGCACTGACCACGCTGCTCCCCGCCCGCCCTGTCGCGGCCTGTACGGCCCCGGTGTGCCGCTCCTCTGTGAGGCGGCGCACCGGGGCCGTTGCGTGTGACGGCCTACGTCGGCCGACGCCTGTGACGCAGCACACCGGGGCCGTCGCCGTTAGCCCCCGTTAACCTGCCTTCATGACTGTGCATCTCGAAGTCGCCGAAGGTGTCGGCACGATCCGTCTCGACCGCCCGCCCATGAACGCGCTGGACGTCGCCACGCAGGACCGCCTCAAGGAGCTGGCCGAGGAGGCCGCGCGCCGCGAGGACGTGCGCGCGGTGATCCTCTACGGCGGCGAGAAGGTGTTCGCGGCGGGCGCGGACATCAAGGAGATGCAGGCGATGGACCACGCGGCGATGGTCGTACGGTCCCGTGCCCTGCAGGACTCCTTCACCGCCGTGACCCGCATCCCCAAGCCGGTCGTCGCCGCGGTCACGGGTTACGCGCTGGGCGGGGGCTGCGAGTTGGCGCTCTGCGCCGACTTCCGCATCGCCGCGGACAACGCCAAGCTGGGCCAGCCGGAGATCCTTCTCGGGCTGATCCCGGGCGCGGGCGGCACCCAGCGCCTGTCCCGCCTGATCGGCCCCTCCAAGGCCAAGGACCTCATCTTCACCGGCCGTATGGTCAAGGCCGACGAGGCCCTGTCGCTCGGCCTGGTCGACCGGGTCGTACCCGCCGACGAGGTGTACGCCGAGGCGCACGCGTGGGCCGCGAAACTGGCGCAGGGCCCGGCGCTCGCGCTGCGCGCCGCCAAGGAGTCCATCGACGCGGGTCTGGAGACGGACATCGAGACCGGGCTCGCCATCGAACGCAACTGGTTCGCGGGGCTGTTCGCCACCGAGGACCGGGAGCGGGGGATGAAGAGCTTCGTGGAGGAGGGGCCGGGCAAGGCGAAGTTTCTCTGACAGGGTCTGCGGCGAGAAGTTGCGGGTGTCTGCGGCGAGGAGCTGTGGGCGCCTGCGGCGATGAGCTGTGGGCGTCCGCGCCGATGGGCCGTGGGCGTCCGTGGCAAGGGGCTGTGCGCGTCCGTGGCAAGGGGTTGCGGGTGCCGTGAAAGTCACCCGCCGAATTCCGCTGATCCACTTGCAGTTGACGCGATGTCTTACCCGTGTCCCTCGAAGGGGCGGTTTATCCGAGCCTTAAGGCAACCTTAAGCCTTCCTTGTGGGGAGCGGCGGGCGATTGCCCCGGACGGGGCTTTTCCCGCAGGCCAGACGGGCTGTGGGGGCCGCCGAACTGCCGATGGCATATGCCGATCGAATCGTGCGGAATGGGGGGTTCCGGGGGGCGTATTCCTCCGGAACGCCCCCAACGGGGCCTCTGGGCGGCCATGATGGGGGCATGGCGGGGCTGGAGGGTATCGAACAGCCGCGGCGGCACGGGAGTGCGACCGCGGCGCGCTGGTCGCCCGCGGTCGAGGACGAACACGCGCTCAAGGCGCTGGAGTTGTTCGGCAATCCGACCGAGGGGGAGGTGCCGTTGCCCTCCCGGCCCGAGTCCGCGGCCACCGCGCGTCGGCTGACCCAGGTCGTGGTTCTGCGTCACTGGGGGCTCTCGCCGAAGATGACCGAGGACGCGGTCTTACTTGTCTCGGAGTTGGTGGGCAATGCCGTGCGGCACACGGGTGCGCGGGTGTTCGGCCTCCGTATGCGGCGCCGCCGGGGGTGGATCCGGGTCGAGGTCCGGGACCCTTCCCGTGGCCTTCCCTGCCTCATGCCGGTCCAGGAAATGGACGTGAGCGGCCGGGGCCTGTTCCTCGTCGACAAACTCTCCGACCGCTGGGGCGTGGACCTCTTGCCTCGCGGCAAGACGACCTGGTTCGAAATGAGAGTGGCGGACCGCTAGGTTTCTCGCCCCCGCCGCCCCTACCCGTCCCATCCCTGGGGGCTGCCGCCCCCAGACCCCCGCCATCGGCCTGAACGGCCTCGTCCTCAAACGCCGGACGGGCTGGTTGTGCCTGGACTGGGCTATTGAGATTCGGCCCGGCCGCGAATTCTTCAGCCCCTCCGGCGTTTGAGGAGCGGGGGTTCGGGGGCGGAGCCCCTGAGTAGTGACGGGAATGGGTAGGGGCGGAGGGGGCGAAATCCGCCCCACAGCGACCCGCCCTCCCACCGATCGGACCAATCGCCACTTTTCCCCGCAAGTCATCCTTAAATGGTGCGCGTGACCCCGTCCGATCGTCGCGCCGCCCTCAGAACAACCGCCGGCCTGGCCGCCGCAGGCGCGCTCGCCGGCTGCTCACGAGCCGCCCGCGCCTCCCCCCTCGTGGAAACCCTGGCCCGCCGCGCCGGCTACCCGCACATCCTCTCGTACGACGTCGACTCGCTCGACTTCACCTCGCCCGGCGCCCCCGCCGTCACCCGCAACGTCACCACCGGGATCCGCAACGGCCCGGTCGTGAGCCTGCACTTCGGATACGCGGACACGGTCGCCGCGTTCCCCGCCCTCCTCGACGAACCGGACCGCCGCGGCCTGCGCGCGGTGACCACAACGGAGTTGCTGAGCTGATGCCGACGCCCCGCACGATGCCCCGGATGACGCACCACACGACGCCCCGGACACCTCGTACGCACCGGAGCCGCGCCGGCCGCGCCCTCGGCACCGGCGCCGTACTCACGGCCCTCGCCCTCGCCCTGGCCCTCGCCGGCTGCGGCGCCGATGCCAAGGACGAGGCGAACAGGACATCCGGCACGGCCGGACCCGACAGACCCGCCGATCCTGCCGCACCCGCCAACCCCGTCGAGCCCGCGAAACCGGTCGTCAAGGGCCTGCCCGGGATGCCGCCCGTCCTCGACAGGACGGACGTCTACGCCGCCGACCGCCCGAACAAACTCTCCCCGGTGGTCAAGGACTTCCCGTCCCGCGTCTACGTCCCCAACACCGAGTCCGACACCGTCACCGTCATCGACCCGAAGACGTACGAGGTCGTCGAGACGATCCCGGTCGGCGTGCAGCCCCAGCACGTCGTCCCCTCCTGGGACCTGAAGACCCTCTGGGTCAACAACAACCGCGGCCACACCCTCACCCCCATCAACCCCAGGACGGGCAAGGCGGGAAAGCCGGTCGAGGTGCACGACCCGTACAACCTCTACTTCACCCCGAACGGCAAGTACGCCGTCGTCATGGCCTCCCTCGACCGCGAACTGGTCTTCCGCGACCCGCACACCATGAAGCGGCTGAAGACCGAACCGGTCAGCTGCTACGGCGTCAACCACGCCGACTTCTCCCTCGACGGCCGGTACTTCATCGTCTCCTGCGAGTTCAGCGGCGAACTGCTGAAGGTCGACACGGAGAGGATGAAGGTCGTCGGGAAGCAGAAGCTGCCCTTCGAGGGCGCGATGCCGCAGGACGTGAAGATCTCGCCCGACGGCAAGAGGTTCTACATCGCCGACATGATGGCCGACGGCATGTGGGTCCTGGACGGCGAGAAGTTCGACGAACCCACGCTCCTGCCCACCGGCAAGGGCACCCACGGCCTCTACGTCAGCCGCGACTCCCGGGAGATGTTCGTCTCCAACCGTGGCGAGGGCACCATCTCCGTCTTCGACTTCACCCAGGACCGGCTCACCAAGAAGTGGCACCTCCCGGATGGCGGCAGCCCCGACATGGGCGGCGTCTCGGCGGACGGCAAGGTCCTGTGGCTGTCGGGCCGTTACGACTCCGAGGTGTACGCCATCGACACCGGCACCGGCGCCCAGCTCGCCCGTATCCCGGTGGGCAACGGCCCGCACGGCCTCGCCGTCTACCCCCAGCCGGGCCGCTACTCCCTCGGCCACACGGGCATCTTCCGCTGAGACGGCCGAGGCAACGCCCGTCGCGGCACGCCGCCGTACGAGTGAAGATCCACGGCCCGCCCCCGCGGAACCGAGATCGTGCTCCCCATGATCACAACTCGCCTGCGGCGGCGGGCCGCTGCCGTCGTCCTGTCCCTGACGGCCGTCCTCGCCACGTCCGCCGCGACACTCCCGGCCCCCGCTCCCGCTCTCGCCCCGGCTCTCGCTTCCACTCCCGCGAAGGCACCCTTCGCCGCGAAGGCCGCCGCCCCCACCTGTCCCCAGTTCGCCGACCCCGTCCACGCCGCCGCGGACCGCCGAGTGGACGTCGGCCGCATCACGCCTGAGCCCGTCTGGCGCAAGACCTGCGGCACGCTCTACCGCAGCGACGGCCGCGGCCCCTCGGTCGTCTTCGAGCAGGGCTTGCACCCGCGGGACGTCATCAACGGCCAGTACGACATCGAGCAGTACGTCCTGGTCAACCAGCCCTCCCCGTACGTCTCCACGACGTACGACCACGACCTCTACAAGACGTGGTGGAAGAGCGGCTTCAACTACTACATCGACGCCCCCGGCGGCGTGGACGTCAACAAGACCATCGGCGACACCCACAAGTGGGCCGACCAGGTCGAGGTCGCCTTCCCCGGCGGTATCGAGCGGAAGTACATCATCGGCGTCTGCCCGGTCGACAAGAAGACCAAGACCGAGATCATGAGCGACTGCGAGAGCAACCCGCACTACGAGCCCTGGCACTGAGCCCCGGCCTCCGACCTGACACCGGCTCGCCCCTGCGCCCTAGCGGGCGATCAGCAGTGCCTCCGCCCCGACCGGACGGAACCCGGCCGCCTGGAAGGCCCGTACGCTGCGGGCGTTCCCGGCGGCCTGCTGCGCCCAGACCGGCTCGGCCCCGCCCAGGTGCCGGGCGGTCACGGCGAGCGCCCGCCCCAGCCCCCGATGCCGCACCTCCTCGGCCACCTCGACCGCGGCCTCCAGCCGTCCCGCGACCCCGCGCCCCAGGACGAGCACGCCTCCGTCGGCGGCCCACACCCGCACGTCGTCCCGCCGCTCGCGGGCCCGGGCGACCCGGGGATGGCCGGGATCGTCGAGTTCCGTCAGCCTCAGCGGCGGCGGGCCGGTCAGCGGCGCGGCGACCGTCAGCAGGTCGATCGTGTCCGTCGTACGCCCCGTACGCTCCATGAACGCCGCCAGGAACCGCGGGTTCATGGTCGCGGCGAGCGGATCGCAGTCGGCCCCGGCCAGCGTTTCGCGGACCCAGCCCTCCCCCTCGTCGGTGAAGACGACGGAGTGCGCGGTGAAGGCGATGACCCCGGCGTCCCGGCGGGCGTGCTGCGGCACGATCGTCGTACCGCCGTCCGGCGGAGGGAAGACTCCTCGCGCCGCCGCGTCGAGAATGTCCCGCAGAGTGCCGGCCACCGCGCCGCCCCTTCCCTCGCCCGTCACTTGAGTCTCCACCCACTGGAAGGCCCAGACTCCGCCCCATGATCGACGACGGCACCGGGCTGCTCACCATCGGGCAGCTCTCCCGGAGCACCGGACTGCCGGTGCTCACCATCCGCTACTGGTCGGACGCGGGCGCCTGCCGCCCGTGATCCGCTCCGGGGGCGGCTACCGGCTGTACGACGCCGGGTCCGTGGCCCGCCTCGAACTCATCCGTACGCTGCGGGAGCTGGGCCTCGGCCTGGACGACGTACGCCGGGTGGCGGCCGGCGAGACGACGGTCGCGGAGGTGGCGGCCACGCATGTGGCGGCCCTGGACGCGCAGATCCGGGCCTGAAGGTGACCCGGGCGGTGCTGTCGACCGTGGCGCGACGCGGTTCGACCGCGGAGGAGACGACCCTGATGCTGTGTTTCGGGGGGCAGACCCCCGAACTGGCGCGGCTGTCGGCCGCGGAGCGCAAGCACATCGTCGACGACTTCATGGCGGAGACCTTCGACGGCCTCGACACCGCGGACCCCGACATCCGCACCCGGCTGCGCTTCGGCGTGCCCGACCTGCCCGACGACCCCACGACCGAGCAGATGGACGCCTGGGTCGAGCTGGCCGAGCTGCTAGGCGACGCCGACCGGTCCGCCGTACGGGAACGCATGGTGTCGGCGAGCCGGGCGGAGCTCGCCCGCTTCCGGGAACTGCTGGCGCTGGTACGGGGGACCGAGCCGCTGCCGACGCACCGGGAGGAGTTCGCGTGGGTGGTCGCCGCGTTGAGTGCCCGACCGGCCAGTTAATCTGACCTCGGCAAGTACGGCACATCAGAAGGGGCGGGTCCGGTGGCGGACATCGAGGAAGCACGCAAGGCGTTCGAGCGTATCGACGTGGACGGGGACGGCTACGTCACCGCCGCCGAGTTCAAGAAGGCCCTGGCCCAGGGCGGCGACTGGAACGTCACCGAGTCGGTGGCCGAGGCCGTGATCGGCTCCCAGGACCTCAACGGCGACAAGCTGCTGTCGTTCGACGAGTTCTGGTCGCACCTGAACAAGTAGACGAACGCGAGGATCGCGAGGGGGCGCTCCCGCCGGACGGGCGGGGGCGCCCCCTCGTCGTACGGTGCGTGCCCCGGCTCCGTGCGATGGACGCGACGGCGGTTTCCGGACGTTCGAAACGCTGTGCGATCTTTCGGGTGATGGCCCGGAATAGCCCGCTTGCCCCGGAGGTTGGTGCCCCACATCGGAGTCATCGACCCCCGGAAGGACGTGCGAGTCATGAAGATCGGCATCATCGGAGCGGGCAACATCGGCGGCAACCTCACCCGGCGGCTCACGGCCCTCGGTCATGACGTCTCCGTCGCCAACTCCCGAGGCCCGGCGACCCTCACCGCCCTGGCCGAGGAGACCGGCGCGACGCCCGTCCCGGTCGAGGAGGCGGCACGCGGCGCCGAACTCGTCGTCGTCACGGTCCCCCTCAAGGCGGTCCCGAACCTGCCGTCCGGGCTCTTCGACGAGGCCGCCGACGGAGCCGTCGTCGTCGACACCGGCAACTACTACCCGCGGCACCGGGACGGCAGGATCGCCGGGATCGAGGACGAGGGCCTGACGGAGAGCCGCTGGACGGCCCAGCAGCTCGGCCACACGGTCGTCAAGGCCTTCAACGGCACGTACGCCCAGGACCTCCTCGACCGGCACCGGCCGGCCGGCGCCCCGGACCGCCTCGCCCTCCCGGTCGCCGCCGACGACGAGTCCGCCAAGCAGGTCGTCCGCGACCTCATCGACGAACTCGGCTTCGACACGGTCGACGCGGGCTCCCTCGACGACTCCTGGCGCCAGCAGCCCGGCACCCCGGTCTACGGCCTCCAGGAAGGCGTGGACGCGGTGACGAAGGCCCTGGCCGAGGCCCCGCGGGAGCGCCCGGCGGACTTCCGGTCGTAGGGATACGGCGGCAGCGCTCCGGCGCCCCGCTCAGACGATCTGCAGGGGCAGGTGCGGTCCGTCCGGCAACTCGACCTCGACCGGGTCACCGGGCCGCACCACGCCACCCGTGACGACGACGCTCATGATCCCGGCCCGGAACCGGACGGTTCCGTCCTCGTCCCGCCCCACGACCTGCTTCATGAGCCCCTTTTGGAAGCCGTCGATCTGCGCGCAGGGATTCCGCAGCCCGGTGACCTCCACGACGGCCTCGTCCCCGAACCGCAGCAGCGTCCCGGTCGGCAGCCCCAGCAGATCGATCCCCCGGGTGGTGACGTTCTCGCCGAGCTGCCCGGCCGCGACCTCGAACCCGGCCTCCCGCACCTCGTCGAACAACTCCTCGTGAATGAGGTGCACCTGCCGCAGATTCACCTGAGTCGGATCCTTCTCCATCCGGAACCGATGCTTCACCGTCACCCCGGCATGCACGTCCCCCTCCACCCCGAGCCCGGCAAGCAACGTAATGCCGTCCCGATTCGGCTTGGAGAACGAATACCTACCGCTGCTGCTGACCGCAGTCACTGTCCCGCCCATGCCCGGCAGCCTACGGTGTTGCCCATTCCCGCAGGTCGGCGAGGGTGTCGAACTGCGCCACGTTCTTGTCCAGCGGGTCGTCCGTGTACTGGTGGAAGCGCCACTTCGCCTGGATGCGGGGCTTGCCCGCGGTCACGTAGTCGGCGATCCAGAGACCGTCACCGGCATACGAGGTCGTGTCGACGGTCAGCCAATAATTCCGGTTGCAATAGAGCACGACCCGGTTGTTCGGCCGGAGTTCCTTCACCTTGCGGATGAAGCGGTCCTTTTCCGCGTTGGACGCGTGGGTGCCGTTGCCCGTTGTCTCCCAGTCGACGGCGAGGATGTCGCCGGCCTTTTCGGGGGCCTTGCCGACGAAGTACTCGGCCTGGGCCGTGAGGTTGCCCGGCCAGAGGAAGTGGTAGAAGCCGACGACGCAGCCGGCGTCACGGGCCCGCTTCGTCTGCGCGCTCAGCTTCGGATTGACGTACGTGCGGCCCTCGGTGGCCTTGACGAAGACGAAGGACACGCCTTCGGTGCTGTACGAGGACGACTGATAGGCGCTGACATCGATGCCGCGCAGCATGTGGTTCCTCCGTGCGGTGGGGGGACGGGTGCAGATGGTGCCTGTGGGGGGCAACTTCCTTTGCTCTTCCCCCACTTCGCCCGTCCCACCCCATGCACTCGACGATGTTCACCGTCGGCCCGTCCCCGAGCGGAGAGCCCGCTCAGAAATCGTCACCCGGTTCCGAGGGGCGCGGGCCGGTACTGGAGCGGATGGAGATCAGCGGTCTCAGCAGGACGTGCCGGGGAGAGGCGCCCGGCTCGTCAAGCCGCTCCAGCAACAGCTCGACGGCGACCCGGCTGATCTCGCCGATCGGCTCGTCGGCCGCGGTGAGCGGCGGAGTCACCGTCTCCGCCCAGGGCCCGGACACCAGGCCGACGACCGAGAAGTCACGCGGCACGACACGACCCGCACGGGTCAGTCCTCGGTAGACGCCCCCCAGCGACGCCTCGTTCATGGTCACCAGCGCGGTGGTGGCCGGGTCCTCCAGCAGGATCCGTCCGAGACATGCCTCGCCCGCGGTGTCGTCGTCCCCGCAGAGATACCCGCGTCCGGTGAGCCCCAGCTCCGCCACGCCCTGGTTGAACCCTTCGAGCCCGCGGTGCGCGGACTCGTACCCGGCCTCGAAGAGCTCTTCCGACCGGTTGACGAAGGCGATCGTGCGGTGGCCCAGGTCGGCCAGGTGCCGCACACAGGCACGGCCGAGGGCCACCCAGTCGACGTCCACCCACCAGGTCTTCTCCAGACCGGACTGCCCGATGGTGACGAACGGTCGGCCCAACTCGATGAGGTGCCTGGCCCGGGCGTCGTCCAGCCGGATCTCCATCAGGATCAGGCCGTCCACCCGGTGCCCGGACAGGATCCGCTGGAACGGCCGGTCGCCGATCTCTCTGCCGGTGGTGAGCAGCACGTCGTAGTCGTACGCCTGGGCCGTCTCGGCCACGCGGCCGACGAAGTCCAGCTGCATCGCCGTGTAGTTGTCACCGGCCGGCGGGAAGACGAGGCCGAGCGTGCGGGTCCGGCCGTTCGGCGTTGTCCCGGCGGCGGAGTCGTTGTTCACGGGATTCCTCATGCGTGGCCCGTCGGTAGCAACTGCTCGGCCCAGATGGTCTTGCCGCTGGTGGTCTGCCGGGTGCCCCAGCCCTGGGTGAGCTGGGAGACCAGGAGGAGGCCGCGGCCGCCCTCGTCGAAGGTGCGGGCGCGGCGCAGGTGGGGGGCGGCGCTGTTGCCGTCGGAGACCTCGCAGATCAGGGTGCGGTCGCGGATCAGCCTCAGCTGGATGGGGGCCGCGCCGTATCGGATGGCGTTGGTGACCAGCTCGCTGACCACCAGCTCGGTGACGAACCCCACTTCCTCCAGTCCCCAGGCCTGGAGCTGGCGGGATGCCTGGAGCCGGGTGTCGGCGACGATCTCGGGGTCGGCGGGCAGGCCCCAGGTGGCGACCTGGTCGGCGTGCAGGGCCCGGGTGCGCGCGACGAGCAGGGCGACATCGTCGGCGGGGCGGGCGAAGCGAGAGGGGGAACCCCCCGGCCGAAGGCCCGGAGCGGAGGAGGACGCGGCCCCACCTGACTGAGTGGACTCACCCGCTTGAGCGGCCCCACCGGCTTGAGCGGCCCCACCGGCTTGAGCGGGCTCACCCGCTGGAGCGGACGCACCGGCTTGAGTGGACGCACCTGGTTGAACGGCGGCGGAGGGCAGCAACGCGTCGATCAGCCTGTCGCAGGTGACCTCCAGCGAAGGGGACGGGCAGGCCAGGGCCTGGCACAGCCGGTCGAGGCCCGCGTCGATGTCGCGGTCGCGCGCCTCGACGAGGCCGTCGGTGTAGAGGACGATCAGGCTGCCTTCGGCCAGTTCCAGTTCGGTGGCCTCGAAGGGCAGGCCGCCCACGCCCAGCGGGGGCCCTGGGGAGAGGTCGACGAGGGCGACCGTGCCGTCGGGGGAGAGGACGCCCGGCGGGGGGTGGCCGGCGCTGGCCAGGGTGCAGAGGCGCGAGACGGGGTCGTAGACGGCGTACAGGCAGGTGGCGCTGATCCCGTCGGCGTCCTGGGCGTCGGAGGCGGCCGTGCCGTCATCGCGGTCCGTCGTGTCGTCGTCGGCGGTGAGGTGGGTGACCAGGTCGTCGAGGTGGGTGAGGAGTTCGTCGGGCGGCAGATCGACGTCGGCGAGGGTCCGGACGGCCGTACGGAGGCTTCCCATGGTGGCGGAGGCACGGACGCCGTGGCCCGCCACATCGCCGACGACCAGGGCGACCCGGGTTCCGGACAGCGGGATCACATCGAACCAGTCGCCTCCCGCACCGGCCTCGGAGCCGGCCGGCAGGTAGCGGAAGGCGGCCTCGACGGCCGCCTGACCGGGGAGCCCCCTCGGCAGCAGACTGCGCTGCAGCGTCAGCGCGGCGGTGTACTCGCGGGTGTAACGCCGTGCGTTGTCCACGCAGACCGCCGCCCTGCCGGCGAGTTCCTCGGCGAGGACCAGATCGTCCGGCTGGAAGGGTTCCGGACGCAGCCGTCGCCAGAAGACGGCCACACCGAGCGTGATCCCGCGGGCCCGCAGCGGCACCGCCATGCCCGAGTGGACGCCGGCGTGGTGGACACCCGCGCTCCGGACGTCGTCGCCCGCGATCCACCGGACGAAGCCGGGATCCTCCAGCCCGCTCAGGAAGGGGCGGCCGGCGGCCAGACAGCGGGCCGCCGGTGAGTACGCCGGGTAGGTGTCGACCGCGCCCAGGGCGACGGCGGCCTCGGGGACGCCCGCCACGGCGGACCGGTGCGCGACCCGGCGCAGTACGACGGCGGCGTCAATGGGCTCCCGGGTCGGTTCCTCGCCCTTGAGGACCGAGTCGAGCAGGTCCACGCTGACGAAGTCGGCGAGCCGCGGCACCACCAGCTCGGTCAGTTCCTCGGCGGTGCGCACCACGTCCAGGGTCGTGCCGATGCGTGTGCCGGCCTCGTTCAGCAGAGCCAGCCGCTGCTGGGCCCAGTGCTGTGCGCTGCTGTCGAACGACGCCGTGCTGACGCCGCACACCCGGCCCGAAGGGTCCTTGACCGGCCACATCTCGATGTTCCAGGCACGTCCGCCGAAGTGGCTGTCGTAGCTGGTCGGTGTCCCGGTCTCGGCCACCTGGCGCAGGTGCCGCAGGAACCCCCGGGTGGCGACATTCTCGGAGACGGTGTCCGGATACCGCCGTCCGCGCAGCTGCGCCGCCGTGGTCCCCAGCATCTCGCACGCGATGTCGTTGAGCCGCTGGTACCGCAGCTCGGCGTCGAAAGTGGCCAGAGCGACCGGGGCCTGGGTGAACGACCGCTCCAGCATCCCCCGGTCGTCCGCCTCCCCTTCCCCGTACTCGTCCCGGTTTTCGTCCCGGTCCCCGAGCCCGGCCGGTTCCGGTGCGAAGGTCACGACGAACCCGTTGGCCTTGCCCTCGCCGTCCAGTGACGGACAGGCGCCCAGGCCGAGATCGAGCCGGCTGCCGTCCCGATGGCGGACGGCGGCTGCCCCGCTCCAGGCCCCCGCCCCGGCCAGCGCCGCCCAGGCCTCGTCCGAGGGGTCCGCGGCGAGCAGCTCGGTGACATCGCGCCCCACGATGTCCGTGGCGGGATGACCCAGCAGGCGCTGTGCGCCCACGCTCCAACCCGTCACGATGCCCTGTCGGCTCACCGTTGCCGTGGCCGGACCGGTCACGGGTTCGTGATCATGGGGCGACTCGAGCACAGCTTTGTCACGGCGTGCCATCGTTGCTCACCTCGCAGCCGTCGAGTCGCGCTCCGTAAGCACCACCCACCATATCCGGCCAAAGGCCACCCGGCACCGAGAGACGGAGACCTGCGGATTCCGTCGCCCCGCACCTTCCGGGCCGCCTCCGTCGACGTCCCTGTCCCGGATCCCCGCACATCGGATGTCCGCCCTCGCACGGCGCGGCGATGCGGAGCAGTCTGTAGGTGAATGTAGATAAATAGCCTGGATCTTCCCGTTGTGCAGGGAGCACCTCCATGTCTCTTACTCCGCCCCCGGGCCCGCCCCCCGCCCCCACTCCCGCTCGCACCCCCGTGCCGGGCCCCGTCCGGCTCGGTGAGCGGGCACAGGTCGCGCTGCGTCCGGCCGGATCCGCCCGCGTCACCGGCGGTTTCTGGTACGAGCGCCGACGCGTCAACGCCGAGGTGAGCATCCCCCAGGGCCCGGCCCTGCTGGACTCCGTGGGCAATCTGCACAACCTCCGGCTGGCCGCCGGAACGGCGACCGGCGAGTACCGGGGTGAGCTGCCCTTCCTCGACACCGACGTGACCAAGTGGCTGGAGGCCGCCTCCTGGCAGCTGGCGGAGACGGACCGGAAGGAGGAGTTCGCGCAGGCCGAGGACATGGACCGGATGATCCGCCTGCTGGCCGAGGCCCAGCAGGACGACGGCTACCTGCAGAGCTACTACCAGGTGGTCAAGCCCGGACTCCGCTTCGTCGAGCTGCGCTGGGGCCACGAGCTGTACTGCGCGGGCCACCTCATCCAGGCCGCCGTCGCCCACCACCGGGCCACCGGACGCGAGGATCTGCTCACCGTCGCCCGCCGCTGCGCCGACCACATCGACGACACCTTCGGCCCCGGCAAGCCCGTCGACGGCATCCCCGGGCACCCCGAGATCGAGACGGCCCTGGTGGAGCTCTACCGGGAGACCGGCGAGCGGCGCTATCTGGACCTGGCCGGGTACTTCGTCGACCGGCGCGGACACGGCCTGCTGAGCGACGGGCGCCCCATGCTGGGCGACGCACACGCCGTCCCGCCGGGCCCCGCGTACTGCCAGGACCATGTCCCGGTGCGGGAGGCCGAGACCGTGACCGGCCACGTCGTACGCCAGCTCTATCTGCTGGCCGGCGTCGCCGACGTGGCCGCCGAGACCGGCGATCCGCAGCTGCGCACCGCGATGGAGCGGCTGTGGGAGGCGATGACCACCACCAAGACGCATCTCACCGGTGGCCTCGGTGCCCACCACGAGTCGGAGGACTTCGGCGACCCGTACGAACTGCCCAACGAGCGTGCCTACTGCGAGACCTGCGCGGCCGTCGCCTCGATCCAGTGGAACTGGCGGATGGCCCTGCTCACCGGCGAGACCCGCTACTCGGACCTGATCGAGCGGACGCTCTTCAACGGTTTCCTTTCCGGAGTCTCCCTGGACGGGCTGCGCTGGCTGTACGTCAACCCGCTCCAGGTGCGCGACGGTTACGAGTACCGGGGCGGGGACATCGGATCGCGCCGCACCCCGTGGTTCACGTGCGCCTGCTGCCCGCCCAATGTCATGCGGATGCTCGCGAGCCTGCCCCACTACCTGGCCAGTACCGACACCGACGGTCTGCAACTGCACCAGTACGCCACCGGCTCGTACAGCGGCCTCACCGGCGGCGGGCTGGTCGCGGTCCGGGTCGACACCGACTACCCCTGGCAGGGCCGGATCGCGGTGACCGTCGAGGAGGCGGGCCCGGGGGAGTGGACCCTGTCGATGCGGGTGCCGCAGTGGTGCGAGCAGTACACGCTGGTGATCGGCGGCACGCCCGCCCAGCAGGAGCAGGAGCAGGAGCAGCAGCAGGAGCAGGCGCCGGAGGACGGCTGGCTGCGGATCCGCCGCACCTGGCAGCCCGGCGACACGGTCGTGCTGAACCTCGGCATGGAGCCGCGGCTCACCGAAGCCGACCCCAGGGTCGACGCGGTGCGGGGCTGTGTGGCCGTCGAACGCGGCCCGCTCGTCCACTGCCTGGAGCAGGTGGACCAGCCAGGCGCCCCCGGCCTGGACGACATCGTGCTCGACCCCACCGCGGGACTGACCGTCCGGCACCGCCCCGACCTGCTGGGCGGGGTCACGACCGTGATCGGCACCGGCCGGCTGCGGGCGCGGCCCGCCGGACAGGGCTGGTGGCCGTACCGCGTGGCCCGGGCCACCGGTGACGCCGCACAGGCCCGGGACGGAGTGAACACCTCCACGGAAGCTCCCATGAACACCCCCACGGACGCACCTCTCGAACTGACCGCCATCCCCTACTACGCCTGGGCCAACCGCGAGGACGGCAGCATGCGCGTCTGGCTGCCCACCAGCTGAAGGCGACCCACCGCCTCTTAAGGACCGCTAGTCATGAGAACCAGAAGAGCAAGGGCAGCGGGTGTGCTGCTGACGTCCGTGGCGCTGCTCGCCACCGCGTGCGGTGGCTCGGGCCCGGACTCGGGTTCCGACTCGGGAACCATCACCCTGTGGGCCCGCGACAGCCAGAAGGGCTTCATCAACCTCGTCGCGGACGCCTGGAACAAGGACCACGCCACGAAGGTGAAGGTGACCGTCGTCCCCCAGGCCAACTTCGTCCAGAAGTTCGGCACCGCGGCCGCGGGCGGCTCCGGACCCGACGTCGCCTCCATCGACCTCGTGTATCTGCCGTACTTCGCCTCCACCGGGGTACTGGACGACATCACGGAGCTGGAGAACGAACTGCCGTACAAGGACGACCTGAGCGCGGCCCACCGCAGGCTCGCCGAGTACAACGGCCGTACGTACGCGCTGCCGTTCACCGCCGAGGCGTCCGTCCTCTTCTACAACAAAGGTCTGTTCAGGAAGGCCGGTCTCGACCCGGACAAGCCCCCGACGAACTACGCGGAGATCATCTCCGCCGCGAAGAAGATCCGCGCGCTGGGCAACGGCACCTACGGGTACGCCATCGCCGGACAGTGCGGCGGCTGCCAGGTCTTCGAGTTCACGCCGCACATCTGGGCCAGCGGCGGCGATGTGCTCACCGCCGACGGAAAGAAGGCACTGTTCGACACAGCCGAGGTGACCGACGCCCTCACCTTCTACCGGACGCTGTACACCGACGGCACGATGCCGGCCCAGTCCAGGACCGATGCGGGAACCAACCAGCCCGCCGCGTTCCAGAGCGGCAAGCTGGGCATGACCCCGCTCGGAGCCTTCTTCGTGCAGGTCCTCAAGCAGGACGAAAAGGTCGACTTCGGTGTCGCTCCGCTGCCCGGCAGGAACGGCGGCTCGTCCTCCTTCGCGGGCGGTGACGAGATCGCCGTCACCAAGAGCGCGAAGAACAAGGCGCAGGCACAGGAGTTCGTCCGGTGGGCGACAGGCGAGCAGGCCCAGACGGTCCTCGCGGACAACGGCATCGTTCCGGTACGCACCGATCTGATCGACAAGATCTACACTCCGCTCGATCCCCGGTACAAGGTGCTGGGCGAGGCGATGGAGAAGGGCCGTACGCCGTACAGCACGGTCGAGAACGCGCTGTTCAACGACAGCAACGGGCCCTGGGTCAAGATGATCAACCGGGCCGTCTTCGACGGCGACATCGCCCAGGCACAGGAGGAAGGGCAGAAGGCCGCCCAGTCCATCATCGACGACGCGCCATGAGCGGAGACCGCCACCGCGGGCGCCGTCAACTCCCTTCCCCGGGACCGGCGGCCGCGGCGAACGCCGTCCGCCGGCGGACACTGTCCCGGGCCGGGCGGCGTCGGCTGGCCGGTGTCGCGATGACCGCGCCCGCCCTGGCGATGATCACGCTCTTCTTCTTCGTCCCGCTCGTCATGATGCTGTGGATGTCGCTCCACGACTGGCCGCTGCTGGGAGAACGCCGCTTCACGGGTCTGGAGAACTATCGCGACGCCCTGCACGACACCGAGTTCCGCACCGCCGTGATCTTCACGGTCGAGTACACGCTCATCACCACGCCTGTGCTGTTCGTCCTCGGACTCGCGATGGCCCTGCTGGTCCGCCGGAAGCACCGCGGTGCCCGCTTCTTCCAGGCCGTGTACTTCGTGCCGGTCGTGGTCGGTCTCGCCTCGTCGGCCTTCCTGTGGCTGTTCATGTTCCAGTCCGACATCGGTCCGGCCGGGGACCTCGCCGACCACCTCGGTCTCGGCAGCCGTACGACCAACTGGTTCGCCGGATCGACGTCCGCGATGCTCGTGGTCATCGGCATGGTGACCTGGAAAGTCGTCGGTCTGCAGATGCTTCTGCTGCTGACCGGGCTCCAGTCGATCCCCACCGAGGTGGAGGAGGCCGCCAGAATCGACGGCGCGAGCCGCCTGCAGACCTTCCGCTACGTCGTCCTTCCGCTGCTGCGCCCGACGCTGGCCCTGGTCCTGGTCTTCTCCGTCGCCGGTTCGCTGCTCGCCTTCGACCAGTTCTACGTCATGACCGGCGGCGGCCCGTCGAACTCGACGATCACCGCGGTGTACGAGATCTACCGCACGTCCTTCATCAAGTTCCAGCTCGGCTACGGCTCGGCCCTGTCCGCCCTGCTGATGATCGTGCTCGTCGCGGTCAGCGCGGTGCAGCTGCTGCTGTTGCGCTCTTCCGACCAATGAGGACCCGAATCGTGAGCACGCGCAGCACGAAGAGCCGAGACCTGGAGAGAAGGCCGGTGGGGACGGACTCCAAGAACCTGGTGGCCGCCATCCGGCAGTCGCTGCCGCGCGCCGCCTGGTGGGCGGTCTGCGCCGCCCTGGCCGTGCTGTTCCTCTACCCGATGTACGTGATGTTCTCGCAGAGCCTCAAGACACCGGGCGAGGCCGCCGCCGCGCCGCCCACCCTCTATCCGCACGAGCTGTCCCTGGACAACTTCCGGGCCCTCGGCGGTGACACGGGGATCGACATCGTGGCCAGCGCCGGCAACAGCCTGCTGGTGTCCCTCGGCGCCACACTGGCGACGGTGGTCCTCAGCACCGTCGCGGGCTACGGGTTCGCGCGACTGCGCTTCCCCGGCAGCAACGTCCTCTTCTTCGCCGCCCTCGCCACCTTCATGGTCCCCTTCCAGGCGGTCATCACCCCGCTCTACCTGCTCCTCAACAACCTCGGCCTCCAGAACTCGCTGCTCGGACTGGCCGCCGTCTACACCACCTTCCAGCTCCCCTTCGGGCTGTTCCTGATGCGCAACTCCTTCGCGGCCGTCCCCCGTGAACTCGAAGAGGCCGCGCTGATCGACGGCTGCGGCATCCTGAAGGCGATGTTCCGCGTCGTTCTGCCGGTCGCCGCGCCGGGCGTCATCACCACCGCCCTGCTCACCTTCTTCGCCTGCTGGAACGAGTTCTTCGCGGCGCTGATCCTCGTCACCGAGCAGGAGAAGTTCACTCTTCCGGTCAGCCTCGGCGTCCTCGCCAGCGGCAACCTCGGAAGCGTCGACTGGGGGGTCCTCCAAGCCGGCGTCGCGGTGACCATCGTCCCCTGCGTCGTCATCTACCTGCTGCTGCAGAAGTACTACGTCGGCGGACTGCTCAGCGGCCCGGTGAAGTAGGCGCCGGTGAAGTGGGCGCCGGTGAACGTGGTCGCTCCACCGCCGCCCGGCCCGGTCTCTCAGCACTCGATGATGTTGACCGCCAGCCCGCCCCGCGCCGTCTCCTTGTACTTGACGCTCATGTCCGCGCCCGTTTCCTTCATCGTCTTGATGACCTTGTCGAGGGACACCTTGTGGGAGCCGTCGCCGCGCATGGCCATCCTGGCCGCCGTGACGGCCTTGACCGCGGCCATGCCGTTGCGTTCGATGCAGGGGATCTGGACGAGGCCGCCGACCGGGTCGCAGGTGAGGCCGAGGTTGTGCTCCATGCCGATCTCCGCGGCGTTCTCGACCTGTTCGGGGGAGCCGCCGAGGACCTCGGCCAGAGCGCCCGCCGCCATCGAGCAGGCCGAGCCGACCTCGCCCTGGCAGCCGACCTCGGCGCCGGAGATGGAGGCGTTCTCCTTGAAGAGCATGCCGATCGCGCCGGCCGCGAGCATGAAGCGGACCACGCCCTCCTCGTCGGCGCCGGGCACGAAGTTGATGTAGTAGTGCAGGACCGCCGGGATGATGCCGGCCGCGCCGTTCGTCGGGGCGGTCACGACGCGGCCGCCCGCCGCGTTCTCCTCGTTCACCGCCATCGCGTACAGCGTGATCCACTCCATCGCGTGGGCCAACGGGTCGCCCTCCGCGCGCAGTTGGCGGGCCGACATGGCCGCGCGGCGGCGGACCCTGAGGCCGCCCGGCAGGATGCCCTCGCGGGACATGCCGCGCGAGACGCACGCCTGCATCACCCGCCAGATGGCGATGAGTCCGTCGCGGATCTCGTCCTCGGTGCGCCAGGCCCGCTCGTTCTCCAGCATCAGGGCGGAGATCGACAGGCCCGTCTCGCGGGTGAGGCGCAGCAGCTCGTCGCCCGTGCGGAAGGGGTACTTGAGGACCGTGTCGTCCAGCTTGATGCGGTCCGCGCCCACCGCGTCCTCGTCGACGACGAACCCGCCGCCGACCGAGTAGTACGTCTTCGACAGCAGCTCGGCGCCCGAGGCGTCGTACGCCCACAGCGTCATGCCGTTCGCGTGGTACGGCAGGGTCTTGCGGCGGTGCAGGACCAGATCGTCGTCGAAGGAGAAGTCGATCTCGTGCTCGTCGAGCAGGTTGATCCGCCCCGAGGACTTGATGCCCTCCACCCGGTCGTCGGCGCCCTCCACGTCCACCGTGCGCGGTGAGGCGCCCTCCAGGCCGAGCAGCACCGCCTTGGGGGTGCCGTGGCCGTGTCCGGTCGCGCCCAGTGAGCCGTACAGCTCGGCGCGTACCGAGGTCACGGAGGACAGGACGTCCTCGGTGCGCAGCCGGCGGGCGAACATCCGCGCGGCGCGCATCGGGCCGACCGTGTGGGAGCTGGACGGGCCGATGCCGATCGAGAACAGGTCGAAGACCGAGATGGCCACGGGGACTCCTCAAAGCGGGGGTGGTGCAGAAGAACGAAAGGCGCGAAGCGCCGCGACCGGGGCGGTGGTGGTGGGTGTCGGGCGGACGGGGCACCGCGCACACCTCCCAGTGTGCGCGGTGCCCCGGTGAAACGGGACTACTGGCCCAGACCGGGGTACAGCGGGTGCTTCTCCGCCAGTGCGGACACCCGGGCCTTCAGCGCCTGCGCGTCGGCCTCCCCGAAGGTCGCGGGGGCCTTCAGCGCCTCGGCGATGACGTCCGCGACCTCGGCGAAGTCCTCGGCGGTGAAGCCGCGGGTGGCGAGGGCGGGCGTGCCGATCCGCAGGCCGGAGGTGACCATGGGCGGGCGCGGGTCGTTCGGGACGGCGTTGCGGTTGACCGTGATGCCGACCTCGTGGAGGCGGTCCTCGGCCTGCTGGCCGTCCAGCTCCGAGTCGCGCAGGTCGACGAGGATCAGGTGGACGTCCGTGCCGCCGGAGAGGACGTTCACGCCGGCCGCGCGGGTGTCGGGCGCGGTGAGCCGCTCGGCGAGGATCCGTGCGCCCTCGACCGTACGGCGCTGACGCTCCTTGAAGTCCTCCGAGGCCGCGACCTTGAAGGAGACCGCCTTGGCCGCGATCACGTGCTCCAGGGGACCGCCCTGGAAGCCCGGGAACACGGACGAGTTGAGCTTCTTCGCGAAGGCCTTCTTGGCGAGGATGATGCCGCCGCGGGGCCCGCCCAGCGTCTTGTGGGTGGTGGAGGTGACCACGTCCGCGTGCTCCACCGGGTTCGGGTGGAGTCCGGCCGCGACCAGACCCGCGAAGTGCGCCATGTCGACCCACAGGAAGGCCTCGACCTCGTCCGCGATGCGGCGGAACTCGGCGAAGTCCAGCTGCCGCGGGTACGCCGACCAGCCCGCGATGATCACCTTCGGGCGGTGCTCCTTGGCGAGCCGCTCGACCTCGGCCATGTCGACCAGGCCGGCCTCGTCCACGTGGTAGGCGACCACGTTGAACTGCTTGCCGGAGAAGTTGAGCCGCATCCCGTGGGTCAGGTGGCCGCCGTGGGCCAGGTCCAGGCCGAGGATGGTGTCGCCGGGCTGGGCCAGCGCGAAGAGCGCGGCCTGGTTGGCGGAGGCGCCCGAGTGGGGCTGGACGTTGGCGTACTCGGCGCCGAACAGCTCCTTGACCCGGTCGATGGCGATCTGCTCGGCGACGTCGACGTGCTCGCAGCCGCCGTAGTAGCGGCGGCCCGGGTAGCCCTCGGCGTACTTGTTGGTGAGGACCGAGCCCTGGGCCTCCATGACCGCGACGGGGGCGAAGTTCTCCGAGGCGATCATTTCGAGGGTGGACTGCTGACGGTTCAGCTCGGCGTCGACGGCGGCGGCGACGTCCGGGTCGAGCTCGTGGAGGGACTGGTTCAGAAGCGACATCGGTCAGGAGTCCTTAGCTGCCGGAGAATTCGGTGTACTCGTCCGCGGAGAGCAGGTCCTTCGGCTCCTCCGCGACACGCACCTTGAACAGCCAGCCACCCTCGAACGGGGCGGTGTTCACCAGCGCGGGGTCGTCCACGACGTCCTGGTTGATCTCGGTGATCTCACCGGAGACGGGCGAGTACAGATCGCTCACCGACTTGGTCGACTCCAGCTCGCCGCAGGTCTCGCCCGCGGTCACCGTGTCACCGACCTCCGGGAGCTGGACATACACCACATCGCCGAGCGCGTTGGCCGCGTGCTCCGTGATGCCGACCGTCGAGACGCCGTCCTCGGCGCCCGACAGCCACTCGTGCTCCTTGCTGTAGCGCAGCTGCTGGGGGTTGCTCATGGCCTGAATTCTCCTGTACGCGGGGGAGTGCTGATGCAGGGGGACTGGGGGTGACCTGGGCTGATGTGCTCAGGGTCACTTCATGACGCTCGCGGACCGGGGTTCACGGTCCGGCGCTCGCCGTACCAGGGTCTACTTCTGGCGCTTGTAGAACGGCAGCGCCACGACCTCGTACGGCTCGTGGCTGCCCCGGATGTCCACGCCGACACCGGGCGTGCCGGGTGCGGAGTGCGCGGCGTCGACGTACGCCATCGCGATCGGCTTTCCCAGGGTGGGTGAGGGCGCGCCGGAGGTGACCTCGCCGACGACCTTGCCGTCGGCGACGACCGGGTAGCCGGCGCGCGGCACGCGGCGGCCCTCGGCGATCAGGCCGACGAGAACGCGCGGGGGCTGCGACTCGGCCCGGGCGGCGGCCTCCGTCAGCGCCTCGCGCCCCACGAAGTCGCCCTCCTTCTCGAACTTCACGACCCGGCCGAGCCCCGCGTCGAACGGGGTGAGCGCGGTGCTCAGCTCATGCCCGTACAGCGGCATGCCCGCCTCCAGGCGCAGGGTGTCCCGGCAGGAGAGGCCGCAGGGGACGAGCCCGACCGGGGTGCCCGCGTCGGTCAGCGCCTGCCACAGCTTCTCGGCGTCGGCCGGGGCCACGAACAGCTCGAAGCCGTCCTCGCCGGTGTAGCCGGTGCGCGCGATCAGCGCCGGGACGCCCGCGACCGTGCCGGGCAGGCCGGCGTAGTACTTCAGGCCGTCCAGGTCGGCGTCGGTGAGGGACTTGAGGATGCCGGGGGACTCGGGTCCCTGGATCGCGAGCAGGGCGTACGCGTCACGGTCGTCGCGGACCTCGGCGTCGAAGCCCCCGGCCCGCTCCACGAGCGCGTCCAGGACGGTCTGGGCGTTGGAGGCGTTGGCGACGACCATGTACGTGGTCTCCGCGAGCCGGTAGACGATCAGGTCGTCGAGGATGCCGCCGTCGGCCCGGCAGATCATGGTGTACCGGGCCCGGCCGGGCTTCACGCCCCCGATGTTGCCGACCAGCGCGAAGTCGAGCAGCGCGGCCGCCTGGGGCCCGGTCACGGTGATCTCGCCCATGTGGGAGAGGTCGAAGAGACCGGCCTTCGTCCGTACGGCGAGGTGCTCGTCGCGCTCGGAGCCGTATCGCAGGGGCATGTCCCAGCCGGCGAAATCGGTCATCGTCGCGCCGAGCGAACGATGGAGGGCGTCGAGCGCCGTATGGCGCGGTTCAACGGGGGCGTTACTGCTCACGGTGGGGCTCCCAAGGCATGACGGCGAGGTCGTTCCTCCCCATCTGTCATCGGAACCTGAGAGGTTCGCCGTGACCCCCGGTCGAACGGGACGGTCACTGACTTGCACCTTGGGTGGAGCCGACGCCCTGGCGACAGGGAGAAGACCCGCTTTTCAGATGTGCCTCGCCCGCGCGGTAACGGTGCCTGAGAGATTCAAGGGAGGGACTTGCTCCTTCGGCGCCCGGACCACGTACACAAACGTGTCCGGAACTCTCCCGCGCGGATTCAAGCGGCCGGTATGCAGTTGGCGGGCACATCATTGCACGCATCGGAGCGGCGCGGCAGGGGACTCTTCGCGAGGGGGCGGTGCACGGCGTCGCGGCCGGGCCCCACGGCGTCCGCACAGAGTCCACAGGCATCCACAGTGATCTGTGACGGGGCTGTGGCAGGACGGGAACAGAAATGAGGGGACCAGCGCATTACCTTCTCTTTACACTCGACGGGGATGGGTCTCCCGACCCCATGGGGAGGACGATCAGGGTGAACAGGACCACGGCGTACGCCACGAGCGCGGCCATCGCGCTGCCCAAGCAGCCCACTGCCCCGGCCGGGGAGGCGTGCGGCCCGCTTCCGGCGCCCGTCGTCCGCGATCTGCGGGAGCGCGCGGGACACAGCCCGCACGGCCTGCGCTTCGGCACGTCCGACCTGGTGGTGGTCACGGGCCTGCCCGGCAGCGGCAAGTCGACCCTGATGCGCCGGGCGGTGACGGGCCGCCGCATCGACTCCCAGGACACCCGCGACCGCTGGGACGGCCGCCTCGCCCGCTTCCTGCCGTACGCGGTCTACCGGCCCCTGGTCCGTGCCGCGCACTACGCGGGCCTGCGCCGGGCCCTGCGGTCCGGCGAGGGGGTCGTGGTGCACGACTGCGGGACGCAGGCCTGGGTGCGCAGCTGGCTGGCCCGGGACGCCCGGCGGCGCGGCGGCGCCCTGCACCTGCTGCTGCTCGACGTGGACCCGGGTACCGCCCTGGACGGCCAGCGCGAGCGGGGCCGCGGCGTCTCTCGGTACGCGTTCGCGCGGCACCGCGGCGCGTTCGGCCGGCTGCTGCGTTCCGTGGAGAAGGGCGACCTGCCGGAGGGCTGCGGTTCGGCGGTGCTCATCGACCGGGCCGCGGCGGACGTGCTGCGGCGGGTCGACTTCGGCGACTGAGGCCCCGGTGACCGGACGGACCGCCGCGCGTGACGGCGCGTACGCGTAATCTCGACAGCCGCAGACGGCGGTTCGAGCAGGCGGTAGAGAGATGGACTTCCCGGCACACGACATTCCGGTGCAAGCGCACCCACACCCCCATGTCGGCTGGCCCGGCAACGAGTTGGAGGAGGTACTGGCCGCCTCCCTCGGCGCGGCGCCGTCGCCTTCGGCGGGGGCCCGGATCGTGGAGGTCATGGGCCGCAGCTTCATCTGGGTGCCGCTGCCCGAGGGCGGCGGCCCGCACAGCGGTCCGCTCGACCTGCCCACGATGGAGTTCGGCGGCCAGGCGTTCGTGCCGGTCTTCTCCTCGGAGCAGCAGTTCCGCCAGGTCGTCGGCGACCACATGTCGTACACGGTGGCGCCCGCCGTCGAGTTCGCGCGCGGTCTGCCGCCCCAGGTGGGCATCGTGGTGAACCCGGACGGCACGGTCGGGGTACCTGTGCCGCCGCTCGCCGTGGCCGAGCTGTGCCGGGCCGGGCGTACAGAGCTGGACGGGTCGGCGAGCGGCGGCCGGGTGCGGCTCTTCCAGCCGGACTGGCAGCACGACCCGGTGGACTTCCTGGCCGCCGCCTCCGCCGAGTTCGCCGCGACCGGTGTCGTCCTGAGCGCCCGCCGCTGTCTGGCGAGCATCGAGGGCGCCGACCCCGTGATGTTCGTCGGCGTCGAGCTGGCCCACTGGCACGACGACGCCCGCACCCTCCCCCTGGACGCCGTGGGCCGGGCCCTCGGCCAGGTCCCCGTGCCACACCCGGTGAACCTCGTCTTCCTGGACGTGGCCCAGGACCCGGTGGGCGACTGGCTACGGGCCCAGGTACGGCCGTTCTACACCCGGGCCCACTAGGCGCCCCGAAGGGGCGCGGGGAACGGCGCGCTCAGCCACACACAACCCGCAGGCTGCAGCGAACGGAAAGTCCCGAGCTCTCAACAGCTTTCCAAGCGGAGCGCAACGGTGCTGTCGGGATCGCCACTTAAGCTGGTTTCATGGCTCGGTCGGGGTGGTGCCATGTTCAAGTGAGCACGACGCCCCGTCGAATGGACCCGTATGTCAGGGATGTCACGAAGGGGCGGTAGAAGGTGAGCGCGTCGGGCACGGCCGCGGCCGGGCAGGTCGAGCACATGCTGCGCCAAGTGACGCCCGGGCGTTACGACGCCTACGAGGCGCTGTTGCGCGCTCTCGCGACCCCGTCGTCCGGCCAGGTCTGGATGCTGCTCTGGCACGGCCAGGCGGGCTCGCCCGACGCCCAGTACGGGAACATGGAGGTCGACGGCTTCGGCTACGCGCCCTGTGTGACCTCCGCCCAGGAGCTCTCGGCGAGCGGCTGGAACCGCTCGTACGAGGTGGTCGACGGGCTCGACGTGGCCCGCACCCTCTACCCCGACCACTTCGGCCTCTGGCTGAACCCGCACGCGCCGGGCGGCGGCGTCGGCATCCCCTGGCTGGATCTTCGCCGGATCGCGACCGGCCTGGAGCGGCAGCCCGCGGGCCCGCTGCGGCTGTCCGAGCCGGGCATCGAGATCCCGCAGTTCTACGCCCTGCTCACGCAGAACGCGCACCGGACCACCGCCGTCAGATCGCTCCGCCGCGCCTGGGTGCAGCCCGCGCTCGGGGCGCCGTACCTCGCCATCGGGCTCGATGTGTACGACACCAGCCCGCCCGCCGTGGACTCGGTGCGGGCGATGATGCAGCAGTCCATCAGCGCGGTGCCGGACGGCCTGCCGGTGTCGACGGTCGCGATGTCCGACGAGTACGACCCGGTGGCCCTGTGGCTGCGGATCAACGCACGGCCGTTCTACGATCGTGAGGCCCACGCGGCGCCCGCCCAGGCGCCGGCGGCCGGCGGATACGGATTCCCGGGCACCTACTGAGACGAATCGAAGCACCTGAGACGATCGGGTCGAAGTACCCGGGCGAAGCACCTGAGACGATCCGGGTCCGGTCGAGTCCAACCCGTGGAGCACCGGCTTCACCTCCCGCATCACGGGCGGGCGGTATGTCCAGATCTACGCGGGTAAATGGGCTGCGAGGCCCCTTTCGTACCAAAACTCCCGCGTCCGACCCCCGTTACCCGGCGTTCGGATAACGGAACCCTCCTGACAGCATCACGTTTGCGCATCCATTCACCGTCAGGTCTGGCAACAGATCGCCGAGGCGTTGAAGACTCCCGGTCCAGGGGGTTTCGCCCCCGTGTACGACGGACTGATCACGCCGCTACAGCGGCAAGTGTGGGCCGGCTACCGCCGGTTGAGAGGGGTCCCTGCCACGATGACGGCACCATTGCACGAGCCGACGGCCGAAGCCGCCCCGAGCGCGGCCGAGGAGGCGGCGCTCGTAGCCGGCTCCGCCGAGGCGAAGGCGGTACAGGGTCGTTCCCTCGGCCGCATCGCCTGGGAGCGCCTGAAGCGGGACAAGCTCGCCCTGACGGGCGGCGTCATCGTCCTCGTGCTGATCGCGATCGCGCTGCTCGCTCCCGTGATCACGAACCTGGTCGGGCAGGACCCCGAGACCCACCACGAGGACCTGATCGATCCGCTCTTCTCGACCCCCACCGGGTCCTTCGGTGGAATCAGCGGAGACCACCTTCTCGGCGTCGAACCGGTCAGCGGCCGCGACATCTTCGCCCGGATCGTCTACGGCGCCCGCATCTCGCTGCTCGTCGGCTTCCTGTCGGCCCTGGTGGCCGTGGTGCTCGGTACCGTGCTCGGCGTTCTCGCCGGCTACTTCGGCGGCTGGGTCGACGCCCTCATCAGCCGCGTGATGGACGGCCTGCTGGCCTTCCCGCAGCTGCTCTTCATCATCGCGCTGGTCTCGGTCATGCCGAACGAGATGCTGGGTCTGACGGGTACGGGCGTGCGCCTGTTCGTCATGATCCTGGTGATCGGCTTCTTCGGCTGGCCCTATGTGGGACGCGTGGTGCGCGGTCAGACGCTGTCCCTGCGTGAGCGCGAGTACGTGGAGGCCGCGCGCAGCCTCGGGGCCGGGCGGTTCTACATCCTGTTCAAGGAGCTGCTGCCCAACCTCGTCGCGCCCATCATCGTGTACACGACGATGATGATCCCGACCAACATCCTCACCGAGGCGGCGCTCAGCTTCCTGGGCGTGGGCGTCAAGCCGCCCACCGCCTCCTGGGGACAGATGCTCTCCTCCGCGATCGACTACTACGACTCGGACCCCATGTACATGGTGATCCCGGGTGTAGCGATCTTCATCACCGTGCTCTCCTTCAACCTCTTCGGCGACGGCGTACGCGATGCGCTCGACCCGAAGGGTTCCCGCTGAACTGCCGTACCCCCAGGGCCCCGTCATCTGTCGACGGGCCGCTACAAATCGGAGGATCCGAGTGAGTACCCAACGCACCACAGGGCGGCGCAAGCAGGCCGCGGCCGCCGCAGCCGTGGTCGCTGCGCTGCTGTCCACGGCGGCGTGCGGCGGCGGCGGCAGCGACGACGACGGCGGCTCGAAGAACGGCGCGGCCGGCTTCAACGCAGCCAACAACAAGGTCGCCCAGGCCTCCCTCGCCAAGAAGGGCGGCGAGCTGAAGTTCGCCGGCGCCCAGGACGCCGACTCGTGGGACACCACGCGCGGCTACTACGGCTTCGCCTGGAACTTCATGCGGTACTACAGCCGCACGCTGGTGACCGGCAAGGCGGAGCCCGGAGCCAAGGGCGCCGAGGTCACCCCGGACCTCGCCACCAGCACGGCGAAGATCTCCGACGACGGCAAGACCTACACGTACACGCTGCGTGACGGGGTCACCTGGGAGGATGGCAAGCCCATCACCTCCAAGGACGTCAAGTACGGCATCGAGCGCGTCTGGGCGCAGGACGTCCTGTCCGGCGGTCCGGTCTACCTGAAGGACGTGCTCGACCCCAAGGGCGAGTACAAGGGCCCGTACAAGGACACGTCCAAGGACAAGCTCGGTCTGAAGGCGATCGAGACGCCGGACGACAAGACCATCATCTTCAAGCTGCCCGAGGCCAACTCGGACTTCGAGGACATCCTCGGCCTGGCTTCGGCGTCCCCGGTCCGCCAGGACAAGGACACCAAGTCGAAGTACGGCCTGAAGCCCTTCTCCTCCGGCCCGTACAAGTTCCAGTCGTACACGCCGAACAAGAAGCTGGTCCTGGTCCGCAACGAGAACTGGAAGCAGTCCTCGGACCCGATCCGCAAGGCGTACCCGGACAAGATCTCGCTGACGCTGTTCACCAACGCCAATGACATGGACCAGCGTCTGATCAACGGCGACTACGACCTGGACATCGGCCAGACCGGTCTGTCCCCGCAGGGCCGCACCACCGCCCTGAAGCAGCACAAGGCCAACCTGGACAACCCGGTCTCCGGCTACATCCGCTACGCGGTCTTCCCGCAGAGCGTCAAGCCGTTCGACAACGTGCACTGCCGCAAGGCCGTGATCTACGGCGCCGACCACGAGTCGCTGCAGACCGCTCGCGGTGGCCCGGTCGCCGGTGGCGACATCGGCACCAACATGCTGCCGCCGTCCGTCCCCGGTTCCGAGGGCCAGAAGTACGACCCGTACGAGTCGGCCACGACGAACAAGAACGGCAACGTCGCCAAGGCCAAGGAAGAGCTCAAGGCCTGCGGTCAGCCGAACGGCTTCAAGACCACCATCGCGGTCCGTAACAACAAGCCGGTCGAGGTCGCAACGGCCGAGTCCCTCCAGGCCTCGCTGAAGAAGGTCGGCATCACCGTCGACATCGACCAGTTCGACGGTGCCCAGACCACCGGCATCATCGGTAGCCCCGAGAACGTGAAGAAGAAGGGCTACGGCATCATCATCATGGGCTGGGGTCCGGACTTCCCGACCGTCCAGGGCTACGGCATGCCGCTGTGGGACAGCAAGTACATCCTCGAGAGCGGCAACAACAACTTCGCCCTGATCAAGGACAAGTCGATCGACGGTCTCTTCGACGACTACGTCAAGGAGCTCGACGAGGCGAAGAAGGTCGAGATCTCCACGGAGATCAACCACAAGGTCTCGGAGGGCGCGTACTACCTGCCCTTCGTCTTCGAGAAGTTCATCAACTGGCGCTCCAGCCGGCTCGCGAACGTCTACACGACCGACAACTACAGCGGTCAGTACGACTTCGTGAACCTCGGCCTGAAGAAGTAACACCGACCGGCGCACCCGCCATACGGCACGAAAGGCAGGTGAAGGCCGGCGCGGCGTGACCCGCGGGCCACCGGACAACCTCCGGTGGCCCGCGGCACCGCCGCCGGGCCGAGAGCAGTGCTCGCATACCTCATCAGGCGGCTCTTCGCCGCCGCAGTGATGCTGGTGGTCATCATTCTGGTGGTCTTCGGCATCTTCTTCCTCGTCCCCCGCTGGGCGGGCGTGGACCCGGCCACGATGTTCGTGGGCAAGCAGGCCGACCCCGCGGCGATCGAGGCCGTGCGGCAGAAGCTCGGTCTGGCCGACCCGATCTTCGTCCAGGTCTGGGAGTTCTTCAAAGGCCTCTTCGTCGGGCGCACCTACGCGGCCGGCGGCGACGTGACGAACTGCGCGGCGCCCTGCTTCGGCTACTCCTTCCGTAATGAGCAGGCCATCTGGCCGGTGCTCACCGACCGCTTCCCAGTGACCCTGGCTCTCGCGCTCGGTGCCGCCTTCCTGTGGCTGATCTTCGGTGTCGCGGCGGGCGTGCTCTCCGCGCTCAAGCGCGGTTCCCTCTGGGACCGTGGCGCGATGATCGTCGCCCTCGGCGGCGTCTCGCTCCCCATCTACTTCACCGGCCTGCTGTCGCTCGCGATCTTCAGTTACGGACTGGGCTGGATCGACGCCCAGTACGTACCCATCGAGGAGAGCTTCACCGGCTGGTTCGGCGGCATGATCCTGCCCTGGGTCACGCTGGCCTTCCTCTACGCGGCGATGTACGCCCGGATCACCAGAGCCACCATGCTGGAGGTCCTGGGCGAGGACTACATCCGCACGGCCCGCGCCAAGGGCCTGCGCGAACCCGTCGTCATCGGCAAGCACGCGATGCGGTCCACCATGACGCCGATCCTCACCATGCTCGGCATGGACCTCGGCGCCCTGATCGGCGGCGCGATCCTCACCGAGACCACGTTCAGCCTTCCCGGTCTCGGGCAGGCGGTTCTCAAGGCGATCAGCGACAAGGACCTGCCCGTCATCCTGGGCGTCACGCTGATCACCTCGCTCGCGGTGATCGTCGCGAACCTCCTGGTGGACCTGCTGTACGCCGTGATCGACCCCCGCGTGAGGCTCTCATGACCGAACTCAGCAAGAGTGGAGCCGCGGTGGGCGAGCCCGTCAAGGACTCGCCCGCCCCCTCCGCCTTCCTCGAAGTCCGCGACCTGAAGGTGCACTTCCCGACCGACGACGGCCTGGTCAAGTCCGTCGACGGGCTCAGCTTCACGCTGGAGAAGGGCAAGACCCTCGGCATCGTGGGCGAGTCGGGCTCCGGCAAGTCGGTGACCTCGCTCGGCATCATGGGCCTGCACACCGCGGGCCAGTACGGCAAGCGCAAGGCGCAGATCTCCGGCGAGATCTGGCTCGACGGCACGGAACTGCTCTCCGCCGACCCCGACTACGTGCGCAAGCTGCGTGGCCGCGAGATGGCGATGATCTTCCAGGACCCGCTGTCGGCGCTGCACCCGTACTACACGATCGGCCAGCAGATCGTGGAGGCGTACCGGATCCACCACAAGGTCGACAAGAAGGTGGCGCGCAGGCGTGCCGTCGAGATGCTCGACCGGGTCGGCATCCCCCAGCCCGACAAGCGGGTCGACAGCTATCCGCACGAGTTCTCCGGCGGTATGCGCCAGCGCGCGATGATCGCGATGTCGCTGGTCAACAACCCCGAGCTGCTGATCGCGGACGAGCCGACGACCGCCCTGGACGTGACCGTCCAGGCGCAGATCCTCGACCTCATCCGGGACCTGCAGCAGGAGTTCGGCTCCGCGGTCATCATCATCACCCACGACCTGGGCGTCGTCGCCGAGCTCTCCGACGACATCCTGGTGATGTACGGCGGCCGCTGCATCGAGCGGGGCCCGGCCGAGAAGGTCTTCTACGAGCCCAGGCACCCGTACACGTGGGGTCTGCTGGGTTCCATGCCGCGTCTTGACCGTGAGCAGACCGAGCGGCTGATCCCGGTCAAGGGCTCCCCGCCCTCGCTGATCAACATCCCGTCGGGCTGCGCCTTCAACCCGCGCTGCTCGTACGCGGACGTCCCCAAGGACAACGTCACCCGCACGGTCCGCCCCGAGCTGACCGAGGTCGGCAGCCAGCACTGGGCCGCCTGCCACATGACGCAGGAGCAGCGGGAACGGATCTGGACCGAAGAGATTGCGCCGAAGCTGTGAGTGACAAAGCAGAGGACAAACCCGTGGTCATCCCCGCGCAGAGCGACGGCGTGGCGACCCTCACCAAGGACGCCGCCCCCGGCGAGACGCTCCTGAAGGTGACCGGCCTGCAGAAGCACTTCCCGATCCGCAAGGGCCTGCTCCAGCGGCAGGTCGGCGCGGTGCGGGCGGTCGACGGCATCGACTTCGAGGTCAGGTCCGGCGAGACGCTCGGTGTCGTGGGCGAGTCGGGCTGCGGCAAGTCGACGATGGGCCGGCTGATCACGCGGCTGCTCGAACCGACGGCCGGCAAGGTCGAGTTCGAGGGCAAGGACATCACGCACCTCAGCGTCGCCGGCATGCGCCCGATGCGCCGTGACGTCCAGATGATCTTCCAGGACCCGTACTCGTCGCTGAACCCGCGCCACACGATCGGCACGATCATCAGCGCCCCCTTCAAGCTCCAGGGCGTCATGCCCGAGGGCGGCATCAAGAAGGAGGTCCAGCGGCTGCTGTCGGTGGTCGGTCTCAACCCCGAGCACTACAACCGCTACCCGCACGAGTTCTCCGGCGGCCAGCGCCAGCGCATCGGCATCGCCCGCGCGCTCGCGCTCAACCCGAAGATGGTCGTGGCGGACGAGCCGGTCTCCGCGCTCGACGTGTCGATCCAGGCGCAGGTGGTGAACCTGCTGGACGACCTCCAGCAGGAGCTGGGCCTCACGTACGTGATCATCGCGCACGACCTGTCCGTCGTACGCCATGTCTCGGACCGTATCGCCGTGATGTACCTCGGCAAGATCGTCGAGCTGGCCGACCGCGAGTCGCTGTACAAGGCGCCGATGCACCCGTACACCAAGGCGCTGATGTCGGCGGTGCCGATCCCGGACCCCCGGCGCAGGTCGGCCAAGAGCGAGCGCATCCTGCTCAAGGGTGATGTGCCCTCGCCGATCTCGCCGCCGAGCGGGTGCCGCTTCCACACGCGGTGCTGGAAGGCCACGCAGATCTGCACGACGACCGAGCCGCCGCTCCTGGAGCTGAAGCCCGGTCAGCAGGTGGCCTGCCACCACCCGGAGAACTTCGAGGACCAGGCCCCGCAGGACACCGTGCTGCTGACCGCCGCCAAGGAGGCGGCGGAGCTGGTGGCCGACGAGGTGCTCGCGGAGTCCGCGGCCACGTCGGCGGCGGTCGCGGCCGAGGTGGCGGCTGCCACGGAGACACCGGCTGCCAAGGAGTCGCCGGCGGTTTCCAAGGAGGCTCCGGCGAAGGAGGCTGCTCCCGAAGCGGCCTCCGAGGCCGACGAAGCCTCCGCGGGTGACGCTCCCGCCAAGGAGTAGCCTGCCAAGGAGTAGTAAGTATCACCGAGCCCCTGCCTTGCAATGGAAGGCAGGGGCTCAGTGCTGGGCGAGAATGTTCGGGTGATCCAGGAACTCTTCACCCCGTCCGTCCAGCACACACTCGACCTGGTCGGCATCTTCGTCTTCGCGATCTCAGGTGCCCTGCTGGCCGTCCGCAAGAACTTCGACGTCTTCGGCATCGCGGTCCTCGCCGAGGTCACCGCGCTGGGCGGCGGGCTGTTCCGGGACCTGGTCATCGGAGCCGTGCCGCCCGCGGCCTTCACGGATCTGGGGTACTTCCTCACCCCGCTGCTCGCCGCCCTGCTGGTCTTCTTCCTCCACCCCGAGGTGGAGCGGATCCAGCTCGGCGTGAACATCTTCGACGCGGCCGGACTCGGCCTCTTCTGCGTCGCGGGCACGACGAAGGCGTACGAGTACGGGCTCGGCCTCACCGCCTCGGCGACCCTCGGACTCGCGACCGCGGTCGGCGGCGGTGTGCTGCGGGACGTCCTCGCCAACGAGGTTCCCTCGCTGCTGCGCTGGGACCGGGACCTCTACGCCGTGCCCGCCATCGTCGGCAGCGCGATGGTCGCGCTGTGCATCCGCTACGACGCCCTGAACACCTTCACCTCCGCGCTCGCCGTCGTCACGGCCTTCGCGCTGCGGCTGCTCGCGATGCGATACCACTGGCGCGCGCCCCGGGCGTGGCACCGGCGCTCGACGGCGGTCGAGGTGGCGGAGTGAGGCGGGCCACGGGCCGTTTCACGTGATCGAAACAGAAAAAGCTACTGCTTAGTAACGAACTGTTGTACCGTTCAGGCATGTCAGAAGCAGCTTCCGTGCACGCGGTAAAGGCCAGGATCGGCGACAGCGAGTTCGACCGCGACACCGCGGTCACCCGTCGCGCACCCGGCGTCTACGACATCGACCTGTCCGCCGGGTGGACGATCATCAGCGCGGTCAACGGCGGCTACCTGCTCGCCGTCCTGGGCCGCGCGCTCGCCGACGCCCTGCCGCACGCCGACCCGTTCACGATCTCCGCGCACTACCTGACCGCGTCCCAGCCGGGCCCGGCGGTCGTCCGCACCGACGTCGTACGCACCGGTCGCACCCTCTCTACCGGCCAGGCCTCCCTGTTCCAGTACGACGACCAGGGCCGCGAGGTCGAGCGGATCCGCGTGCTCGCCTCCTACGGGGACCTCGATGCCCTGCCCGACGACGTCCGTACGGCGGCCCGGCCGCCCGCGATTCCGCCCATGGACCAGTGCTTCGGACCCGAGGACGGACCCGCCCCCGTCTCCGGCAGCTCCGCGATCGCCGACCGGCTGATGCTCAAGCTCGACCCCGCCACCCTGGGCTGGGCCCTCGGATCGCCGTCCGGCAAGGGCGAGATGCGGTCCTGGTTCGGCCTGGCCGACGGCCGCGACCCGGACCCTCTCTCGCTGCTCCTCGCGGTGGACGCGCTGCCGCCGACCGCCTTCGAACTCGGCCTGTCCGGCTGGGTGCCGACAGTCGAGCTGACCGTGCACGTGCGCTGCCGTCCGGCGCCGGGCCCCCTCCGCGTCTCCATCACCACCCGCAACCTCGCGGGCGGCTTCCTGGAGGAGGACGCCGAGGTCTGGGACAGTGCGGACCGGCTCGTCGCCCAGTCGCGTCAGCTGGCCAGGGTGCGGCTCGGCTGATCCGTACGCGGTCGGCCGCCTCCTGGCCTCTGTCACGGACCTGTACCAGTGAGGGAGTTGGGCCGAGCGGATGTAAGTGCAGGTCAGGACGGGTTTGTTGAGGTGGTCTTTGCGTCGGCCACAGGCGGGCCACAGCGCGGGCCCAAGCTGGTCCTAAGGGCGGTTGGTTGCATGCGGCTCTCAGATTCCGCTCATCCAAACGGGAGTTGCCCTCATGAAGCCTGTCCGCATGACGCGCGTACGTCACGTCCCCGCCATCGCCCTGCTGGCGCTGTCACCGCTCCTGTTGACGGCCTGCGGTTCGAGCGACTCCTCGTCGTCCTCGGGCAATGGCAACGGCAACGGCGGCTCGGGGCAGCAGAGTTGCCAGGCACCGTCGGGCGCGCCGAGCGGTGCGCCTTCAGGGATGCCCAGCGGGGCGCCGTCCGGGGCGCCCTCGGGAGCGGCTTCCGGTGCTCCCTCCGGTGCCGCCACGGGCAAGGCCCCGTCGGGCGCGCCCTCCGGGATGCCGTCGGGCGCGGCCGGCGGCGGCCCCGGCGGCGGGCAGGGCGGCGGCCCGGGCGGAGGCTGCGGGACCGGCGGTCAGCAGGGGCAAGGGCAGGGGCAGCAGGCCCAGGGCTGACCCGCTCGCGGCCAGTGGTGAAGGGCGCGAAGGGTGCGAGGGGCGCGTACGGCACTGTCGTACGCGCCCCTCGCGCGTGTGGGCCGAGTCGTGTCGCGGGGTGTCAGCCCAGCCAGTGGCGGCGGCCGATGCTGATCAGCCGCATCCGGCGGGTGGCCACCCGGGCCACCTGGTCCTGTTCCTCGGGGGCGGCCTCCAGGAACGTACTGGCGGTCATCAGCATCTGGTCGACGTACAGTCCGGCGAGCATCAGCAGGTCGTCGTCGCTCCAGCCGGCGGACTCGGGCTGCTTGACCAGTTCGGCCTTCACCTCGTCGGCGAACCGGGCCATCTGTTCCGCGATCGCGGACCGGACCTTCTGTACCCCGCCGTTGCGCTCCCGGGCGATGAACCGGATGTGCGCCGGGTGCTCGCGCACATGACGGGCGATCAGGGCGACGGCGCGGTCTATGCGTTCGTCGCTGTCGCCGGACGCCGACACCGTTCCGGCGATCATCGGGTGCAGGCTGCCCAGCGCCTCCTCGACCAGGGCGACTCCGAGATCCGCGGTCGAGTGGAAGTGCCGGTAGAAGGCGGTCGGGGCGACGCCGACGGCTCGGGTGACCTCGCGCAGGCCCAGGCTGCTGAGGCTCTGCTCCTCCAGCAGGCTCAACGCGGCGTCCAGGAACGCCTGTCGGGTCTTCTGCTTCTGGGCCTGCCGGATGCCGAGGGTGTGACTCATGCCATGTAGTTAACAACTGTTCTCCGTGATGGGAAAGTCGTGGGGCGCGCTAGACTCTGGAGTCAGTGAACAACTGTAACCACAAGCGTTCACCGAGTTGTTGGGTCCCGGAAACATCCGGGGACATTCGCCTCCGTACGGAGCTGTGCGGAGCGGACACGGCGGCTCGCCGGACTCACCACGAGAGGCATCTCATGCTGTTCCTCGTCGCAGCGCTCCTGCTGCTGGGCCTCATGCTCGGCACCGTGGCCCACGCCCCGCTGTCCTTCACCCTCGTCGCCGCCGCCGTCATCGGCGTGTGGCTGGCCGTCTTCGCGGTCCGCGAGCGCCACGGCCGGCGCCGCGAGACGTCGGGCTGAACCGGCCCAACCGGCCGAACCCCTCAACCACCCACGCCCACCTGACTGTTCGACTGCCTGTTGGGAGCAGACACATGGAACTCACCACCGCCGCCCCGCGGCGCCGGAGCACCGTCCGTGACGCCGACGGCATGGCCGTCGCCTCGTTCATCCTCGGTCTCGTCGGCCTGCTGGCCCTGAACATCTTCCTCGGCCCCATCTCCATCGCCCTCGCCTCGGCGGCCCTCTACCGCGGCACCACCCGCCGCGGCCGAGCCTTCCTCGGCCTGGGCCTCGGAATCGCCGACCTCCTGGTCCTACTGGCGTTCATGTCGGCGGACAGCACGCTGTCCTGGAGCTTCTGAGGTCGCCGGCCCACTGTCGCTGTGGGCAGGCGTTCCGCAGGGCGGAACGGGTGGGCACAGCCTCCGACTCCGGGTGCCTGGCCTAGGAGAGGCTGAGAGAGAGCCCCGGTAGGCACCCCCGGCGTGCGCCCCGCAAACAACCCCCGCCCGACCAGCCCACCAGATAGCGGGCCCTAGAATCGGGCCTACCATGGCATACCTCGACCACGCCGCGACCACCCCGATGCTCCCGGAGGCGGTCGAGGCAATGACCTCGCAGTTCTCCGTCACCGGCAACGCATCCTCCCTGCACGCCGCCGGCCGCCGCGCCCGCCGGACGGTCGAGGAAGGCCGCGAAACCCTCGCGGACGCCCTGGGCGCCCGCCCGAGCGAGGTGGTCTTCACCTCCGGCGGCACCGAGGCCGACAACCTCGCCGTGAAGGGCCTGTACTGGTCCCGCCGCGACGCCGACCCGGCCCGCACCCGGGTCCTCGCGAGCCCCGTGGAGCACCACGCCGTCCTCGACGCGGTCCACTGGCTCGGCGAGCACGAGGGCGCCACGGTCGAGTACCTCCCCGTCGACCGGTACGGCCGCGTCGACCCCGAGGCGCTCCGCGAGGCCATCGCGCGCAACCCCGACGACGTAGCCCTCGCGACCGTCATGTGGGCCAACAACGAGATCGGCACGGTCATGCCGGTCCGTGAACTGGCCGATGTGGCAGGGGAGTTCGACATCCCGCTGCACGCCGACGCCGTCCAGGCCTTCGGTCAGGTCCCCGTCGACTTCGGCGCCTCGGGCCTCGCCGCGATGACCGTCTCGGGCCACAAGATCGGCGGCCCGTACGGCATCGGGGCGCTGCTGCTGGGCCGGGAGTACAGCCCCGTACCGGTCCTGCACGGCGGGGGGCAGGAGCGGCACGTACGCTCCGGCACCCTGGACGTGCCGGCCGTCGCCGCGTTCGCCGTGGCGGGCCGGACCGCCGCCGAGCAGCGCGAGTGGTTCGTCCGCGAGATCGGCGGGCTGCGCGACGACCTGGTCGACGCCGTGCTCCAGG
The DNA here is from genome assembly GCF_044456225.1 of Streptomyces sp. NPDC050988. Taxonomy (NCBI): domain Bacteria; kingdom Bacillati; phylum Actinomycetota; class Actinomycetes; order Kitasatosporales; family Streptomycetaceae; genus Streptomyces; species Streptomyces sp. NPDC050988. Next base: position 36,900 of record NZ_JBITFQ010000037.1, on the reverse strand, counting down.
CCGTGCCGGACGCGATTCTCGGCGGCGATCCGGCGAGCGGGGGCCGCCTGCCGGCCAACGCCCACTTCACGTTCCCCGGCTGCGAGGGGGACTCGCTGCTCCTGCTGCTCGACGCGCAGGGCATCGAGTGCTCCACGGGCTCCGCGTGCACGGCCGGTGTGGCCCAGCCGAGCCACGTACTCCTCGCCACGGGCACCGACCCCGACCTCGCCCGCGGCACCCTCCGCTTCTCCCTCGGCCACACCTCGACGGAGACGGACGTCGAGGCGGTCGCGAAGGCGATCGGGCCGGCGGTGGAGAGGGCGCGGACGGCGGGGCTGAGCTGAGCGCTCCGCTGGATGTGCGGTTCTTGGGTGCGGGCCGTTCGTAGCTGCGGGCCTGCCGTGGCTGAGCGCGCAGTTCCCCGCGCCCCTGACGGGCGCGCCAGCCGTCACGCGCCCGGCTACGCGCCGCGCGTGGACGGCTCCGCCGACGGGGAGGCCGACCGCTCGGCTGCCTCGCGCACCAGGGGTATGTATCTCTTCCAGTCCCAGTGCGGGCCCGGGTCCGTGTGGTCCGTGCCCGGTACCTCGACGTGGCCGATGATGTGCTCCCGGTCGACCGGGATGTCGTACCGGGCGCAGATACGGGCCGTCAGACGGGCCGAGGCCTCGTACATCGCGTCCGTGAAGTCCTTCGGGCGGTCCACGAAGCCCTCGTGCTCGATGCCGACGCTCCGCTCGTTGAAATCGCGGTTGCCCGCGTGGAAGGCCACGTCCAGCTCGCGGATCATCTGCGTGACGCGGCCGTCCTGGCGGACGATGTAGTGCGTGGCGGCGCCGTGCGCGGGGTTCTGGAAGACCTTCACCGCGCTCTCGTAACTGCCCTGGGTGACATGGATGATCACGCGGTCTATGCCGAAGTCGTCGGGCCGGTCGGCCATACGCCAGTTCGACGAGGACGCCGCCACCCAGCGCGCGCCCCGGAAGTCGACCGCCCCCTCCTCGCGCGGCTTCTCCACGCTCGGCAGCCGCCACCACATGCGTCTCAGATCGTCCTGGGCCAGCACGGCGGTGCCCACGGCGGCCACGGCCCCGCCGATGAGCAGCGCACGGCGTCCGATCCGCCGGTCCGTGTCCTTCGCCGTATCCCCACCCTGATCGTGCATGTCTAGTCGAACGGATACTCGTGGGCTCCGGTTCCCACGGACCCGTACCCTTGAAGGGTTATGACTGAGACCTCGCAGCGCCCCCTTCGCGTACTGGCCGCCATGTCCGGTGGTGTGGACTCCGCCGTCGCCGCCGCCCGTGCCGCGGAAGCAGGGCATGACGTGACCGGTGTCCACCTCGCCCTCTCGGCGAACCCGCAATCGTTCCGCACGGGTGCGCGTGGCTGTTGCACCATCGAGGATTCGCGCGACGCCCGCCGCGCCGCGGACGTCATCGGCATCCCGTTCTACGTGTGGGACCTCGCCGAGCGCTTCCGCGAGGACGTGGTCGAGGACTTCGTCGCCGAGTACGAGGCCGGCCGCACCCCGAACCCCTGTCTGCGCTGCAACGAGAAGATCAAGTTCGCGGCTCTGCTCGACAAGGCCCTCGCCCTCGGCTTCGACGCGGTCTGCACCGGCCACTACGCCAAGGTGATCGTGCGCGAGGACGGCACGCGTGAGTTGCACCGCGCCTCGGACATGGCCAAGGACCAGTCGTACGTCCTCGGTGTGCTGGACGACCGTCAGCTGGCGCACGCGCTCTTCCCGCTCGGCGACACGCTCACCACGAAGGACGAGATCCGCGCGGAGGCCGAGCGCCGCGGCCTGGCGGTCGCCAAGAAGCCGGACTCGCACGACATCTGCTTCATCGCCGACGGCGACACCCAGGGCTTCCTCGCGAACCGCCTGGGCAAGGCGGAGGGCGACATCGTCGACGAGTCCGGCACGGTCGTCGGCAGCCACGAGGGCGCGTTCGGCTTCACGATCGGCCAGCGCAAGGGCCTGCGCATCGGCACCCCGGCCCCCGACGGCAAGCCGCGGTACGTGCTCGACATCTCGCCCGTGGACAACACCGTGACGGTCGGCCCGGCGGCCGCGCTGGACGTCTCCGCCCTGACGGCCGTCAAGCCCCGCTGGTGCGGTGCCGCTCCGGCGGGCCCGGGCACGTACACGGCCCAGCTCCGCGCGCACGGCGGCGAGACGGAGGTGACGGCGGAACTCGTCGACGGCTCCCTGGAGGTCACCTTCACCGAGCCCGTCCGCGGCGTCGCCCCCGGCCAGGCGATCGTCCTCTACGACGACACCCGCGTGGTGGGCTCGGCGACGATCGCGACGACTACGCGCGTGGCGACCGCACTGGCCTGAGGCACCCCGGCCCTGCCGTACGGCTACACGGCGAAGAACTCCGCCAGCGCCGGAGCCAGTACCCCCGGATCCACCATGTGGGTCTGGCCCTCCAGCACGCGATACGCCCCGTCCGGTGCCGCCTCCGCGGTGGCCCGGGCGGACTCGCGCATCCACTCGGGGCTCGCGCCGCCCGCCAGGGCCAGCACGGGCACGGGGACGGAGGCGAGGCGCTTGCGGGGGACCAGTCCGTCGCCCATCACGGCGTTGTCGTACGCGAGGGTCGGGGCGACCGCCTCCAGGGCCGGCCACACCGCGGAGTGCCGCATGCCCCTGATGACCTCGGGGGGAGCCCCGGTCAGGGCGATGAACAGTTCCACCGCGTCTCCGCGCCTGTCCTGCGCCAGCAGCTGGGTGAGGCGCTCGGTGTACTCCGCGCGCTGTTTTTCGCCCCCTTCGTAGACGGCGAACGGCGGTTCGTAGACGGCCACTCTGCCGACCGGCAGCCCGCTCGCCGCCGCCTCCAGGACCAGTGCGGCGCCCGACGACATGCCGTACAGCCCCGCGCTGCCGTCGCCCGTGGCCTCGATGAGGGCCGCGATGTCCTCGACCTCCCGGGCCACCGCGAAGGGCTGTGTGTCACCGCTGTCGCCGCGGCCCCTGCGGTCGTACACGACCGCGCTGAACCGGTCCGACAGGAGCGAGGCCAGGGGCGCGTCGGAAGCGCCCGTGGCCATGGCCCCGGTCACGAGGATGACCGCCGGGCCCTCACCACTGACTTCGTACGCGATGGGCGTGCCGTCGCGCGAGATCGTCTTCTTCTCCATGCCGGTGAGGACTGCCGGGCGGTCCGGAACTCATCGGTCAAACGGCTTCTACTTCGTAGAAGCACAGGTGGTCCTTGATCTCGGCGACCTCCGGCTTGGGGTCGGGGTAGCTCCAGACGAGGTCGGGAGCGTCCGGCAGCGACCAGTAGGACGCGTCACCCTTGAAGGGGCAGTGGGTGCGGGTCTCCGACGGGGTCAGCAGATCGAGGCGTACGTCCTCCGCGGGGAGGTAGTAGCGCACGGGCAGGCCCGTCTCGCGAAGGAGCAATGGGCGTGTGCTCTCGGCGAGCACCTGTCCGCCGTGTACCACACGGACGTGCTCGGTGCCCTGCTCGATGGTGATGCGGTGGCCTTGGGTCACGGCTTTTCGGCCTCCTCGGGTAGCGGTCTCGTCCTCTACAGCGCAGGCTGCTGTCGTGTTCTTCCCCGGCTTTCCGGCCACTTTTCCCACCTTCTGCTGTCCTGTTCCGTCCGCTTCTTCCGTTTCTTTCCTGGCCGCTCTCCGGCGGAGGTCCTCATGGGAGCCACGCGCCTGACCCGCAACCGCAAGACCCTGGCCCACCAGGTGCGATACGCCCTGCGGTACCCCGAGAGGGTCCCCGCGCACGCGCGCAGGGCCACGCGTGACGCCTGGCTGCGGCTGAGGTACGGCCATGACCACATCGCGTACTACCGGGCCGTGATGGCCTCGGACACCGCGCGCGGCGCCGAATCGGCGGTGGGGCACAACCCGTCACGCGACCGGTGGACACAGATCGGCCGGATGCAGTTCGACTACCTGACGGGGCACGGGCTCAAGCCGGAGCACCGGATGCTGGAGATCGGCTGCGGGAACCTGCGCGCCGGGCGGCTGTTCATCGACTACCTGGAGAGCGGCCACTACTACGGGATCGACATCTCGCCGGACATCCTCATCGCGGCCCAGGACACCCTCGTACGGGAGGGTCTGCAGGACCGGCTGCCGCATCTGACGCTCACCGACAACCTGACGTTCGCGTTCCTGCCGGACGCGCACTTCGACGTGGTGCACGCGCACAGCGTGTTCTCGCACTCGCCGCCGCACGTCATCGAGGAGTGCTTCGCGCACGTCGGCCGGATCCTCGCGCCAGGCGGCTTCTTCGACTTCACCTTCGACCGGACCGAGGGCAGGGAACACCAGGTCCTCCGCGAGGACTTCTACTACCGCACGGAGACCCTCGTCGCACTCGCCGCGACCCACGGCCTGTCGGCCCGCTTCATGGACGACTGGGAGGCCCTGCCGCACCGTCAGTCGAGGATGAGGGTGACGGCGATGTCGGTGCCGGGTCGTAGCGTGGAGCCATGAATATCTGCGTCTTCCTCTCGGCCGCCGACCTCGACGAGCGCTACACCCGACCCGCCCGCGAGTTCGCCGAGCTGCTCGGCAAGGGCGGGCACACGCTGGTGTGGGGCGGTTCGGACGTCGGGCTGATGAAGGTGGTCGCCGACGGTGTGCAGGAGGCCGGAGGACGGCTGCTGGGCGTCTCCGTGGAGTTCCTGGCGGTCAAGGCGCGCACGGGCGCCGACGAGATGGTCATCGCTGGCGACCTCGCCGAGCGCAAGGCCCTGCTCCTGGAGAAGGCCGACGCGGTCGTGATCATGGTCGGCGGCACGGGCACGCTCGACGAGGCGACGGACATCCTGGAGCTGAAGAAGCACGGGCACACCGACAAGCCGGTCGTCCTGCTCAACACCGCGGGCTTCTACGACGGCCTGAAGGAGCAGTTCCGCCGCATGGAGGACGAGGGCTTCCTGCCGCTGCCCCTCACGGAGCTCGTGTTCTTCGCCGAAGAGCCTGTCGGGGCACTGGCCTACCTGGAGGAGAGCCAGGGCACTCAGTGAGCCGCCAGGGCTCACGGCGGGCCCGGGGCAGCGGCCGTAGGGCCCGGCGGGGGAGGGACATGCGCGTGCGAGCATGGCGGGCATGCCTACTCATCTGATCACCGGGGCCGGTTCCGGCATCGGCGCGGCCGTCGCCCGCCGCCTCCACGCGCGCGGGGACGAACTCGTCCTGCACGCGCGCGACGCGGGCCGCGCGAAGGAGCTGGCCGCCGAGTTCCCCGGATCCCGGACCCTCGTCGGCGACCTCGCGGACCCGGACCGGCTCTCCTGGGCGTTCTCGCACCAGACGCTGCCCGACCGGATCGACTCACTCATGCACATCGCGGGTGTGGTCGACCTCGGCCCGGTCGGCGAGCTGACCCCCAAGACATGGCGTCACCAGCTCGATGTGAACCTGATCGCGCCCGCCGAGCTGACCCGCCACTTCCTGCCCCAACTCCGCGTCACCCAGGGGCATGTGATCTTCGTCAACTCCGGCGCCGGACTCAGCGCCTCCGCCGGCTGGTCCGCGTACGCCGCCTCCAAGCACGGCCTGAAGGCCCTCGCCGACTCCCTGCGCAACGAGGAGCACGCGAACGGCGTCCGGGTCACGACCGTCTATCCCGGCCGCACCGCGAGCCCCATGCAGGCCAAGGTCCACCAGCAGGAGGGCAAGGAGTACGACGCCTCGAAGTGGATCGACCCCGAGTCCGTCGCGACGAGCATCCTCATGGCCCTCGACCTGCCCCGGGACGCGGAGATCAACGACATGACGGTACGTCCCGGCCGCTGACGGGGAGCCGAATCCGGACCCGCGCCCGGACCCGCGCCCGGACCCGAGCCCGGACACGGACTGTGGCGTCCCGTTCCGCGGGCATTCCGTAGGCTGCCCGGGTGAGCGAAAACAGCGAGTTCAGGCCCGGCCCCGCGACCGGTGTCGGGTCGATGCCGGGCGGGGACGCCCGGGAGGCCGCCAAGACCGTGGCCGGGACCTTCGAGGGCCCCGAGACGGGCATGCCGTTCCTGGCGGAACTGCCCGCGCGGGGCCCCGGCGCCGACATGATCGGGCGTACCGCCGGGATGCTCGCCGAGCTGTACGCGCGCGTGGAGCCCAGCGGCTGGCGGCTCGGGGACCGGCCGGGGCGGGACACCAAGCGGGCCAGGTCCTGGCTCGGCGAAGACCTCGACGCCCTTGAGGAGTTCACCCAGGGCTACCAGGGACCGCTGAAGGTCCAGGCGGTCGGCCCCTGGACGCTCGCCGCCGCTCTGGAACTGCGCAACGGCGAGGTGGCGCTCTCCGACCCCGGCGCCTGCCGCGACCTCGCCGGATCGCTCGCCGAAGGACTGCGCGAACACCTCGCCGAGGTACGCCGTCGCGTGCCCGGCGCCGATGTCGTCCTGCAACTCGACGAACCGTCCCTCTTCGCCGTACTGAGCGGCCGGGTGAGGTCCGCGAGCGGCTACCGCACCCACCGTGCCGTCGACCGGCAGCTCGTCGAGGCCACGCTGCGGGACGTCGTCGCAGTGCAGGCCGGCGGTCCGGTCGTCGTGCACTCGTGCGCCCCCGACGTCCCGTTCGCGCTGCTGCGCAGAGCCGGGGCGAGCGCCGTCTCCTTCGACTTCGCTCTCCTCACCGAGCGTGACGACGACACGATCGGGGAAGCGGTGGAAGGGGGGACCAGGCTCTTCGCCGGTGTCGTCCCCGGGACGGATGCCGCATTGTCAGACCCTGCCGGTAGCGTCATGGGTGTCAGGACGCTGTGGCGCAGGCTGGGGCTGAATCCGGGGCTTCTCACGGAGGCGGTCACACTCACACCGTCGTGCGGACTCGCGGGCGCCTCCCCCGAGTACGCGCGCCGGGCGCTCGCCCACTGCGCCCGGGCGGCGAGATCCCTCGCGGACAACCCAGAGTAACGGGAGGACGACACGGTGGCCGGCGACAAGGACGCACAATTGGCCTCGGCTGCGGGGCCCGTGCCCGCCGAGGCGCGGGAGAAGCACGCGCAGCTCGCTGAGCAGATCGAGGAGCACCGCTTCCGGTACTACGTGAAGGACGCGCCGGTCGTCAGCGACGCCGACTTCGACAAACTCCTGCGCGCCCTGGAGGCGTTGGAGGACGAGCATCCCGAGCTGCGCACCCCCGACTCACCGACCCAGAAGGTCGCGGGGGCGTACGAGACGGAGTTCACGGCCGTCCAGCACCGGGAGCGCATGCTCTCCCTGGACAACGCCTTCGACGACGAGGAGCTGGCCGGCTGGGCGGACCGCGTCGCCAAGGAGGTCGGCACCTCCGACCACCACTTCCTCTGCGAGCTGAAGGTCGACGGCCTCGCGGTCAACCTCACGTACGAGCACGGCCGTCTCACGCGCGCGGCGACCCGCGGCGACGGCCGCACCGGCGAGGACATCACGCCCAACGTCCGTACGATCACGGAGATCCCCGACCGCCTCCACGGCGACCGCATCCCGGACGTCGTGGAGATCCGCGGCGAGGTCTACTTCCCGATGGAGAAGTTCGAGGAGCTCAACGCCCGTCTGGTGGAGGCGGGCGACAAGCCCTTCGCCAACCCGCGCAACGCGGCGGCGGGTTCACTCCGCCAGAAGGACCCCCGCATCACGGCGACCCGGCCGCTGCACATGGTCGTCCACGGCATCGGCGCCCTCCAGGGCTTCGACGGCATGAGCCGCCTCTCCCAGGCGTACGACCTGCTGCACGCGTGGGGACTGCCGACCACCCGCTACGGCAAGGTGGTCGACGACCTCGACGGCGTACGGGAGTTCATCGCCTTCTACGGAGAGAACCGCCACTCCGTGGAGCACGAGATCGACGGCGTCGTCGTCAAGCTCGACGAGATCCCCCTCCAGGGCCGCCTCGGCTCGACCTCCCGCGCACCTCGCTGGGCGATCGCCTGGAAGTACGCGCCGGAGGAGGTCAACACCAAGCTGGTCAACATCCGTGTGGGCGTGGGCCGCACGGGCCGCGTCACTCCGTACGCGCAGGTGGAGCCCGTGACGGTGGCCGGCTCCGAGGTCGAGTTCGCCACCCTGCACAACCAGGACGTGGTGAAGGCCAAGGGCGTCCTCATCGGCGACACCGTGGTGCTCCGTAAGGCCGGAGACGTGATCCCGGAGATCCTCGGCCCGGTCGTCGACCTGCGGGACGGCAGCGAGCGGGAGTTCGTGATGCCCGCCGAGTGCCCGGAGTGCGGCACACCGCTGGCGCCCGCCAAGGAGGGCGACATCGACCTCCGCTGCCCGAACGGCCAGACCTGCCCGGCCCAGTTGCGAGAGCGCCTCTTCTACCTCGGCGGCCGCAAGTGCCTGGACATCGAGAACTTCGGTTACGTCGCCGCAGCCGCGCTCACCAAGCCCCTGCAGCCGGCCGAGCCGCCCCTGAGGGACGAGGGCGACCTCTTCGACCTCACCATCGAGCAGTTGCTGCCCATCAAGGCGTACGTCCTCGACCAGGACAGCGGACTGCCCAAGCGGGACCCGAAGACCGGCGAGGAGAAGATCGCCACGGTCTTCGCCAACCAGGAGGGCGCCCCGAAGAAGAACGCGCTCGCGATGCTGGACTTCATCGCGGCCGCCAAGGAGCGTCCGCTGGCCCGGATCATCACCGGCCTGTCCATCCGGCACGTGGGGCCGGTCGCGGCCGAGGCCCTGGCACGCGAGTTCCGCTCGATCGACCGCATCCAGCAGGCCACGGAGGAGGAGCTGGCCGCCGTCGAGGGCGTCGGGCCCACCATCGCCGCCTCGCTGAAGCAGTGGTTCACGGTGGACTGGCACCAGGAGATCCTCCGCAAGTGGAAGGCCGCGGGCGTCCGTATGGAGGAGGAGAGCTCGGGCGAGGACGAGGGACCTCGCCCGCTCGAAGGGCTCACGGTCGTCGTCACCGGCACCCTGGAACATCACACCCGCGACGGAGCGAAAGAGGCACTCCAGAGCCGGGGAGCGAAAGTGACCGGTTCTGTTTCGAAGAAGACGGCTTTTGTTGTCGTGGGTGACAATCCTGGATCGAAGTATGACAAGGCAATGCAGCTCAAAGTGCCGGTTCTGAACGAGGAGGGCTTCGCCGTTCTGCTCGAACAAGGACCGGAGGCAGCGGCCGAAGTCGCGCTTCCGATCGAGGAGTAGCGGTTGAAGACCACCCGTTCGGCGCATACCAGATGCATACGGGTGGCCGGGTCGCATTCGGGCAACCGTCGACGACCGCTGCCCGTGGAAGCCTTCTGCGGCCTACTGTTGAGATGTGCGCCTGCCGTGCCCAGCTGCGGTTGGGGCATCCCCTGCTCTTCGGGAGCCTGGGGAAGGGTTATCAGACGCGGTGCCGTTGAGGGTTAGTCGGGCATCGGGCCGCGTGGCGTGGGCACCGCCGGCTGTGAGAGGGACGGGAATGGAACCGACCGAGAGCGCCGCCCCGGACTCACGGCTGCGTCCACGCTGGGTGACCGGCGTGCGGCGATGGGGGCACCCCTTGCTGGAGCGAAGCCGGGAGTTCGGGGCGGGCCTCAGGGTCGCGCGGCCCACAGGGCGTCCGGGCGGGCAGGTGCGCGCCGCCGGACAGTACAGCGCGGCGGCCGGGAACGGCCCGGGCCGCCTCACCTCCGTCCCCGGATCCCCGTCCCACATGCCGGGCCACGAGTCCGAGAAGCAGCTGTCCTGGCCCGCGCTGCCCACGGCGGTCGTCACGTCGGCCGCGTTCGTCCTGGGCGCGGGCTTCTACCGGGCGTTCACCGGGAACCATGCGCTCTTTCCGTCCGGTTCCACCGGCTGGGCGCTCGCGGTCCTGGTCGGCGTCATCGTCGGCCACCTGGTGGCGCTCGGCCGTTCCCGCTGGTGGGGCGGCACGGGCTCCGGCGCGGCCCTCACCCTCGCCGTCCTGCTGCTGTACGGCTGGGTGCCCGCCGGGATGGTCAGCCTCACGGTCGTCGTCCTCGTCGGCATAGCCCGTCGTCATCGCTGGCGGCAGGGCGTGCTGCACGGCGCGGTGGACATCCTCGGCATCGGCGCCGGGGCGCTGGTGCTCGCCGTGTTCGGCCGGGTGCCGTCCGTCGAGACGCCCTGGAAACCGGAGACTTGGACGGTTTACACGGCTCCTTCGGTGGTGTTGGTGGCCGGGGCGTATCTCGTGGTCTCCCGCGCGCTGCTCTGGTACCTCCACGCGCCGCGTACGGGCGGACTGCCGACCGTGGCGCGAACGGCCCTGGTCAGACAGGGGCTGGTCGCCGTCGCGCTGCTCGGCATCGCCCCGCTGATCTGCGTCGTCGCGATCGCCCTCCCCGTCCTGCTGCCGCTCTTCTCGGTCCCGCTCATCGCTCTCGACTCCACGCTCTGGATAGCGCGGGCGCGGGCCGAGGAGCAACTGCGTGACCCCCTCACCGGACTGCCCAACCGGCAGTGGCTACTCGAACGGACCTGGCGGGCGCTGGACGACGCCGAACGAATCGGTGCACGTTCCGCTCTGATGCTGATCGATCTCGATCGCTTCAGGGCCGTGAATGACACGCTCGGTCACCTCGCCGGAGACCGGCTGCTGTTGCAGATAGCGGACCGGCTGCGGGTGGCGCTGCCGCGCGGGGCGGAGGCCGCGCGGCTCGGCGGGGACGAGTTCGCCGTGTTACTGCCCATCGTCGACTCGACGACGTCCGCGACGCGGGTCGCCCGCAATCTCGTGGCCACGCTCGGGTCACCGCTCGACCTCGACGGGCTCACCCTCGTCCTGGAGGCCAGCGCCGGGCTCGCCGTCTTCCCCGATCACGCGCTGGACGCGGAGGGGCTGCTGCGGCGGGCGGACGTCGCGATGTACCAGGCGAAGCGCGACCGCACGGGCGTGGAGGTGTACGAGTCCAAGCGGGACTCCAACACCCCCGACCGGCTAGGACTGCTGGGGGACCTGCGGCGGGCGCTCGACGCGGGAGACGTCGAGCTGCACTACCAGCCCAAGGTCCGCTTCGACGGACAGGTGGCGGGCCTTGAGGCGCTCGTACGGTGGGTGCATCCCGAGCGCGGGAAAGTGCCGCCGGACGAGTTCATAGCCATCGCCGAGTCGTCCGGGCTGATGCCGCATCTCACCGAGTACGTGCTGGAGACGGCGCTCGCCCAGGTGGCGCGGTGGCGGGCCCGGGGGCTGCGGGTCCCGGTCGCCGTAAACGTGTCACCGCGGGACGTGCACACGCCCGGGTTCGCCGGAGCGGTCGCCGCGCGGCTCGCCCGGCACGGGGTTCCCGCGGGAGCGCTTCAGCTGGAGATAACGGAACACGTGCTGCTCGAGGACCCGCAGCGCGCCGCGGACACCCTGGCGGGGCTGACCGGGCACGGCGTGAAGATGTCGCTCGACGACTTCGGGACCGGGTATTCGTCGCTGGTGCATCTGCGGCGGCTGCCCGTGAGCGAGCTGAAGATCGACCGGTCGTTCGTGGCGCGGCTCGCGGTGGACACCGAGGATGCCGAGATCGTGCGGTGCACCATCGATCTCGCCCACTCGCTCGGGCTGCTGGTCGTCGCCGAGGGGGTCGAGGACGACGAGACGTGGGAGCGGCTCCGGGATCTCGGGTGCGACGCGGTTCAGGGGTGGCTCGTCGCCGCGGCGATGCCTCCGGAGGAGGCCACGGCCTGGCTGCTCGCGCGGGGGTCTCGGGGGTGGCAGCGGCCCAAGGCTGCGTTGCCCGCGGCGTTGCCTGCGGCGGCTGAGGAGTAGTTCTTCGGGTGCGGGTCGGTGGGGTGTTTTCTTCCCGCCCGCACCGCCCGTTACTGGTACCTGAGGCGTGAAGGTTTCCCGTGGGGCGTCCTCGCCGTCGGCGGCCGTCCGGCCGTCTTGTGGCGGTCCGGCCGTTTTCCGGCTGACCGGCCGTTTTCCGGCGGTCCAGCCGTTTTCCAGCGGTTCGGCCGTTTTCCGGCCGTCCCGGTCGTCGTGCGGTGCGTGAGACCCGTACGGGCCGTACCGCCCGCATGCGTCCCCCACCGAGCCGTGCCCGGGAAACCGATGTACGGGGATGCCCGTGCGACCCATAGGATTGGGCCAAACCACACTCACTCACCCCTGAGGATCGCTGCATGCCTGGCATCACGCGCGAGGAGGTCGCCCACCTCGCCCGGCTGGCGCGTCTGGAGCTGAAGGGCGAAGAGCTCGACCACTTCGCCGGCCAGCTCGACGACATCATCGGCGCGGTCGCCCGCGTCAGCGAGGTCGCCGACCAAGACGTACCGCCGACCTCCCACCCGCTGCCGCTGACGAACGTCATGCGCGCGGACGAGGTCCGTCCGTCGCTCACCCCCGAGCAGGCGCTCTCCGGCGCCCCGGCCCAGGAGCAGCAGCGTTTCAAGGTGCCGCAGATCCTGGGGGAGGACTAATCACCATGACGGACAGCAACGTCAACATCATCAAGCTCACCGCCGCGGAGATCGCCTCCAGGATCGCCGCCGGTGAACTCACCGCCGTCGAGGTCACCGAGGCCCACCTCGCGCGCATCGAGGCCGTCGACGAGAAGGTGCACGCCTTCCTGCACGTCGACCGGGACGGGGCGCTCGCCCAGGCCCGTGCCGTCGACGAGAAGCGGGAGAGGGGCGAGAAGCTCGGCCCGCTCGCCGGCGTCCCCCTCGCGCTCAAGGACATCTTCACCACCGAGGGCATCCCTACCACCGTCGGCTCGAAGATCCTCGAAGGCTGGATCCCGCCCTACGACGCGACGCTCACCAAGCGGCTCAAGGCCGCCGACGTCGTCATTCTCGGCAAGACCAACATGGACGAGTTCGCCATGGGGTCCAGCACCGAGAACAGCGCCTATGGCCCGACCGGGAACCCGTGGGACCTCACCCGCATCCCCGGCGGCTCCGGCGGTGGCTCCTCCGCCGCGCTCGCCTCCTACCAGGCGCCCCTCGCCATCGGCACGGACACGGGCGGCTCCATCCGGCAGCCCGCCTCGGTCACCGGCACGGTCGGTGTGAAGCCGACGTACGGCGCCGTCTCGCGGTACGGCATGGTCGCGTTCTCGTCCTCCCTCGACCAGGGCGGGCCCTGCGCCCGTACGGTCCTCGACGCCGCCCTCCTCCACGAGGTCATCGCCGGGCACGACCCCCTCGACTCGACCTCCATCGACGCGCCCGTACCGGCCGTCGTCGAGGCCGCCCGCAACGGCAGCGTCGAAGGCATGCGCGTCGGTGTCGTCAAGCAGTTCCGCGGCGAGGGCTACCAGGCCGGTGTCGTGCAGCGCTTCGACGAGTCCGTCTCGCTCCTCAAGGAGCTGGGCGCCGAGATCGTCGAGCTGGACTGCCCGTCCTTCGACCTCGCCCTTTCGGCGTACTACCTCATCGCCCCGTCCGAGTGTTCGAGCAACCTCGCCCGCTTCGACGGCCTGCGCTACGGCCTGCGCACCGGCGACGACGGCACGCACTCCGCCGAGGAGGTCACCGCCCTCACCCGCGAGGCCGGCTTCGGCGACGAGGTCAAGCGCCGCATCATGCTCGGCACGTACGCGCTCAGCTCCGGCTACTACGACGCGTACTACGGCAGCGCCCAGAAGGTCCGTACGCTCATCACGCGCGACTTCGAGAAGGCGTTCGAGCAGGTGGACGTGATCGTGTCGCCCACCACGCCGACCACCGCCTTCCCGATCGGCGAGCGCGCCGACGACCCGATGGCGATGTACCTCGCCGACCTGTGCACCATTCCGACGAACCTCGCGGGCAACGCCGCGATGTCGCTGCCCTGCGGTCTCGCGCCGGAGGACAACCTGCCCGTGGGCCTGCAGATCATCGCCCCCGCGATGCAGGACGACCGCCTCTACAAGGTCGGTGCTGCTGTCGAGGCCGCGTTCGTGGAACGCTGGGGGCACCCGCTGATCGAGGAGGCTCCGTCGTTGTGAGTGCCACGGCCGCCAAGGCAAAGAACTTCAAGAAGTCGAAGAAGGGGCTGTACCTGTCGCTCGGCAGTACAGCGTTCGGCGCGATCAGTGTCGCCAAGCAGGCCAAGCTGGCCCGCAGTGACGGGGACACCCTGAGGCTCATCGACGCCGCCGTATCCGCCGCCGCCATCGTCACCGGCCTTGCGATCATCTACCGGGAGCTCAAGCGCCTCGGTGACGACGACGTCCTGCTGGGCTGAGAGGGAAAGTTTCACCGTGACTGTCACGACTGACCTGGTGTCGTACGAGGACGCGCTGGCGTCGTACGACCCCGTCATGGGCCTCGAAGTCCATGTCGAACTCGGCACCAAGACCAAGATGTTCTGCGGCTGCTCCACCGAGCTGGGCGCCGAGCCCAACTCGCAGGCCTGCCCGACCTGCCTCGGCATGCCCGGCGCGCTGCCGGTCGTCAACGCGGTCGGCGTCGAGTCCGCGATCAAGATCGGTCTCGCACTGCACTGCGAGATCGCCGAGTGGTGCCGCTTCGCCCGGAAGAACTACTTCTATCCGGACATGCCGAAGAACTTCCAGACCTCCCAGTACGACGAGCCGATCGCCTTCAACGGCTATCTGGACGTCCAGCTGGAGGACGGCGAGGTCTTCCGCGTGGAGATCGAGCGCGCCCACATGGAGGAGGACACCGGCAAGTCGCTGCACGTCGGCGGCGCGACCGGCCGTATCCACGGTGCCTCGCACTCGCTGCTCGACTACAACCGCGCCGGTATCCCGCTCATCGAGATCGTCACCAAGCCGATCGAGGGCGCCGGCGAGCGCGCTCCCGAGGTCGCCAAGGCGTACGTCGCCGAGCTGCGCGAGCTCATCAAGGCGCTCGGGGTCTCCGAAGCCCGCATGGAGCAGGGCCAGATGCGCTGCGACGTGAACTTGTCGCTGCGCCCGCACGGTCGCGAGAAGTTCGGCACCCGGAGCGAGACCAAGAACGTCAACTCGCTGCGGTCCGTCGAGCGCGCCGCCCGCTTCGAGATCCAGCGGCACGCCGCGGTTCTCGGCAGCGGCGGAACGATCATCCAGGAGACCCGTCACTTCCACGAGGACACCGGGTCCACGACCTCGGGCCGCGTGAAGGAGGAGGCCGAGGACTACCGGTACTTCCCGGAGCCCGACCTCGTTCCCGTCGCCCCGTCCCGCGAGTGGGTCGAGGAGCTGCGCGCGGGCCTGCCCGAGCAGCCGCTGGCCCGGCGCAACCGGCTGCGCGAGGAGTGGGGCATCACCGCCCACGACATGCAGTCGATCCTCAACGCCGGTGCGATCGACTCCATCGTCGCCACCATCGCGGCGGGCGCCGACGCGGCCTCCGCCCGTAAGTGGTGGATGGGCGAACTGGCGCGCACGGCCAACGAGTCGGGTGTGTCCCTGGACGCGCTGGCCATCACGCCCGAGCAGGTCGCCCGGGTGACCGCCCTGGTCAACGAGGGGTCCCTCAACGACAAGCTGGCCCGCCAGGTCATCGAGGGCGTCCTCAAGGGCGAGGGCACCCCGGACGAGGTCGTCGAGAAGCGCGGTCTGAAGGTCGTCTCCGACGAGGGCGCCCTGACGACCGCCGTCGAGGAGGCCATCGCCGGCAACGCGGCCATCGCGGACAAGATCCGCGGGGGCAAGGTCGCCGCCGTGGGCGCCCTGGTGGGCGCGGTCATGAAGGCCACGCGCGGGCAGGCCGACGCGGCCCGCGTCAAGGAGCTGATCCTGGAGAAGCTCGGCGTCGAGGGCTGAGCCCTCGCTCTTTGCCTCGCGAAGGGGGCGTACACCTGAGTTGCAGGTGTGCGCCCCCTTCGGCGTTCCATCCTGGGGGCTGCGCCCCCAGACCCCGCGCCTATCGGTTCGGCCCGGGAGTGTGTTTTGTGCGGGTCGTTCGTGGCTGGGCGCGCAGTTCCCCGCGCCCCTGAAGGGGCGCTCACCGTGTGGGGCTCGCTGAACGCCGCCGCGGTCTCGTGCGTACATGTCTCTGAGGCCGCTCACTCCTACCGCGTGTAGGTCGATCGGGGGGTGCATCGGGACCGATGCACCCCCCATTGGCGTGTCGGCGGGCGTCGTGCGGGGCGACAGAGTTCATTGGATTGTCGTGTGAACTGCCTCGCACTCCTGTGAGTAAACCCACGAATGAGGCCAACGATCACTTTCGACTGCAAGAGTGATAACGAATTGGTCATGCGTTCTTTGCGGGCAGTTCCCGATAAAGATCCACAAAGCACCCAGGGGAGCTAGTCCGTGGCAGCTCTAGCACGTTGGTGCGTCCAGCACCGCCTCGTCGCCGTACTGCTCTGGCTCCTCGCCTTCGGCGGGATCACCGCCGCCGCTGCCGTCACCGGAACCGCGTACTCGAACGACTACGAGGCGCCGGGCACCGAATCGGGCCGCGCCAGCCAGCTCCTCCAGGACGGGTTCCCCGGCCTCGGCGGCGACAGCGACACCGTTGTCTGGCACACCACCGCCGGCACCGTCCGTGCCGCGGACGTCGAGCAGACCATGAGCCACACCCTCGACGAGATCGCCGACCTGCCCGGAGTGGCCGCGGTCGCCAGCCCGTACAAGGGCCACGGCGCGGGCCAGATCAGCGGCGACGGACGTACGGCCTATGCCACCGTGACCTTCGAGGACCCGGCCGAGGACATCGACCAGGGTGAGGCCACGGCCGTCGTGGACACCGCGAAGGCCGCGGCGACCGACGGACTCCAGGTGGAGCTGGGCGGCCAGGCCGTCGCCCTCACCGAGTCGTCGGGCGGCCACATCGCCGAGGTCGTCGGGGTGATGGTCGCCGCCGTGGTGCTCTTCCTCGCGTTCGGCTCCCTCGCCGCCTCGCTGTTGCCCATCGCCACGGCCCTGGTCAGCGTCGGCACGGCGTACGCCGGGATCGCGCTCCTCGGGCACGCGATGACCGTCGCCGACTTCGCGCCGATGCTCGGCATGCTGATCGGACTCGGCGTGGGCATCGACTACGCGCTGTTCATCGTGACCAGACACCGACGCGGCCTGAAACGCGGACTCTCCGTCGAGGAGGCCGCACGGAACGCGGTCGCCACCACCGGGCGCGCGGTCGTCTTCGCGGGCGCCACCGTCTGTATCGCCCTGCTCGGCATGCTCATACTGCGGCTCGGCTTCCTCAACGGGGTCGCGATCGCCGCGTCCCTCACCGTGGTCCTCACCGTCGCGGCCTCCGTGACCCTGCTGCCCGCGCTCCTCTCCCTCATCGGCATGCGCGCCCTCAGCCGCCGTGAGCGCCGCCGCCTGGACGAGCACGGCCCCCAGCCGGAGATCCCCACCGGGCTCACCGCCCGCTGGTCCGCCTTCGTCGAGAAGCACCCCAAGCTCCTCGGGGGCGTCGCCCTCGCCGTCATGGCCCTGCTCGCGCTCCCGACCTTCTCCCTGCACCTGGGCACCTCCGACCAGGGCAACAACCCGGAGACGGCCACCACCCGGCAGGCGTACGACCTGCTCGCCGACGGCTTCGGGCCCGGACTGAACGGGCCGCTGACCCTTGTCACGCACGTCGGCGGGGCCCAGGACCGGGTCGCCCTCGACAACCTCGACGCCACGCTCCGGGCGACCGAGGGCGTCCGGACGGCGACCCCGGTGACGTACAACAACGTCGGTGACACGGCCTACCTCAGCGTCGTGCCGACGTCCTCGCCGCAGTCCGAGCGGACCAGCGACCTCGTCGACCGGCTGCGTGACGACGTGCTGCCGCGGGCCGAGACCGGGACCACGCTCGACCTTCAGGTGGGCGGCATGACCGCCGGGTACGACGACTTCGCCGACGTCATCGTCGGCAAACTGCCCCTCTTCGTGGGCGTCGTCATCGGCCTCGGCTGCGTCCTACTGCTGCTCGCCTTCCGCTCCATCGGCATCCCCCTGAAGGCCGCCGCGATGAACGTCGCGGCCGTCGCCTCCTCCTTCGGGGTCGTCGTCGCGATCTTCCAGTGGGGCTGGGGCAGCGAACTGCTGGGCCTCGGCCGCGCCGGCCCGATCGAGCCCTTCCTGCCCGTGATCATGGTCTCCGTGCTCTTCGGGCTCTCCATGGACTACCAGGTGTTCCTGGTCAGCAGGATGTACGAGGAGTGGCTGGAGACCGGCGACAACCGGCGGGCCGTCCGCGTGGGCCTCGCCGAGACCGGCCGGGTGATCAACTCCGCCGCCGTGATCATGATCTCGGTCTTCCTGGCCTTCGTGCTCAGCGGCGACCGCGTCATCGCGATGTTCGGCATAGCGCTCGCCGCGGCCGTCGCCCTCGACGCCTTCGTGCTGCGTACGCTCCTGGTGCCGGCTCTGATGCACATGCTGGGCGGCGCCAACTGGTGGCTGCCCCGCTGGCTCGACCGGCGCCTGCCGCGCATCAGCATCGAGCCGCCGGAAACCCTTACCGTCGACGCCGAGGGCCGTGCGAGGATCCCGAGGGCGCGCGAGGACGCGCTCGTGGAGGTACTCGTGAAGGAGCAGGAGCAGGATGTACGCGATATCCCTGGGTGACGACGGCGCCGAACTGCGTCCCCTGGAGCCGTGGCACGCGGAGGAGTTCCTGGCGCACCTGGACCGGGGGCGCGAGTTCATCGGGCAGCACATTCCGTTCGGGGCCAAGGCCGTCGACGTCGACTCCGCGAAGGAGCTCCTTCAGGCGTACGCCGACAAGCGCGCCGCCGACACCGGCAGCCTGCACGGGCTGTGGCTGGAGGGGAAGCTGGTCGGTGGTGTGCTTTTCCTGCACTTCGACGCCGAGCGGGGCACCTGCGAGGTCGGCTGTTGGCTGGAGCCGGCCGGCGCGGGACGCGGACTGGTCACGCGGGCCATGCGGATCCTCATCGACTGGGCGGTCGAGGAGCGGGGCATCCACCGCGTGGAGTGGCAGGCGTCGTCCGTCAACGAACCGAGCATCAACGTGGCGCGGCGGCTCGGCATGAACCGCGACGGGGTGCTCAGGGAGAGCTTCCCGTACCGGGGCGTACGCCAGAACCTGGAAGTGTGGTCGGTGCTCGCGCCCGAGTGGCGTGCCGCACGCGCGCGTTCCTGGAAGTGACGTGAAGTGCCGTGAAGTGCCGTGAAGTGATGTCCCGACCGTGGTCGGGACGATGGCGTATGGGTGCCGAGTAAGGCGAAAAGCCGCCCGGCGCGTGAGGATCTTGGGATCTTAAAGAAATTCTCAGACAGCGTCCGTACGGTGCGGAGCATGGGAACCAAGACAGAGGACGAAGCCGGAGCCAAGACCGGCACCGAGGCACAGCGCGACGAGGAGGCCGTGAAGCTCAGCAAGGGCGAGGAGACGGCCGCGATCGGGGAGGTCGAGGAGGCCGAGGCCGCCGAGACGGCTGACGACCAGGCCGACTCCGAGGTCCTCGGTGAGGATGAGGACGACGAGGCGGTGGTCGCGGTCGAGCGCGGTTCCGGCGTGGGCCTGGGTGCCGCCGCCGTCGTATCCGCCGGGCTCGGCGTCGTGTCGCTGACCGGCAGCTGGGTCGGCACCATCGCGCAGGCGCGCGACGGGCTGTTCGGCCAGCTGGAGACCGCGCAGAGCGCCGGTGTGGCCGAGCAGATCAAGCAGGTCTACTCCGACTCCTGGAACGCCAACGCGCTGGTCGCCGGGATCTTCGCGCTGACCGCGCTGATCGTCGGCGTCGTGGTGCTGGCCCGGCCCGCGTTCGGCAACCCCGACCGGATTCCGGCGCAGGCCCCGTGGGTCAAGTCGGTCGCCTGGGCGGGTGTCTCGCTCGGTGTCATCGGCCTCCTGCTGGCCGTGCTCAAGTACTCAAACATCCTGCTCGACATGCCGTCCCCGAGCTGACGAACCGCACTTCTGAGGGGCCTTAGTCCCGCCGTAGGCCACCTGCGGCGGAACTAAGGCCCTTCCTGCGCTCAAGATGCGGAACTCTCCCGATGTGGCGCACCCCCCTTGGAGACGAAGGTTGAGGCATCGCAACAGAGCGAGGCCGGAAACAACACTTCACGAGGGGTACGAGATGTTCGAGTACGAGCTCCAGCAGATCCGCACCGCGGAGATGATCCGCGAGGCCGACAACTACCGACTGGTCCGCGAGGCCGTTCGCGGCCGCCGCGCCGCCAGGCGCGAGGCCGAGCGATCCGGCCGCGACGAAGCCGAGGGGCGGGTGCATAGCCGGCACCACCGCAGGTCCCGGTCCGCACGCGTCGCGTGAGCGCCGGCGCGGGGGAGGGCGGCCGCACGGGGGTCGACCGCCCTCACCGGGTCGGCACCACCGTGACCGCCCTCCCGGCCGTGAACACCTACCCCGGAACCACGGGCCCGTCCGCCGCTGCGGGCGGGCCCGAGGTCTTGAGCGGGGTTGACGCGGTGCGTGGGCCCGCGATGGTGAGCGCGGCTGAGGCCGTGGGCAAGCCCGAGGCCGTGGGGAGGTCCGAGGCCGTGGGTGAGCGTGAGGTTGTGGGCGGGTCTGAGGGCGCGGGCGGATTCGGAGCGGTGGGCGTGCCTGAGGGCGCGGGCAGGTTCGGAGCGGTGGGGGAGCCCGAGGCCGTGAGCAGGCGTGTGGGCGTGGGCAGGTCCGAGGTTGTGGGCGGGACCGCGGCCGTCGGCGCCGCAGTCGCGGGCGGGTCCGAGTTCCTCGGTGGGGTCAAGGGCGTGCGCAGGGTCGAGGCTGTGGGCGGGACCGGGACCGGGACCGGGACCGGGATCGGGGCCGGCTCCGGAGCCGGGATCGGGGCCGTGGGCGCCGCAGTCGCGGGCGGGCCCGCGGCCCTCGGTGGGCTCGTGGGCGTGCGCAGGTCCGAGGGCCCGGAGCGGTCCGGAGGTGTGGGGCGGCCCGCGATAACCAGTGCCGTCGTGTCAGAGGGCTGTGCGATGCTCGGCGTTGTGGAGACCAGGTCCGTCAGTCCGGTCTTCGTCGGCAGGGTCGACGAACTGGGCGTGCTGAACGACGCGCTCGCCCGTGCCGCCGCGGGCGAGCCGCAGGCGTTGCTGCTCGGCGGTGAGGCGGGTGTCGGAAAGACCCGGCTCATCGAGGAGTTCGCCACCGCGGCCTGTCGCGAGGGGGCCGTCGTGGCGCTCGGCGGCTGTGTCGAGATCGGCGCCGACGGCCTGCCCTTCGCACCCTTCTCCACCGCGTTGCGCGCCCTGCGCCGCCACCTGCCCGACGAGCTGGCCGCCGCGGCCGCGGGGCAGGAGGAGGAACTGGCCCGGCTGCTGCCCGAGTTGGGCGACACCTCACGCGGGCGGCACGACGAGGACGGCATGGCCCGCCTCTTCGAACTCACCGTCCGGCTGCTGGAGCGCGTCGCCGCCGACCGCCCGGTCGTCGTCCTCCTGGAGGACCTGCACTGGGCCGACGCCTCGACCCGCCACCTCCTCGCCTACCTCTTCCGTACGCTCCGCAGCGGCCGCCTCCTCGTCGTCGCCACCTACCGCGCCGACGACATCCACCGCCGCCACCCGCTGCGCCCACTGCTGGCCGAACTCGACAGGCTGCGCACCGTCCGCCGTATCGAACTGGGCCGGTTCAGCCGCGCCGAGGTCGGCCGCCAGATCGCCGGAATCATTGCCTCCGAACCCGACCCGACCAGGGTCGACGAGATCTTCACGCGCTCCGACGGCAACGCCTTCTTCGTCGAGGAACTGGCCGTGGCCGCCAACGACGGCTGCCGCACCGGCCTGACCGACTCCCTGCGCGATCTGCTCCTCGTCCGCGTCGAGAGCCTGCCCGAGGAGTCCCAACGGGTCGCCCGGATCGTCGCCGAGGGCGGCTCCACCGTGGAGTACCGGCTGCTCGCCGCCGTGGCACGGCTCACCGAGGACGACCTCATCGAGGCACTGCGGGCCGCCGTCGGCGCCAACATCCTGCTCGCGACACCCGACGGGGACGGCTACCGCTTCCGCCATTCCCTGGTGCGCGAGGCCGTCGGCGACGACCTGCTGCCCGGCGAGCGCTCCCGCCTCAACCGCCGGTACGCGGAAGCGCTGGAGGCCGATCCCGCGCTGGTCCCGGCCGACGAGCGCGCCGCCCGCCTGGCCAGCCACTGGTACCACGCGCACGACGCGGCCAAGGCCCTCCCCGCCGTCCTCGACGCCTCCGTCGCGGCCCGCCGCCGGCACGCCTACTCGGAGCAACTGCGGCTCCTGGAGCGGGCGATGGAACTCTGGGACACGGCCCCCGACTCCGTACGCGCCGAACTGCGGCCCGTCGACTACACCGAGGTCTACCCTCCGTGTGGCTGCGACCCGGCCACCACACCGCTGCGCTACCTGGACCTGATGGCCGAAGCAGCCGTCGCGGGCCGGTTCTGTGGGGAGCGCGAGCGTGCCCTGAAGATCACCAAGCGGGCCCTGCACATCCTGGAGGACGAGGACGATCCGCTGCGCGCGGCCTGGTTCTGGATCCAGCGCTCCCGTCTCATCGAGGCGGTGGCCCGCGGCGACGGGTGGAAGGAACTCGCCACCGCCCAGGAACTGGTGCGCGGGCTGCCGCCGTCCGAGGTGCACGCCGACGTCCTCGCCAATGTCGCCAACTGGTCGATGATGCACAGACCGGGACCGGAAGCCCTCCAGGCCGCCGAACGCGCCGTGGAGTACGCCCGGATGGTGGGCGCCCGCGACATCGAGCTGAACGCGCGGCTCACCCTGGGCGGCCTCCTCGTCGAGTCGGGCGACATCGAGGCGGGCCTCGCCGAGGTGCACGAGGTCAAGGAGCGGGCGGGAAAGGTCGGTGCCGCCTATGTGGTGGGCCGCGCCCACGTGAACCTGCCCTCCCACCTGGAGGGCATCGGCCGCTCCCAGGACGCCGTCCGGATCCTTGAGGAAGGCGTCCAACTCGCCCGCAAGTTGGGTCTGTTGGACACCGAGGCCTGGGTGTGGGGCAATCTCGCCGAGTCCCTCTTCTCCCTGGGCCGCTGGGACGAGGCCGGTGCGGCCGGGTTCAACTCGGACCGCGTCGGCCAGAGCGCCAAGCCCCGCGGCTTCCGCACCACCCTCCACGCCCATCTCGCGCGCGCCCGGGGCGACCTCCCCGAGGCCGGCCGCCAACTGGCCGCCGCGCGCGAGCACTTCGGCACCCATGACACCGTGCCCCAGCACGCGCTGCCGCTGACCACCCTCGCGATCGGCATAGCCGCCGCCGAGGGCCGTCTCCTCGACGCCCGTGCCGAACTGGACGAGGCCCTGAGCACCGGCTTCCCGCCGGGCACCCAGCGCTACGCCTGGCCCCTGCTGCTCGCCGCCGCGACCGCTGAGGCCGACGCCCGCGGACTGCCTGTCGCCGAACAGGGCCGCGCCGACGTCCTGGAAAGCCTGCGCAAGGCCGCCAAGTCCCTCACCACGAACGTGCCCGTCTGGCAGGCCCACGAGCACTGGGTGCGAGCCGAACTGCTGCGCGCCGAGGGCCGGGACACCCCGGGTGAGTGGTCCGAGGCGGTCACCGCCTTCGAGCCCCTTGAGCGCCCGTACGAACTCGCCCGGGTGCGGCACCGGCTCGCGGAGTCCCTGCTGGCCTCCGGAGGCGGTGAGGAGGAACGGGACCGCGCCACGGAACTGCTGCGGCTGGCCCGCGCCGTGGCCGACCATCTCGGCGCGCGCCCGCTCGCCGATGCCGTCGCCCTGCTCGCCCAGCGCGCCCGTCTCACCCTCGCCCGCGCTCCCGGGCGGTCCGCCCCCGCTCCCGCCGACCCGGTCGAGGCGCTCGGCCTGACCAGCCGCGAGCGCGACGTCCTCCGCCTGGTCGCCGCCGGCCGCAGCAACCGTCAGATCGCCGAGGAGCTCTTCATCTCCCCGAAGACGGCCAGCGTCCATGTCTCCAACATCCTCGCCAAGCTCAACGTCTCGGGCCGCGGCGAGGCGGCCGCGCTCGCGCACCGGATGCGGCTGTTTCCACCACACCCGGCCGGCACCCGGACGGCCGGGTGAGATCCACGCGCACGGACCCGCACGTGCGGATCCACGCGCACGGACCCGCACGTGCGGATCCACGCGCACGGACCCGCACGCACGGATCGGCGCGGACAGCTCCACCCAGTGGGATCCACGCCGTGAGGTCTACGCTGTAAGAGACCCCGGGGCGAGGGAGGCACTGTGTTCAACATGATCGAGGAGCTTTTCGCACCAGGCCGCAAGCACACCGACGAGGAGCGCAAGCGGCTGGAACTGACCCGCGTCGACCTGAACGACGGGGACCCCGGACGAGGTCCGATAGACCTCGCCTCCGGCAAGGTGGTCGTCCGCCTGCCGACACAGCCCGGGGATGAGCCCGAGCCCGAGTCCAAGCCGGGTCCGGCCGCCACTCCGGACCAGGCTCTGCCCCCGGCTCCGGACCAGACCCCGACTCCGAAGCACTCTCCATCTGGAGGCCAGGCCCCAGCTCCAGAACAGGCCGCGGCTCAGGCTCAGGCCCCAGTTCCGGAGCCATCCCCGGGCCCGGCCCCCGAGGAAGCTCCCGAATAGCTGCCCCTGCTTCGGGTGTCCTACGTGACCTCCAGTTCCAGAATCTTGTCGTCGCCCGACTCCGGGGTCCCCCGGCCGTCCGTCTCGCTCGTCACCAGCCACAGCTTGTTGCCGCCCGCCGAGACCACCGTGCGCAGACGGCCGTAGTCGCCCTCCAGGAAGGCCTGGGGGTCCGCCGACTCCTCCGTGCCGTTGAGCGGGATGCGCCACAGCCGCTTGCCGCGCAGCCCCGCCATCCAGATCGAGCCTTCCGCGTAGGCGATGCCGCTGGGGGAGGCCTCGTCGGTGCTCCACTGGTCGATCGGGTTGTGGTACTTGGAGTCGTCGGACTGGCCCTCCGCATCCGGCCAGCCGTAGTTGTCGCCCGGCTTGATGTGGTTCAGCTCGTCCCAGGTGTCCTGGCCGAACTCGGAGGCGAACAGGCGCTGCTTGGAGTCCCAGGCCAGGCCCTGCACATTGCGGTGGCCGTACGAATAGATCGCCGAGTTGAACGGATTGCCCGGCGCCGGCTCGCCCTCCGGGGTCAACCGGAGGATCTTGCCACCGGTGGACTTCTTGTCCTGGGCCAGCTCGGTCACGTAGGTCTCGCCCGTGCCCACGTACAGCATCTTGTCCGGGCCGAAGGCGATCCGGCCGCCGTTGTGGTTGGTGCCCTTCGGGATGCCCCTGAACACCGTGTCGGGCGCGCCGAGCTGCTGACCGGCCGGCTTCTTCGCGTCGTACAGCATGCGCACGATGCGGTTGTCGGAGTCCGAGGTGAAGTACGCGTAGACCATGTGGTCCGACGCGTACGAAGGAGAGAGGGCCAGGCCCATCAGGCCGCCCTCGCCGGCGGGGGCGACTCCGGGCACGGAGCCCAGCTCGGTCTTCTTGCCGGTCTTCTCGTCGACCCGGGTGATCGTCCCCTCGTCCCGCGAGGACACCAGGAGGCCGCCCTCTGGCAGCGGCGCCAGGCCCCAGGGGGTCTTCAGGCCCTCGGTGACGGTTCGCACGACCTTCACGGAGCCCTTGGCGGGCGGGGTCTCCTCGGCCGTCTGCCCGGAGGCCGGGGCCGAGGCGCCGGGCGCCGAGCTGCTCGGGGAGGTGCTCCCGCCGCCGCCCGACTCCTCCCCGTCCCCCGAGGAGCACCCGGCCGTCACCAGGAGCGTGGCCGCGGCCAACATGGCCGTCACAGCTCGACGTTGCACGATCAGGATCCCTTCGACGCGGCAGGTTCTACTTTTCATACACCGCTCGCGCCTCATGGGTTCCCGATCACCGAACCCCGAAGCGACAAACTCCGAAACGCCGGGCCCGCGCGAACCGTGCCATTAGGTCCCAAGGGCCCCCGATCGGTGCCGGGCGGGACCCTCTCAGTCCCAGGATCCCCGTGCCGAAGGCAGCCCCGCCACCTCCGCGAGATCCTCCGTCGTCAGACGGAGTCCGGCCGCCCCCGCGTTCTCCGCTGCCCAGCACTCCCGCTTGGTCCCCGGCACCGGCACCACGTGCCGCCCCCGCCCGAGCACCCACGCGAGCGCCACCTGCGCGGGAGTGACGGCCGCTCCCTGCGCCGAGTGCCGGGCCGCTATGCGCCGCAGACCGGCGACGATCGGCTGGTTCGCGGCCATCATCTCGGCGGTGAAACGGGGGTGCCGGGCCCGGACGTCGTCGGGTTCGAAGCCCTCGCCGGGAGTGAGCGTCCCGGTCAGGAAGCCGTTGCCGAGCGGCATCGCCGCCAGGAAGCCGACGCCGCGCGCCTCGCACCACGGCAGCAGACCCTCCAGCGCCTCCGGCGACCACACCGACAGCTCGGCCTCCACCGTGCTCACCGGGAAGACCTGCTGCACCCGCTCCAGCTGGCGGATCGTTCCGTCGTGCAGCCGGGCTCCCGAGCGGCGGTGGGAACGCGCGCCCACCGCGCACAGCCCGAGCGCCCGCACCTTGCCTGCCGAGACGAGCTCGGCCATCGCGCCCCATGTCTCCTCGACCGGTATCTCCGGGTCGGCGCGGTGCAGTTGGTACAGGTCGATGACGTCCGTCTGGAGGCGGCGCAGCGAGGCGTCGCACGCCCGCTTCACATAGCCGGGGCGGCCGTTGGCCACGATGTGCTGTTCGCCCACCAGGAGGCCGACCTTGGTCGACACGAAGGCCTCGGAACGCCGCTCCTTCAGCGCCCGCCCCACCAGCAGCTCGTTGGTGAACGGTCCGTACATGTCGGCGGTGTCCAGGAGCGTCGCGCCCCGGTCGAGGGCCGTGTGCACGGTCCGCAGCGACTCGTCGCCCCGCTGCCGCGAACCCGAGTACGCCCAGCTCATCGGCATGCACCCGAGGCCGACAGCCCCCACCTCGAGCGCCGCCGCCCCGATCGTCCTGCGCTCCACCTGGCCGTGCCCTCCCTTTCCTGGCACCCCAAACTAACCTCTGCGTCCCCAGGTGCTTCGCATAGCCTCCTGACCATGACGTACGAAGTGTGGCTTCCGTTTCACCCGGACGACCTCGACGGCCTCCCCGACGGCCCCAATTACCGCTTCTGGGACGGTGAGCAGGACTTTCCCGCCGATCCCGCCGACTGCTCCTTCTATGTCGTGCCCTATATGAAGGGCAGCGACATCTCGGTGCGTCCCCTGGCCGAAATGACGTCCGTCCAGGTCGTGCAGACCCTGTCCGCCGGTATCGACCACGTACAGCCGGGCCTGCAACTGCTTCCCGAGGGCGTGAAGTTGTGCAACGCGCGCGGGGTGCACGACGCGAGCACCGCCGAACTCACCCTCACCCTGATCCTCTCCTCGCTGCGAGGCATCCCCGACTTCGTCCGTGGGCAGGACAGCGAGGAGTGGCGGTCCGGATTCCGTCCCGCGCTCGCGGACAAGTCCGTACTGATCGTCGGCTACGGAGCGGTCGGTTCGGCCATCGAGGACCGGCTCGTTCCCTTCGAGCTCGCGCGGGTGGCGCGCGTCGCGCGCTCCGCACGCGAGACGGCGCGCGGTCCCGTGCATCCGATCAACGCCTTGCCCGAACTTCTCCCGGAGGCCGATGTGGTGGTGCTCATCACGCCCCTCACCGAGCAGACGAAGGGCCTGGCAGGGGCCGAGTTCCTGGCCCGGATGAAGGACGGCGCCCTGCTCGTGAACGTCTCCCGTGGCGGAGTCGTCGACACCAAGGCGCTCCTCGCCGAGCTGGAGAGCGGCCGGATCACGGCCGCCCTGGATGTCACCGATCCCGAGCCGCTGCCCCCGGGGCACCCCTTGTGGCATGCGCCGGGCGTCCTGATCAGCCCCCATGTGGGCGGCCCGACCTCCGCGTTCTTCCCGCGCGCCAAGCGGCTCCTGGGCGACCAGTTGAACCGTTTTGTGAACCGGGAGCCGCTGCGGAACGTGGTCCTTACGACGGGCTCCTAGTCCTCCTCCACCCCCGGCCGCGCCCGGGCGGGGACTCCATCGGGCACCCTCCGCAGTCTTCCGAATGCGGGCCGTGCCCGTATTCCCGCTGGTCGTCACGGAGCGTAGAGAGACTATGTCCCTGAGTGACGAGACTGGTGTATCGTCCCGACAGGGGCTGCGCCGTGCACCGTTCGGCGCCGGGGAGCGACAGACAGCAACAGCGAGGGGGGCGACGGGCGATGCACGGTCTATGGACCAACGATCCGACGCGGCGGGGCCGCCGACGACGACCCTGGCGCGTACCGACGCACAGACGCGGTCACGGCGGCCATCACCACCGAAGGCCCGGCGGTCGCAGGAGGCACGCACATCCGGCACGCCGGGACCAGAGGGACTCGGGGGCGGCACGGTCCGGAGAGACACAGTGAGCTCCCCGGCGGCGCTGCTCGCCCGTCGTCCGGTCCCCGGGGGCGGAGTGGGTGTCGTACCGCAACTCGTGCTGGCCCTGGTGTGCGCGGGATACGCCGTCGGTTCCGCGTTCGGCTGGGGATCTCCCCGACTCGCCCTGATCATGGGCGACTTCGGACTGAGTGCGGCGGCCGCCACCGCGGCCGTCTCCTGCTTCCTCTGTGCCCGCACCCGTCGCAGCCGCTTTCGACCCGCATGGCTGCTCTTCGCGCTCTCCTCCGCCATGGCGGCGGCGGGCAACTTCGTCTGGGGCTGGTACGAGGTCGTACTGGAAGCCCCGGTGCCCAGCCCGAGCTACGCGGACCTGTTCTTCCTGTGCTTCGCACCACCGGCCATCGTGGGACTGCTCGTCCTCGCCAAACGGCCGGTGAGCAAGGCCGGCTGGGTCTGTCTGGGCCTGGACGCCTGGCTGATCGGCGGCTCGCTGCTCACGCTCTCCTGGAGCCTCGCGCTCGCCCAGGCGGCGAAGGCGGAGGGTCCGAGCGTCCCGCACACCGCGCTGTCGCTCGCGTATCCACTGCTGGACATCGCCCTGGTGAGCATGGTGCTCGCACTGCACTTCAGGCGCTCGGCCGTGAACCGCTCCGCGGTGAACACCGCGATCGGCGCCCTGGCCCTGACGGTCATGTGCGACGCCCTGTTCACCTCACCGCTGATGCACAACGACTACCGTTCCGGGCAACTGCTCGACGCCGGCTGGTTCGCCGGATCACTACTGCTCGCGTACGCCCCCTGGGTGGGGCAACGACGCGGACACACGGAAGAAGAGGGGCACACGCGCGTGGTGTACGGCTACGTGCCCGGGCCCCAACAGGGACAAGCGGCACACGTGCCCCTCCAGGAAGGAGGTCACAGTCGGTATCCGGCCAGCCGGCCCATCAGCAGTTCACTGGCGGCACTCACTCCCTACCTGGCCGCCGCCGTCTGCACACTCGGCATCCTCTACAACGTGCTCAACGGCCGCAGCGTCGACCGCGTGGTGCTCGTCACCGGCGGCACGGTCGTGCTCGCCCTCGTCGTGCGCCAGGGCATCATGCTCCTCGACAACATCACCCTCACCCAGGAACTGGCGCAGAAGGAGAACCACTTCCGCTCCCTGGTGCAGGGCTCCAGCGACGTCATCATGATCGCCGCCCCGAACGGCATCCTCCGGTACGTCAGCCCGGCCGCGGCCGGGGTCTACGGACGGCCCGCCGAGGAACTCGTCGGCTCCGAGCTCGCCTCGCTGATCCACCCGGAGGACCTGGGCTGCGTGGTGCACGAGGTGCGCCGCTTCCTCGCCGCCAGCCCCGGCGAGGAACCCACCACCCGCATCGAGTGCCGCTTCAAGTCCGGCGGCGGAGGAGGCTCCGGCGGTGGGGGAGGCTGGCTCAACGTCGAGTCGACCGTCAACCGCCACCACGGCGGCCTCATCTTCAACAGCCGTGACGTGACCGAACGGGTCCGCCTCCAGGCGCAGCTGCAGCACAACGCCGAGCACGACCCGCTCACCGACCTGCCCAACCGCGCCCTGTTCACCAAGCGCGTCGGACAGGCGCTTTCCGGCCGCCGTTCCTCCGACCGCGGCACCGCGGTCCTCTTCATCGACCTCGACGGCTTCAAGGCCGTCAACGACACCATCGGGCACCAGGCCGGCGACGAACTGCTCGTCCAGGCCGCCCGCAGACTCCAGGACGCCGTCCGGCAGAGCGACACCGCCTCCCGTCTCGGCGGCGACGAGTTCGCGGCCCTGATCGTCGGCGACGGCGGCCGCGACCGCACCGCGCGCGAGCACCAGATCTTCGAACTCGCCGACCGGCTGCGCGTGACCCTCTCGCAGCCGTACACCATCGACGGCAACGATGTCCGGGTCGCCGCCTCCATCGGTGTCGCCTTCTCCGAGCCCGGCCTCGGCGCGGGCGAACTGCTGCGCAACGCGGACCTCGCGATGTACCGGGCGAAGGCCGCGGGCAAGGGCCGTGTCGAGCTGTACGCGCCGCAGATGCAGCAGGACGTCGTACGGAAGGCCCAGCTCGCCACCAGGCTGCGGGCCGCCCTGCACGACGGCGAGTTCGCGCTGCTGCACCAGCCCGTGGTGTCCCTGGACACCGGCCGGATCACGGCGGTCGCGGCCCAGGCGCGCTGGCGCTCGGCCCAGGGCGTGCTGTTCACCCCCGCCGAGTTCCTGCGCGTCGCGGAGGACAGCGACCGCACCGCCGAGCTGGGCCGCTGGATGCTGGAGGAGGCCGTCGAACAGGCCGCCGAGCGTGCCGCCACGGGGCTCGCCGTGCCCGTCGCCGTCCGGATGACCGCCCGCAGGCTCCTCGACCGGTCCATGCCCCTCGGCTCCGTCGAGGCCCTGCTGACCCGGCACGGCCTGCCGTCCGGTGCCCTCGTCATCGAACTGGCCGAAACCGATCCCAAGATCTCCCTCGACGAGCTGGAGCGCCGCCTCAACGCGCTCAGGCGGCTGGGCGTCCGGATCGCCCTGGACGGCTTCGGCAACGGCTACGCCACGATCACCGCACTGCGCCGCCTCCCCGTCGACGTACTGAAACTGGACCGCGGTCTGGTGGAGGGTGTCGTCGAGTCCGCCCGGCTCCACAAGATCACCAGCGGGGTGCTGCGTATCGCGAACGACCTGGGCCTGCAGACCGTGGCCGCCGGAGTGGACCTGCCCGAGCAGGTCATCGCCCTGCGCTCGATGGGCTGCACCCACGGACAGGGCAACGCGTTCTCCGGACCGCTGGACGAGTACCGACTGCGCCGCGCCCTCGCGGCCGGCGCCTACCCCGTGCCCCACGGCCCCGTCGAACCGATCTTCGTGGGAGGTGGCAGCAGCGGTGTCTACGCAGGTGGGAGTACGAGTGCGTACGTGGCCGGAGTGTCCTCGGCCGCGTACGGAACCGGTACGGCCCTTCGCTCACATGATGAGACTCCCGTCCCACCCACTTGACACGCACTGCGTGCCGGGGGGAGGGTCTGTGCCATGCGCACCCGAATTCTCGTACTTGGAAAGCGCGTCGGCTGAGCTGGGAAGCACCGGATCGATGACCCGGAACTCCCAGCGACCGCACCCGGCGCGCTCCCCTCGCTTGCCTCACGGCACGAGGGGTTTTTTGTTGCACAGGTGCAGGCCGAGCAGCAACTGAACACCGCACAAACCTCGCAAAAACCCTCAGCATCGAGAAGAGAATGCCGATGACCGAGCAGGCCACCGGGGCCCACCACCCGCAGCCGCGGCCCCGTTCCGGAGGACAGCAGTCCGCCCCCGAGCAGGTGACGGGAGCGCAGTCCCTCATCCGTTCTCTCGAGGAGGTCGGGGCCGAGACGGTATTCGGCATTCCCGGCGGTGCGATCCTTCCGGCCTACGACCCGCTGATGGACTCCCGGCGGGTGCGCCACGTGCTCGTCCGCCACGAGCAGGGCGCGGGCCACGCGGCCACCGGCTACGCGCAGGCCACCGGCAAGGTCGGCGTCTGCATGGCGACCAGCGGCCCCGGCGCCACCAACCTGGTGACGCCGATCGCCGACGCACACATGGACTCGGTGCCGCTCGTGGCGATCACCGGGCAGGTCGCGTCCAAGGCGATCGGTACGGACGCCTTCCAGGAGGCGGACATCGTCGGCATCACGATGCCGATCACCAAGCACAACTTCCTCGTCACCAAGGCCGAGGACATCCCGCGGACGATCGCGGAGGCCTTCCACATCGCCTCCACCGGCCGCCCGGGCCCCGTCCTCGTCGACATCGCCAAGGACGCCCTCCAGGCGCGCACCACCTTCCAGTGGCCGCCCGCCCAGGACCTGCCCGGCTACCGCCCGGTGACCAAGCCGCACGCCAAGCAGATCCGCGAGGCCGCCCGGCTGATCACCCAGGCCAAGCGGCCCGTCCTGTACGTCGGCGGCGGCGTCATCAAGGCCGGGGCCACCGCCGAGCTGAAGGTCCTCGCAGAACTCACCGGAGCGCCCGTCACCACCACACTGATGGCGCTCGGCGCATTCCCCGACAGTCACGAGCTGCACGTGGGAATGCCGGGCATGCACGGTGCGGTCACCGCCGTCACCGCGCTGCAGAAGGCCGACCTGATCGTCGCCCTCGGAGCCCGCTTCGACGACCGCGTCACCGGCAAGCTGTCCAGCTTCGCCCCGTACGCGAAGATCGTCCACGCCGACATCGACCCGGCCGAGATCGGCAAGAACCGTGCCGCCGACGTGCCGATCGTCGGTGACGCCCGCGAGGTCCTCGCCGACCTGGTGCAGGCGGTGCAGAAGGAGCACAGCGAGGGACACCGGGGCGACTACACCGCCTGGTGGAAGGACCTCAACCGCTGGCGAGAGACGTACCCCCTGGGCTACGACCAGCCGGACAACGGCTCGCTCTCGCCCCAGCAGGTCATCGAGCGCATCGGACAGCTCGCCCCGGAGGGCACGATCTTCGCGGCGGGCGTCGGCCAGCACCAGATGTGGGCCGCGCACTACATCCAGTACGAGAAGCCCGCGACCTGGCTGAACTCGGGCGGTGCCGGGACGATGGGGTACGCGGTCCCGGCCGCGATGGGTGCCAAGGCCGGCGCCCCGGACCGTACGGTCTGGGCGATCGACGGCGACGGCTGCTTCCAGATGACCAATCAGGAGCTCACTACCTGCGCCCTGAACAACATCCCGATCAAGGTCGCCATCATCAACAACGGCGCCCTCGGGATGGTCCGCCAGTGGCAGACCCTCTTCTACAACCAGCGGTACTCCAACACCGTGCTGCACTCCGGCCCCGACGCCGACGGCAAGCAGCCGAGCGCCGGCACCCGCGTCCCCGACTTCGTGAAGCTGTCGGAGGCCATGGGCTGCTACGCGATCCGCTGCGAGTCCGCGGACGACCTGGACAAGGTCATCGAAGAGGCGAACTCGGTCAACGACCGTCCCGTCGTGATCGACTTCATCGTCCACGAGGACGCCATGGTGTGGCCGATGGTCGCCGCCGGCACCTCGAACGACGAGATCCTGGCCGCCCGGGACGTCCGCCCCGACTTCGGCGACAACGAAGACGACTGAGAGCCGTAGGTAAAGGAAGCAGACCCATGTCCAAGCACACGCTCTCCGTCCTGGTGGAGAACAAGCCCGGTGTCCTCGCCCGGATCACGGCCCTGTTCTCCCGGCGCGGCTTCAACATCGACTCGCTCGCCGTCGGCGTCACCGAGCACCCCGACATCTCGCGCATCACGATCGTGGTGAACGTGATCGAGGAACTGCCGCTCGAACAGGTCACCAAGCAGCTCAACAAGCTCGTCAACGTCCTGAAGATCGTCGAACTGGAGCCGTCCGCGGCCGTTCAGCGCGAACTCGTTCTGGTGAAGGTGCGCGCCGACAACGAGACGCGCTCCCAGATCGTCGAGATCGTCCAGCTGTTCCGCGCCAAGACCGTGGACGTCTCCCCGGAGGCCGTCACCATCGAGGCCACCGGCGGCAGCGAGAAGCTGGAGGCCATGCTCAAGATGCTGGAGCCGTTCGGCATCAAGGAGCTCGTCCAGTCCGGCACGATCGCCATCGGCCGCGGCGCCCGGTCGATCACCGACCGTTCGCTGCGCGCCCTCGACCGGTCCGCGTAAGCCTCGTACGACTTCACGTACGACCCGTACGTGAAGTCGTACGCGCCCGTATTCCGAGACCCCGAAACCTCCCTTTCCCCTCCCGCCGTACGGTGGGACGCAACACCCAGCACACATAGGAGAGAACCCAGTGGCCGAGCTGTTCTACGACGACGACGCCGACCTGTCCATCATCCAGGGCCGCAAGGTCGCGGTCATCGGCTACGGCAGCCAGGGCCACGCCCACGCGCTGTCGCTCCGTGACTCGGGTGTCGACGTCAGGGTCGGTCTGCACGAGGGCTCCAAGTCCAAGGCGAAGGCCGAGGAGCAGGGCCTGCGCGTGGTGACCCCGTCGGAGGCCGCCGCCGAGGCCGACGTCATCATGATTCTCGTCCCGGACCCGATCCAGGCCCAGGTGTACGAGGAGTCCATCAAGGACAACCTCAACGACGGCGACGCGCTGTTCTTCGGCCACGGCCTGAACATCCGCTTCGGCTTCATCAAGCCCCCGGCCGGCATCGACGTCTGCATGGTCGCCCCGAAGGGCCCGGGCCACCTGGTCCGCCGCCAGTACGAGGAGGGCCGCGGCGTTCCGTGTATCGCGGCCGTCGAGCAGGACGCGACCGGCAACGGCTTCCCGCTGGCGCTCTCGTACGCCAAGGGCATCGGTGGCACGCGTGCGGGCGTCATCAAGACGACCTTCACCGAGGAGACCGAGACCGACCTGTTCGGTGAGCAGGCCGTTCTCTGCGGTGGTACGGCCGCGCTGGTCAAGGCCGGTTTCGAGACGCTGACCGAGGCCGGCTACCAGCCGGAGATCGCGTACTTCGAGTGCCTCCACGAGCTGAAGCTGATCGTGGACCTCATGTACGAGGGCGGCCTGGAGAAGATGCGCTGGTCGGTCTCCGAGACCGCCGAGTGGGGCGACTACATCACCGGCCCCCGCATCATCACGGACGCCACCAAGGCCGAGATGAAGAAGGTCCTGGGCGAGATCCAGGACGGCACGTTCGCCCAGCAGTGGATGGACGAGTACCACGGCGGTCTGAAGAAGTACAACGAGTACAAGCAGCAGGACGCCGAGTCTCTCCTGGAGACCACCGGCAAGGAGCTGCGCAAGCTGATGTCGTGGGTCAACGACGACGAGTGACTCCGTCGGTTCGGCCGTGGTGTCGGGGCTGCCCGGCACCACGGCCTGACCGCCTGCCTCGGGCCACGCCTCGGGGCTCCGCCCCGGACCCCGCTCCTCAAACGCCGGAGGGGCTGAAATTCACGTCCGGGTGATCCTTCTGTGGAGGCGTAAGACGACCTCCGTTGCGGCACTAGACTGCTCCACTAAATACGCGTCGGGCCCACAGCGTCGTGCGTCTTCCACGCGGCAACCCCTCCACCGCATGCGGCCGTCGGGACGGCCGTCCGCATTGGACCT
This sequence comes from Streptomyces sp. NPDC050988, assembly GCF_044456225.1. Taxonomy (NCBI): domain Bacteria; kingdom Bacillati; phylum Actinomycetota; class Actinomycetes; order Kitasatosporales; family Streptomycetaceae; genus Streptomyces; species Streptomyces sp. NPDC050988. Next base: position 1,801 of record NZ_JBITFQ010000037.1, on the reverse strand, counting down.
GTGAGGACTCACGTGAGCTCGAAACCTGTCGTACTCATCGCTGAAGAGCTGTCGCCCGCGACCGTCGACGCCCTGGGCCCGGACTTCGAGATCCGGCACGCGAACGGCGCGGACCGCGCCGAACTGCTGCCCGCCATCGCCGAGGTCGACGCGATCCTGATCCGTTCCGCGACGAAGGTCGATGCCGAGGCCATCGCCGCCGCGGGCAAGCTGAAGGTCGTCGCACGAGCCGGCGTCGGCCTGGACAACGTCGACGTCTCCGCCGCCACCAAGGCCGGCGTGATGGTCGTCAACGCCCCCACCTCGAACATCGTGACCGCCGCAGAGCTGGCCTGTGGCCTGCTCCTGGCAACCGCTCGCCACATCCCGCAGGCCAACACCGCGCTCAAGAACGGTGAGTGGAAGCGCTCCAAGTACACCGGCGTCGAGCTGGCGGAGAAGACCCTCGGTGTCGTGGGTCTGGGCCGCATCGGCGCCCTCGTCGCCCAGCGCATGTCGGCCTTCGGCATGAAGGTCGTCGCCTACGACCCGTACGTACAGCCCGCGCGGGCCGCGCAGATGGGCGTCAAGGTCCTGTCGCTGGACGAGCTGCTCGAGGTCTCCGACTTCATCACCGTGCACCTGCCCAAGACGCCCGAGACCGTCGGTCTCATCGGCGACGAGGCGCTGCACAAGGTCAAGCCGTCGGTGCGGATCGTCAATGCCGCGCGCGGCGGGATCGTCGACGAGGCCGCGCTGTACTCCGCGCTCAAGGAGGGCCGCGTCGCCGGCGCCGGCCTCGACGTGTACGCGAAGGAGCCCTGCACGGACTCCCCGCTCTTCGAGCTCGACGAGGTCGTCTGCACCCCGCACCTCGGTGCCTCCACGGACGAGGCGCAGGAGAAGGCCGGTATCTCCGTCGCCCGCTCGGTGCGCCTCGCGCTCGCCGGTGAGCTGGTCCCGGACGCGGTGAACGTCCAGGGCGGCGTCATCGCCGAGGACGTCAAGCCGGGTCTGCCGCTCGCCGAGAAGCTCGGCCGCATCTTCACCGCCCTCGCGGGCGAGGTCGCGGTCCGCCTCGACGTCGAGGTGTACGGCGAGATCACCCAGCACGACGTCAAGGTGCTCGAACTCTCCGCGCTCAAGGGCGTGTTCGAGGACGTCGTCGACGAGACCGTGTCGTACGTGAACGCTCCGCTGTTCGCGCAGGAGCGCGGTGTCGAGGTGCGGCTGACCACGAGCTCGGAGTCCTCGGACCACCGGAACGTGGTGACCGTGCGCGGCACCCTCGGTGACGGCCAGGAGGTCTCGGTCTCCGGCACGCTCGCCGGCCCCAAGCACCACCAGAAGATCGTCGCGGTCGGCGAGTACGACGTGGATCTGGCGCTCGCCGACCACATGGTCGTCCTCAACTACACCGACCGTCCCGGTGTCGTCGGCACCCTCGGCCGGATCCTCGGCGAGGCGGGCATCAACATCGCGGGTATGCAGGTTGCCCGGGCGGACGTTGGTGGCGAGGCGCTTGCAGTGCTGACCGTGGATGACACGGTGCCGCAGACTGTGTTGACTGAGCTGGCCGAGGAGATCGGAGCCACGCAGGCCCGGTCGGTCAACCTCGTGTGAGGATGCCCGCCACTGAGGGCTGCCGCCCCCAGGCCCCCGCATCGCGCTGACGCGCTCGTCCTCAAACGCCGGACGGGCTGAGAGCTTTTTGGCTGCGGGTTGGGTGTGGCTGGTCGCGCAGTTCCTCGCGCCCCTAAAAGCCAAAAGATTGCGCAGTTCCCCGCGCCCCTGAAAAGGGGCGCGGGGAACTGCGCAATCT
>NZ_JBITFQ010000036.1:0-108780 GCF_044456225.1 Streptomyces sp. NPDC050988 | reverse complement strand
CTGCGACACAACGCCCGCAACACGGACCGCCCGCTCGCCCTACTCGGGCTCAAGTGATCACAAAACGGACGCCCGCCGACTACGCCGAAGCCCTGCCGGAATGGGGCCCTTACACTCGCGAGATGTTCTCAGGACCACGGGCAATCCGGCGCGGTGCCGGAACGGGTCTACTGCGCCGCATGGTGGTGGCAGTGGCCGTGCTGCTGGTCGTGACCGGTTGCGACAGCGGAGGCAGGGACGATACCAAGCCGCGCTCGGCACGCTGGCAGCTCGACTACGTAACCACCATGTCTCGTGAAACGAACGTGATCGACATCGCTGCTGCTTCCCGGGACGAAGGCTGGGCCCTGGGCCGGGACATACGGGAAGACGGCCCCGGCGAATACTTCCTGATGCACCGCCACGGCACCACCTGGAAACGTGCCGAGACGCCGCTGCGGCCCGAGAAGGGGACGGAGTTCGACAACACCAACACCCACCTGGACGCCTCAAGCCCCGACAACGTGTGGCTGTTTGCCAGTCAGATCGGGTATGGCGGCTTCGAGTCCGTGGGGACGCCGAGGGCGGCACGCTGGGACGGCCGCAGGTGGCGTACGACGTCCGTCGACTTCAGCGTGTCGGACGTCGCCGTCCTGGCGCCCAACGACGTGTGGGCGCTGGACGCGAACCCCGCGGTCGGCCTGCGCCATTGGGACGGCGAGCACTGGGCCAACCACGACCTGCCTGGCGAGGCCGAGGCGCTGTCCGCGACCGGCCCGGACGACATCTGGGTGGTGGGCTCCCACGACGACCGGCACTTGGCGCCCTCTCCCCGCACCTGGCCCGCGACCATGCACTTCGACGGGAAGAAGTGGCGGTCGGTGCCCACGCCCGAGCTCCGCCTTCCAGGGCTGAAGCGGGACGGGGACGCGTCGCTGTTAGACGTCGTCGCCGTTTCCCGGGACGACGCCTGGACGGACGACGCCGAGATACACGAGATGGCGTTCGCCCTGCACTGGGACGGCAAGCGCTGGCGGAAGGCCCCGAAGGCCATCGACACCGCGCTGCGCAGCACCCCGATCTCGGGACGTTGGGGACCCGGGACGGCGCGGGCGGGTTCGTCCTGAGCGGCGGGCTCCACCACACCGCGGACGGCACACTGCACGCGATCAAGAAGCCGAAGCCGGTCGCTGGCCGCTCCGGGAAGATCACCAAGGCTGACCAGCGGCAGCGCTTCCACGTGAACGACCTCGAACTCGTGCCCGGCACCCACGAGATCTGGGCCTCCGGCGACGTGAGCGTCGAGCTCAACGGCGACGCGACCTTCCTGCGCGGCGTCATCGCCTCCTACTCCACCGGCGGCTGACTCCGAGAGCCGACCCTCCCTCCAGGCAACGCCACCAATCTCATGAGAGTGCGACACGAGGTCGCACCGGAGAAGTAAGGACAGCCAGATGAAGGAGAGATAGGTGGCTGGACTTCGAGCCAGTATCCAGGCTCGTCCCCGCGCTCACATGCGTCGCTGGCAACGGCGGGGTGTGGAGCTGAGCGTTCAAGCCCAAGGGTGCCTCGGCCATCGAGGAGCCACAGGTGAGGGGAAGGCTGGACGGGCGAACGCAAGTGAACCCTTGGTGATGCCCCGTGAGATTGAGGCTGCGCGATGGCACGTAGGCGGCGGTCGCAGGACCCGCGTGTTGGAAGGCACGAAGCGACCCCTGGGGATCTCATCCCAGGGGGCGGATACCGCTGGTCCCGGGGTGAAGAGGGCGCCCTCCCCAGCCGCATCTTCCTGGTGCGGAACGTGGAAACCCCGTCGGGGTCCAGGCCACGGCCTGGTAAGCCGACCGTGAGGAGAGCTGAACTCCCCGGCGGGAGAAGGATGACCCAAGAAGCGAAGGCCGGCGAGCCGAAAGGCCAGAGGAAACTGGGGGGTCGGGGCCTTCACCCGTTCCCGAATAACTCGCCGGATACGGGCCCTGGTGGCCCGGCCCGAAAGGGTGCCCACGTGGGTCAGGTGAGCCTTTGAAGGCTCCGACGCAAGGACAACGGAACCAAGGGACAAGTTGGACACCGGAGGCGTAGATGCAGGACACGGCTATCGCCGGACCCCGCACAGCTGCGGTGAACGGACCCGAGGGCGAGATCACCGACTGGCGCAGTATCGACTGGGCCAGGTGCGAGGAGAACGTACGGCGTCTGAGGCAGAGGATCTTTAAAGCGATGCAGGAAGGGGACCTGAAGAAGGTCCGCAACTTGCAGAAGCTCATGCTGCGCAGCCGCAGCAACACGCTGATCAGCGTGAAGCGAGTGACGCAGCAGAGCAGTGGTCGCAAGACCGCTGGCATCGATGGGCAGCGAGCCCTCACCCCCGAGGTGACAGTCTGCGGGGAAATGTCAGCTGGGCATCGTCATCTGAATGTCAGTGGTACAGCCTCGGTGACCTGGTAGTTGGCACTGACGGATGGTGCTCAGCTGTTGCTGACATGGGTGACGAAAGGCCAGGTCATTCTCACGCCGACTGCTATAGCGGGTGCGGGTTTGTGCTGGTCAGAGGTGTTGAGCCTTGGGGGAGCGTAGCGGGTTCGCTGGCCATGGCGGTCCTGTCGTGCACGCCGCCAGGGTTACGGTCCCTGCGCCTGGCCGCAGTTGGGGTCACTTGTGGGGCCTGAACCGAGACGCGAGGCGCCAGCCCGGGACAGCAAGTCCGCGATGATCTGGACGCGCTGCGGCATGCAGATGTTGGCGAACCACTTCATGGGCCAACTCGAGGAGGTCTGCCTGTGGTTCACCCCCCTGGCGTTCTGTCGGTGTCCTCGGCGGCGGAGTGGCGGACCCGGTCGAAGTCGGGGCGGATGACGCGCATGGGGTTGTTCAGATCGCCCAGTATGGTGGTCATCTGCTGAGCCTCGTTGGCGGAGCATTCCTGCCGGGTGCGCCAGTGCTCGACGATGCGGCCGCCCTCGGGCAGCCAGCGTTCCGTCGTGATGACGCAGTGCAGGCGCAGCCTGTCGAGTACCTGCAGGGCAGCGGCTGCCATCGGGGTGGGGGATGGCTTGGGCAGGTTCTCGGCCACGCACATGAAGCCATGCTGGTGTTCTGCAGCGCCCTGAGCTGGCCCGCGAGGTCGTGCGACGGCATCTCAATCCCGAGCGCCGATGGCAGGGACACGTGGACGGAGTGTCACGTCAGTCGGGCCGCTCGGAAGCCGGGCGGTGTCCTGGCCGGTTGAGGGTGACGGTGAGCCAGGGGTCCACGAGCACCAGGAAGTTGGTGTTCCTGTTGTCCACCGAGCCCGGCAAAACGTGCTCCTGGGCGCGTTGCCAGATCTCCTGCGGACGCTCGGACGTCAGGCGCAGCTGTGCGCGTGGCGCTGAGGCCGGAGGAGGAACAGGGGAGGCGTCCTCGGCGATGACGAGGTTGCCGTAGGCGACCCAGGTTTGCCCATAACGGTCTGGGTGAAGGCCGAAGACCAGGTCCAGGACCTGCCGCACACGCTGGACGTCGGTCACTGCGAGATAGGCACCCTGGAGTTGTGCGCTAGGCGGATCCGGATGCGTGGCTTGCGGGGGCGTGGCACGGTGCACGGAATGCAGGAGGTGCAGCCGTTGCCCGTCGTCGGTGAGCAGTAGAGCCTGGCGTGCTTTCCATTGCCCTGCACTTACTTCTTCGTCGTCTTTGACCTGGGCGGTGCGCTGGTAGGGCATGGGGATGACGCTTCCCGGTACGGCGTCGGCCAGTTGGTCGTTGAACTCGGCCAGCGCCGCGCGGGCCTGCTGTGGTGAGGGTGGCTGCAGACGAGGTGGCAAGGACGGCACCAGGAGGTCCTGTGCGAGAGCTACCAGCAAGGGTCGGTCTTGAATGTTGCGTCCATTGGAGCCCAGCCATTCTTGTCCCAGTGCTGCTCCCAGCAGGCTGCCCGTCATGGATGCAAGAGTGTCGGTGTCCGCACCCTCCAGACGGGCGGCGGAGGTGAGGGCGTGCTCCGGGCTGGCGGCTGAGCGGGCGGCGAGGTAGGCGGCTGCGACGGCGCACAGGGTCCCGGAACCGCGGGACTTGCCCGTGAGGCCCTGAGACTTCAGGAAGACGCTCGGTGCGCTGACAGCGCCGCCCCTGAGTTCCTTGTGCGCGAGTGCGAGGAGCTCCTCGACTTCGCGGCCGGTGGTCAGCCACAGCCGGTCGAAGGGGTGCTCAAGTGTGTGCGAAGCGCGGTTCTTCCACTCGTCCGCCAGGGACTCGAAGATCGGCTTTTGCCACTGCGCGGCGTTGTCCAGGAGAGCCTCGATCAGCCATCCGTAGGACAAGGGGGCGGGCTGGCGCATGCTCAGCCACAAGGCGTGGGCGTGGACGATGGCACCGAGGAGTGCTCGAGGATGGCCATGCGTGGTGGCGGCGTCGCGGACAACGTCGATGGCGAGGTCGTCGAACCGGGCGTCCGCGTGATGGCGGATGACGTGCGGCGCTACCCGCATCGCGGCACCGTTGGCGCCGGCGTCGAAGTACTTGCGCACGTCGCTGCCAGCGACCGTCCACGGGGAACGTCCCTGGGACCAGGCTTTGCAAGCACGTTTAACGCTGGCACCCGCGCCGCGTTCGTAGGACGGTAGGAGAGGCCATTCGACTCGTTGTAGCCAGGTGAGCCATTCGTCGCCAGCGGTGAGCAGGGCTCGCCCGACCGCGATGATCATCTGGGTGTCGTCGCTGTAGTCACCGGCCTTGACCACCTCGGTGAACGGCCGAAACCGGTTGCCCGCCATGCGTTCCCAGGCGACGAACTGATTGGGACCGCTGTCCGCCGGCAGGCGGCGGGTGCGGTCTCGGCGCTCGTACGGCCAGCCCAGGGCATCGCCGACCGCGGCAGCCAGCACCATGCCGACGGCACGATCAAGCCAGGGATGCGGCTGCGGTTCACGGTTCACGGGGTCACTCTGCCAGAGTCGGTCAGGGGATGAAGGGGAGCTCCGCGGGGCGGTGTCCGGCCCGCACGGTCTGGCTCAGCAGATACTTGTCGAACAGGGCGGGAGCGATGATCAGCGGCGGTAACACCGTGCCCATGTCGAGGTGTTGAGTGAGCCGGTAGCGTTCAAGCTCGGCCTGCGCAGCGTCCTTCACGACGACGCCGTGCACGTGGCTGAGCGGAATCGGGCCGGGGAGCAGGACCTCGGCCTGGTCGTCGGTGGGCCACCAGTCGGGATGCCGGGCGGTGCGGGTCCGCCTAGCGTTCCCGGAAACGGTGGCTTGGAACAGAGCAGCGAAGGCGGCAAAACCGCTGCTGATGCCGCCTCCTAGGCCTCGAGCAGCGTTGTAGGGGCAGAATTTCGCTCCCGGCAAGGCAAGCAGCGCAGGATCCAGGAGCAGAACGACCCAATCCTTGAAGTGCGGATCCTCGGCTCTGGCCCGGTCCAGGTACCACGTATTGGGGTACTCGACGCTGCAGTTGATGTGGTCCGGGTATCCGTCCAAACGGGCCAGGTCTGTAGGCCTGAACCCTTCAGTGCCCGCCCGCAGGGTCACCGCATCGCGTATCTCGCCGGTGGCCAGGATGTGGGCCAGATTCGCGGACTTGGTGAAGTGACACAGCCGCGTGATCCCACGGCGCTGTGCTTCGGCCCAGATCTCGATCATGACGCGAGCCTGAGAAAGAGATCTGACGCTTCGTCGGGTAGCAGAGGCGTCAACGCGCCCGAGCGCAAGATGATCAATCCGGTGCGGGCACGAGTCACCGCCACATACAGCTGGCGCGCCTCGCGCGCTTTGGCCTCCTCCAGCCCGTGCGACTCAACCTCGGAGGCCTTGGGCAGTTCATCCGCGTCACACAGCGGCAGGATGACCGAGTCGAACTCCAGGCCTTTGGCCGCCGAGTAGGTGCCGTAGTACACGCCTGGACCTGGCGGCCACACCGTCAAGTCCCGGTGCAGCCTGCTGATGCGGTGCCGCGGATCCAGGTGACGCACCAGCTCGTTCTCGTGCCCGCGGGTGCGCATGAGAACAGCGACCTGCTGGTCTGCTGCCAACCCGTTGGCGAACTCCGCTGCGCGGCGGATCTGTTCCACCTTGCTGGCGGCTGTGACGATCGTGGGCTGAGGGCCGTCAGCGGTTGGAGCCTTAGGCTGGACCAGGTCGACCTCGTCACGGAAGTGCGGCATGTCAGAGATGGCCTGGGCAAGTTGGGCGATCTGGCGGCTGTTGCGGTAGTTCTGCTCGAACTCGACCTGCCGGGTCACCCTCAGGCCCAGGGAGCGCCACGACATTCGGCTGCCGTAAATCTGCTGGGCGTAGTCCCCGAAGAACGACAACGTTCCGTCGGCAGGTATCGCTGCGGCCAAAGAGCGGATCATCTCGGGGGTGAAGTCCTGCCCTTCGTCCACCACGACGTGTTTGTAGCGGCGAGCGGTGGCATCCGCTGCGAGCGCCGCCAGGACGACGGAGGCCAGATCATCCCAGTCCTGGCCGTACCCGGCCTGGGTGCGTAACTCGATGTACCGGCGGTAGACGTCGTAGACCACCGCCCTGTCCGCGGGGGCCAAGGCCGTCCCCCTGCCGATCCGGCGTGCACCGTTGACGTAAGCGTCTTCACCAGTGACGCCGTGACCAGCCATCCAGTGCAGTTCGTCCATGAAGAAGCCCAGCGGTCGGCTGGCCACCGCTCGGCGACTGGTGTTGCGGACCTCGGACAGTGCCTTGTCGACCAGGGACTGCTTGCTGGCGCAGATGGAGACGTGCTGCCCGGCCGCATATTTGAGGTAGCCCCGGGCGAACAGATGGTAGTTCTCCACGGTCAAATGCGGGCCGGAGGCGCCGATGGCCCGCAGGTACGTGACCAGCGCCCGGTTGAAGGTGACCAGCAGCGTCCGGCCTCCGATCCCCGGTGCCTCGGACAGATAGCGGGCACGGTGTACCGCCATGGTCGTCTTGCCGCTGCCTGCGGTTCCCAGGACCACCAGATGGCCTTGAGCCGTCAGATACACCACTTCACGCTGCTGGCCTTGCGGCTCTGGAAGCGCCCCCATCGCGTCAGTATGGCGCACGAAGTGCACCTGTGCCCGATGTCGGGGGAATCTCGCTGCCATCTGCACGCATCCGACCACTCGCGCAGTTCGCTGCTACCGCATCCCAGGAAGCCCCGGGCGCCGTTCGGGCGAGGGACGGCAGGCCGTGCGGGACCGTGGGTATGGCTTCTGTGCGGTGAAGGCAATGCCACCCAGTAGGCCAACCCAGTTACGCAGCGTCTTCGGATTCCTCTCTGCAGTCCGCAGCGACTGGTCCGGTTCGGCGCGCAGGTGCTGTGCCGCACTCCCCGAACCCTCGACGACCGCCGACAAGCAGCCGCCCCCCAGCACCCCTTGATCCGGCACCCATGTCTGAGTGCCCGTGAACAAACTGATACTTTCGGTGCTTGGGGGTGGTCGGGGGGCGTGCCAGGCGGCGGACATGAGCATGATCATCGGCCACTTGGCCATCCCCTCGTGGTGCTGGGGTAATCGCTCGTAGTCGCGCACGCAGCACCGGCGCTGGCAGATCCACGACAGTGTTCGCTCCACGCACCAGCGGCGCGGCAGGACGACGAAGCCCTTGGCGTCGTCGCTGCGCTTGACGATCTCCAGGACGATCTGGAGTTCACGCCACGTGCAGGTGCCGATTTCGGCGCGGGGGCTCCTCGTCCTTCGTGGCGGGCGGTTCCGGCACGGCCTGGAGGGGGCCCGTCTCGGCGGTGTCCTCGGGCTTGCGGTTCAACTTCGACCTGAGGCCGTTGAGCTTGCTCTTGATGTGCGGCGCGGCCTTCACGGCGACGGCACCGAGCGCGGCGGCGGCGACGGTGGCGGCGACGCCGATCACCACGCCGTTCGCGACGCCTTCCTGGCGGCCTTCTTCCCTCGCCTCAGCCCTGATCTCGTCGAGTTCGGCGTCGGCCGAGTAGAGCACGGCGTGTCCAGCGAGCACATTAGCGGCGTCCCGCAGGAGGGCGCTGATCCCCCCGGGACTGCTCGAATCCGAGAGGCTCGTCCCAGCCGGGCGTTCCACCACGAACACGTCTCGGATGGTCCCGGTCTCTTCGTCATAGGCCATGGGAGCACTGTAGGGGGCATCGCCTTTGCCGGGACGGGGTATCCGGCAGGTGACTCTTGGCCGAGGTGCTCTTCTGCCGGCGGCGCTGCCGCACCACAATCTCGGACATGCGAGAAGAGGACCTCTACACCGAGCAGTACTTCGGCGACGAGCAGCAATCCGTCGCCGATGCGCCGCAGTGGGAGCAGCAGGCGTTGCCGACGACGAGGCTGAACGTGCAGTACAGGAACCCTTACCTGGACTCCATGACGGCGAAGGTACTGCTGGGCGACTACTTCGACACCGGGCGTCTGCCGCCCGCGGAGGTCGTCGCGGCGGTACGGCACCAGTCGTGGAGGGACCTGGAGTACAAGGGGGGTTCGCTCAACGTCGTCGGTGACCGGCTGTACGTCCTGTTCTTCCGGTCCATGTGCTCGAAGCTGTCGTACGTCAAGGTCGGCCGGACGAAGAAGGAGGACAAAGCGCAGGTCCGGAAGCGGATCATGGCGCATGAGGGCGAGGCCAAGATCGCCCAGGCGGTCCTTTTCGACGCGTGGATCTCCCGTCCCTGCGTGTCGGCCGTCGTGTGGGAGAGGGGCGTCAAGGCACACTTGAGTGCTGTGGCGGAGGAGGACATCATTCCGGTCGAGCAGGTGAAGGCGGAGTACTTCCGTGGCATCGCCTTCGGCGCTGCTATCCGGGTGGCCCGGATGCAGGAAGACCGCAGCGGGGTTGTCTTCCTCGCACCGTGATGTCCGGTCCGGGGCGTCGTCCTGCGCTGCGTGTCCGACGGCTGCGGGGGCCAGGGGTCTCTTGCGGTCGCCGCGCGCAGCGCGTCCTCTTCACGTTCCACGGCCTGCGGATTGCGTCCGACAGCCGGGGAGTGTGGAAGGGATGCAGCGCGGTCGGGCGGTGCGGGCCCCGTAGGGGCCTTGACAGCAGAAACAGAACTAGTCATCGAACCTGAATCAAGATCGGCCAGATGTCGCTACTGACCGTTCCGATCCTCCCCGAGGGCCCTGAAGCTCCGCCCGCCTGAACCGTCAGCAAGCCGACGAGGTTGGATGCCTCCATGGTGAGACGAAAGCGGGAGAAGAAGAGACGACCTCCCTTCGGCATGCCGAAGGGCATCGTCCTGCTCACGACGCCAGAAGGCTGGCGTCACAGTGTCCTCACCGCGGAAGGGGGATGCTCTGCGGGCATCTCGCCGACGTTCCGGTCACCGCTGACCCAGCCGAGGCACGGGCCGCCGCGGCGACCATGGTGATGGGACTCGCACACGACTTCCACAAAGTACGCGTCAACGTGACCTGGGATCCGCCCCGGGAACCCGGGTCCTGGACCGCTCAGGTCACCATGGCCTCGACCTCGCTTAAACAACAAGCTGAGTCACTCAGCGCGGTGGGTGGGAGTTGATCCATGAGAGGCCGCCGAGGTCGAGGCGCTGTCGGGCGCGGGTGACGGCGACGTAGGCGAGGCGGGCGTCGGTGTCGCTGACGGGTTCCGGGATGGGGCGTCCTTGGGCGTCGTGCTGGTCAGTGTCCTTGGGCGGCGGGAAGTCGTTGCCGATCTGGACGGTGGGCCATTCGCGGCCTTTGGCGGTGTGGGCGGTGGAGACGGTCACGTCGGCGTGGGTCTCGTCGGTGAGCTGGTCGACGGCGGCGATGATGGCGTCGGGGCCGTGGGTGTCGACGAGGTCGACGAAGGGCTGCAGGTCACGACCGGCGGGATCGTGGGCGGCGTAGTCCTGCAACTCGCCCCAGGAGGGGAAGAGCACGAGTTCGGGGTGGGAGGTGCGGCGGCCGTCCTTGAGTTCGCGGGCGGCGAGGGCGAGCGCGGCCAGCTGCTGCCCGCCGCGGGTGAGGGCGACGCGGTGGCCGGCGGTGAGCAGGCGCATGACTTCGGCCATGGCGCCGATGTTGGTGCGGCACAGCACCGCGTCCGGCCGGGTGAGGCCCCCGACTTCGGTAGCAATGGCGTCGGTGCCGGTCAGGCGGATAGGTGCGTCGGCGAGCGTGAGCCACCGGTTGGCCTCTTCGGCGATCAGGGGGCCGAAGCGGAAGGAGCGGGTCAGGGTGAGGGCGGTGGCGTCGAAGCCGGTCATCACGTCCCGGGCCCCGCGCCAGCCGTAGATGGCCTGGGCGGAGTCGCCGACCATGACGAGCTGGGCGTGGCGGCGCTGGGCGGCGAAGACCTCCTCAAGGACCGGGTTGGTGTCCTGGGCTTCGTCGAGGAAGAGGAAGTCGGCTTCGATGGTCGGCTCGGTCAGGGCCCACATTTTCAGGTAGTGGTCGTGTTCGAAGCGGACCACACCTGTCTCGGGGTGGTGCAGGTCGGCCCAGGCCTTGGCTGCGAACGGCAGCACTTCATGCGCGAGTTGGGTGTGCTCGTCGGAGGTCGTCAGGCCGCGCAGGTGCGGTACGTGGTGGCGGGTCAGGGTGCGGTCGGCGGAGTAGCAGTAACGGGTCACGGTGCGCAGCACGGTGTGGGAGAGCGTCCGGGGGCTGATTTCGTGATCGCCGATGCGGACCGGGCGAGTGATGCCGAGTGCCCGGCCGGTCTTCCAGGCCGGCTGGCGGGGGCTGTTGAGCCGGCTCGCATAGCGGTGGCCGACGGCGGCGTAGGCCGTGGCGTGGGCGGTCTTGCACACCACCGTGCGGGGGAAGCGGGTGGCGGCATCGCGCGCGATGTCCTTGTTGAAGGCGAGGTAGCGGCCGCTGCTGAGGGTGCTGGCGGCAAGCAGGCTGAGCGTGCTGGTCTTTCCCGTCCCGGCGCCGGCCTGCAGGACGAGATGGTGGCCGGCCCGGAAGGCGTCGACGGCGTGGGCCTGTTCGTCGGTGGGCGTGTGCAACAAGGGCTCCGCGAAAGATTGAAGAGGATCAGGAGGGCCTGCAGCCGCCGCGTCGGCGGCGGTGTAGGAGAGGAGTTATGGCGCTGTGCGAGCGGGATGGTGCTGGTGGCGGTGCAGGAGGACGGCCACACAGGCCAGGACGTCTTGGGGGGTGTGCTGGGTGAGCAGACTCTCGAGGCGAACCTCTAGGCGCCGGGCGCGTTCGTGATCGTCCCGGGCAAGGGCCGCGGTCACCCGCCGCCGGAGCAGGTCCTGGGGGCGTTGCCCCAGGACTGCCGCAGCCTGGTGCAGGGCCCTGTCGGCGGTGTGGTCCAGGGCGACGTTGAGCAGGACCTGGCCGTGCCGGTCGGGGTAGTGCGCGGTCAGGACGTCGATCGGCAGGCGCGTGCCCAGCCGGCGCCGCAGCGCATGCAGGGCACTGGCGGGACTGCGTGCGCTGTAGACCGTCATCAGCCGCGTGCGGTCCGCACTCGCGGCCAGGGACACGCCGCAGTGTGCATGCCGGAGTTCGCCGGGAGTGACAGGCCTGGTCAGGGCGATCTCGGCGGCGTGGTGCGGCATCACGGCCGGGCCGCCTGCCGTGCACTGCCTGCAGTCCTGGGGCGTCGGACGGGGGTGGGCAGGCGGGTGTGGATGTGTTCGTGGTGGTGCAGCGGGTCGAAGGGCTCCCAGCCGGCCACCGCCAGGTCGGCGGCCGTGGGCGTGGCGGCATGCTGCGGGCAGCGCTGGGCGCGCCAGCGCAGTTGCTCGGCGTAGGGGACGCCGGTGAGGTCGTAGAGGGCCATGACCTCGGCGGGCAGGGCCAGTTGGCCGCCCGTCGCGGTGGCGGGGACCAGTCGCCAGGTGCCGGCCGGGGCGTCGCAGGCAAGGAGCGGGCTGGTGCAGCGGTGGCGGCGCCGGGTCTGGGCGACACACTGGATTTCATCCACCGGCCGGGAGGCGAGGTAGCGGACATACAACAGCTGCACGATGGGCCGGGCCGGGCGGCAGACGGGCGGCCGGGGCGCAGAGCTGTCCGTCAAGGCCGGAGGAGGAGTGAAGACCCCGGCGTCGATCATGCGGCGGGTGTGCACGGCCAGCGACCGGCGCAGCCCGGCCAGTTCAGGGGGAGCCGGTGCCGTGTCGCGGGCGGGACAGAGGACGGCGTGCGGCAGACGGCACCAGCTGCTGCCGTCCCCGGCCGGGTGGGCGATTCCGGAGCTGACGTGCCAGCGGCAGGCGGCGGGCACCCGGGTGGCCGGCAGTTCCTGCGGATGGAGACGGACCGGCCGGCGGTCGCTGCGGTGGTATCACTCGATCCGGTTGCCGCAGTCGCGGCACCGGTCGCTCTGTCCGCAGCGCAGCAGCCGGCTGGCGCCGTGGGGGGTGATCTGCAGGGAACGGCGCGCGCGGTGGGCGAGGACGGGACTGCGGTCCCAGTGGCGGGAGGCGGGAGGTGTGGAGCGCATGCGCGTGAACCTGCCAGCCAACACGCCGCATCCGCGGCAGCGGTGGGGCCGGATCGCCCGCTCAGCCGCACATGGTGCAACTGGAGTGCGAACGGACGGTCGCGCGTTCGATGCGGTCTCGCCGGTTTGGGTGATCCGGGGCGGCCGCCCGGACGGGGGTCAGTCCCCGTTCGGCCCCGGCAGGTCGTGCCCGCTGCACAGCGTGCTGAAGAGTTCGTCGAACGGGGTGCCCAGAGCGTGGGCGAGGGCGTGCCAGGTCTTCAGCGTGCCGATGGTGCGGCCCTGCTCGATCTCGATGACGGTGCGTCTGGCCAGGCCGCTGCGGGCGGCAAGCTCGTCATAGGTCCACCTGCGCGCGGCCCGCAGACGCGCGAGTTCCAACCGCAGCGCGTCGAGGTCCGGATCGGGCGGCAAGATCGTCACCCGTCCATCCGACGGTGCAGACCCCTGCCCTGTCAGTGCAGACCTCTGCCCTAATTTCGCAGGTGGTGACGCCAGCGAAAGGGCAGACCTCTGCACTACGGTGGGCCGCCGCCCCAGCCCCGACGGGACCGGCGTGCACGCAACAGGAGGAACACGCGCCCATGAGGCTGCGCACAACATGCCCGGCGACGCCACGTGCCTGGACCGTGGAACTGCGCTCGCACCCCAGCGGGCTCGTCCTCGTATGCCAGCAATGCCCCCACGGCAGTGGACCGGTCACCGCGGCCTCCGCCCGCTCAGCCGCCCTCGCCCACCTCGCACGACACGCACGCGGCGACCTCCTCCCACCCCACCTGCGCACCTGCCAATGCCACGAACGCGGCTGCCGCTGGCATCCCCGCCACCGGGGCTGCGCCGGCCCGATCCGCCTCCTACTCGCCTGCGAACGCGGCGGACGAGTCTGGCGGCTCGCCGACGCCTGCAGTACCTGCGCCGCAGCCACGGCACACGCCGCCGTCGTCCCCGACACGGCCCTCGCCCGCGCACCGCATCCCGCAACCACCCGGCGCCGCAGACGACAGCCCAAGGGCCCGGGCGCCCGGATCCGAGTCCGCGAAACGCTCAGCTACCTCGCCGCCGCCCTCCCCGAAAGCACCCCGGCCGCAGCGCGCCTGCTCGCACTGCAGTGCGCGCTACGCATGAACACCACCATGCGTGTGCGGCTGCCCAAAGGCATGCTGCGCAGCCTCCGCCTCGACAACCCAGACCCGTGGCGCGACCTGGAACACGCACGATGGCTACGGATCGGCGCAGGAAGAGCCGCCAACGAGGTCGTCGCCGAACTGCTCGACGCAGCACTGCTCAGCCAGGCCCCTGCGGGCCCCGACCGAACGCAGGCCGCAGACTGGGCACTACGCGCCACCACGGCCTCGACAGCCGGGGCAACGGTCGGCCCACAGCTGCAACTGGCAAGCCTCTACCTCACAGCGAACGCCGACCCGGATACCGGCACTGGCCTGGCCGAACCCGGCCAGATGGCACGCGCCTGCGGAACCCATCCCGCGCGCCTGCCCAACACCCTTGATCAACTGACCGTGACGGGTCTGCTCAGCTCCTGGTACACCTGCCCGAACTGGGGAGACCTGCACTGGACTCTGGCGTACCCAGGGGGAGATCGGCAGCCGGCCCCCTCGAAAGATCCCGAACACCCTGCGGATCGGGCACAGAATCGAACGATCACCCGGCCCTGCGCCCTACAACGACGAGCGCCGTCAACCTGCTGAGACCGCCGATGGGTTGACGGCTGGCAGTGCGACCCTCGCCCTGTCGGCAAGTGCGGCAGTAGACCCGCCAGGAATGGACAGGAGGCGTCGCTCAGAAGCAGTCCGGCCACGTGGTCGCTTTGATCGAACAGGGACGTGGTTCGGGTGGGTGGGTGATTGGCGGCCGCGCACATCGCGCGCGGGTTTCTGTCTGGCTGAGGCGTGTGCGGCAAGTGACACAGTTCTGAAACTGTGGACATAGAGTGAAGGAAAGGTGCTTATGATGCGTCAAAGCCGTCTGTCCGACAAGGGGTTGGGAGATGAAGGCGGCTTGGAGCGCCTGCGTCATGCCGGACGTGGGAACGCAGGAACCATCGGGGGGCCGCTTCGTGTATCTGGCATGCCTGTCTGCCGAAAACTTCCGGATCTTCGGTCCCGCTCCCAAGCAGGGTGGTGATACAGACACCCGCCTTCGGATGGGCTTCGGCCCCGCCACCAACGTCCTGGTCGGCGAGAACGGCAGCGGGAAGACTGCGGTCATCGATGCCATCCGCCTGTGTCTGCAGACCACGGCGGGGGACTACTACCGGATCACTGCCGACGACTTCCACATCCGCAACGGCCACCGTGCCGACAGCTTCACCCTCACCTGTGGGTTCAAAGACCTCACGCCGCAAGAGCAGGCCGTTTTCCTTGAACTGCTGACCACCGAAGAGGACGGCAGAAGCTCCCTGTACGTCACCGTGCGGGCCCAGCTGATCGACCCCCTGCACTCAAGCAGGGTCTCTCTCGTCACCCGCACCGGCCCCGACGGCCAGGGTCCCACCCTCGACGGCACTGCCCGAGAACTGCTCAAAGCCACCTACCTGCGCCCGTTGCGGGACGCTGAAGCGGAGCTGCGTTCTGGCCGTGGCTCGCGCCTGGCGCAGATCCTCGCCGGCTATCCCACCATCAAGGACCAGGGGACAAGCGACTTCGACCCGGTCGAAGACACCGCCACGACCCTGGTCGGCATCCTGCAGCGCACCGAGCACCACCTCAGCGAGAACAAGGCCATCATCGCGGCCCGCGACGACATCAACGCCAGCTACCTGCAGAAGTTCGCCATCGGCTCCGACGTCCTGCGCGGTGAGATCGGCGTCTCCGGTGACGCCACCCTGGCCCGTGCCCTGGAGTGTCTGGAACTGCGTCTGTTCGCAGGCTCCAAGGAGTGGACCCGGCACGGACTCGGCTACAGCAACGCGCTGTTCATGGCCGCCGAACTGCTCCTGCTGAATAACAGCGAACTCGCCCCGCTGCTGCTCATCGAGGAGCCCGAGGCCCATCTCCACCCGCAACTGCAGACCCGCATCATGGACCTGCTGCGCGAACGCGCCGGAGAAGCCAGCGACAAGCCGGCCCTGCCGGTACAGGTCATCTGCACCACCCACAGTCCCAACCTCGCCTCCGCCACACCGGTGGAACAGCTCACGCTTGTCTCGCGTGGTGCGACCTTCAGCCTGGCCCCAGGGCAGACCCGGTTGCACCCCAATGACTACGCATTCCTTTCCCGCTTCCTCGACGTCACCAAGGCCAACCTGTTCTTCGCCCGCGGCGTCGCCATTGTGGAGGGTGACGCTGAGGCCATCTTCTTGCCGGCCCTCGCCAAGGCGGTGGACCGCTCGTTAAGCGATTGCGGCGTGAGCATCGTCAACGTCGGCAGCGTGGGTCTGTTCCGCTACAGCCGCATCTTCCAGCGTGACGGCGCGCAGATACCCGTCACCGTGGCGTGCATCCGTGACCGCGACCTGGTACCCGCAGGCACCCCCCCAGGACATGCGTGGAAAGCTGAAGTGCTCGGCCGAGATGAGCGCCGAGCAGATCGAGAAGCATGTGACAAGGCTGACGGCCGAGGACAGCGGCAATGTCCGCACCTTCGCCTCCGACCACTGGACCCTCGAGTACGACCTGGCCGCAGCCTCCTGGACCATGGCCACCCTCATGCACCAGGCCGTCCGCTCCGCCGTCGCCTCCAAGAACAAGTGGCCCACCGCGGAAAGGCTCGCTGAACTCGACGGTGAGGCCCAGCTCGAGGTGCAGCAGTGGAAGGACAGCGGCACATCCCTGGCCGACGCCGCGGTGGACATTTACAAACCCCTGCGCCTGGACGAGGCCAGCAAGACCATTGCCGCCCAACACGCCGCCCGACTGCTGCAGTCCACCCCGGTCACAGACGAGGAACTGCCCCCTTACCTGGTGGCCGCGTTCAACCACCTGTGCACCCCGGCGGCCTGACCTATGACTCTTCCCTTCGCCCCTGACACCTTCGCCAAGGACAAGGCCGAGGCCCTGGCCGCACAGCGCGGACTTGAACTCACCCACCCGCAGCAATGGGACTTCCTGCAGAGCGCCGAGTCACTCGATCTGCAAGCTGCTCCCGGGTCGGGCAAGACCAGCCTCATCGGCCTCAAACTCACCCTTCTCGCCCAAGGATGGTCCTCAGCGACCCGCGGAATCTGCGTCCTGTCCCACACCAACACGGCCAAGGACGAGATCACCCACCGCCTCTCCGACTCCCCAGCCGGACGCCGCTTGCTGGGATTCCCTCACTTCATCGGAACCATCCAGTCCTTCACCAACACCTTCCTCGCCCTGCCCGCCCTGCGTTCCCGCGGCATCGACATCCAGACCGTCGACGACGCCGCCTACGAACATGCCGCCCTGCGTCTGCTGGACAACCACCGTGGCTACTTCAAGCTGAAGGCATACACCGAACGCCGCCGTGACGGGCGGGACCTTGTCGCTGGCGCCCACTACATATGTGACGCCGGCGAACTCACCGTCACAGGACCAACCGGGACCCTGCCCTTCAAGAGCACCAGCCCCAGTGGACAGCAACTGATCCGCCTCAAAAACGACCTCGCCGACCAAGGCCTGTTCCGCTACAGCGACATGTTCGCCATCGCCGAGCACCATCTCCTGCACCACCCCGACATCGCCCAGGCCGCCGCGCACCGCTTCCCGTTCGTCCTGCTCGACGAGATGCAGGACACTAGCGACCTGCAGCAGCACCTCCTGGACCAGGTCTTCGGCAAGGTCGGCACCGTCGTACAGCGAGCCGGTGACGTCAACCAGGGCATCTTCACCGACCGCACCCAGGCGCCGTTGCTGCCCTCGGCCTTTCCTCACTCCTCCGCGGCCCAGCTCCCTGTCAGCCGCCGCTTCGGCACCCAGATCGCCGACCTGGCCAGCCGGCTGACCGTCCAGCGCCGACAGACCATCGACGGTGCCGGCCCCCAGGGCACCATCGCTCTGCTCCTCTTCGACGATGACTGCGTACCCGGCGTCATCCCCGCCTTTGAGCGCCTGACCCGAGAGACTGTCCCCGACCACCTGCTGGCCACAGCACCACCACGCATCCTGGCCTCACGGCTGGTCCCCGGAAAGGCCGAAGCCTTCCCCCAGTCGATGACCTGCTACCTGCCCACCTTCACCTCGCACACTGCTGCACAACCCGCCCTCGAGCTGATCACCACCGTCCGCGCAGCGCGCGCCCTGCTGGCCACCGGTGACCGGCGCACCGCAACGGTCCAGACCTGGGACGCTGTGCGCAGAGCGTTCCGGCAGGGCTCCGGCAACGCCCTGCCCGCGATCCAGCACATCGAACGCCGTGCCGACTCGGCAGGCCTGCAGATGCGCGTACTGCTACACGACCTGCTCAGTGCGGACACAGACGACCCGGCGCAGTGGAACGCTCTGATGGGGCGCCTGCGAGGGGTGTGGCCGCAGCTTGCCGACCTTTCGCCGCTCACCGCGCCCCGCATCGACGACCTCCTGCGCCACATTCCGCCGCTCGTTCCCCGAAGCGAAGCGGTTGTGGAGGAGGCGGCTCCGATGATGTCGGTGGCCACTTCCATACAGCGGGCCAAGGGCGAGACGCACGCGGCCACCCTCATCCTGGAGTGCCTCGACAGCCGCGGCCGTAAGTACGACGTCCACGAGACACTCGCACTGGTGGCCCAGTCGAAAGATGTGGCCGACGCCCCGATCACCGTGCGCAAAGCGGCTCAGTTGCTCTTCGTGGGAGCGACTCGCCCCACGCATCTGCTGGCCTTCGCTGCGCACCCGCATCGCACCACATATCGAGGCACTACAGGCCCGGGGGTGGCTGGTGCGGAGCGTGGCCCCTGGGCGGTGAGGTTCCAATCGCCCGAGCGGGCAGCGCAGTTCCCCGTTCATGGCCGGACCTGTTGCCAGGGCATGAACGGCGACGGCGCGCCAGACCTCGCGCCCCTCCGCTTGCCCGCCGTCGAACGGGACCCGAACGGCAGTCACTTCACTGCCACGGCGTGCGCTGCGTGCGTGGCGGTGGCACCGCGGAGATGGTGCTGGCCCGCCGCTTTCCCCCGTAGCGGCGGGCCACCCTTTTGTTCAGGGCGCGAGGGCGACCTCAGTGGGACGCGCTGGGCGCGCACGGAGCAGGCCTGCTGAGCGGCCCGCTCCAGGGTCGATCCCCAGACCCCGGGCAGCTGACTCTCATTTTTCGCCACTTGGGCGCTGTGCCCGAAATGGCCGGATCGCCCTCCGCTTGCTCGGTCACTGACCGGCCTGCAGCCGGGATTCTGCCCTGCCATGACGTTCGGCATGGTCCGACTGCCCTGGTGAATCCGCCTTCCGCGACCCTGCGGCGTGTACCCCAGTGCACTCGGCATCCCGACGCGGGGCTCGGACAGTAGGGACCCGCCAGCAGGGCATCCCGTTCGGCCTGTCTTGAACTGGCCGTGGAACCAGCAGAGTTGAGCCACTCAGGTTGATCGACTGTCAGTGGCGGCCGCCAGCATGGCAGAGATCGCGGGGAACTTACGAGCCCTTGGGGGAGGACCACATGCCAATTGTCCGGCCGTACGTGCGCTCCGACGGAACGCCAGTACGCGGGCACACCCGGTGGGCGCCGGGTGCGCGGCGGGAGATGACCGTCTTCGCCGTCTTCTGCCTGGCAGTACTCGGCTTCGGCAACACCTCGACCGCGGACGGAACGGACAGCCAGTCGCCCACGCCCTCGGTGACTTACCCGATCCGCTTCGACCACACCACCAACGACGCTCCACGGGTGGCTGTCCCGCACCCGACAGTGTCGTACCCGATCGACCTCTCTGCCCTGGGAGGTGGGCGATGACCCGGCGCCCGCCCGCCAGGCGACGGACCACCCGGCGCCCCAGCCGCCGGCGCAGCAGGCAGGACGCACCGATCACCGTCCTGGCCGTGGTCGCTGTGGCAGCGGTCGGCCTGGTGGTGATGGTGGTCAACTGGCTGCTCGCGCACTGGTGGCTGCTGCTCGTTGGGGCCGTCTTCGCTGTCCTGGCCGGCATCGGGTGGTGGCAGCAGCGGACCCAGCGTGTGCAGTGGGAGCAGGCGCGGGCGCGTGCCCTGCGCTATGGGCTGGCCCAGCTGGATGCGCTCTCCCACCGGCAGTTCGAATACGCCGTCCGCGACCTGATGAACCGGGATGGCTGCGCCGACGCTGTCCAGGTCGGCGGGCAGGGCGATCTGGGGGCCGACGTGAAGGCGACCGACCCGCAGGGTCGGCGCTGGGTGATCCAGTGCAAGCACCGCCGGCACGGTGAGCGGGGCGCCGCGGTGGGCACCCCGGATCTGCAGGTCCTCAATGGGACGGGCCGCCCGGTCCACAAGGCGGATGTCGTGGTGATGGTGACCAACGGCAGGATCTCCCGGCCCGGTCGCGTCTTTGCCCGGCAGCAGCGGTTGCACCTCGTCGACCGCCAACTGCTCGGTTCCTGGGCCGCGGGATCGCGGCCGCTGTGGGAACTGCTGCCCGCGCTTCCTCCGCCCCGGAAACCCTCCCAGCTCTCCTGAGTCCCCCCGCTCCTGCAAAGATCGCAAGAAGATGTGCGGCCGGCTTCCGCCCGAAGCACTTCGGGAAGCCGACCGTCCGTTTCTCGGACTCACCGGACGGGTTCAGGTGAGGCCGGGTTGTGGAAGTCGCGGCGTGCGAGGGTGTGATGCTCTTCCGGTGGGCCAGCGGGCGGTGGAACCCGATTCCATCTACAGGATGTCGTGACGCTCTCGGCGACTGGGCGGAGGTGCTTATGACAGCCAGGCGCAGCCGCCTCTGTGCGGGTGGTGGAGGGATTCCGCGGGCACGTGAACGCAGCGTGGTGGTGCATCCACGTAGGCACGTATGCGGGCAGCGCCCTGGCAGTCCGTTGTGTGCGTTGATCCGGGGGAAGCCGGCGTGTGCCGGTTGAAGAGGTGTCCCGGTCCTCTTTTGGTGAGCAGATCCTTGAGCGCTGACCTGTGGATTGCTCAGTTGGGGGAGCAGGGCGCATTCGGAGCTGACCATTAGTCAGTGCTGACCTAGTCGGTGCCTTGCGTCTGCGACCTGCGGTGTCGTGCATGTTTTAGCTGGCCTGCTCGCCATGACCGTTGATTGCTCACTGAGGGAGAGTCGCCGGTAGTAGCGGACGAGGTAGGCGGTTGGAGTGGCGGGTCGGGTGATCTTGCTTTGCCGGGCTTCAAGTGCTGCTGACTGGTGGGTTGTTCGTGGAGATCGGAGCGCTTGAGGCCAGTCGGAGGCCCCGGGCTGTCGCGCCGTGTCGGTCGTCGCAGCAAACATGGCGAGTAGGTCGCCGGCCGCAGGACCTGCATCGGTCCGGCGCGTTACGTTCCCTAGACACCCCATATATAGGCTATGTAGAGTACGAGTATGGGTAGTCCGCGTATGACCCTGCAGACCCAACTGGTCCTGCGGGCTTTGCTGGAGGAACCCGCCAAGCAGCGGTACGGCCACGAGCTGTGCGAACTGGCGGGACTGCCGTCGGGCACGATCTATCCGATCCTCGCCCGGCTGGAACAGGTTGGCTGGGCGGAGAGCACCTGGGAAGACCCGGCCGTACACGAGAAAGCCGGACGGCCGCGCCGCCGCTTTTACCGGATCACCGAAGACGGAGCCGAACGGGCCCGCCTAGCCCTCGCCCGTGCCTACCGTGCCCGCAAAAAGCCACTGCCGGGCTGGGTGGCAGCGCACCCGGTCGGCGATGGGGGAGTGTCATGAGGGCGTGGCACCGGTTAGCTGCCCGGCCGGGCAGCCGGCACGGCAACACCCCTTCCCTTGAAGGCCTGTTGGGTGTCGTGCGGGCACACCACCCCGCCGCCGATCTCGCTTCCATCGAGCTCGCCCACGAGGAGGCCGCCCGCTGGCACGCGGGACAGACCCGCCGCAGCGGCGACCCGTACCTGACCCACTGTCTTGCCGTTGCCCGGATCGTCGCCGATGTGGGTATGCCGCCGACCGTGGTCTGCGCCGCCCTGTTGCACGACGTCATCGAGGACACGCTCTGTCCGCCGAGTCGTCTGGCTGGGCAATTCGGGCTGAGCGTCGCCCAGTTGGTGGCAGATGTCAGCACCGTCGACCTGCGTGCCATCCCGCCGGACGCCGCGCCGCGGTCTGCCCGGCCGCCGCACAGCGAGGCGGTGCTGGTCATTCGCCTTGCCGACCGACTCCACAACATGCGCACCATAGAGTTCGTCGCCGCAGCCAAGCAGTACGGCAAAGCCCGCGAGACCATCGAAGTCTTCGCCCCCATGGCCCACGCGGCGGGCTTGGCCGACGTCGGCCGTGAACTGCACGACCTTTCCGCGGCCGTGCTCCAGCCAGCACCTACCGCCTACGCCGTCACCACACGCCTGCTGGCCCTGCTCACTCTGCTGCTGCCCGGCACGCAGCGAGCCCGATGGCGACAGGAATGGCAAGCGGAACTGGCCGCCCTGCCCACCCGCCGTACCCGTACCTGTTTCACCTTCCGGGTGCTGCTCAGCACGCCCCACCTGTCCCTGACCCTGCGCCGCCCCGTCTGCCAGGAACCACGACGATGAGCTGGACGGCCCGCATCGGCGGCCTGCTCGGGGCGGCGGCCGCCTTCACGACAGCCATTGTGAACGCAGGCCCACCCAGCTGGGTGGTCGCAGGACTCACCGCAGGCGCCTTCATCCTGCTCGTGCTTGTCCTGTTCCTCCCGAGCGAGACACCCGCCCGCCGCCTGGGTCAGCTCATCAGGGCCTGGCGAAACCCCACCGGAGCCCCTGCCGGACCAAGCCCCCGCCCGCTCTCCAGTGCGCCCTCCCCGCCCACCCGAAACGGCAGCATCTGACCTCGCCGGCAGCAAGTCCCCTCAGCAACGCGGGCTCTGACCTTGGCGGTGATCAAACCGAATGGTTCGGCGGTCAGTTGGCCAAGGCCGGTTCGGCAGCTCGCGTCATGGGTCCGCAACTGGCGCAGGGCCCGGACTGCCCGGTCCCTTCCCCTTCCGGCCGTGGCGGTCTTCGGTGCTCCTGTACGTCCGGGGCCTGGCAGGATGGAGCAGTTCACACGGCTTGGGGGAGAGCCGCGCAGTTAGTGGGGGGCATCGTGGGGATGGAACGTGAGGTGTCGGAGGAACTGTGCCGGCACTGCGGTGAGCCGATCGTTTTCGTCAACGACCGCTGGAGCCACGGTCGTTACGGGTTCGGGGGATGGGGAACGGTTGGTTGCAGCGCTTACAGCTACACCGCGCACGGTGACTGGGACAGGCGCCTGACCAAGTCGGAGAAGGCGGCACCGCGTACGCACGGACAGCGCATGGGGCGTGAGGAGTTCCCCGCCTGGCCGGGGCTGCAGCAGCAGCGGCGTGAAGCCGAGCGCAAGGAACGGGAGGCGGCCGAGCTGGAGGCGACGCGCTTCGCACCGGCCCTGGCCCGGGCCGTGAAAGCAGCCGAAGAGATCATCGCGGATCCGGCCAGCACCACGTTCCGGGCCCTGGAGCGGCGCCGTCAGGCGGTGTGTGTGGCGATGGAGCGGCAGGCCTCCCGGACCGCCGCTGCTCGCCTTAAGTCCGGCAGTATGCCGGGGTATTCCGCTGCTGGGGATGAACTCAACCGGCTTCTTCAGCTCACTCAAGAGCTGTTTCGAGCACTGCGTGCCGCAGAGGAGCTCCTGCCTCCTGCAGAGGCGGTCAAGGCCGCCACGAGCCGTTACGCCGCGCGCATCGACCAGGTTGCGACGGAGCGCTACAGCCGTCTGCCCGCCAACGCCGATGGCGCCTTCGAGGAACGTCGTGCGCTGGACGCGGCCCGGCGGCGCGTTCAACAGCCGTAGCGGTGTTGGGGCGCCTCAGCACAACGGCGAGGTGAGGGCCTCAAACATTGCTCGGGTCGGGCCGTTCCGGCGTTGTCGTTGCTGGGGCGTGGGCTCGCTACCGCCTGCGCCTGCTTATGCCTGTGCCGCTGAGGGGTGCCACGGTCGGCACGGAACGCGTCGCGCGGGTGCGGAGGCGTCCTTCGGCCTGACGTGCCCGGTACGCCATGGCACCGGTGACGCGACCGTACCGGTCCGGAAGCGGGGCCAAGGCGCCCAGCTCAAACGAGACCAGCCCACGTCCACGGTCCTGTTCGAACCGTTTCCCGGTGGGATGTCAGTGCCTGCTCCTAGTCTCTTTGCCATGACGTCAGTGATGCCCAAACGGCCGGTCAATGAACTCCCGGGCGATCCTGCCCGTCTTCACTTCCATTACGGCCATGGGCATCCCGCGGTGCCCTACGACTCCGAAGACACGCTGGAATCCTGGTATGTCACGGTCACCTACGGGATGGCGAGTGACGAGGAGTGGGAAGACGAAGAAGACGGGGGCGATGGTGCCCCGGCTGCGGGATCCGAGATCGGGCATCTGATCCTGTGGAGGCTGCGTGACTACACCGGCGACAACCGGTGGGAGGTGGCGGACGCCGAGTCCGGCGATCTTGAGGTCATTGTCTCCGCGGTCCTTGGCCGTTCCCAACGCGCCGGCTACAGCGCCGCGTTCAAGAAAGCTGTCACCCACCCCGTCGGTGATCTGCTGATCCTCGACCGCGTCAGCCTCGACAGGGAATGGAGAGGTTTCGGACTGGGGCCGGCCCTCGCCGGCGAGGCGGTCCGCCGCCTGTCCGGGGGCTGTTGCGCGGTGGCGGTATTTCCCGCCATGGGGGAGTACCCCGAAGGCCGTGAGCAGGTCACCGAGGCCTACCGGCGCCAGGCGAAGAAGAAGATCGCCGCGCTGTGGGAGAGCATCGGCTTCCAGCCGTTCCGCCGCGGGGTGTGGCTTCTGGACACCGCCCTGCGCCAGCCGGAGGAACTCATGCAGGCCCGGCGCGCTGAACTGCGCGCGCTCGGCACGGCCTTCCAACGCCGCCCGTCCGCCTGAGAGCGGGCCTGCCGGACCCCACGGCTACGGCAGATGACGGTACCCAGGGTTGGCGGCGGAGCCCGCGTACGATCGCGTCTTCTGGGGGCGTCGTGGCGCGGATGACGCGAACGCCGGGAAGAAGAGAAGGAGTTGGCGAGTCATGGGGGAGAGCGGAGCGGTGGACGAGGATATTCAGGATGCGCTGGGCTGGGCACGGCAGCGTCTTGAGGAGATGGGCGTCTTTGCGGCACAGGACGGATTGCGGTGGGCGGCGGCTCACGGCCTCGTCATGTCCGTGTGGCGCAACGGTCCGATCGAGAACGCGCATGCTTCCCGGCCGACCAGTCGGCGCAAGGCGTTGCGCGACGGGACGATGTTCGCCCGCAACACCTGGCTCATCCGGCAGGCGTTCGACGTCCTGGGCTCCGACGACGAGTTCCGTCTCTATAAGCTGGAGGACCTGATCCTGGACCGGGACATGATCTGGCCGGGATGTGAGGGGACCCTGACGGACTTCGGCTGGGGGTTTCTCGGGGAGATCAAGAAGCAGGTGAAACAGCGCATCGACATGTTCGGACACTTCGAGAAGGTCCTGCCGCCGGACGACTTCCTCGTCTTCGCTGGCGCTCCCCGGATCGGGACCCACGACGACCATTACGGCATGCCGAAGTGGCCTGCCTGCGTGGACGCGGCGATACGCCGGCTGCGCGGCGAGGACGAGGAGTTCTGGCACGCACGGGGGGACTTGATGACCCGTATCGGTCCCGCTCCTGCTTCCGTCACCGCGGACCTTGAAGCAACCCGGAAACTGCTGCTGGGGGCCCCGTGGGAACTGGGCGCCGAAAGTCTGGACTGGTTCGCCTGGAACCCGGTCCTGCGACCACCGCGCACGACACCCTAGGCCCAGGTAGGAAACAGCGGCCACGCCTCGCAGTACGCGCCGCCGCCCGTGACACCTAAACACCGCGGCCTGGCCCCGGCTCGCCCCTCCCGGCCGTCCCCCCCAGGGGGCGGGGCCGTGTGGCCAAGGACAGCCGGCAGTCCGGGAGTTGTCACCGCGACGGTGCGTTGCCTTCGTGCGGAGCGCCGTGCCGGATGCCGGGAGGACCGGCGTTCAGCACGAGAGGGCAGCCGCCCGGCGCAGGGGTGGTGTCAGCCCTCGCGAGGCGCTGCGGGACGGTGCGGGCCCCGTCCGGAATACCGGACAGCACCGTTGACGATCATGATCTCGTGGGCGGGGCCATGCGTGGTGGCAGCCGGCGCACACCGCCTTGGCCCACCCGGCCGGCGTGTCACCGCGCGCCCCGTGCCCGCGCAGAACGCGCCAAGCGCGGGCAGCCTCCGCCGCGGCGGCCCTGACGAACCGGGCGGCTGCCGCGCGGGCGGCCCGCTCACCCGTGTCGGTCTGCACCCGCGGGCCTTTGAACTTCGCCTTCACCCCAACAGCACAGTGGCCGGGCCGTCGGGGGGCCAACTGCTCGTGCAAACGGTGCAGTACGGTGTGCCGGCCCGGGCCGAGGCCGTTGGCAGGCGAGGAATCTGTATCACCGGCGGATCCAGTGCGGGGCCCTTCTCGTGCACGGCCTCCTCCTCGCCCGTTCTCCTGTCTTCAGGGCACGTCGAGGTCGAACTGCTCCAGCCAGTCGGCGTTGCCTGCCCCGGCGACAGCCACGACACCGCACGTCAGCCAGATCATCGCCGGCAGCAGATCGTCGCCCAGGTCCTCGGTCACCTCCGCCACGGTCACATCGCCGGCTCCGGGAACTCCGATCAGCCCTGACATCTGGGAGGCCGTTTCGCCTGCCCGGCCGCCGAGGTACTCATCGACCCACGCCGTGGCCGCCTTGGCCTGCGCCGGCGACAGACCCGACTCCCGTGCCCCGGCCAGCCATCCCGCCAGCACCCCGAACGACACGGCTCCTGCCAGCCCGGCGGCCTCGTCCCCGGACTCCTCCGCCAGCCGCTCCAGCCCGATCACGACCCGCAGCGCGATGCGCGGATCGCGCCGCGCCAGGATCGTGGCCACCACCTTGCGCAGACTGGCGACCGCCGCCGTCCGGTCGTCGTCGGGAAGATCCTCGCCCGCGACGGCTTCGGCCCCGGCGGCTTCCTGTTCGCCGAGTGCCGCCGACTGGTAGGCGTGCACGGCATCGCTGAAGGCCATCACCTCGGCGGCGGAGAAAGTGTGCCGGTTGTCCTCCGTCACCAGATACCCGCACTCGCGCCAGGCGTGCACGAACGCGGGATCCGCGCCCGAACGGTCCGCAGCCTCCAGCAACTTGCCCATCACCGGGCCGATGCCCTCCTGTGTCAACGGGCGCGGCTCGTCAGCGTCGGGATCGAAGAAGACCGGATCGTGCGGGCCGGGAGGCCGTCCGAACTTCTCTTCGAAAGCGGCCCGTTGCCCCTCCATCGCCTGCCGCATGTGCACATCCACCTCGGAGCCGGCCGCCCAGGACACCTCGACCGAACCATCCGCCCCCCGGCGCCGCTGCACGAACCGCGGATCGCCCTGACGCTGCGCCACCACCCGGGCGTGCTCCTCGGTGAACTCCTCCTCCACCGCCGCCGCCGTGCGCCGCTGCTGCTCCGCGCGGCCGCGCGCCCGCGCGTTGTCCCGCTGACGCTGCGCCTTCGACTTCTTTCCCAACGATCTGCCTTCCTCCTGCGGCCCGGACATGTCGACCCTAAGCAGTCCGCCGCTTCACGGACGCCCTTTGCACACAAGATGAAAGACCCGTCGGCCGCCCCTGCGAAATGCCCGGGCCCCAAGAGCCCGTCCTGCCGCCGTCCGAGGAGCGGTACGGTGGCAGGACAAGCCGGGACAGGCCCCCCGCCCTGCGCCCCCGCTGCCGGTTCGAAGGGATAATCCGACAGCGGTGGCGCACGAGGACCCGAAGCCCGCGATCCCGGCACGAGCCACACCTACGGCCGCCCACTGCACGGGCGCCTGCCGCCCGGCGTCTGCCAGGTAGGGTGCTGGGGTGGATCAGCACGGCACTCAGGGAGAACGCGGGCGTTCCGCTCCCGACGGGCAGCCCACGCTGTGGCAGGTCCCCGATGACTTGCCCGCCACCGGCATGCCCTTCGCGGTCGCGCTCCTCGCCCTCGGTGCCGCCCACGGCCTGGGACACAAGGGACTGCACGCGCTGGTACGGGAACACCGGGAACAACTCGGCCGGCTATGGGACGTTCCCGACAGCCGCCTGGCCGACGAGCTCGCCCGCGTCAAAGTCCCCACCGCCCGCAAGGTCGCAGACGAGATCAGCACCCATCGTGCCGACCTGCTGGCAACGGCCCGGGCCAAGGCCGACGAACTCGCCCGGCACAACATCAGCATCATCGGCCCCTCCGCGCTGCCGGCCCGGCTCGCTGCGCTCCCGGGCGCACCGTTGTGGCTGTTCGTCGAGGGCGACCCCAGTGCCCTGTACGAGGGCCCGCACGTCGCGGTCGTCGGCACCCGGGACGTGACACCTGACGGCGTGCGCGCCACCGAAGCCGCCGTGCGCACCCTGGCCGCCTACCCGGTCACCCTGGTGTCCGGTCTCGCCAACGGCGTCGACGCGGTCGCGCACCAGGCCGCCCTGCGCGACGGAGTACGCAACGTCGCCTTCCTCGGCCACGGCATCGACATCGTCTTCCCGGCCGAGACCGCGGACATCCGCGCCCGCATCGTCCGCACCGGCGGGGCCGTCGCCAGTGAGTACCTGCCCGGCGAGCACTACCGCAAGGCCCAGTTCGTCCAGCGCAACCGCCTCCAGGCCGGTCTCGCGGATCTCGTCGTCGCCGCCGAGGGACGGCGCTCTGGCGGCACCGCCCATACCGTGCGCTTCGCCGCCACCTACCGCCGCCCGGTCATCGGCTTCACCTGGCCCGGCGCCGGCGATCTGGCCGACCTGATCGGCACCGAGCCCACCGGACGGCTCATCGACATCTTCACCACGGCCGGCCGCCGCACCCTCGACGCCCTGTGCCGCAGCGCGGCCGACTCCTACGGACACACCACCTTCGGCCTGAGCCTGGTCGAGCGCCAGCTCGGCCGCGAGGCGGAACTGCGTGCCCTGCCCCCCGAAGACCTCATACGGCTACGGCAGTTCCTGGATGACCTGCTGGGCCAGGAAGACGGTGGTCATGCCCGCTAAGGTAGTCATCTTCGACTACAAGACCCTCCTTCTGAAGCCCGGTAATGCCGCGGCCGCCGAGACGGCCGCGCTGCTGCACAGCCTTGCCGCGCGGGGACTGCAGTGGTGCATCCTGTCCACCGACCCGCTCTCGCCGGCGCAGAAAGAGCGGATACAGCAGCTCGGCTATCCCGCCCCGAGCCTGCTGGTCGACCGGTCCCACATAGCCGGCGGCAAAAACCGCGGCTCACCGGCCTGGATCGATGCCGTCACCACCGCCCTGCACCTGCAGCGGTATGAGCTGCTGTATGTCGGCTGCACGGCCCTGGACTGGCGCACCGCCATCAACTCCGGCGTCATGTACCAGCACGCCGCCTGGGCCGCCCCGATGCCCGGCGGCACCACCTCGCTCGTCGCCCACGCTCCCAGCGACGTGGACAGGTTCCTGGAGATGTTCCTTTCGGGCGACCCGAGTTGGTCGCACCGCACCGATCAGGACAACTGGTCACTGCGCTCGCTGCTGCCGGCTTCCGCGCGGCTGCCCTCGACCTCGCCCGGCCCCACCTTCAGGCTCCAGGACGTCTTCACCTACAAAAGGCCGGTGGAGATCGGGGATGCGGACGCCCGGAGCGTCCTCATGCTGTTCGTCCTCGCCTACGCCTATCTGGAAGACCTGATCCCTGCCAGTCCCTACTTCTGCATCTACCCCAGCAGCACGAGCGGTCAGGTCAGCGAACGGCTGAAGACCTATCTGGACAAGGCAGCCGCACTCTTTCACGGCTACTACCGCGAGGACCTCTTGGTCCGCGCCGTCGACGCCCCGGACACCAGCCTGGAGCGCTGGAAGGCCAGCCAGGGCCAGGCGGCTAAGGACGTCTCCATCGCCACGCAGGCCCAGACGGTGCACCTGGGCCCCGGCTACCGCGGCAAGCTCGGCGCGAAAACCGTCGTCGTCGTCGACGACTTCACCACCCACGGCATGTCCCTGGAATGGGCGCGCCTCCTGCTGACCGCAGCCGGAACCCGGCGGATCGTCATGCTCACCGTCGGCAAGTACGGCAGCCGGCATACCCGCTACGACCTCAAAGACCCCAGCACGCTCGCCCCGTACCGGCTCAACACCCTTACCGCTGACAGCTTCACCACGACCTCACTGACCCCCGTCTTCGACCCCCAGGCCGAAGGCCGCCTCTACCAGCGCCTCGCCGCAGCTCTGGATTCCTCCCAGGACTGACAACACCACCGGCCGGCCCCGCACAGGCCGACAAGGCCGCTGGGTCTGCTCGCGGCCCGGTCAGATCAGCCGGTCCCGGTCGCGGGCCGCGGTGTCGCGGACGAGCCGGGCAAAGTGTTCGCGGCTGCGGTTCTGGTGCTGCTCGGTCTGCTCGTCGTCCCATTCCTCCACGTCGTCTGTGCCGGATTCCCCGTCGTGCTCAAGACCCTCGTACTCGTCATAGAGGAGCCAGCAGCCGTGGATACCCGTAAGAAGGTCTTCGAGGAGGTCACGTGCGGGGCGCTGAGGGTCGAGAGGAGTCAGGCGCAGAGGCATGCGGGTGAGGTCGGCCTCCGTTGTGCCGCTGTATTGGGCGAGCGTCCCCTCCAGATCGTCGAGTTGCTCCCGCAGCGCGGCAGCGTCGGGCAGCAGGCCGTCGGCGACGTGCATGGCGTGGCGCACCAGGCCGGTGACAGCCTGGTGGGGGCTGGCGCCCTGGCCGATGAGATCGAGGACCAGCGTGGGTGTCTCGTGGGGGAGAGCCTCGATGTTGTCGGCCTCAAGGACCACCTCGGTGGGGTTGAGCCCGGCCGCTTCGGCGGCGACGTCAGCCGCCGCGGCGAGCCAGTGCGCCGCCGCGACGGCGGCCGCAGTCGGGTCGACACCGACGAAGAGCTCGGCAGGGCCGAAGGGGTCTCCCTGCAGAAGATGGTTCGAAGCAGCAACCTGGACGGGAGAGGCGTCCTCACGGCTGAGAAGAACCGCCTGCTGGGCGCGGCCGCTGAGGTCGCCGAGTTCGGCGCTCTCCACGGCTGCGAGCTCGGCGGCTGCTTCGGCGGCCACGGCCTTCACCAGCTGCGGATCGTCCAGGCGGTGCAGCGCCCGTCCGACCCGGTGCGCGGATTCAAGGAGGCTGCTGTAGGAGACGGCCATCGAACCGCCGCTGGGCAGGTTCGGGCGGGTGATCGCGTCGGCGACCTCGCTGAAGTGTTTGCGCTCCTGCTCTCTGCGCCAGCCCTCGCTGTTGGCCTCCAGGGAGCCGGCAGCGCTGGCGGGATGCGTGTAGGTGCGCCACGCGGCACCGGAGAACTGGGTCAGAGCGCGGGCCAGACTCAGGAGCCCGATGGTGCCGGCGCCGGACGGCAAGACGGCTGCACTAGCGGCCAGGTCGCCTTCACCGGTTCCCCAGGCGGCTATCAGCTCGTGCCGGTCGAACACGACACAGTAGCGGGTCATGAAACTACTCCTCCGCAGACAGGCGATGCCATGGTGCTGAGCCTATGGGGACGGTCGGCAGAACCGGCACGGGATGACCCTGTGATGCACTGCCACCGCTGTGGTCGGGTGCCTCTCCGCGCGGCATTCTGATAAAAATTCCTCGCTGAGCCCGTGGTGACGACAGGTCAACTGTCATCCTGCGGCGTCCTGCCAGCCCTCATGCCCGCAAACTCTGCACTCCGGTAATACGTTGCCCAGCTGGCACCGTGCACCGCATCATCAGCCCATGACTGATCCTTCCCATCACCCCAATCCCGGTACAGGCCTGCTCGGCCCGAACTACGCCCGCCGCAACCAGCTCAGTGTCACCACGGACACTGAGGAAGGGGGGCGGTGGCTGTCGACGAATCGGGATGGGACGGGGACCAACTACACGGTGAGGAGCGCAGCCGTTACCTGTCGATCGGATCGGTCGCCACCAGCG
Source organism: Streptomyces sp. NPDC050988 (assembly GCF_044456225.1). NCBI lineage: Bacteria > Bacillati > Actinomycetota > Actinomycetes > Kitasatosporales > Streptomycetaceae > Streptomyces > Streptomyces sp. NPDC050988. The sequence goes on along the minus strand of NZ_JBITFQ010000036.1, from coordinate 77,545 downwards.
ACGCCGACGAGGCGCCCATCGTCGACGAGATCCGTACCGCCATTCGCCTGCAGGCACCCGAGCTGAAGTTGTCCAAGGCCTTCGCTGCGAGCCCTCTCCGTCAGAGGTGTGCCGTGGTGGGCCGGTGAAGAATGGCGCCCGACGGCACCACTGCGATTGTGTGAAGGCGGCATGGATTCTTTCGACTTGGGGCGCCTGACGGACCATGATTTCGAGGTCGTCTGCCGGGATCTTTTCGGTGAGATTCTCGGCATGCCGCTGGAGCTCTTCCCGCGCGGCCGGGACCGGGGGATCGATCTGCGTCACACGGCGGCGGACGGGACCATGACGGTAGTCCAGTGCAAGCACTGGCCCAAGGCTGCGCAGGCGACGCTGACGAAGCGTCTGGTCAAGGATGAGCTGCCCAAGGTCGTCGCGCTGAAGCCGGCCCGGTACCTCATCGCCACGAGCGTGGGCCTGACCGTCGGCGGCAAGGACACGATCCGCGATGCGTTCGCTCCTTACGTGCACACCACCGGCGACCTCTACGGTGTGGACGAGATCGTCGCCGAACTACAGAGCAGACCCGAGCTGGTCCGGCGCCACTTCCGTCTCTGGCTGAGCGGCACCGCCGTACTGCAGACAGTGCTGAACCAGGAGAAGTACGTGCGCTCGTCCTGGCTGCGCAAGCGGATCCCGCGCGCGGCGGACACCTTCGTACCGCACGAGGGCTTCGACCGGGCGAAGGCCATCCTGGACGAGCAGCACGTCTGCGTCATCGCCGGGATTCCGGGGGTGGGCAAGACGACGGTAGCCCTGATGCTCGCTGCGTGGCTCATGGGCAACGGGTACGAGGTGCATGAGATATCGCAGGATGCCGAGGAGATCGCGGCGCTGTGGCGCGAGGACACGCCCCAGCTGTTTCTCTATGACGACTTCCTTGGCCAGACGACGCTGGAGTCTCAGCTCAACAAGAACGAGGACGCCCGCCTCATCGACATCATCAGGGAAATTCAGGAGGCTCCGGACAAGGCGCTGGTGATGACGACCCGTGACTACATCCTGGAGCACGCCTTGCTGAAGCATGACAGGCTCGGCGCCCCGGATGTCTCACAGGCGACCAGCGTCGTCCACCTCACCGACCTGAGCCTCGGTGTCAGAGGCCAGATCCTCTACAACCACGTCCACCACGCGCAGCTGCCCGCCGGGCAGAAGAGGCCGTTCGCCGACCGGACGGTGTGGCAGCCCATCGTCGAGCACCCCAACTTCAGCCCCCGGCTGATCGAGGAGACGCTCCGGCTCGCCGCCCGGCAGGAGCAGGACGTCGCCGCCGCCGTACGGAAGAACCTCGACGATCCCCGCCGCATCTGGGAACGGATCGTGGAGAACGATTTGACCGACGCAGCGGTGCATCTGCTCGAAGTCCTCTTCACTCTGCGCAAGGCCACACTGGACACGCTGAGCGAATCCTGGTCCTGGTATCGCCAGGAGCGGGGGCTGGAGGCAGACGTCCGGACCTTCCGCAGGGCGCTGCAGGTGCTGGACGGCACGATGGTCGCCGTTGAGCAGCAGGCTGTGTCCTTCCATAATCCGTCGGTCGCGGACTACCTCCGCTTTCATCTCGACGCCGGGCGGGCCCCGATGGCCGCGCTCCTGGGCGCGCTGGTCGAGCCGGTGCAGATTCATAGCCTGATCGACGCGGCCGGAATGGCGGACGGGGCCGGCATTCTCGCGCAGCTCAAGGCGGAAGCCGCACGGACCGGGTCCGCGGTGCTGGAGACGGCGGAATTCGTCGAGTGGTCTCCTGAAGTCGCAGCCGAGAGCGAGGTGTCCAACCTCCAGTGGATCCTGGAGGCTGCCGAACTGCTGGACTCCGCCCCGCTGGCCGCGCATGTCGTCAAGGAGAGGGGCCCGGACCACTGGTACGGCGAGCACGTCGAGCACCTCGTCAGCCTGGTGCATGCCATCGCAGGCAGCCGGCTCATCGCCCAGGAGGACATGACGCGCTTCGCCGGTGAGGTGGCGGACGCAATCCGGCTGCAGCTGGCGGAGCAGGTGGAGGACGGCGACTGGTACGGGGCCATCGGCCTCTACGAAAGCCTGAAGGAGATTCCCGGTGGCGCGCTGAGCGGCCCTGTTCTGGAGGCCCTCGTCGACCGCGCGCTCGAAGCGCTTCACCTGGTCACCGGCGAGGATGAGTCCTCGCTCGACGCAGATCCGTTGGAGATGCTGCTGCAGTTCCTGTTCGACCAAGGCTATGAAGGTGGCGCGGACGACGAGTTCGCTGAGGACTTCGCCACCCTCCAGAAGATGGCCGACCGGTTCGGCAAGTTCCGTGAGGTGCCACGCTTCGAGCCCCGCCAGGAGACCGCCGCACCAGGCCCGTACAGCGACGAGGAGCGGGACCGCGAGGTCATCACCGAGCTGATGAAGGGACTGAGAGACCCCGACATCACCCCCGGCGTATGAGAAACCCCGGCCCGTCCTGTCCTTGTACCGGCGGAACCGGCTACGAGGCCCTGGGCTGTGCAGGCTGTCGCGTTCCCCGGTGATCGCATCACGAACATCACGGCCGTGCACGACGCCGCCCTCTTCCCGCTGTTCAACCTGCCGCACACGTGGGCGAAGAATCCGGGTCGTTCGTCGCCATGAGCGAAACGCAGGCGAGGGCGTTGAGTCGGGCAAGACTGGGGCGAGGCTTGTCCCTGGCCATGGGCACGCGGAGTATGTCGGCATGATCGAACGTGACCATGCGCCGAACGCCGGAACGGGACTGCTCGGAGCGAACTTCAGCCGCCGCAACCGTCAGGCGCCCACCGACGACCGTGCTGGCACCGGCCGGTGGATCGCCATCGATGCGTCCGGCTACGACGGCGATCAACTCCACGGCGGCGACCGCTACATGATCCTGGGCTCGGTGGCCATCGACGACGCCGACCCGCCGCGATCGTGGACACGCTGCGACGTGAGGCGGGAATCCAGAAGTCCGCGGCCGAGGTGAAGTTCCAGAAGATGTTCACCGGCGGGGGAGCCGGCCAGCGCCGCCGGCTCCTGGGCGAACTGCTGGAGCCCGGCGGCCCCTTGCACGACCGCGCCTCGGTGTACGTGATCGACAAACACTACTTCGTCACGGCCAAACTCGTCTCCCTCCTGCTGGAAGAGCGGTTTCACGCCGTGGGCCATGACATCGCCAGCAATGGTGCGGGCCGGCAGTTCGCACTGGATCTGGCCACCGAAGGCCCCCCGGGCGTTGGGCCGTGACGGATTCGACCGGCTCATCGCTACTGCCGTGGGCTTTTTCGCCAAGAAGAACCGCACGGGCGAGCGCGTGAGCGTCGACGACCTCTTCACTGTCATCCGGGAGTCCCTCGCCTACGCCCGCCGCCGCAAGGCCCCTCAGGCGAAGAAGGCGGCAGACGTCCTGGAGATGCTGCGCATGTGCCGCGCGGAGGCCGAAGCGTTCGCCCGCGAGCGTCCGGCCGAGGCCACCCCGACCGGAGAGCTCGGACTGCTCGACGACTCCACGGATCCCCTTGTCACCGCCGTGCCAACGGTCATCCTCCACGCGTCGCTACGGTACGGCGGCAGGCTCCAAGTCATCGCGGACGACCAGCGGTTGCTGACCGACGACAAACTCGACGTACTGGAACGCGGTGCCGCGGCTGTGGGTATGGTCCATGGTCTGATCAAGGGAAACCACCTCCAGGATCTGGTGCGCGGCCGTTCGGTGGACCACCCCTGTCTTCAGCTCGCCGATCTGGTGGCGGGTGCGGGCCGGGCGGTGGCACGGTGGCACGACGGCCAGGACGATCCCGCAGGAGAAGACCTCCACCCGGTCGTGGCACCCCTGGTGGATCCCGGCAGCCTGCTCATGGACGAAAAGCCCGAGGATTTCACGCGGATCGACACCGCCCGCGCAAAACGCCGCTGACGTCGGCCACGGTTCACCGCCCGCGATCCGCGGCGTCTCGGTGGCAGTCACGGTCGGCCACCTGGGGACGGGTGCATGTGCCGGGACGGATGCCGTTTGCCATAAGCCGGTCAGGTCGTCGCTTCGCGGGTCGCAGGCGCTCGTACTCCCGCTGGATGCCGTTGCCGTCGAGGGTGGCGGCCCAGTCGGCTTCGAGCCGGGAGCGGAACGTGGTGTGGCCGTAGCGGGTCGGGATGGCATCCACGGACGGACCGGGGACGTCGGGTGTACCGACTAAACCGAACCCCTGTCCTGCTGCTGCGGCCGTGTCGATGATGCCGGTGGCCGGTGCGGACCTCGCATTCAAGATCATTAGACCCGTATGGGGTATTTTCCGGGATTCTGTACGTATGCGCGTTAAGGATTGGCCTTCTCCCGACTAGGAACGGTGAAGGGCGGACGCAGCTCTTCCTGAAGAGCGAGAGAAGAGGATGACGTCGCAGATCCCGGACTATGTGATGGCCGTGGCGGGCGCCGTGACTGCGGCCCACGCCGTGGGAATGGGTGCGCTGCTCCGCCGTCGTTCCAGAAGCGAGCCGCGAGCACGCGTGGTGCTGTCCTCCGGGCGCAGGCACCGGATGAACGGATGCGAGGCGGTGGCGGCGGCGGTACGTCTGCTCCCGCACCTGCCTGATGGCACCGCAGTGTACTGCCGGGGCTCCTGCGGAGCGGAGGTCCTCGTGTGGCGGAGCTGCCCGGCGGGCAATGACCACTGCGAATGCCGGGCTCGCAAACTGTGGTGAACGAGGGCGCCGAGGCGTCTGCACCCAGCGAGTTCTCTTTCAGGGACGAGCGGCACTACCAGAGCACGAGAGACAAGATCGTCGCCGCTTTGCGGTTCCGTATCATCAACTGCGACAGCTACTTCAGCGAGGCCTGTCTCTACGACTTCGCGGACGACGCGATCGAGAAGAGCGTGCTGAGCGGAAGACTCGACCCGCGCAGGAGTCCCCTCACCTACATGGCGAACCAGGCCGTTTGGTGTGCGGTGCGCAGGATCAAGACGCGGTCTCCTGTCGACCTGATGGAGACGGTCGCCCTCGATGCGTGCACCCCCGACCAGCGCGGCCCCCATCACCTGGACTGCGCGCCCTGGGAGCCGACGGCCCTGCAGGCGGCAGAGGACTCCCGCGCCGCTGCCCTGCGCGCCTGGCACGAGCTGCCGGCTTCACAGCAGCGGACCGTGATGGAACTGAGGATCGAGGGCCTGACCGCCGAGGCCGCGGCCGAAAGGCTCGGCATCCCGGTCAATCAGGTCTACCAGCAATCGCACAAAGCGGTGAAACGCTTGCGCAGCGACCCCGCCGTCCAACCCCGTGTGAGGGCCGCACACGTGACGCGGCGCAAAGCCCCAACCGGCCACGAGGCGCTGCCCGGCTACCAGGACAGGAGTGAGGAATGACCTACATGGAGCGGTTGCGGCGGCAACTGCTGGCACAGGCCCAGCCGCGAGACCACTGGGACCGCCCCGGCGGCGACTGGGACGGGCATCCCAGGCAGGTCCCGCACCTGGTGTGCTCCCGGCGCGCCGAAGCCAACAGCGCATACCGCATCGGTTCCAGGGCCTTGCACCGCGGCGAGAACCAGACGGCCGAGTCCATGTTCCACTGCGCTCTGGCCGCCCGGCATCCGGGAGCGGCCTTCCGCCTGCTGGCGGCCGCCGCTCGCCGCAGCACGGCGGCCCAGCAGGAGGGACGCGGACATCTGCTGGGGATGCGCGCAGCCGTCCGGCACCTGCGACGTGCCGCCGGCTGGGGACACGGCGACGCAGCGCACCTGCTCGCCTGGATCGATTCCTTCCCCTCAACTCTGTGCCCGGCCGGCCCGGACGGCGAGAGAGTCCAGGACCTCACGGCTGTCTACACGCCCGAGGACAAGGACTTCTATCTTGAAATCTACCGATTCCTGTGCCGTCTGATGGCCGCCCGGTCCGCCGCACCCACCCCCTCTACGGCCCCGCCGCAGACCCCTTCCTCGAACGTCTCCAACCAGGGACAAAAAGACGGTGGGCCTGCCACTGCGAAGGCAGGCCCACCGTCCGAACGCCGGGATCCGACCTCACAGCTTGACGGTCATCTGCTCCGCGTGCCCAGAAGACCGCGGAGCCGGAGGGCCCCAGGTCGCGAGGCGTCCAGAACGCCGATTGCTGTTGTAGATGGCCCGGATGACCTGGTCGACGCCCTGGCTGACGGTGCATCCGGTCGCAGATTTGAACCCCCGGCCCTTGCCCAGGATGCTGCTGGGCCCGCCATCGACCGCAGCCAGTTTGCGGACCAGCGACTCGAGAGTCAGGCCGGGGGAGGCGTTGATGACCGACGCGAGTCCCACGAGCATGTGGGCGCTGGACGCATCGGTGGCGTGCCCCCACGCCTCCGTGATGACATGCAGCACGGCGTCAAGGGTGGTTCCCGCCTGGGAACTGGACCGGTAGACGGTGTTGAGGGCCCCGACCGCAGCGATGTTGCTGGCGCTGCCTGCGTCCGAAACCGTCCAGCCGTACTCGGCGGCGATCCTGGTGATCTCCAGTGCATCCGGCCGGCCGGCAGTGACCTCCGCCAGGAACTTGTAGATCGGAGCCACACGACGGTTGTCGTTGAGCCCGAGGAACAACTCGGCCTCCTGGGAGAGGGAAAGACCCCGGAAGACCTGCATATCGATCTTGGCTGCTCCGTGTCCGGCGGCCACACTCAAAGCCCCCCGGTTCTGCCCGTCGAGCCAGACAAATGTGCCCTCCGCGCGAGCCGAAACGGTGGGTACACCGATGCGTTTCCGGTCGTATCCCTCACGGATTTTCCGATTAACCCACGCGCGGTCGACGGGCCGGGTGTTGACCCGCGGATCGGTGGTCACATCATCCGGAGCGACGGACTCGATCTTCTTGTCTCGCATATCAATCACGGCTATTCCCCTGGAGGCTCTTCAGTACATCCCACAAAATTTGTCGGTTCTTCCGGATTTCGCGTGCAAGATAAGGCACATCATCAGCCGGAAGATCCGCAACGCACACGCTGGCGAGCCCTGCGCATGCTCCAGAAATGGTGTCGACGCCTCTGCGGATCTCATTCTGCGTACGCCTGCGCACCGGGCTGATCGGTGCCTGCCCGGCTCCCCTCTCGCCCTGCGCCGGCATCGGCAGCTTGGGGAGAGGCGCCTCACACGCATCCGCAAGGGAGGCCGGGCAGTCACCGGACTTCAGATAGCCGTACAGCCGCCGGACGGCCTGGCCGGCGCTGCGGCCCGCAGTAGGCTTCTCGAGCGCTTCGAACATCAGTAGCAGCACACGGTGCGCATTCTCCGCCGAAGGGCCGGATGCCTCCTGACCAGAGCAGCCGCGCGCAGCCGAGCGGAGGCCCTTCAAGATCGCGGCGGACAGCCCGACCGCAGGCCCTGCGTAGTCTTCGTGCCGCCATGGTCCCGCATGCTCCGGCCTGGGGAAATCCCGCAGGCGCTGCGACAAGACGAACCTGTCCCGCACGGACATCGGCTGCTGGTGCGGGTCGTTCTTGGCCCCCAGATGGGTTCGCACCAACTGGCAGGCCTCGGCGGCGTCGGCGGGGAACAATACCGGCACGCTCAGTCGGCGGAGCTGCCGCAGTGCCGCATAACGTCGGAATCCGCTGACAATCTGCAAAGTCCCAGGGTGCACGAGAAGCGGCTCACGCAGCTCATTGTTCCTGATGGAATATTGAAGTTTATCGGTCGATCCAAGTTCCTCCCGGGTCGGATGGTCGACCTTGAGGTCGCCCACCGGGATCATTTTTCTCTCCAATATGACCATCCATGAGCGTGCCGTACTGTTTCCTTTGCGTACATTCTTGGGCTGGATAAAGCCCGATGCAAGAACCGAAACGCGCGTGCCCGGCTGCTTGTCAGCCCGGGCCCCGGGAACACCGCGCACAAAGGGACGCGGACCGAAACCGCCTCGAACTCGGCCCCTGTAGGTACTCAACTTCGCGAGCCACGCCAGCCCGCAGCCCGGTACGCGCGCCTCACCTCGTGGCCCGTACACACCTGCCCGAGGACCGCGGAAGACCCTGCCGTCTGCATTCGCTCCGATATACGCAGGAGGACAAACCCGCAGATAGCCCCCTGCCGGACGGGATGCCAACGTGCCCAACAGGCCGTAGCCCCCTCGCGCACGTCCTGATCGGGAGTGCAACGCCACGCGCTGCCTCGACCGGCCGCGGCCCGCGCGACAGCGCGCTCCCGGCATGCAGCTACGACTCGCCAGAACACCGCGATCGATCCGTCCTCCCACCGCCCCCTTTGGACAAACCGCTGATCGCCGTGACGCTGCGCCACCACCCGGGCACGCTCCTCGGCGAACTCCTCCACCGCCGCCGTGCGCCGATGCTGCTCCGCGCGAGGGCCCCATGGGCCCAACGTGAAAGACCCGACTCGACGTTCGCGCCTTCGGCCCCGAGCCCTCTGTGTCACCAGCTGTCAGGGCGTCAGCGGCCGGCCCAGGCCACAGCGTGGAATACCGGGCCCCTGGCGGGCCGGGGTCCCGCACCGCAGCACATGCAGCGGTGTCAGTGGTGCGCCATACAGTGAGCAGTGCGCATCATCAACATCGGGGGGCAGGGCGTTGGCCAGGCAAACAGGGCACGACATGGTGGCACCGGAGGGGCGATACCTCTACGAGCGGTTAGGGGAGAAGACATTCCAGCGGCTGTGCAACGCCCTGCTCGCTCATGTTTTCAGCGACACCCGCTGTTACCCGGTCGGGCACTCCGACGGCGGCCGTGACGCCACCCGCGGCGACGGCGCCCGGCTGGCCATCTACCAGGTCAAATGGACAAGCAAACCCCACCAGAATCCGGTCGCGTGGCTGAAGGCGGCGATCAACGGCGAGGCCGACAACATCCGCCGTCTGGTGCAGGAGGGCGCCCAGGCCTACTACCTGCTGACGTCGGTGGCCGGGACAGCCGTTCCGCAGCGCGGCTCCATGGACACTGGATGCCGCCTTGGCCAAGTACACCGCCCAGTTCGGCATTCCCATCCATATCTGGTGGCGTGCCGACCTCGACGCCCGCATGGATGCCGCGCCCACCGAGCTGAAGTGGGCGTACTCGGACATGCTCGCCGGCCAGGACCTGGTGCGCTATCTCATCGACGGGGCCGGGCAGGCCGCACACGACCATGCCCTGCGCACACTGGCGATGAAGGTCATCGCCACCCAGTGGGACGAGGACGCCCCGGCATCACGAGATGGCGTGAGTGCACGCCGGCAGTCCCCGCGGCGGGAAAGGAACCATGACGACGGCGGGCAGAACGGCCTCTCGCGGGATGAGCCGAACGTCTCGCTGCCGTCAGGCAGGCGGGCAGTGGCCTGGTTGATGCCGTGGCGTGAACAGCTCCGACGCTGTCCTGGCCGTTGCCCCCGAGAGCAGGCCGGTCACAGCAGATCGTCCTCGGTACCATCGGTGAGGCCGAGTTCCTCATCGGTAAAGGGCCCGCCCAGGTCGGGCATCGCGAAGAGACCCCTGCCCGCGGAGGTCTCAACGAAGCGGACGAACCGGTCGACAGGCCGGTAGGCGTGTTCTTTCTCCAGCAGCGCCAGGCAGGCACGGCAGCGCCACGGGCGCCGGAGGGTGATCCACTGCGCCCGTGTGCACGCGGGGCATGACACGAAATACGCGGCTGGCCCGAAGGGGGCGGCCCAGTTCGCGTAGCCGCTGCGGGGGCGGTGACCGGGCTCGTTCCACTCGGAGGCCAGGGACGGCTTGCCGAGGAGGACGAACTCGCCTCCGGGCCACCGGCAGGTGCAGGGGGTCTGGCACCGGCAGGCGCGGGTGCGGGCCAGTTCTTCCGTTTTCTCGGTCCGTGGTATTCCGGGGCCTTTGACCTCGATCCAGGTGCCGAGTTCGGGCAGCCAGAAGTCAGGGAGGTAGAGAGTGCCGGACTCCAGGGTGATCGTCTCGGGCTCGTACTGCCACTGGATGCCGTTGCCGTCGAGGGTGGCGGCCCAGTCGGCTTCGAGCCGGGAGCGGAACGTGGTGTGGCCGTAGCGGGTCGGGATGGCGTCCATGGACGGACCGGGGACGTCGGGCGTACTGACCAAAGCGAACTCCTGTCCTACTGCTGCGGCCGTGCCGATTATGCGGGTGACCGGTCACGCTGTGGAGTGGGCGCCAGCCGTTGCCGCGTCGTCCACGGTCGTGGCGGCAACGGCTGTACGCAGTTCTTCGGGCGCCGGTCCGGGGATCCGGCGAGTAGGCCGGGCGGCAGCCCCCGTCTACTCGCCCCGCTGGCTCAGCGGAATGGGGGCGTCGAAGACGTCGACGACGAATTCCGAGGTTCCGCTGCCCTCGAAGTCGATGTCGTAGCGGCTGTGCAGCAGTGTATGAATCCTCACCCACCGGCCCATGGCCGTTGCATCCGCGGCCGCTTGGAGCGCGTTGCGGACAGGACCGGCATCGCCAGCCCGTTGCTTACTCGTCCAGGTCCGCGCGAGCTTCGCCCCAGCGGGGACGGCCCAGGTGCGCGGCTCGGCGCTGGCCGGCACGGAAACCTCGTCGTTGAGCAGCCGGATGACCCACCCGACGAGGCCATCGTGCTGACGCTCGTTCGACATACGGATGCCCAGCCCGATCGTGTAGGCGCACTCGAGGTACTCCTCGAGTTCCGCGTCGATCCCTCCGAAGAAGACAGTCTCGCGAACGACCTCGACCGGCCCGCACTCGGTGAAGGCTCCCATCACCGGTTCGCACTTGTCCTTGAGGTACTGCTGCACGGCCATGCGCACTGGTTTGGGGACCTGGTCCAGCACCTTTTCAAGGGCGCTGTCGTCGTGGTCGTACAGGAAGGAGTTGAGTGCGCTGACCAGTTCGCTGGTCAGGTGGAGATCGCCGGCTCCCAGTGTCGTCACCGCCTCCAGCTCGTCCCCAGGCCTCCTGGCAAGAGCGAACACCCTGCTTCGTCCGGGGCTTGTGTGCGCGATGAACGAATGAATCATTTTCTGTCTCACATCACATCTCGGGAGCGGTCCCCGGCACGGACACGGGCCGGGGCCGCAGAAGAATGAGGGAACCCTGCCGACCGACGTGTCGCACGAGCTACCGGCTCGTCCGCATGGGGCGGAGGTGAGTTGCTGTCAGACCCGGCGCTTCAGCCCGGGATCCGCATGGCTGCCAGCACCCTACCCAGGCGCCATCAGCGGTGGCAACGACGCATCCGCCACTTTCAGGACGCGGGCTGTCGATCCCCCCCCCGCCACCGTGACGATCCGAGGCCGGTTCAGCTCACCCAGATGCCCCCTGGGGGGCGAGTTGCCTGACGCCCCAGCATTCTCCAGGGGTTGGACGGGCCCCTGCATACAGCAGGGGTCCGTCCAACCGTTGGCGCCGGCCCTGGCTTGTGGTCGTGGGGCGTAGTGGAAAGCGTGGACGCGTAGGTCGTGCGGGCCGGCGCTGCAGGGGCCGACGGGCGTCTTGCGGGCGGCAGACCAGATCACCGAAGCTCTGGGCGCCCCGCTGCCGGCCGTGCGAGGCCCCGGCCTCGATCGACCTCGTCCGCGTCGGGACGCAAGATGCCAGGTGGGGACGTGACGGCAGAACAGTGCCGCGAGCCGCAGGTGACGACGTGAAGAGAGGCTTGTCTACTCGCTTGCGATGGCGATCGAAGAGGGCCACTTCACAGGGTGTTGCAGCGTCCGTTGCTCAATTTCTTGGGGTGTCACGCCACACAGGGTCGGCAGCATCGTCAGGATGGATGCGGTGAGCATGTCTTGTCCGCTACTCGTCTTGGGAACCTTTCCCAGGGACTGGGCACGCAGGAGGACTCCTTCGATCACAGTGTCGAAAAGCTTGGCCAACACCACATGGGTCACCTGGCGCACCCCTGGGAACGGCCGGCGGTGGATCACCTGCCGGAAGCAGCCCGTCGGGATCCCGCAGACCCTCCGTCCGATCACAGCTCCGGATGTCGTACCCCTCGTGCAAGATGGAGGACTGCCTCCGCACCACGGTGCGGCGGGAGTTGGGGACTGTTGCACTCAAGGGGGAGCGTTTGTGTTCCAGCGTCATCTTCACCGTCATGACGACGTCGATCTGGTGATGTCCGCGCTGGGGGACGATCCCCAGTGCCTGCCGGTCCTGATCGCACTGGGTGTGGCGCTGCGGCGGGACGTGGCTTCGGCGCTGCGGGAGGTCATCGCGACCAGAGCGTGGCAGAGCGACTCCCGCGTCCGCAGCGCTGCGGCCAACTGGCGTGAGGAACCCCGCTTCCAGGTCTTCCTCGACCAGGGGCTCGAAAAGCGCCGCAATCGAGGCCCCAAATATGAGCACCTGGACATCGCTCTGCTGACGTTCCCCGAAACCCGTGCCGCTCTCTACCGGGTGAGCGCGGCGAAGTGCCCGCAGCACTGCCGCACGGAGACAGGCACCTTTGCCGAGGACCGGCATGTGGATGACTACCGCGAGGCACTGTTCGGCTGGTACGCCGCCATCCAGCACGCGCACGCCTGCGTCGTGAGGGCGGCGCGCTGGTTCGCGGACGCGCAACCGTCCGACTCCCGCCGGCCTGAGACGTTCACGGCCTGGATGAGCGGAACACGGCTCCGCCACAGCAGCGGTGCTGCGGAGGAGACGGACCCGGCCACCCAGCGCGCCTTGCAGGAAATCATCCTGATGATGCACGCCTGGAGCCCGCACACCTTCGAAGCCATCGACGTGGCCTTCCAGAGGGCGGAGGGAGAAGACGCATCCCACGCCTGGGGCGGCAGCTTCGAGCCCGCCGGACGTCCCGAAGCCCAGGCGGCTGCGGAAGCACTCGCGAGCGTCCTGACCCCACAGGAACGCCGACAGGTCCGGGACGTCATCGACCAGATCGAGGCCGACGACGAGGACCGCGACATGGATCTGGCGAAGGACAGCACGCTGGCCTGCACCAGCGACCGCCACCGCACCTACGGCGCTGAATCCGGCGAGCGTGAGGACTGCGCCACGGCCCGAGGCCGTGTGTACGAGGAGGCCTCCCAGCCCTGGAACGAGGGCGTCGACCACGCGGCCGAAGCTGCCCGTCTCGCCCGGTTCCTGCTCGGACCCCGCAGCGACCGAATCCGCACCGCCCTCGCCGCGGCCCGCGCGGCCGTCGCCCGGGATACCACCGAGACGACGCCGCAGGTCTGGCACGACAACGCCCAACTCTTGAGGGAAGCCCGTGAAGCCGCGGGACTTGATCTCCACGACGCCGCTGGCCAGTTGGGCATCAAGTCCGCCACGCTCGAGCGCTTCGAACAGGCAGCGGGCAAGCTCCCCGGACGCCCGGTCTCCCTCGGCTACCTCCAACTCCTCACCCTGACCTGCACCCAGGCGGGCCGCACCGCTCCCGCCTGCATCCCGCAGGTCGTCTCCGAGCCGGTGATCTCACTGCCGACCACCCTGTAAGACACCACCGCACCTGCATCCCTGGCCAGACGCCCTGCGGTAGTCCGGCTGAACCACAGACCCAGGTGCACCGGCACCCGAACCGATCAGCGGAGGTCTTCCGTGAAGCGCGAGCGCGCCACCACGCTCCTGAACGACATGCTCGACCGGCTGGAGGAGGGAGGCTGGCCGCTGGACCTCGTCGACGAGATCCTCGTCTTCGGCTCCTACGCACGCGGTGCACTGGACCCCTCGGACGTCGACATGGTCGTCGAGCACCGCAGGGACGACCGTCTCGTCTCCGAGTTTGTCCACGCCCTGTCCTACGGCCGCGATCCTTCCGCCTCGATGAAGCGCGCCCTGAAGGGCAACAGCCGTGGCCTGCAGATCCACTTCGGTGAACGCAAGACCCTCGAAGCGGAAGGGTTCGAGCTGACCTTGCTGTGGACGCGGGGCGAACCCGTCGATGCCGCCCGCGCCCGGCTCGCCGCCATCACTCCTGACCCCGCAGCGGGCCGGGCCCCACGCGACCACATGATCGAGGCCTTCGACGGCATCGACCGCTGGGTTCCGCGCCCGGTCCGTATCGATCTCGCCGACCTCGTCGACCGCAAGGCCGCCACCATCCGTCAACTCCAGCTTCCCGACGCCGAACCCACCCATCCCGCAGCCCTCGAAGCCCTCACCCGCTGGAGCGAGGCCAGCCCGCTGCGCCGCGCCGCGGCAGCCGTCCTTGCCCATCTCGAAGCCACCTCCTGCCCCCTCGATTCCGTCTACCTGCACGGGGAACCGGTCATCGGCAGCCGCTACAGCGGCACTACATGGCAGACCGGTATCGGATTCGGCTGGAGCCATTACCGCAGCATCTCCCACCACCTGCAGGAGGGCACCGACTGGTTCGAGGTCGTCCGCCCTACACGGACCCAGTCCCTGCACACCCTCCACATCACCGCCCAGGACCGCTCGGCCCTACCCCGCCTGTGACGGACCGCCCATGCCCGGGTGAATCCCCGTCGGCCAGCGTTGCCGTCCGGTAGACCGGACGGCAACGCTCGTGCCAGATGCTCTGGCGGCACCGTATTGATGAACGCCTCCACCATCGGATGCACACCACGCTCTTGGTGCACGCGGTTACAGATCTCTTCAGGCAGGCAAGTCGATGTAGGCGGCCAGCCGTTGCTGCCAGACGGCGTCCCCTTCAGGCAGGACAGCGCGGCAGATCTGCTTGAGGATGCCGTCGTCGCGCCAGCGAAGGAAGCGGCGCCGGCAGGCCTGGAAGGGGCCCAGGGCTGGGGGAAGTCGTGTCCACGCCTGTCCGGTGCAGGCGATGTGGACGATGGCTTCCAGGATCTGCCGTTCGCTGCGGGGACGGCCCCCAGTATGCGACCGCGCGGGCAGCAGCCCAGACAGCGTCTGCCAGGCGACATCGCTGATCCGCGGCCGCCACATCGGCATCCCACCGGCCAGCGGCAGCAGTTCATCGATCAAACGCCGCTGCTCTGACAACAACAGTATCCGTCGCGCACTCTGCTCCTGCAGCCAGGCGGTGACGTGCTCGTCGCTCGGGGCGCCGGGCCACCACTCAGCACCGTCCGGGAGCCCGGTCAGGTGGTAGCGGCAGGCCCACCACATGCGTTGCCAGGCCACCGGCCAGGGCGGGTTCCACCATGCATCGAGGTCCGTCAGACGGTGTCCCAGCCGGGTGAGCCGGCCGAGACTGCGCTGCCGCTGGCGTTGATTTCTGAGCCAGGTCCCCAGCGCGAAACCGTCAACGACGGTGGGCTGAGACACGGCGAGATGGCCGTGACGAGCAATGTAGGTTTGCGCTACAGCCAGGCCATCGGCGACCGGACGCCGCCGCCCGGCCCACGTGTGGAACAGTTCGACCTCGCCCGTGGACAGCCCGAGCTCGGCCAGCAGCTCCCGCTGGACGTCGTGCAACTGCCCGTAGCAGGCGATCTGGTGGCGCAGCCACCGCTGAAGCCAACCGGGCAACCCGGCCAGGTTGTCGCCGCCGTGCACTGGCCCCTGCTCATGCACATGGGCGCGGGCGCGGTACCAGGCACGCTGCCAGTCGACGGGCCAGGGCGGGTTCCACCATGCATCCAGGCGTCGAAGCTGTTCCGTTTGCTCCACGGTCAATGACGCCGCGTCGGCACGCCGCTTGGCCAGCCACCGCCCCAGATCGAACCCTTCCCGCGCCCGGCCGTCGGTGTGCGCGATGGCCAGATGCCCGAACCGCTCTACATGAAGACGGGCCTGCTCGAGCCCTTCGGCGAACAGCTGCGCATGCCGCTGTTCCAGGCCCCGGCCGTGCCCGGCCTGCCGCGGCACCGCCAACTCCACCCGCCACCCTCGAGCCGCCGGCCCGCCACGTCCTGCTGCACCCGAACCCCCACGGGCGCCTGGGCCTGCCCCCGGAGGGTCTGCCAGCCGGCGCAGCCCCGTTCCTACTTCCACCGGCCGGTGCGCGCTGTGCACCCACCACAGCCCATACCGCCCCTGCTGCGGCGGCGACCCCGCCGGACGTCGCTGCTCGCGTACCACCGCGCGAGCCCAGGACGTCAACGGGCCGCCATGGCCGTCTGCTTCCAGTTCGCCCAGCCACACCCGTCCCAGACGCTCATTCAATGCGGCAGCAATCCGCTCACCGCCACCCCGGCCGCGCACCAGGGCACCCGCACCGCTTCCGGCGGCCAGCTGCTGCATCCGCGGATCCACCAGAGCTTCCGCGACCGCGACGACCTCCGGGAACACCACCACGTCCCGTACCAGCAGCCGCCACTGCTGCACGCCCCAGCCCACCTGATCCGGACACCACCGGCTCGTAGCCGCAACCACCTGCTGCAGACGCGGCTCCCACACCGCATCCCGCTCCCAGAATTCCGTCCGTCCCCACCACCCGCACACCACTGCACGTGCCAGCCCGAACACTTCACGCTGCGCCGCGCCAACCGTCGCCCCAGCCCGCGCCACCCGGCCCCAATGACGCTGCGCCCGGACCAGCTCCACCACCCAATCCCCGACATCGACAAACTCCACCGGATGCCCCTCACCCACATCCAGCAGCCACCGGCCATGCCGCGCACACAACCGCCGCCACCGCCGCCGGTACGCCCACACCCTCTCTCCACCGCTGCCCCGCCGGGCCGCGCACAGCCGGCAGCCGAACACCACCGGCCCCCACTCCGAAGCCCCCGCCCGCCACCTCGCCCACCCCTGCCCATCCCCACTACTGCTGGCCAACACCGCAAGCCCGGCCGCCCAGGACGGCAACGCCCGCGCCAGATGCCCCGCTGGCACGCGACACCACCCGGCCAGCTGCTCCTGTGCCACCTCGTCGAGGAACACCTCGCCGTCGGGACGGACATCACGTCTTCCCGGCATGGGGTTCGCCCACTGCCACCATGTCGTCAGGTCGGTCACCTGCAGCCGGTAGGCAGCCGCCACCCGGTGCAGAAAGGACCATGTGGTTTCCCCCTGAACAGGTGTCACCCGCAAGACCGCCTCCACGACATCGCTTTCCGCTCCGGTGGGACCGTGCGACCGGACTGCCAGGTCACCATGGCCGAGCCGGCGAGAGGAGCCCGAGGCTTCTCTCGCCCGCTCGGCGGTGGGGTTCGAAGTGTGCAAGCCATGACGTGTCGCGTTTCGTTGATGCTCGGCCTACGGGCGGACTCGGAAGGCGGAGAAGTTCAGGAACAGGAACGATGAGGGGACAGGCAGTCAGGCGGATTCCTGGCCGGGGTCGTCGGCACCGGCCTCCAGAGCCTTGTCGACGAACTCCTGTACCAGATGGCGTTCCGCTACAGCCCGGAGTCGATGGCTTCGTCGACGAACCGGCGTACCAGAAGCTTCACTGCGTCCGATGGGACAGTGACGGACCATGCAAGCTCCGGCTGATGCTGATAGCACTGGAACCGGGCCACGACCGATCCGTCGTCCTCGACGTAGAACCACCTCCAGGACAGCTCGTGCGTGCATGCCGCGTGTGGTTCGGATACGGCAAGGCGGCGGACGATGTCGGCGTGGTGCTGAAGGGGGAGAGTCCGCTGAGCGCGGCAGTCCGTGCACTGTAGAAGGTGCTCGACCGCTCCGGGACGGTCGATGAACCCACGAGTGCCCTCGGAGTTGTTGCACTTCACGCACAACGGCCCGCGGAACAGATCGTGGGAATGGCAATGGTCCCAGTACAGGGCCCGCCGAGGCTCAGGACACATCCGGCA
The DNA here is from genome assembly GCF_044456225.1 of Streptomyces sp. NPDC050988. Taxonomy (NCBI): domain Bacteria; kingdom Bacillati; phylum Actinomycetota; class Actinomycetes; order Kitasatosporales; family Streptomycetaceae; genus Streptomyces; species Streptomyces sp. NPDC050988. Next base: position 60,002 of record NZ_JBITFQ010000036.1, on the reverse strand, counting down.
CAGGAAAACCTCGGCGGGAGAGCGTTTGGCGAACCCCTTCGTGTACTGGCGGCCTCGCAGATGGCCGGTGTAGGGCCTGGAGGCCTGGGCAGCACACGACGGCACAGGACGACGAATCCTGAGGCGCTGGAGGAACGCCACTGCTTGCGGCTGGCCGGCGTTCCGCAGCCGCTGCACACGTCGTCCTGCGCTGCGAGGCTGGCTTCGACCTCCTTGGCCCGGTCCAGCACAGCAGCATAGGCGCGAGGAATCAGCCACTCCTTCCCCGACCAGACCATCAGCGGCAGCGGCCGGGTGCTCGCGATGGTCCGCCGAGTGAAAGCTTCGGGCAGCTGCTGCCCGGTGAAATTCTTGGGTAGGACACTGGGGCCCTGCATCTGAGGAAGCTCGGACTCATAGGTGGCCTGAGGGATCCACTGCCAGACGCGAGAGCGCCAGGTGTGTGGCTCGCTGGCCCCCAGGCTGGCGTCGACTAGGTCGCCGGGGTCGATCGCGAGTTCGGCGAGCCGCTTGCCGGACTTCTGGATGTCCCGGTCGAGGAAGCGCCATTGCTGCCGGTACTTGTAGCCGGGCACGGCTGTATCACCGATGAGCACGTGGCTGGCAGCGGCGAACGTGTAGCGGTTCACATGATCCAGATATGCGGGGACTGTCGTGTGGTGGGTGAGGTCGGCAAGCCTTTGGTGTGCTGCCTGGAGTGAAAGCCACATGAGGCATAGCTCCTTGAGATCGCTGACAGGGAGAACGGGCGAGTCACCGAGCAGGCCGACGGGGCGGCACTGCCTTGCTGGGGGAGATGTCACGGGCAGGGCGCCAGCCCGGGCCGCGGCAAGGGCACTGGTTCCCCAGCCGCCGGTCAGGAAGGCTGCCCCGGCCTCTTCGCAGAGGCTGCGGCGACGGCGGTCGGTGAGGAAGCCGACGCGGTCGCTGTACTCGGTGGGCCGTACGACCGTCCGGTGCACCGTCCACAAGCCGTTGCTTTCGAGGCGGTCCGCAGCGGTGAGCCGGCGCAGCCACCGATGGAGCGGATCGGTTTGTGCGGCTGCCCTGGGTCTGGTGCGGGTGTAGGCGATCAGCCAGTCCGCGAGCCACGGCCTGCCGGCTCGGCGGCTGATTTCCCCGAGCAGCAATTCCATTGCGGCGCCTGCCCCTTGGGCTGCGGCGGTCTCGCGCAGCCGCTGCTGCCAGCGCGGAGCACCGAGCAGCCTGGCCACGGCGATCGTCTCCGGGTAGGACACCAGCGCATGCGGCACCACGGCCGTCGGCATGGATCCCGTGACCGCGGCCAGCCGCCGTACACGGTTCTGCCAGACCGTCTCGGATCGCCAGCCTTGTACTTGCCACGACCACACCACCGCCGCGGCGAGGGCCACCACGTCTGCCGCATCCGGACGGGCTCGTGCGAGAGCGGAGTGGTGTCGGTGAGCGGTGAGAACCTCGGGCAGGGTCTCCAGCGGAATGCTCGCCGGCCTCTCGGGATGCGCGAGGAGCCAGCGCCGGTGACGTCGGCAGACGTGCCCGGCCGTTCCCGGGTACACCAGAACCGGCTGTCCGGGCCGCCAGGCCCGCCCGGTACACGCAGGACAGGTCCCCACCCATGCCTCGCCCGGCATGTGCCAGGCCGCCCGCGGGTTCTCGTCGTCCGCGAGCCGCCCGCGCGGGGCGGCGAGAGCGGGTAGCAGGCGGGCGAGCCGGGACAGGGGAAGACCGGTGGAGCGGGCCAGGGCCGTTCGCGCGGGTGTGTTGAGGAACAGTTCCAGGCCGCTGCCCGGAGCGCCCGCCACCTGCACCCGGTGCGCGACGCTCAGGATGCCCCGTAGCAAGTCCTGCGCGGGCAGACCGTAAGGGGCGGCCATCCTGCGGAACCAGGAGCCGGTCAGTTCCCCGGCCACGGGCGGGATACGAACAAGCGTGGAGGCGGAGGCTTGCACCGGCATCGTCCTTTGCGCGTGAGGGTGTTGAAGGCAGGGCGGGGCAGAGGAGCGCGGCCATGGACCAGCGCCCCGTCGGCACGGGAAGGGGGACTACAGGGCGGGCCCGCGGCGGGAGGCCCGGGTGGGGCCTTTCGCCGCGCCGGTCAGTTGCCGGGGCGTTGCCGCAGGGTGGCGCGCGCCGCGTTCGTGGCCTGGACGTCGAGGAGTACCTGGGACAGCTGTTTCTTGGTGATCGCGAGGCTTCCGTCCAGGATGGAGCGGATCGCGGCCTCCCTGACAAGGAGGGAGAGACTGGCCATCACGCCGCCGGTGCGGAGATGGATGTAGGCGGCGTGGCGAACCAGCGTTCCGGGCCGGTGGCGGGCCAGCCGCAGCGCCCCCTCCATGTCGCCCAGGAGCGAGTGCCACATCTTTTTCTGCTCCGGGGTGCCGTTGAGCAGAGGGGGGTGCGCAGGAGTTTGCAGCGGGCGGCGAGCTGGGCACCGCGGGGCCCGGTCAGCAGCGGTGAGTCCTCCACGTTGACACCGGCCAGCACGAACGTCGCGGGTACTCGTTCCATCAGGGTCTTGACCTGGTCGGAGGTGTCGGCGCCGGGCCGGGTACGGGTGTTGAGCAGGTGCACGTCGTCGATGAACACCAGCCGGGTGCCCCGCTCTAACATGACGTGGCACACGGCGTTGGTGATGGTGTGTTCGGTCATCCGGTCGTGGATGGGAATGCCGGCGAACCGGGCGAGGACCTTGGCCAGGTTCCTGGGCGTGTAGGTGGGCGGGACGGAAGCGAACAGCACGGGCATGGAGCCCTCCAAGCCCGGCCGGCGGCGTCGTTCGCTCAGTTCGAAGGACCTGCCGAGTTCCATGAGCGTGGTCGACTTTCCCGCTCCCGGAGGCCCGGACACGATCAGCCCGCGCCGGGCGGTACCCGGCTGCTTGTTGTTCACCAGCAGAGTGACCCTCAGTTCCGCCATCGCCCGCTCCATGGAAGGCGTCTTGAGGGTGACGAACTCCGAGTGATAGTTCAGCAGCCTCGCCTGATCCCAGGACGGGTCGTCCACCGGCGGGGCGGTCACCCTCAGACGGCAGACGTACTCCTGCCACCGGACGCAGTCCGTGACTGCGCCGGGAGTGACATCGCCGTCGGAGAAGTCGCCGCCCGCGGCAGCAGTTACGGCAGCCACTGGTCCTCCTCAAGGTCCTGGTCGCTGAGGATGAGAGAGCCTCCCGAGATACGGCCGGCCTCCGGCCCGTCACCGCCGACGTCCTCGTCCTCGTCCGACAGGGTCTCGTCGTCGGGATCCGGCGCCGCATACACACCGGCCAGCCCGAACGACGGGGCGAGCACGTCCAGCACGTGGATCTCGCCCGCGGGCACCGGCACGGTCTCCGAGGCGCGAGACTTCGCCATCACCCGCCGCTCCGCGGTGGAGAGCTTCTCTTTGCCCGCGGCCCGCCTGAGGAAGGCGTCCAGGGCCAGGGCCAGTTCGGCCTCGTGTTCCTCACGCGAGCCGGTGCGCTCGACCACCTTGCAGAGGTGTTCCCAGACGTGGTGCGTGAACGGGAGCGTGACCGAGGTGGTGTGGATCCACGCCACCTCACGGAACCCCTCCGGCAGCCGGACCCAGATCCGGACCGGGTCGTAGGGGTTGTAGTGCACCTCCCACAAGCCCTTTTGCGCCTGTATCCCGGAGTGCTGCCCGCGGTGTCCGTTGAGGCAGCTGCCGTCGTAGGTGCGGTAGTCGAACCGGATACCGGCATCGGTGACCGGCTGCCAGCGCACCGGCAGCAGCTCCACGAAGTCGTCCGCCGACAAAGGCACCGGCACGTATCCGGCGACGGGCAGCAGCGCCGCCCACATCTGGTTCGGGGTGAGAGCCTTCTTCGGCATCAGTGGATGCCGCAGCCCCGTGTGCGGGCGGTGGTGCCAGTGCACGAGGAACTCCTCCCACAGCGCCCGGAGTTCAGCCGCGGTCCACAGCGGCTCCTGCTCGACCTTGGAGCCGCGCTCGCTCACGTTCGAGCCGGTGTGGCCGGGCAACCACTGGCAGAACAGCGAATTGATCGAACCGAACGACCTCTCCACATGGCCCTTGGCCGGTCCGTTGGCCGGAGGAACCGGCTGCAGCGAGATCCCCAGGCTCTCGCACGCGGCCCGGGTGGCCGCAGAGACGAACACCTGGCCCTGGTCGACCACGACCGTCTCGGGCACGATCACCGGACGGGCCGCCGCGTCCTTCAGCCGCTCGTCGATGCCGGTCAGCCGCTCGTGCGGCACGACCGAGGAGGCCATCGACAGCGCCGCGGACCAGCCGGGCCGCATCACCATCGGTGTCATCATCTGCGCCAGCAGCACAGCCACGTCCGTCAGCTTGCTCCCTACCGGCCGCAGCACCCCCCACAGACCGCGCATGGCCACATCCACGGCGATGGTCAGCTCCAGCCGCCCCACCACCCCGTCGTCCAGGACCACCAGCACGTCCAGCGGCGAACTGTCCAGCATCACGATCTCGCCCGGACGCAGCGCCAGCGTCGGAGTGAACGGCGGGGCCGGACGGGCGGCGCGGGCACGCCGCTGTGCCACCGTCCCCTGCAACCCGAGGGATGCCTCCACCGTGTCGAGGAGCCTGTTGAACGTGGACTGCGGCGGCACCTCGACAGTCCGCTGGCCGGGCTTGCCGTGGTGGTCGTCCAGCCACCACTGCACCTCTCCGCGCATCCGCTTCTTCCACCCTCGCGACCGGGAGCGGGAAGCCTCGACAGGCAGCAGAGCGCGCAGCGCCTCGACCACCCGGGCATCGGCGCTGATCAGCCGCGCCGAGCTGCGACGCTTTTTGACCAGCCCCCACACGCCGTCCGCGTGGTAGCGCGCACGCCACCTGCGCACCGTCGCCCGGCTCACGTCCGCCCAGCCCTGCGCGGCCAGTTCATCGGCCTTCGCCTGCTCACGTTGGGCCAGCGTGGTGGATGTGGGATCGTACTCAGGTCTCACCGACACCGTGGCGTCCGGGGTGGGACGCCCCGTCTCCACCTCGCGGACGTGCCGCTCCAGTTCGAACGCACGCCACTGCTCGCCCTCGGACACCGTCGACAGCAGGCCCATCCGCGGTACCCGCAGACGTGGCGGCCCCCCTACCGGCTCGAACGACGCATCGCCGAGCAGCTTCGCCAGCCCGAACACCGCCAGCGTGTCCTGCCCGTCCTTCTTCTCCGTTCCGGACAGCCAGATTCGCGCACCGGACACCGAGCATGCCTCAATACCCACGACGGTCCATTCCCGCCCGCCGTAGCGCACACCGGTGCCGGGCCTGAGCAGGGGCCGGCTCACCGCCCGTCCTCCGCGCAGGCCACCGCGACGGTCTGCTCGTGCAGCGGGCGCTCCAGCGGCACGCTCAGCACGCCCACCCACAGTGCGTGGAACACCGACGGCCACACCGCGATCGGATCACCCAGCAGCCGCACCCCCTCGGCCAGCGCCATCGGCGCCCGGAAACACTCGGCCACCTCCGGCAACCGGTCTTGCGCATACCGCGGATGCCGGTAGCCGGCAAGCCAGCGCACGTTGGCCTCCACCACGGGCTGCGGCGGTGCGATCAGACGGTAGTGCCAGCCTGCGGCGGCCGAAGCACCCTCCAGGTGGGCGGCCCGCCACACCAGTCGACGCCCCGCCCCGAACCGGCTCGCACAGTCCACCAGCAGTCCGCTGCCGTCCGCCAGACGTGCCATCAGGTGCGGTGCGTGCGACACGGTCCTGCCGCCCCGGCCGTGCCACGACAGCTCCACCGGCCGGCAGGCCAGAGCCGTCACCACCGGATCGTGGTCCAGCATCATGAGCTGCGTGCGCATGGCCTTGAAGCCGTGGTGCACCAGGCACCTGTCGGTCGCGGACCAGTACCAGCCCGGTGCCGAGCGCCGCCCCTTGCAGACAGGGAACCGCCGCACCGGCAGGCACTCCTCCAGCCGCTGTTCTCCAGCCGTCTCCAGCCAGGGCAGTTCGTACTCGGTGCCGTCAGGGCGGATGAACCGTGCGGTCATGTGCGCCGGATCAGCGAAGCGAAGGCCGATGCTCAGCGGCGGTGGGGGATCAGCCTGCCGGTGTGCTTCGAAAGACAGAGGGGTCACGAACAACTCTCATGTATGCAGGGAAAATCGGGATGGAAGTCACTGCTTGGAAAGCAGGACAGGCGTCTGGACGCACGCAGTGGAGACGCCAGTCGGACCCACGACGGCGAGCCGTGGCTCGCACGCCGCGCTCACACCGACAAGGCGCGCGGCTACAAGAAGCGGAAGCAGGGCGGCTCCAGCGCCACTCACCGATGGGAGCGCTGTCGTCGCCCGGAACGCGGGCAGGATTCCTGTCTGATCGCCTGCAGGGTCGCGCCCGCCGGCCTCTACTCGCAGCGGTGCCTTCCTCCAGCCGCGGACTTTGAGGCAGGAACAGGCATGGTGAACTCTGATTACGGCGTAGCAGCGCTCGGGAGGAGCTCGCGCGTCACCCGAGCATGCCCGCCAAGGCACGGAACTCTCGTGGAGTTCCTCGTCCTGGACCATGTGCTCAGCAGATCCTGTCGCGCAGCGGCCGTCGGCATGAGCGTTCACAAGAGGCAGGCAAGAGTCGTTCCACTCGCTGCCCTTTGCGCTTGTCGGCTGCCGTAGGGTCAGCTGGAGTAGCCGCAGTGGATCAGGTCAGGTCGCCAAAGAGGGTGTCTTGGACCGGCGGTGCGTTGCGCGGGAGGGGGAGCCGGCGGCGCTGGTCCTCCGGCGGCGGGGGTGCGCCGGCCGCGCCGTCGGTCAGCGCGTACCGGCAAGCGGCGCGCAGGTCAGGCAGCTCGAGCTGTGCACCCATGAAGCCAAGGAAGTCCGCGACGTTCCAGTCGATGAGGGCGCCCTGGCGGGACAGATACAGCCCCACGGATTCGATGGAGTAGCTGTCGCTGTAGTCCAGCAGAAGATAGCCAGCGAGCTGGTAGAGCTCAGCGCGGCCCATCCGCTCGGGGCGGATCGTGGCTTTACAGTCGATCAACTGGCCGCGGAGGATGAAGTCGGCGTCAGCTCCTCCTACATGGAGGCTGCCGTCGAAGACGGGCCCGCAGACGCGCTGCGCGACGGGCAGCTGCCGTAGGCCGTCGAAGGGCCCGGGATGCGCCGCCAACGCCATCTGCTGGCGAATGTCGTCGACGACATAGGCCGGCACGGCATGGACGATTTCGTCCAGCGTCGCTCCGGGCCGACTGGACCCCAGGCTGTTGCCGCGTACCCATCCCACGTGACGGAAGATCGCCTCAAAGCTCGAGGCAACATGACACAGCCGCACCAGACGCTCCTCCGTCTCGGAGTCGAGCTCCAACGGCTGGCCGTCGCTGCTTTCGTACTGTTCCAGCTCCTTCAGTAGTACCGCCCCCGCTGCCTGCACCGCGCTGATGACGGCGGGGCCCGGCCAGCCGTCGTCGTCGATCACCGCCCGCACGATGCCTTCTTTGATCGGCTGACCGGTGGGCGCTCCGAGGCTGATCCGCAGCCGGTGGTCGATCGTGTGACCCAGCATGCGGTACTCCGGTCGCCGCTCCGCTGTGGCAGAGGGGTTCACCGGCGCGGGATAGCGGGCCAGACGCCTGCGGTAGTCGGATAACAGGCCATCGGTACCAGGCAGATGCTCGGCGAGGAACCGCGACATCGCCGACGCCTGGTCCTTGAGGGACGAGGTGAGACTCATGGGCGCATCCTGGCGCACCCGCCCGGCAGCGCATGCCGTGTCCGGCACGGTACCGGGCGGTAGCCGAAACTTCACGCCATCCCCGCTGTAATGGTCGCGCGGACTCATTGTCAGACCCGGCCGCTAGAGTGCCCGCCGCCTCCGCGAGGACGCCAGCCCGAACTCGCACTCTGCCTGACGCAGGAGCCCTCCAACCTGCGCTGATGGTGCAGCGAACACCAAGAGGAGACGAAACGACCAGGCGGTGCCCGGCAGTGCAGTGGACAGTCAGCCGGGCATCGGCAACCAGGACAAACGGCAGACGGCCGAGTGCTACATGCGTTGCACCCGGCAACACATGGGAACAAATGACCGAAAGAATCACGGCGCGCTTGGGTCCGCCTTTAAGTTCGCCGTGTGTTCGAAACGCCACCCGTGTCAGAGCACATCGGAGCCATGCGCCCTTGACGCGCCTGCCCTATTGGCGCCGAGACCGCTACCGCAACCTTGGCCCCCGTATATGGCGCACACGCCCGCTCACAGCCCAAGACAGGTGCGCCCTGCCGACGCTGTGAGCAACGGCAACCATGCGAGAAAACCGCCAGCCGCTAGGCGGGGTTCCCTCGGCCGTATCACCACCCACTCCACCCCTGACTTCTACGCCCGCCTACGGCACTTCATCCGAGTTCTTGGCGAGCACCCCCGCCCTCGGACACCGATACCGCCTGGCGAATCAGCAACGCCGACGAGTCCTGGCGAGCGCACAGGCAAGAGCTTCCGGCCGACAAACCTGAGACCAAGCCTCCACCGTCCACGCCACCAACACTTACTGCCTCCTCTCAACCCCGGCTCCACGCCGTACCGAGAAAGATCAGACGATGAGTAGATATCCCGCGATCGACGACCTCCTCGCCACGTGCCGACCTCTGCCCGCACCCGCCGAACGCAGTCGGCTACGTACCAGCCTCGCCCTCACCGCTGAAGCAGTAGCCCAAGCGATCGGCGTCAGCCCCGCCACATTCCACGCATGGGAAGAGGGACAGACCGAGCTGCAAGGGCCCGCCCGCGACGCCTACGCCTACTTCCTCACGCACGCCCGCACCTGCGCCACCGACCAGACTCAAGCCGCCAAGCCCCACCTCACCACCAACCGACCGGCGCCTGACGACTCCACCGAATTCTTGCCACAGAGCGCCTCATGCGTGCTGTGCGGAAATCCGGCCACCCACGAAGTGGACGGCTATCCGCAACACCTCACCGTTGCCGAGTGCGCCGAGGCGGCCACCCCCGCACCAGCCCTCAGCCCGTCCAGGCCCGAGGCGACACCCAAGCACCTCATCCCACACCCCCGCTCCGGCGTCTCACAACGCTTCAACACCCGCCAGGACCCGATTGGGGAAGCTGTCGTTGCGGCCCTGGACGCCCACAACGGTGATCAGCGCCAAGCCGTCGCAGCACTCACCGCACGCGCAATTGCCGACGCCATGCAGCTGCTCGACGAGTGCCGAGTGGGCGCCCGGTATGACATCGTCCGCCACCCCGCACTGCCCGAGATGCTCCGCAAGCCGTCCCCGCACGCACCTGACCGCGTCTGGGAAGCACGCCCTGACTGGCAGCGTGCACAGGCACCAGACCAGACGGATCCGGTGGCAGCGCTGAATGTTAACGGTGCCTACCTAGCCGCTCTGAAAACCCATCTTCCCCTCGGCCAGCTCCGGCCCACTGCCCCCTACCCACACGACCGCCGTCGAGCCGGCATCCATCTCATCACCCCCTCAGCCTGGGAACATGACGCCTACCTGCCCAATCCTCTTGGCCTGAGCCCTGAACCCGGACCTATGTGGATTACCGAGTCCACTCTGCGGCTCCTGCTGCGCTTATCGAGCTCCAAGCACGCACTGTGCGACCCGCCGGTCATCCACGAGTCCTACACGTCCGGATCCACCGAGAACCTGCTTGAGAAGTTCCGCACCACTCTGCGCGACGCCCGGGCCCTCGAGGAGGAGGACACGGTCACGCTGGAGTACGTAAAGGCCCTGTACTCCCAATTCGTCTCCACCCTGGGGGAGTCGAGATCGAACAGGGATCTGCACCGTCCTGACTGGATGCACATCATCCGCGCACAAGCCTTCGTCAACCTATGGTCCAAGGCTTACAAGGCACACGCCGAAGGCCTGATCCTAGTGAGGGTGCGCGGCACCGAAGAACTGCACCTGCAAGGAGAGTGGCGACGAGTCTTCCAGGAAGGGCGGGACCTCACTCGGGTCAAACTGAAGGACACCTACGAAGTCGCAGCGCTGTACCCCGAGGCAGATACGAAACCCCAAAAGAGGTGCAACGACCCCTATATCGAGAAGCGACGCTACGAGTATGCAGGCGGGCGCTACGTGGGCTGTCGCAGCTGTGGGGGAGATCTGTGCACCTTGTGCCGGACCGCCCACCTTGTGCCGGCCGACATTCCGTACGAGGACAACGACGACAACATGTGCCCAGCATGCCGATAGACGGCTCGGCAATCGCCACGGAGCCGATCACCGACGCTGCGCACGATGAGCGTGTGTCGGCAGATCACAAGACCCTATGGGGGATACGGTGGTGCAGCGCGCTGGTGCGGCAATGCGGCTGGGCGCGCGTATGTGTCGGTCCGGACAGGCGCATGTCGAGATAGCGACGTTCTGCCCAGACCCTCGTAGGCTTCCGGCAGATCGCTATCTGGCCTGTTCAGGCGGATCCTTTGCCACGCTGGACTCCGGAGGCAGGAGCGCGGACTGCTTGTCGCCTTCGGCGGCAGCCACGCGCAGCGGGGGGAACGCCTCCTCCCATGCTTCCCGTACAGGGCGCCCGATCAGGGAACGCAGCATGGGCCACAGCTGCAGCAGCAGGCGGTGGTTGAGATAGCGGCACAGGTCCTCGCGCTGGCCTTCGGCCAGCACTGTCCGGTAAAGGCTCATGCGCTGGCGTGGCCGGTCCAGGTCGAAGCTGCGTAGCCCTGACCAGACCACGTGCAGGGGCAGGTCGACGACGCCGTGCACAGGCCCGGTCAGTTCCGCCAGTTCGCCCGGCAGCCGCTGGGTGTACCGCAGGCGATACAACGCCGCGTAGGAATCGGGATCTGAGCCGGACACAGCGGCAATCTATCCCGTGCTCTCGTGGCATGCCCGACGCGGCTCAACCGTGACGCATCGCCGACAGCGTCTTGGGCGATGGGACGACCAGCGTCCGTCCCGTCGCGCGCGGACCGCGGCGGGCCGGAAACGGCCCTTGAGCCTGAAGTGGTGCTTTGACGGACCCTCAGCAGATCCAGTAACGTACATGCCGAATCAGATATCAGATCTTGCATTGGGGGAGTGGGGTGCTGCTGACAACCGGACAGGCCGCCGAAGAGCTCGGCTGTGCCGTCACCACCTTCCGCCGCCTGGTGCGTGCCGGACTGCTGCCGGGCCTGTCCCGCCGTGGTGTGCGCGTCATGGTCCCGCTTGACGTGGTCCAGGCCCTCAGCCGGCGCCGTCACGCCCCGCTGGACCAGCTGGGCGCTTCGGAGTGCGCTGTCCTGCGGGTCGACGCGGCCAAGTCGGTACAGGAGCCGGACCGGAGCTGGATCGGCTTCGCAGCCTCCCTCACCCCTGACGACCTCCTGAAGGCGCTGCGTGGCTGGTGGCGTTGCGACGCGGCGAGCGTGGCGGCCGCCGGAGTCCTGCCGGTGACCCTGTCGGGCTACGTGGTGGCCGTCCTGACAGGCCTGGAAACCTGGGAGAAGAACGCCCAGGGTCGCCACGCCTTCCCCCACGCCCGGCTGTCCGGGTACGTCACCGACCTGGCCACCCCCGTCACGCACGTGACCGCAAGCGCCAAGACGGACCGTATGCTCGCTGATCTGCTGCTGGGCAGCACACTTGCCTCACACTCGGGCGGTGCGATCGCCTACGTTTCCACGAACACCGCCGACTGAACCCGCCGTCCGGACAAGGAACCTGATGGACGCACAGAGCTACACCGCCGCTCTCGCCGACCTGCGCGGCGTGCGGGACGAGATCAAGAAGGCCCGGGCGACCCTGGCGCGGCTGGAGACACAGCGGGACAAGCAGATCGGCCTCCTGGCCGGACACGACAAGGCGAAGGCGGAGCGGATCGCCCCGGCGGCCGGACTGAGCCTGGCCGAGATCGTCGCCCTGGTGCCCGCTCTGGCCCCCGACGGCCTCGCCGCCGACACACCGGAGAAGGCCCCGGCCCTGGGAGCGGCATCGGCCGCCCCCGACCAGCCCGGGGACGGCACGAACCTTCTCGCCGCTGAGGCGCCCGGAGCCGTGGCCCCAGCCATGAATACACCCGCGCAGAAAACCGCCCCCGCCCAGGCGACGCCCGCCGACGCCCAGACCCGGCACACCGCGGCTCAGCCGTCAGCCGGCATGCCCGCGGAGCAGGGCGCGCCGCGCACGCTGCCGTCGATCCCGGACGGCGCGGCAGGACAGGGATGGTTCACGCATACGGCGAACCTCCTCTCGCAGCGCCCGAACTTCACCCAGCAGGCCCGCTCCACCGTCTTCCTCGACACCGATACTGGCGTGCTGGTGCACCGCAGCCAGACCCACCGGCTGTCTCTCGGCGCAGGGACAGCCGCCGAGATCCTCACCGCCGTCTTCCACACGGTCCCCGAGGGCGTGGAGCGGATCTACATCACCGCCGGAGACCCCTGGCACCGTGACGCCGACCGATACCCCTACCTGCGCGACGCCGTCACGGCCTGGCTGAACGCCCCCACCCCTGGCTGGCGTACCGACACCGGACGCGGCCGCGACCGGATGGCCGGACACTTCGTCCACGCCCGCCACCCCGTCGGCCGCTACCAGCGCGAGAACGCCGACAGCCACGTCGAAATCCGTTCGGTGGGGGAGTGGTTCGACGCCGACGGCGATGACCCGCACATCGTCCGGGACGCCTTCGTGCTGCTGTGGCAGGCCCTGCGCCGCCACTGGTCCGATGCGGTCGTCATGGGCTCCCCTTCCCAGACCGGCCGCGACCTGTGGACGCGCACCATCCCCCAACGCGGCCAGTACGCCGAGGGCTACCCGGTCCTGTCCGAGGAACTGCGCGGCCTGCTGCACGCCACCGCGGGCCAGGGCCGCACCGAACTCATCACCCCGCCGCAGGTCCCCGACCAGCTGCCCCAACTCGTCGAGTACGACCGGACCTTCGCCTACGCCAAACACACCTGGAAGTCCCCGGTCGGCACCCCCCGCCGCGTCACCGCCGCCGCCTTCGCCGCCTGGTCGGAGAAAGAACAGATGCGCGCCCTGTACGGATGCGGGCACTGGCAGGTGCGCGTCACCGTCCCCGGCACTTGGCAGCATGTCGGCCTCCTGCCCGCCCCGGGCGAGCGCGCCTGGCACTACCCGAGCACGCCGGGCACCACGTTCACCACCTGGGCCGGCGGCCCCGAAATCCACACCGCCCTGGCCAACCCCATCACCCCGTGGAAGGTCGAGATCCTCGACGGCATCCTGTGGGAGGACGGCAAACCGCTCGACGACTGGGCCAAAAAACTCAAGGAGACCTGGACCAACCTCACTGCCCAGGCCCACTTCCAGGGCGCCAGCCAGCAGTCCCGCGCCGCCCACCTCGCCTCCCGCGCTGTACGCGCCATCCTGCTCTACGGAATCGGCTCCTTCGCCCAGCGCCCCCGCATGGTCACCGGCACCACCCCCCGCACCTTGGAACGTGACGTCCCCCCGGACGCCGAAATCATCGGCTTCGACGACGAACAGATCACCTGGCAAAAACCCACCGGCTTCAGCCGAGACCCCAACGCCCACCCCGAATGGGCTGCCGCGATCTGGTCCGGCGCCCGCGCCGCCCTGCTCACCCAGCGCCACCGAGACGACAACACCTACGCCGGCGCCCTGCACACCCCACCCGGCAGCGTGATCGCCTTCCGTACCGACGCCCTCTACCTCACCCAGCCCGAGCCGTGGCCCTACCACCATCAGCCCGGCGACTACCTCCTCAAAGGCCACCTCGCGAGCCCCGTCACCGCGCCCACCACCGAAGAAGAGCTCCTTACCCTGCGGGACGCCGGACGCGCCGCCCTCGCCCAGACCGCCGGGGAGGCCTAATGCCCCCCCGCCGTCGCCGCAACCGCCCCGCCCCGCAGCCCCAGTTGAACGAGGCCGCCCAACTGGCCGACCAACTTCAAGCAGCCGGCTACACCAAAAGCGGCATCGCCCGCATCATCAACCGCGACGCCTCCCTGGTCTCCCAGTTCTACACAAAGAACAAAGGCGCAGCCTTCGTCCCCGCGCTCCAACAGGTCCTGGCCGCCGTTCACACCGGAGGCATCACCGACCTGCCCGAACTCGCCGCCCTGGCAAGCCGCCACATCACCCGCCGCACCACGGCCAGCGGCACAAAAGCACGCGTCCGCAGCAAAGCCGTCCTGATCACCCCCACCGGCTCCGGCACCGGCCGCGTCGCAGCCCAGGCCATCGCCTCCGGCTCCTCCCGCCTGCGTCCCCTGATCGCCGAAGCCGCCCGACAAGGCCTGCGCCTGGCCTTCACCGTCCGCCTCGCCAAGACCAGCTACGTGCACCCCTCCGGCAGCCGCACCGACTCACCCGGCATCCGCCGCGACGTTACCCAACGCGCCGACCACACCGAAGAACGCTCCTACGGCTCCGCCCAGACCGGCGGCCACGACGCAGCCGACTTCGCCCGCCGCGTCGATGCGGCCGGCGGCGACGTCACCGCCGCGGTGCACCAGTGGCTCGTGGAGACCGGACGCATCAACCCCGACGCCCACATCCTTCACCTGGAAGTACGCACCTGGCGCCCGCGCTGAGCCTGCCACTGCAGTTGCCGAACGGTGTCTGCACCGGCAGTCGCCGTACGAACTCCGCCCCCGCCAGTAGCCTGAAACCAGGCAACTCGACTCCACTCAACTCGGGACAGTCCGGAGCCTCCATCAGACTCGGCGCAGTTCATTCTGAGCGGTGCTCAGTTTTCTGGAGCGGGCCAACGCATGGTCGTCTGATGGCGCTACTGTTCCGTGATGTGCTCCAGACTCACGACGGCTGCTCGCACTGCACACCATGCTGTTGGCATGCAGGGGCGACCGTGCAGTTCTGACTAACGCATCGGTGTGGCCGAGCGGGTAGACCGGCCTCGTCAGCCGGCAGCAACGGGGCGGTGAGGTTCGGGGCACCGTGAGTGCTGCTGCGTGTTATCACTCGTCTGCCGGATGGACAGCGGGTCCAACCGAGGACATGCTCCACGGCATGCCAGAGACAGTGGAGATTCGCGTCCATGGTGTCAGCGGGACGGCTGCAGAGAGCCTGCTGGAGATCTCATCCGTCGTGCAGGTTGGCGGGGACGACACGGCGCGCTTCATGCGGCAGGCGCCTGTCCCTCCGCCAGCGGGGCCGACTCAGGTAGAGGCGTTTCACTGGGGGACGATGACGTCGGGTTCGGTCTCCAAGGCGCTGTGGTTGCTCATGGCTCCCTTCGGCGTCGTCAACCTGGCACGGTTCACGCTGCCGATGGAGGCAGGGGAGAACGGAGGGCGGGACCGTGTCCGCGCGGTCGCCGACGTTTCGCTCCGCCTGATTGGCCTCGTGATGACCGGGCTGCTGGCCACCACGGTTGCCTTCGTGTCGATCGACTTGGTCGCCTGGCAGTGCGGTGGTGCCTCGGGATGCCAGCGCCACCACCTGAGCTTCTTCGGCCTGGAAGTGATCGAGTGGCGCTGGCGCCTGTTGCTCGGCATGGCCGTGCCAGCCGCGATGGTGGCCCTGCTGGGCATCATGAGTGCCCAGGTCTATCTCTACGCATCGCCCGGAGCCACTTCAGCGGCGCCCGACCCCGTCGGAAGCCTGGGAGCGCGCGCGTTCTGGTCGCCGTCGCCGCGGACCGCGCTGCTGCGCCGGCTGCACCTGTCCACCGCACTAGCTGTCGTGGCCATGCTCGTCGCCCACCTGTCCACACATGAGGTGGCTGGCCTGGCACCGGCGCACGGATGGTCCTGCACGGTGTTGTGGGTGTTGTTCTGGCTGTCCGCCGCGATCGTCGCTTGGTGCGCCCTGATCACTGGAAGGGGCCGTACCCTTGTGCCCTCCACCGTGGATGCGGTCGAGAACCCGCGTGCGGTCCCCAACCTCTATCGGGGCTTGACCGCCACCGCGTGGCTCGTCTTCGCGGCCGTCGCCGTGATCGCTGCTGGCTGGGGCGGCAGGGCCAATCGTCCCCGAGGGGCCCGGCCCGCAGGACTTACAGGATTCGACTGGGCCTTCCATGCCCACTTCGCCGCTGCCGCACTGTTCCTGCTCGTCCTGGTCGTGGCCAACGCGGTGCTCCGAGGGCCCACGTATAACGCTCCCGATCGGCTACACCCGATGTGGTGCGGCATGGCATGTTCCGTGCTCACCGGCTTCGCGGTACTCCTCGCGGCAGGCTTCACCGCAGGGGCCGCACTTCAGTCGGCCCGTCTGCTCGGGTGGGTAGACCGCCGCTCGGGGCTCACAGAGCCACTGGACGTACCTGTGCTCTTCAACGTAACTGCCCTCCTGTGGGGGCTCCTCACCTTCGTGCTTCTTGCGGTCGCCGTCGTAGTCCTTGTCCCCTACTACCAGACGAAGAATCTGCCGGACGGCACTACTTTGTCCGCACGGATCCAGTTGGACTATCCCGACCCGCTGCCCGAGCGGACCATGCAGCGCATCACCACGGCATGGCAGCGTGCCCGGCTCAAATACCGGCTGCCCCACATCCTGCTGACCCTCGGTTCCTTGGGCGGGCTCGCGGCAGTGGTTCAGGGAACTCTGGGCGCCATCGCCCTGATCCCCGGCCACGACCCCGGGTACGACTGGATCGAGAAACACATCTACGGCACGGGCCGACGTGATGACGTGTGGCGAGGCGTAGAGGTCGTCGGCACCTGGGTGCTCACCGCGCTGGCTGCACTGCTAGTGCTCCTCGGCGCCCGCGCGTTCCGCTCTTCCGGCTGGCGGCGGAGTGTGGGAGTGCTGTGGGACCTGCTCGCGTTCTGGCCCCGGCTGACCCATCCGATCGTACCCCCGCCATACGGCGGCCACGCGGTCCTGAGTCTCGCGCGCCGCACCGAGCAAGTGATCGCAGGAGGCAGAAGAGTTGTCCTGTCCGGGCACAGCCAGGGCAGTGTGATCTGCGCGGCTGCGGCGCTCACTGTGGAGACACCCACCGCACACAAGAAGATGGCCATGATCACGCATGGGTCCCAGCTACTGTGGGCCTACTCCAGGCTCTTTCCTGCATACCTCGGCCATAACAAGCTCACGGCGCTCTACACCGAGCAGTTGGACGGGCGATGGCGCAACGTGCACCGCTGGACCGACTACTTGGGAGGCCCGGTTCTCGCCCGCCCCGCAACAGGCCCGATCGAACCCGTCCTACCGCCTGACTCGGCCTGGGTGGCAATCGACGGCACGGCCGTTGAGCCTGCGGAGCTCGACGAGTCCGCAGAGGGGGGAGGCTGGCTGCGCCAACTCGGCCCCGAATACCAGCTCCGCGATCCCTTTAACGTCATTGCCGAGGTAGGCTCCCCCGTCTCGCCGCTTCTTGCCCACAGCGCCTACTACGCCGACCCCGCCTATGACCGGATCGTTGAAGGCCTTCTGCAGGACTAGCTCCTGCTGGGCCACCGCCAACCCGCCACATCCCGCGGACGTACATGAGCAGACCACCCTCGAGCGCTGGCACCAGGTCCGCCATGCATCCGTCTGATCGCCGTCACGGAGGCCTGGGGGCCTGGCAGTGGCCTACTGGCCGGTGCGCCGGACGGCATGATGTCCGCTGACGGTGACGAGGTCGGCGATGGCGGTCTTCGGGTCCCGGCCGGTGACGAGGGATTCGCCGACGAGGACGGCGTCGGCGCCGGCGTTGGCGTACGCGATGAGGTCGTGCGGGCCGCGGACGCCGGACTCCGCTACCTTCACGATCCCTGCCGGGATGGAGGGGGCGACTCGTTCGAACCTTGAGCGGTCGACTTCCAGGGTCTTGAGGTTGCGCGCGTTGACGCCGATGACCTTCGCGCCGGCGTCCACCGCCCGCTCGACCTCGTCCTCGTCGTGCACCTCGACGAGCGGTGTGAGCCCGATGGACTGGGCGCGCTCGATGAGGGACTCCAGGGCGCTCTGGTCGAGGGCGGCCACGATGAGCAGCGCGAGGTCCGCGCCGTACGCCCGGGCCTCCCACAGCTGGTAGGAGGTGACGATGAAGTCCTTGCGCAGCACCGGGATGTCGACCCGGGCACGGACGGCCTCCAGGTCGGCCAGCGATCCGCCGAAGCGGCGCTGCTCGGTGAGTACGGAGATGACCGCCGCGCCGCCCGCCTCGTAGTCGGCGGCGAGTGCGGCGGGGTCGGCGATCGCGGCGAGCGCGCCCTTGGACGGGCTGGAGCGCTTGACCTCGCAGATGACCTTGACGCCGTCACCGCGCAGGGCCGCGACACCGTCCTTGGCAGCCGGAGCCTTCGCGGCGCGCTCCTTGAGCTCGTCGAGGCTGACGCGCGCCTGCCGCTCCGCGAGGTCGGCACGGACTCCGTCGATGATCTCGCCGAGCACACCCCCTGGTACGAAGGGCGCATCCCCGCGTGTAGAGGGAGGAGCCGGAGGGTTGGAGGGCTGTTGTGGCGGCGGTGCGGGGGAGGGATGATCGGTCGGTCGTCCCGCTTGCCGTTTGAGATCAGCAAGGCGAGCGGCAAGCTCCTGGGGCGAATAGTGGATGTTCTGTGTCGCCTCGCTCAACAGACGCTCGATGTCATCGCCTTCATCCTGCACTGCGAGCCCCTCCTTCCCGAGGATCGTCTGCGTACCCCGGTGCCAGCCACTTCGCGAGGGCGGAGCGGGCGTCGTGCAGCGTGGATTTGACCGTACCCTCGGCAATGTTCAGTGTGGCCGCGACCTCGCTGACAGTGTGATCGAGGAGGTAGTACAGCGCCAGTACCTCACGCTGGCGCCCGGTGAGTTTTGCCAGTGCCTGCAGCACATCGATATGCCGGTCCGAGCCTTCGAAGCCTCGTTGCTCCCCTACGTGGTCAGCTGAAGCGATGCTGCTCAGTACGTCGTGGCGCCGCCGTGCAGTTCTGCCGAACTGGCGCCATTTGTTGACAGCGGTCCTTGCCACCCACGCCCCTGGCTTGTCGTATCGGCCGACCGTGTCCCAGTGATGCAGAGCGATCAAGAAGGATTCCTGGGCCAGATCCTCTGCTGTGGAGCGGTCAGCGCCCAAGAGCACCAAGGCACGTACCACGCCAGGGAACTTGGTCAGATACACGCCGTCGAAGTCGGCCAGCGTCCTCAAAGGGTCGGATCGCGATGGGTCCGTCGGGTGTTCGGTCATTGCACCAGCGCATTGTCGGATCCGTCACCAGAGTGGCTGCTCTGCCGCACGCGGAGAAGGCAACCGCCGGAACTGTGCTGGAGAAGCAGTTCCGAGTCCCTCTGCCGCTGGGTGTTCAGTATGCCAACCAATGTGGCACGGCGAGCCCGTTCACACAGGACAGCAGCGATAGTGCGCACGATGATCTGCCCCAGGCTGAACGCGGCGAGTGAGCTGATGAAGGCACTCGGGTTGTTCCCCACGGATCTCTTCCTCTCGGCCGGGTGGCTACGGGATAGCGACGTCGTTGCCTACTAACTGCCGTGAACCCGCCCGTCGGTTGGGGAAGTTCGTCAACAACTTTTGTCGGCGGAAGGGTCTTGCACGACCGGCCGTTGGGCAGGTGCTCCGCTGTGGTGGGCTCCCGCCACAGCGGCCTCGGTGCGCAGGGGGACTCCACGGGCCGGGCGGGTGCAAGCGACCCAGTCTTGGCGGGCGCCACTCTGTTCAGCGCCGGCCCGCCGTCTGTGCTGCCTCATCCAGGCTTGGCAGAGATCCCCGGCCGGTGCTGCCGGGCCCGAGCCGGGCCATCGTTCGCCACCGCCACCGCCACCGCCACCGCCACCGCCACCGCCACCGCCACCGCCACCGCCACCGCCTTCCTTTACCCGGGACGGGCAGTGACGGCAGCTGCGTACGGTCACCGTCCTGGCGAACCTGCACGTTCAACGCGCACAGAGTCAGGAGAGCCGCGAGGGCAGACGCCGATATCTCGCGAACTCGTGATGGAGCTGATCCGTGCCTCGATGGATCCGGCGAGCCGCAGGGCCCGGCGTCCCGTCGACTCCCTCGCTGGCCGTGTGGTGCCCGCGGGCCGCGCGAGCCGACGTGGATGAGAACGGGTACCGTCCGCATCTCCCTGCTGGCCCCTGGTGCGGCGGTCCCGCGAACCCTGTTCGGTGGACATGGCCCTTGGTGACCGACCTTCCACCGTGGTGCGCACGCCCCTGGGTGCTGTCGCGGTCGGGATGCTGGCCGGTAGGGCCGTGGGTGAGTTCGAGGCGGGTGGGCTGTTTCGGCGGCTGAATGCGGTCTCGTGGGTCTGCCTCCTGTAGTGCGGAAGCGTCTTCACCGGGCGACAGCCGTCCAGTTGCACGTCAATGACCGCAGGACCGCAGTTTCAACTGCCGCCAACTCCTGCAAGTTCCGGCTAACACGGAGAAGTTGGTGAGCAGTTGGCTGGTGTGATCGGGGCAAAACTATGATCGTGTCCGGGGTGACGTCGAGCGGCTCCCCTTCCCTGCCGGTATCGCTGCAGGTCGCCGCAGTCTGGCGGGCGGAAGCGGCGTGGTCTTCGGGTCGCGGGCGGGAAGCGGCGTGGAAGGTGTTTATCGATCCCGGTGGAACGGGGATAACCATAGTAGAGTTGGTCGCCAACTTGGTTAAGTTGGCACAACTTGGTTCTCGATCCTCCTGTCAGCCCAGGTGAGACGAGATCAACAGCCTGCCGAGGCAGGCATGCGGGGTCTGTAGCAGCAGACCCCGACGACGCGTGCGGCCCCGCCGGATTCCCAATCCGGCGGGGCCGCCGTCGTAGATACCGCACGGAAGATGACGGAGCGACAGGTCCTGCAAACACGTGCCTTGCTCCGGAGTCGTGTTCCGGCACATATGCGGCAGGGCATTTCCCGGACACGCATATGCGGCTGCTACCGCATGGCTCACTGCTCCACCTGTCTCACCTGGGCTGACACGAGAGGACCTGCCGATGAGGACCCGCCCACCCGAAGTGCACGGTCCCGGAACTCCACCGGGACCCGAACAACACCCCGTTACTGTGCCGCAGTTGCCCCTGTCCAACGCTGTGGCCGCCGTGGTCATCGCTATTGCCGCACTGCTGGGAGCCATCGCGGTGCTCCTGGTCATGCCCGGAGAGCTTGAAGCACTCGGGAGCGCCATGACGATTGCCGGCTCGGGATTCACTCTCGCAGCCAAGATCGCCGTGCCGCGCTCCGGCTGATATCCGGGAACGAGGCGGGCCCGGCTCCTACGGCAGGGGCTGGGCCCGCTGGCCGACATTGCGCCCATTGTGGCCAGCAGCAGTGCCGTGCCCTCTGCACACGCGGTCACCATCGCGCAGCCCTCCGGCGACCGGCTGGTCCATCTCCCGAGCACGCATCCCGGCCGCCGCCCCGCGTCTTCACCGGACGCAGCTGGCGCACACAGCCCGGCGCTGACAGCTGCCGCCCTGCCCAAGGGCAGTCCAGCCCCACATACCTTGCGACGGGGAAGCGCCGGCCCCTGGTCGTCTGGCGGCGTGTACACGTTTCCGGCGTCGTTTCCCTCTTCTTGGTAACCGCACGCCGAGCGCCGGGAGGCCAACGCCGTGACAGGGCTGTGGAGTTGGGTGATAGTGGGCACCGGGGCGGGTGCGGCTGCCGGCGTCGTTGCGCGGACGTGCGGTTATCTGCTGAGGGAGCGTACGCGGGCGCGGGTGATGGCTCTGATGGCGCGTGAACTGTCCGCGCGAGGAGGGCTGGTCGAGGTGAGCGACCAGGACGGCACCGCGTGGAGCGTCCGTCTGGACGCGCAGGAGCCCGAGTGATGTCCCCGCCCACCGACGAGGCGTTCGACACGCTGTTTCGTCAGTGGTACCGGCCTCTGCTGGCGCAGGCGATGTTCGTTTCCGGCGGGCGCCGGACCCTCGCCGACGTTGCCGTTCAGGAAGCCTTCCTGCAGTGCTGGCAGCGCTGGAACGCCCCGCATCTCGAACCGGTGCGGGCCTGGCCGGGATGGCTGCGGACCACCGTGGTCCGCGAGGTGCTGGGGCTGCAGAAGGAGGTCGGCTCGGCCGGTTTCGACCCGGACATGCACGACCGGGCCGCGGCCGAGGTCGACCTCGCGTCGTGGATGGACGCGCGCGGCGCCTACCGTACGGTCCTGGAGCGCATCGTCAGCCTCAGTGACAAACAGCGTGAAGTGATGAGCCGCTGCGCGATTGCCGGACAGCCGTTGGGGATGCCGCGAAAGAGATGCACATCCAGGTGGCCACCGCCCGCGTGCACCTGTACCGGGCACGCCAGGCCCTGGAAGGTGTGCGCAGGGAACTGCAGGAGCTGGGCGTGATCGGCGCAGGCGAGGGGAGGCAGTGATGGTCGACCACCAGGACGAGGACGATGTGGCCGCACTGCGCGAAACCCTGATGGCAAGCGAAGGACCCGTGGGCTCCGCCGTGGCCACGGCCCAGGACGTCGAGTCCGCGCTGGCCAGGCTCAAGCACCGGATGAGGACCCAGCCCACGTCGCGGCAAGCGCGCCCCAGCCCGCAACCCGCCGACCGCAGCGCAGCCAGGACCTTGTTCGTCGAACTGCGCACGCTGCCGGCGGGCACCCTTGAGTACGCGGAGCTGCGCAACCGGCTGGTGAGGATGCATCTGCCGCTCGTGGAGCACCTCGCGCGCCGTTTCCGCAACCGCGGTGAGCCGCTGGACGACCTCACGCAGGTCGCGACCATCGGCCTGATCAAGTCGGTCGACCGCTTCGACCCGGAGCGCGGCGTCGAGTTCTCGACGTACGCGACTCCGACGGTGGTCGGTGAGATCAAGCGGCACTTCCGCGACAAGGGCTGGGCGGTGCGTGTGCCGCGCCGGCTGCAGGAGTTGCGGCTCGCTCTCACCACGGCGACCGCGGAGCTCTCGCAGCGGCACGGCCGCTCGCCCACGGTCCACGAGCTGGCCGAGAAGCTGGGCATCTCGGAGGAGGAGGTCCTGGAGGGCCTGGAGTCGGCCAACGCGTACTCCACGCTGTCCCTGGACGTCCCCGACACCGACGACGAGTCCCCGGCCGTTGCCGCCACGCTCGGTGCGGAGGAGGAAGCGCTGGAGGGCGTCGAGTACCGCGAGTCCCTCAAGCCTCTCCTGGAAGACCTTCCGCCGCGCGAGAAGCGCATCCTGCTGCTGCGCTTCTTCGCCAACATGACCCAGGCTCAGATCGCCCAGGAGGTGGGCATCTCCCAGATGCACGTCTCCCGCCTGCTGGCCCGCACTCTGGCCCGGCTGCGGGAGAAGCTGTTGGTGGAGGAGTGAATCGCCTGCGCAACCGTTGCTCAGAGCAGCCACAAATGGAACCCGTCGACTGATCGTCCTTGGAGCTGGGGTGTTGGAGGGTCGCGGCTGTTGTCCCTGACGGAGCCCCCGACTTGTCGGGATCCTTTCGGGAAGCTACTGCGCATCTCACCCGCGTGATTTTGGCAAAGGGGGAACGGGAGCGCGGTGACCGGCGTGCTCCCGTTCGCGGGGCCCGTCAGATGGGGCCCAGGCGTGCTGCGGCATCGGGGTGGTCGTTCAGCCAGGCCGTTGCGTCGGAGTTCTCCCGGAGCCAGCGGGCGCAGACGGCCCATTCGACGTGGTCGCTGCCTGCGTCGCTCAGAACGATGTCGGCGATGAGCGGGGTGCAGGCTGCGGCTGTGCCGTGCGCGCTGCACGCTGTTCTGCTGTTGGAGTGCGGATCGATGGACAGGATGCTGGACTCCATCGTTTGCGCCTCGTCGGTGTAGGTGTGGTCGAACCACTTGATGAACTGGTGGACGGTGCCGATCCTGGCGACGCGGTCGTGCAGGGCTTTCTGGTCGTGGCCGGGCAGGAACCAGCCGAGGGTGACCGGTGCCTGGCAGCCGCAGCCGCACGTCCGGGCGGCGTGGGGGGAGTCGAAGTACGTCACGGGGTTGCGGGTCGGATCGACCGGCTGAGGCTTTCCGACGTAGGCATCGTGGACCGGGTGCCCGGCCTCCAGGTACCGGCCCTCGATCGCCCGACGGCCGCCGGCCACCGGAACCAGGTGGTCGATCTCTATCGCCTGGCGCACGGTGCCCTGCGAGGAGAGCAGTGCGTACTGCTCCCGGTCGGCCCGTTCACCAAGAACCCAGCACCCCCGGTTGGCGCGGAACAACGCCGCGTCGTCCATGTTCGGGTCCCAACCGACATGATCGCGGCCCAGCTGGTCTTCCTTCGGGTTGACGTAACGCATCGCCCCGAGCGTGATGTGAATCATCAGCGCACCCCCATAGGTGGATAGTCCGGGCCCCTTGCCCTGCAACTATCCATATCGTGCCTCACGCGCTCGATACCTTCAACCCCTAGAGGGCTAGGGTTATTTGTCGGCGTGTCAGGAGAGTAGTCGCGACGTGTCAGCGCGCAACTGGTTCAGCCTGCGCGGGTCACGTGCTCCGCTGGCCGCAGTGTGGCTGTGAACCGGCAGCCCCCGGAGAGAGCGGCCGGGGAACTCGGACTGCTCGGGCGCTGCTCAGGTCGCCGCGTGCAGCTCCGCACACCCGTACCCAGGCCCATCTCGAACAACCTGGAACCTTCCTGCCCAACGGGGCCGCTGCTAAAGCCGGGCTCAACAACTCGATCAACGGTGCCGGTTGGGCGTGTTCCTGGCGCTTGCCAAGGCTGAAAGCGCTGGACGGGACGTGATCGCCGTGGACCCCCGTGCCTACCCCCAATGCCTGCCCACCGTCAAGGAGAGCCGGGCCACACGGGATAAGTTCCACTGCGTCGTCTGCGCCCACAGCGCCCACGGTGGGCCCTGTGACGGTGTGTGAGGCAGCCGGTGCCGCTGCGCGTTCCGTGGATTGCCTGGCGGTCAGGGGAGGTTGAGGGAGCTCGATCGCACCGCTGACCGTGTGGTTTGTGTTGCTCTTGCGCGGCTATCCAATCGATCTGCGTCCTCGGTTCTATCCCGAGCGTGGGCCTGTGACTGGCGATTCCCGGGTCGGTGCTGCAGTTCGTCGGACACTGACGGTCACGCTCGGTACCTTTCTGGGGACGACTAGTTGCATCGGGGGAGGGGTCCCGTAATGCCACGTCGAAGGTCTAGCGGGGTGGGGCAGAGGCTCTCCAGGCAGGGGACCGTTACTGGGGCCTCGACGCTACTGGCGTTCGCGGCGGGTGCGCTGGCCAACCTGGCGACTTCGCAGTGGACTTGGACGGTTGGGGCCGCACTCTTCGTGCTGGTCGCAGTGTGGGTCGCTTTCGAAGTCTGGCGCGTGGACCACGAGGCTGATGCAACCGGGCGGGGAGGGCCGAACGGGAATGGTTCCGGGACGTCCGAGGAGCTCCGACGGCCGTGGATGGCGCCGCCGTTGGAACGGATGGTGGAACGTCCCGAACTGGCCGATCGTTTGATGGCTGCGCTGTCGGCAGCCGGGGCCACCGAGGTGGGAATGACCACCGGGCTGCGAGGAGCCGGCGGGTTCGGCAAGACGACGCTGGCGGCCTGGGCGTGCCACCAGACTCAGCTGCGGGAGCGCTATCCGGGCGGTCTTCTGTGGGCCACCCTTGGCCAGGAGATCCGTGGTGCGGATCTGGCTGAGCGGATCAATGACCTGGCCTGTGTACTGAGTGGACGGCGGCCTACGCTGTCAGATCCGGACGCCGCCGGAACCGAGCTGGGACGGCTGCTCGACGAGCGCGCGGAATCGGTGCTGCTCGTTGTCGACGACGTATGGGAAGAGTCGCAGCTTCGGCCGTTCGGGTTCGGCGGCCGGGACTGCACGCGGCTCATCACCACCCGTATTCCCGACCTGCTTCCCGCCAGCAGTCGTCACCTCGTCGTGGACGCCATGTCCGCTGACCAGGCCCGGCTGTTGCTCACCGGCGGCGTTGCGGGGCTTCCCGCAGAGATCACGGAAGGGCTGAGCAAGGCGGCCGGGCGATGGCCGGTGCTGCTCAACCTGATCAACGGCACACTGCGCCGGCGCATTGAGCGGGGCCAATTGGCGCAGGAAGCCGCCGAGCAGGTCATGCGGATGCTGCTGGCTGACGGCCCCGGCGCTTTTGATCCTGCGCGTCCGGCAGACCGGAGCCGGGCTGTGGCGGCCACTGTGGAGGCCAGTCTGACTCTGCTCGCGTCGGCCGACCAGATCCGTTGTCTGGACCTGGCTGTGTTCCCCGAGGACGTGGACATCCCACAGGACATTCTCGGGCTGCTGTGGCCTGGCGTGCGGGTGGACGCGCTGTGCGAGGAACTGGCCGGGCTGGGGCTGGTAGCCGACTACCGACTCGACGCGCCGGGACCCAGGCTAGTGCTGCACG
Source organism: Streptomyces sp. NPDC050988 (assembly GCF_044456225.1). Taxonomy (NCBI): domain Bacteria; kingdom Bacillati; phylum Actinomycetota; class Actinomycetes; order Kitasatosporales; family Streptomycetaceae; genus Streptomyces; species Streptomyces sp. NPDC050988. Next base: position 33,947 of record NZ_JBITFQ010000036.1, on the reverse strand, counting down.
ACGTGATCCGAGCCTACCTGCGCACCCGCCAGGGACCCGACGCGCGCACCGAGACGCACCGGCGGCTGACCGCCGCCTCAGCTGCACTGTTGGCCCGACACGACGGCGCGCCGAGGCCGTGGTGGACCCTGCCCGCCGACTCCAACTACCTGTGGCGCTACCTGCCATACCATCTGGCCGCGGCCGATCAACACGAGGAGCTGGCCACCCTCGTGTGCGACCTGCGCTGGGTCGAGGCCAAGACGCGTCGCCTCGGTTCCGTGGTGGGCGTCATCGCCGATCTGGAGCTGTCAGACACTCCCACCGCCAGAAACCTGCGGCGGGTCCTCCAGTCCGCCGCCCATCTACTCGGCCCGATCGACCCGCCCGAAGCACTGGGCGCGACGCTGGCCGCCCAACTGCATGGCGAACCCGGCCTCGAAGCCGAACTGCACGCCTACCGACAGACCCTGCCGCACCCCCGGGTGGAGCCAACATGGCCCCTGCCCGACCGGCCTGACCCAGCCCACCCCCACCCGACCGGCCACAAGGGCGCCGTCACGAGCTGTGCTTTCTCTCCCGACGGGACCTTGCTGGCCACCACTAGCAACGACCACACCGCACGTCTGTGGCGGGTCGCCGACGGCACCGAACAGACGGTGCTGTCCGGGCACACCGAAGGCGTGTGGGACTGCGCCTTCTCCCCTAGCGGCGCTGTGCTTGCCACTACCGGCATCGACCACACCGTCCGGCTGTGGCGGGTCGCCGACGGCACCGAACTCGCGGTACTGATCGGCCACACCGACTGGGTGACGAGCTGCGCCTTCTCACCGGACGGCAGCCTGCTCGCCACCAGCAGCGAGGACGGCACCGCACGCATGTGGCGGGTCGCCGACGGCACCGTCGACGCCGTGCTGACCGGCCACGGCAAGGGCGTTACCAGCTGTGCCTTCTCTCCGGACGGGACCTTGCTGGCCACCACCAGCCACGACCACACCGCACGCATGTGGCGGGTCACCGACGCCACCGAACAGAGAGCCCTGTCCGGGCACACCCACACGGTGGACAGCTGCGCCTTCTCACCCGACGGCACGCTGCTCGCCACCTCGAGCCACGATGACACCGCCCGACTGTGGCGGATCGCTGACGGCACCGAACGGACCGTGCTGACCGGCCATTCCTCCATGTACAAATGCGTATTCTCGCCGGACGGCACCCTGCTGGCCACCGCCAGCGCGGCCGACGGCATCCGCCTGTGGACGGTCGCCGACGGCACCGAGAAGGCGCGACTCAGCGGGCACAGCGGCTGGATCCGCGGCTGCGCATTCTCCCCGGACGGCACGCTGCTCGCAACGACCAGCAACGATCAGACAACCCGCCTGTGGCAGGTCACCGACGGCACCGAACACACGGTCCTGACCGGCCACACCCGGGTGTACCGCTGCGCGTTCTCCCCGGACGGCACCCTGCTGGCCATCACCAGCGACGATCGCACAGCGCTGCTGAAGGAGATCCCTGGCGGTGCCGAACGGGGCGTGCTCACCGGCCACAGGGGGCGCGCCTACAGCTGTGTCTTCTCACCCGACAGCACGCTGCTCGCCACCACGAGCAACGACCGGACAGCACGGCTGTGGCGGATCACCGATGGCACTGAACACGCCGTACTCACCGGCCACACCTACTGGGTGACCGGCTGTTCCTTCTCCCCGGACGGCACGCTGCTCGCCACAGCCAGCCAGGACAAGACGGCACGGCTGTGGCGGATCGCCGATGGCAGCCAGGCAGCAGTGCTGACCGGGCACACCGAGGGAGTGACGAGCTGCGCGTTCTCTCCCGACGGCACCCTGCTCGCCACCACAAGCGGTGACCGGACGGCACGGCTGTGGCGCATGACCGATGGCAGCCAGGCAGCAGTGCTGACCGGGCACACCGACGCGGTGACCAGTTGCGCGTTCTCTCCCGACGGCACCCTGCTCGCCACCACCGCCGACGACCGCACCGTACGGTTGTGGCACGTTGCCGACCGCACCGAGCACGCCGTGGTCACTGGACACACCAACTGGGTGGAGAACTGCGCCTTCTCCCCGGACGGGACGCTACTCGCGACGTCGGGGCGCGATCAGACCATACGGCTGTGGCATGTAGCCTCCGGTCGCTGCCACTGCGCGTTGCGCCTCGCCAGCGATCTGACTGGCCTGTGCTGGCATCCTGACTCGGGACTGCTGTGCGCCACCGGTGGGGCGGGAGCGTACATGCTGGCGTACGTGCCTTGAGGATCCGTCGTAGCTCTGCTCACTTGGTGCCGACCGTTCGGAGCGCGCTGAGGACCAGCGCGCGGGTGACACGCACGACCTCAGAGACACAGACCTGCTCCTGGGAGCTGTGCGCAAGACGGATATCACCCGGGCCGAACTGCAGGGTCGGGATGCCTGCGGCAGCATAAAGACGCAGGTCACTGCCGTACGGTGCGCCATGCTCACGCGGTACAGGGCCACCGCCCGCGACGTCTTGGGCCGCCGCCCGTACGACATCCCGCAGCGGGTGCCCCAACGGCAGACGCCCGCTGGCGAACTGCCCCCCAGACCAGGTCACGGTCGCCGGGTGGTCGCGCAGCCAAGGGTCGGCGGCGCAGGCTTCCGCCACGCACAGCTCCAGGTCGGCGCGGGCGGCAGCCGGATCCTCGTCCAGTCGTACACCGAACCGCCCCTCGGCCACCAAGAGATCGGGCACACTGCTCGCCCAGTCGCCCGAGCGGACCATACCGACGGACAGCGCGTAGGGAATTTTGTACTCCGCCATCAGCGGATCCGGATTGGCGTTCCGCTTGGTCTCCAGACGAGCCAGCGCCCGGTGGACAGGCAGGTACGCGTCAAGGGCGTTGACCCCTGCATCACGGGAGCTGCCGTGGGTAGCCAGACCGGGGACGCTGATGCGGAAGGTCAGCGCGCCGGCGTTGGCCGTGATCAGAGCGCCGCCGGTCGGCTCGGTGATGATGCAGGCGTCGCCCGTGTGGCCGCGCTGGAGCGTGCCGAAGGTGCCGAGTCCGCCGTCCTCCTCACCGACCACGAAATGTACAGCCAGCCGACCGCGCAGCCTCGCCCCACTGACCCGGATCGCAGCCAGCGCGGCAAGGTGGGCCGCCAGCCCCGCCTTCATGTCACATGCGCCTCGGCCATGAACGGTGTCCCCAACAACCCTGGGAACGAACGGGTCCCCGTCCCACTGCCCGGGATCGCCGGGCGGTACGACGTCGACGTGACCCTGGAGGATCAAGGTCGGGCCGTCGCCGCCGCTTTCCGTGGCTCCCACCAGCCCCCACGCCTCGTCCCGCGGCGCCTCAGCCCCTGGGAAGCTGGGATGCGCCATCAGCGCGGGCAGATCCATGGACCACAAATCGACGTCCAGCCCGAGCTGGTTCAGTCGCCCGGCCAGATGGTGCTGAGCCTCGGATTCCGCGGGACTCCCGGTCACACTCGGGATCGCGATCAGCTCCAGCAGAGTTCTGGCGATGGCCTCCTCATCGACTGCAGCCAAGGCAGCAGCCTCCTGGGTACTCAACTCGGCAGTGAACACGTCAGCGGTCATGGATGGTTGCTCCTGTCACGGCTCAGTACGTCACTGCTCGTTGCAGGCGCTGAACCCAATTCCGGATCCTAAAGGGCGGCAATTGGGTGCTCAATCGTCATATCTGGCCGATTGGTGCTGTAGCCGCAGTTGCTGTGACCGGTGGTGTGCCTGCTCGTTTAGCCGGGCATGAGTGCGGACGGCACGGTTGATGAGGTGCATCGCTGGGCGGCTGGTCTGGATGCGCTGCATGCTCGGATCGGTGGGTACTTCCGTAGGTCGGAGCCGCGTCGGCGGGTGATGGAGTACCTGTGCGGGCTGCTTGCGCCTCTGGAGCGCAAGAACGGCTGGACGCTGGCCGAGCAGGCTGGTGAGCTGTGCCCTGACGGCATGCAGCGGTTGCTGAACCAGGCCGACTGGGACGCCGACGCGGTCCGCGACGAGGTTCGCGGCTTCGTGCTGGAGCACCTGGGCGTCGAGGACGGCGTACTGGCCGTGGACGAGACCGGCTTCATCAAGAAGGGGACCCGGTCGGCCGGCGTCCAGCGGCAATACACCAGCACCTCGGGAAAGATCGAAAACTGCCAGCTGGGGGTGTTCCTGGCCTACGCCTCCATCAGAGGGCGGGCGTTGATCGACCGGGAGCTGTACCTGCCCACCTCGTGGACCGAGGATCCGGCCCGCCGGACGGACGCGAAGATCGGCGACGACGTTACCTTCCGTACCAAGCCCGCGCTGGCCCGCGCGATATTGGAGCGTGCCCTGGCCGCGGAGTTGCCGTTTCGCTGGGTTACCGGTGACAAGGTCTACGGCCACGATCCCGTCCTGCGCGGCTGGCTGGCCGAGCGGCGCCTGAGCTACGTGCTGGCGATCGCCCCCAAGTACCGGTGCGGGCCGCGCGGGCAAAACGCCCGCACCGTCTCGGCGATCCCGCCGGAGCACGTCTGGGAGACCCGCTCCGGTGGGGATGGCGCCCACGGCCTGCGTGAATACGCCTGGGCCCTGGTCTCGCTGCCTGGCGAGCGGGACGACGACTTCGACGACGCCCTGCTGATCTGTCGCAACCTCGCCGACGGCGAGCGTGCCTACTACCTTGTCCATGCCCCGGCGGGCACTTCGACGACGGAGATCGTGCGGGCCGCTGACGCTTGCTCGGCAATTGAAGAGTGTTTCCAGGCCGCGAAGAACGAAGCCGGGCTGGACCACTATCAAGTACGCCAGTACCCGGCCTGGTACCGGCACATCACTCTGGCCATGGCCGCCGCCGCTCATCTGACGGTCGTGCGGACCACCACCGGTGAAGGAAGAGGATGGTCGTGACCTGATTCGACTGAGCGTGAACGAATCCGAGGCCTGCTGAGCAGACTGGCCCACGCCGTCCGACACGAAGCCGAACACCACCCTGCACCCGTCACGCTGGTGCCATCAACGTGGTCTGGTTTCAGCTAGTACCGCAGCCCAGGCCACTGCCCCTTGTAACTGCGGTTGCAGCACTACTGAGTTTTTCTACGTAGAGTGAATGGGCTGGCCCGATGGAGACTTTTAGACGCTGCTGACCGCCGCCGCGCTGGCGATCTTGCGGATTGAGCTGGGCGCGCTGGTGGTCTCGGCGACGGTGATACAGATAACGCCCGGGGCTCGGTGCTGGGCCGTCGCCTCAGATGTTGAGTTCGTGTGCTCCTGGCGTCTGCCGCCTGACCAGTAAACGTCCGCCGAGGCCGTCTGACGGCGCGGCCAACCGGGAGCGCCGGCCCCGCATCAGGCTTCCAAGGTCGGGCCTGGACGGTGACACCAGCTCGGCCACTCTCCGCATCCTGCGCCAGCGATGACCCCACCGGCCAAGGCCCGTGAGCCGGATCGGTACTGGCGCACCTTGACCGGCCGCAGCGACACCGGAGCCGGGCCGGTGGTCGTGCGGTGGGTGCTTCCGCGACTGCTCAGCTGGCTGCTGCTGCCTCCGGCTGCGGCTCAGCTTCCGGGGACTGCGTGGCGGTGGTGGCGGTGTAGAAGATGGATGAGCCCTGCTTGGTGCGGTGGGCGTGGCTCTTGGCGACCAGCCCTTCGACCGTGGTGCGCACGACGGTGGTTTTGATGGTGCGGTCGGGGTGGGCCTGGGTGAGTGCGGAGGAGATCTCGGCAGCGGAGCGCGGCTCGTTCTGCTGCTTGAGGTGGTTGCGGATCAGATCGACGAGGGAGGGCTTGCCGGCCGCCTCGGACGCTTTTGCGGACGAGGCCTTGGCGGAGGGCTTCCTGGACGCGGGCTTGCCCGCACCAGCGGCGGCCGTCTTCTTCGGCCCGCTCCGCTTGGGCTCGGCGGCGGCCTGGCGGGGCATGGACGCAACGGCCTTGGTATCCGCCTCGGCGGCGGGGCTCGCGCCGCCGAGGGCTTGCTGCATGTTCACCAGCACGGTGTGGTCATGCTGCAGAGTGCGCAGCTGCTCCTGCAAGGCCTCGACTTCCGCCCCGATACGTTGCTGCTCCTTGGTGTTGCGCTCCAGGTCACCTGTGATCTGGGCGATGTACTGCGACGTCAATTCTGTACCGCTGGTCTGGATTTCAGACATGACATGGGCCTTTCTGCAGTGCGCGAGCACGGTGGTGAAAGCAGGAACCATGTGCGTCGCTGGATGGAGGGAAGTATCGCGTCTGCGGTGACCGGAGGTCCCGCAGGACACCACTGCGGCAGCCTGCCGGAATCTAGAGATAGTACGCACGAGCGGAACCAGATGTTTCAGCTGAGTGATGTGTCACTCTCCCGTGAAGGCAAGACAGTCAGCAGATACGGGGTGCGCCACACCCAGAAATTGGCAGCCGTGCCGTCACTGTTGAACTGCCGCTCGGCCCACCTCGATCTGAGGTGACAAGCGTCAGACGATTTCCTCGTCGCCGTTGTGCCACCAGGCGGCCAGGAGGCGGGAGCGGACCAGTTGGTCGAGGAGGTCCTCCAGCTGTTGCGGGGACTGGCCGCACAGGCGGGTGAGCACGTCGAGTTCCGCGCTTCCGGTGCTGTCGCAGGTGTGGGCGGCGAGTGTCAGCGCGGTGAGCTGCACGGAGGGAGTCATCCCGCGCGGCGCGGCCAGGGAAGTGGGGCGCAGGGCCCAGTGGGCCGCGCGAGCACGGGCGCTGCGGCCGGAGGCCTGGTTCTGCATGGCCGCATCGAGCAGATGGACTTTCATGGGGGAGTGCGGTCGAGCAGGGCAGATCAGCCATCCGGCGTGCTCGAGTTCACTCCACAGTTCGGTACGGCCCCGCAGCCGCATGCCGCGCAGGAAGCCGTTGGGGAGCCGGACATGCCCCTGGTGGTCGGCGCGCAGCGCGCACTGCAGGGCCAGCAGGCGGGCGGCAGGGGAGGAGTATCGGGGCAGGGCCACCGCAAGGTAGGTGAGCATTTCCCTCACGCACAGCCGCTCGCCCGGCCCGCGAAGGGGATTGCTGCGCCGGGCTGTCCGACTCATCGCCTGTCTGGGCGCCGGACCGGGCAGCGTGTCGGGCACGACGGCGGTGTAACTGGTGGCGGCCGCGCAGCCGGCACAGGCATCGGCAAGGCGCCACATACGGCCGCTGCGGTCACAGGTCAGTGCCAGCAGCACCGGGCCGGCGCACCCGCGGCGGCGTGGGTGCCATGAGCAGCCCCGCGCCCGGCACTGGCAGGTCCGCAAATGCCCCGGCAGTGCGTCGTGTTGGGCATGGCGGGCCAGATGGGTCAGCACGGCCGACCGGGCGGAGGAGGCCGGCAGCCGGTAGCCGTGAAGTGCGCAGTGAGGGCAGCTCAACAGCGGTCCTCCCGGCTGCGAGTGCAGCCGTACGGTCCAGATGCGCTGCACCGTGTCATGCATGGAGAGCCTCATCCGGCTCGTCGTCCTCCGATCTGGTCCGTGCCGCTGAACTTCCGTGTCCCAGGCGTCGGGAAACGGGAGCCAGGCACGCTGCGGTGCTGATCCTGCACCGTCGAATGTCCCTAGCAAATAGTGCAGAGGTCTGCACTGACGGGGCAGGGTCCTGCACCGTCGGATGGTGGGGTGACGATCTTGCCGCCCGACCCCGACCTCACCGCGCTGCGTGTGACGCTGGCGCGCCTGCGGGGCGAGCGCGGCTGGACCTTCGACGAACTCGCCGACCGCAGCGGCCTGGCCCGGCGCACCCTCATCGATCTCGAACACGGCCGCACCACCGGCAGTATCACCACCTGGCACGCCCTCGCCCACACCTTCGACGTGCCCATCGAGCACCTACTGGGCCCCCTGTGTGACGACCACACCCCGCCCGGATCCACGGGCTCCTGACCCGGCCGCACCCTCCCTGGCGGGCCACATGAATCACCCGAACCGGCGAGCAGAGGTAGAACGCACGCTCGCCTGCACGGACTTGCATTCGACGCTGCTGGGCTGTCCGTGGGACACCGCCCTCGTCGCCCCCACCGCCGCGGCGTGGCACCTGGCACGGTCCGGGCCATGTGCCCCAACACCGCCTCCACCAGCCGCCACCGGGACGGCAGCCCCCGCACCATGCACCCGCGCCGCCCGCTGCGCGTGGCCGCCGCCAGCCCCAGCCGTCTGCTGCGCGCCGGCCAGAGCAGTCGCTGCCGCCAGTGCGGCCACCGCGTCGACCTCTACCAGCGAACCGACCAGCGGCCCATCGCCCTGCACCCCACCGAACTGGCCAGCGCCGACGTCCCACCACCCTGCCGCTGGCACCTGAGCAGCGGCATCGCCCACCCCCACAGCGACGGCAGCCCCTGGTGCCGCATCCCGCACGCCGTGCTCTGCCCCAGCCGCACCGCAACCACCCGGATGAGCCCGCACATCGAGGCCATGCGCCGCCAACTCGCCGTCCGCACCCGCCGCCTCATCGACACCGGCGCCATCACCCAAGCCCCACCCACCCCCTGCAAGACCCCCGCGAACAACGGCCGTCCGGACCGGGCTGTCGTACAGCTCTTGCTCGGCCGCTACCTCGCCGAGGGCCCCATCGACGGCATCCGCTGCGTCGCCCAGACACGCCAGCGCCGCCGCTGCCCCCACCCCGTCCTCGACCCCCGCACCTCGGTCGGCATCTGGACGCTCCTGCCCGTCGGCCCGCAGCACGGCCAACTCGCCCTGCCCGACGCCCTGATGGCCGTCTACGACCTCAGCCGCCTGCCCTACACCGAGCAGCTGCGCTGGCGCACCCAGCGCTGCACGGACCATGCCGCCACCCCCGGAGCCGCCGACCTCACCCTGGCCGGATGGCAGGTCTTCGACCCCCTCCTGCACGCGGCACACCTCCGCACCCGCCTGCCGCACCCGCCGCCAAGTCGCCGCAGGGAGGCGTGAGGATGCCGCACCACGCGCTGGAAATCACTCTGACCCGGCCCCTCGCACCCGCCGAACTCCGCCACGCCGCCCGCGTGATGCCGCCCGCGGCCAACCACGACACCACCCGCCTCATGGCCCTCGTGCCCGCCAAAACCCCCGGCAGGGCCGCGCACCGTCTGCGCCGGCTCCTCGACACACAGTTGCCCATCGACGTGATCACCACCCACTACTCGGACGAGCGCGGGCTGGTCCTGCTCATCGTTGCCCTCCCGCCCGTCACCCGCACCGCCCTGAAAGCCGCCGCCGACCGCGCCGGCCAAAGCCCCGAGCGTTTCGTACAGCTGGCCCTGCACCGCGCCCTGGCCCAGCACGCCAGCGACGAGACCGACCGCCTCGACCAGGAGGTGAAGCACCTCCTCACCCACACCGCCGCCGCACACCTCCTGTCGGCCGTCGGACGCGCTCTCACCCAGACCCCCGGAGTACCGCAGCCATGAACCCGACCGATGAACAGACCGCCGCAGCCGACGCCTTCCACACCGGCGGCCACCACCTCGGCATCACCAAAGGGATCCGCGTCGGCGAACGCGACCTGTCCCCGAAGGCACTCTCGTATGCCACCCTGCGCACCGTGGCCCGCTTCTGCCACACCGCCGACCCCGCCCTCACCCGTCACCACGTCCCGCACCTGCGCGGCCTCGAAGACCGCGACCTGTACGCCGAACTCGCCGCACACATCGTCCCGTTCGCCCGCAAGGCCTGGGCCGACCTTCAACACCCCGACGACGGAGCCGTCCGCTTCGACCACGACCACTACCTGAAGATCTGGGCCCTCACCCAACCGAAGATCGGCACCGACTTCCTCCTGCTGGACGAGGCCCAGGACACGAACCCGGTCGTGGAGCAGATCTTCCTCAGCCAGCGCAGCCACGCTCAGTTGGTCATGGTCGGCGACTCCGCTCAGGCCATCTACCAGTGGCGCGGGGCCAAAGACGTCATGACCGGCTTCGACGGCATCCAGCTCGCCCTGTCCCAGTCTTTCCGCTTCGGCCCTCGGCTAGCCGAGGAGGCCAACCGCTGGCTGGCCATCGCCGATGCCCCGATCCGCCTCACCGGCACCGCCACGGTGCCCACCGAACTCGGCACCGTCCCCCGGCCCGACGCAGTGCTGTGCCGTACCAACGTCGGCGCCATGATCCAGGTCATGGACCTGATGGCTGCCGGCTACCAGGTAGCCCTGGCCGGGGGAGGAGACAGCCTGCGCGCTCTGGCCCTGGCTGCCCGAGACCTCAAGGAAGGCCGCCGCACCACCCATCCCGAACTGCTCTTGTTCCCTTCCTGGAGCGAACTGCAGGACTACGCTGCCCACGACCCAGCCGGCCGTGACCTGCAGCCGCTGGTCGACCTTGTCGACACCCATGGCCCTGACGCCATTCTCGCCGCTGTTGCGCAACTCGCCCTCGAGGCGCAGGCTGAAGTGACCGTCTCCACCGCTCACAAGGCCAAAGGACGTGAATGGGCCTGCGTGAAAATCGCTGACGACTTCACCCCGCCCAAAGACAGCGATCAGCACGACGACGTGGGCCGTGCTCTGCCCGGCTGGAGTACGGCGTTTCCAGCCCGAACAGTTCTGACAGCACCGCGTCGTCCGCACTGCCGTAGACGACGCGGCGGTAGAGATCCTCGTTCACCACCGTGGGTGGCCGCTGCTCGTCCGGTCCCGGCAGACGGATCAGTCCGCCCTCGTCGGCTGCCTGGCAGATGTAGGGGCTGTGGCTGGAGACGATGAACTGGATGTTCGGGAAGTGCTCGCGCAGCCAGACGCCGATCTTCCGCTGCCAGATGACGTGCAGGTGTGCGTCCACCTCGTCGATCAGGACCACACCGGGCACCCCGACCGCGACGCCGCCGCGGCCGGTCACAACTGTCTCAAGCCGACCGTAGACGGCGTAGATCTGCCGGACCATGTCGAGCACCAGAGCGGCCACCGTGCGGTAGCCATCGCTCATCTCCCGCAGCGGGAAACCATCCGTGCGACCTTCCTCGGCCACCCAGAGTCCATCCGCTGTGACACCTCTGATCTGGTACTGGTCCGGCAGCAGACCGTCCTGCAGCAGAGCAAGCACGGTCTCCAGCAGCGGCCCGGCGGTGCTTCCGCGCGTCTCCAGAGACCGCAGGCGCAGATCGATCAGACACGCCTTCTGCGAGCGAGGCGTCCTCGTGGAACAGCGTGGCCGTCCGCCCGGCAGGTCCCTGCGCGAGCATGATTCTCTGGGCCTCACTGGAACCGCCTGTGAGCCGTCGGAAGGCCCGTAGCCAGCGCAGAACCACCCACGTGGATTCTGTGCCCACGGCCCGCGCCTGGCACTCTCCTCACCGACGGTGCCCTGCATCTCCATGGTCGGCGATGGCAGTGTGCCCAGCCGCTCACCGGCCTCCGGCACAGGACGGGTCCATTGCATATTCAGTGAGAAGGCGCCCTTTGGCGTACGGCCCTTGCCGACGAAGAAGTCGGCGGTGTCATCCGGCTGAACGTGAACGTCTGCTCGACCGGCTGGAGCTCCGGCCGAGATCCAGTCTCTGAAGTCCGTTACCAGACTCCGCGTGACCTCGGGCCCGCCCAGTGCCAGCGCAAGAGCCTGCAGCAGGGTCGACTTCCCAGAACTGTTACGCCCCGCGAGCACCGTCCAGCCGCCCCGCGCAGGAAGCTCCAGGTCCACAGCGCGCTTTCCGGTGAAGCCCTTGATGTCCGTGAGCTGGACTCTTGTGACGTACACCCGTGCCCCGTCTTCCCTTCCGCGCCGTGCGACTACCGTCCCAATGTCCCGTGCACACGCGCCCGGGAGGGGGTCTGACGTGCTCACCTTCTCATGAACTGGCTGGCTGGCACGGACCTGCAACAGGCACAACTCGGCCCAGGCGCGCTGGCCAACCGCGAACTCCCGGAGTAGCGGCTGAAGGCCAGATGCGCCCGGCCGGTTTCGAAAGGTTCTCTGCATTGCGACGGCGCGCTGCCAGAGCCGCAACCCCCGTCGAGCCATGACGGTTCTCGGATGCAGGAAGGTGTCAAGAGATCCGAAGGGTGCATTTTTTGTGGCGCCCTCCACGGCTCCTGCGCGATTTTCGTTGCGCAGGCCGACTCCTGTTTCTCTCTGCTGACTGACCTCATGCTGAGAAGCGGGGCCGTTTGAATGCCGACTGCGACGTGCGTCGACACCCCTGCTGAGAGGATTGACATGACTGAGCATCAGCATGAGTCCGCTACAAGGCGGTATAGCTGGGTAGCGGAGATCACTCCCATACTGTGGGTGCTGGCGGTGGTGATTACTGCCATAGCTGACCTGGTGTCAGCTGTTCGTGGTATTTAGGAGGATGAAGCGGAGTGAGGGAAATACGATTCTCCACGGGGGAGTTGGGATCGCAAGCTTCCGAGGTGGAGTCCCTCGGACTCGGGAAGAAACGAAAATCCCCCGAAGGCGGGCTAGGACCACAGATCTTCAAGCAGTACAAGAAGGCAATGATCCAGAGCCTCACTGAAATCCATGATCGACTGGACGTGCTGGAGTCCGACTTGAGCACGTCTCGCTCGGATACATTCCTGATCGCGGACCTGGTCACCGAGAAGGAGTATCGCCTGGGGGTAAAGAAATACGGGGAACACGTGGGGGAACTCCGTGACGAGTGCCTTGCCAACGGGATCACAGCCGAAGAATTCGACAGGGGGTTCGGCGTCGACAAAGACCAGGTTCGCAGGCTGAAAGACGGTAGGGGCTTCCCGCCGAAGGGTGAGGACGTGCGCCAAATGTTCGCCAACCTTGAGGGGAGGACCAAACTGTCGGAGAAGACGAGCTTCGACCCTGAACGGCAGGCTGCGTTGGAATGGGACGCGCATGAGGCGTATGAGGCGCGTAAGGCGCGTGAAACGCTCAAGGAGCGGATCGATCGCGTGGAGGCCAAGCTCCAGAGGAAAGCGGAGTTTGAAGCGAACCTTGCGGCTTGTGTAGGAGCGTTGCGCAGGAAGGTTGCTTCCCTGAAGCAGCAGCAGGCTGTCTCCGGCGGGCAGGGGCAGAGCCTGCGCCGTCGCATTGAGCTGGCAGAAGCCGCCCTGAAGAGGGCCCTGGAACGGCGCGAGGTGATAAAGGAGGAACTTGTTGCGTGCGCCATCAGGGCTCTCAAGGCCCTCGGCGAGGTTAGAGGCTTCCTCGATTTTTGAGGACGCTCTGGTTGCCGGCTATGCGATCGGTGAGTCTGGAAAGGCCGCGGGTCACGCCGGAGCGGCTGGTGCTGCCGGTGTTGAGTTCAGGTGCAGGGTGGGGCGAACGCGAGACCGGTGAGGTGCTGTTGCCAGGCGTCGCGGGTGAGTGCGTTGCGGGTTGTGTTGCAGATGCGGTGTTTGTTGTCCCGGCTGTCCAGGTGCCACAGCCATACGGAGCCTTCCAGCGATCCGCTGGCCAGGGATCGGCCGTCCGGGCTGAAGGCCAGTGCGGATACGGGGTCCCGGTGACCGGTCAGGGAGCGGTCGACGTACGTCGGGTGGGCGCGGTCCGTGATGTCCCAGAGTTGCACGACCGTGTCCCTGCCGCCGGTCGCCAGCAAGTGCGCGTCCTTGCTCACCGCTACGGTCAGTACGTCGCCTGCGTGGCCGGTGAGGGGCTTGCCGAGCGCTTTGGGGTTGTCTGGGTTGGCGACGTCCCACAGTCGTGCCTTCCCGTCGTGTCCGCCGCTGACGAGGGTTTGGCCGTCAGGGGTGAAGGCGAGGGACGACACCATGTCGGTGTGTCCCTTAAGGACTTGGCCGTGCCGGGGGTGTGTCGGATCGGTGACGTTCCACAGTCGGATGTGATGCAGACGGTTGGCGGTAGCCAGCGTCCGCCCGTCCGGGCTGAAGGCCAGCGCATTGTTCGTCTCGGGTTGACCGGGCAGGGGGGAGCTGAGAGGCGTGGCGTGGCGCGGGTCGGTGACGTCCCACAGTCGCATCGTGCCTCTCTGGTCGAGGCTGGCCAGGGTGTGCCCGTCCGGGCTGAACCGCACGGCCTGAAGCGTGGCGGTGTGTCCGGTGAGGGGTTTGCCGAGCGGGGTGAGGTGCGGCAGGTCGGTGGCTTTCCACAGCCCGACGGTGAGTTTGTTGCCGCCGGCCAGGATCCGTCCGTCCGGGCTGAGCGCTATGGCTGGTCCGGTTTCGGCCTCCGTGGGTGAAGGTTTGGCCGTATTTGTGGTCAGTAGCCGGGGGCGGAAGGGGTCTTTCAGCGTCCACACGCTGGCTACCCCGAGGGCTGTGCCGGCTACCAGGAAGGGACTGCGTGGGCTGAACGCCAGTGTGAAGGCGCCCTCGGCGTTGCCCGGCAGGGCCGTGGGGAGGGTCCACAGCATGATCGCCCGGTCATCTGCACCGCTGGCGAGCGTCTGCCCGTCGGGATGGAAAGCGACCGCGTTGACCGGCGCGGTGTGGCTGTTCAGTGGCCTTCCCACGGGTGCGGGGTACTCCGGCTGGTCGACGTCCCAGAGGCGGACGGCACAGTCCTCCGAGCCACTGGCGAGCGTGTCGCCCGCCGTGTTGAACGCCACCGACCGGACGGCTCCGGTGTGCCCGGTCAGCCGCTTGGCCAGCGCCTTCGGGCGGTCGCGGTTGCTCACGTCCAAGAGCCTGATGGTGCCGTCGGAACCGCCGGTGGCCAGGGTGTCGCCGTCCGGGCTGAAGGCCGCAGACAGCACCGAGCCGAGGTCGGCGGCGTTCACCGGCGTGCCCAGGGCCGTGGGCACGCCGGCCACGTCCCAGAGCCGGATCTCGCCGTTCGTATCGCCGGTGGCCAGAGTGTTGCCGTCCGGGCTGTACGTCAGGGCAGAGGGGAAGTACCCCGGGTAGGTGGCGAGTTGCTCGGCCGGCGGCTGTGCCACCCCGGTGGGCCCCCACTTGCCACAGCCGTAGCTTCCGGTCCCCGCTGACCACGGCGAGGGTGCGGCCGTCCGGGCTGAAAGCCGCGGTCATCGCGGCATTCTTGAGGGATGCCAGGGGGCCGCCCAGGGCTGTGGGACGGGCCGGGTCGGCCACGTTCCACAGCCGCACTGTGCCCCGGCCGCCGTACGCGCCGCAGGCCAGCAGGTGCCCTTTGGCGGACAGAGCCACCGTCGTGACCGTCTCGGCGCCGCACTTCAGGGGCGTGCCCAGGGCCTTGGGTCGGGTCGGGCGGGTCACGTCCCACAGCCGGACTGTGCCGTCGCCGCCACCGCTGGCCAGCAGCCGTCCGCCCGGACCGTACGCCACCGTCTGCACCACGCCCTCGTGCTCGGTCACCGGTGTGGCCAGCGGCCCGTTCGCGTCGGAGATCAGGTGCAGACGTACGGCGGCGTTTGGGGGCATGCGGTGGGCGACCAGGTCGAGTTGGGCTGCGAGTGAGGCCTCGGGGAAGCGGACGTTGTCGGCCTCCGCGGTGATGCGCTTGAAGATCGCGTCGTCGCGCTGGTCGCGTGCGGTGGCGCGTTGCTGCAAGGCGACGACGGCGGCCAACGAGGCGATCAGGGCGAGCGCCGTCACGACTGTGATCAGCGTGCGGCGCAGGCGTGTGGCCCGCCGCTGGTGCTGCGTCGAGGTGGTCAGGAAGCGTGCCGCGGTCGCACTGAGGCTCTCCCGGCGAGGGCCGTCGGCCCAGGCGCGGACGGCCTCCAGGCGATGACCGCGGTAGAGCAGCCCGGTGTCGTGGTGTGCCTTGGACCAGTCGGCCGCGGCCTCTTCGAGTTGTTGGTGGGCCAGGTGCCCGGCCTGGTCGGTGTCGATCCAGCGGCGTAGCCGCGGCCAGGCATGAAGGAGCGCCTCGTGGGTGATCTCGATGCTGTCGCGGCGCCGGGTGAGGAGGCGGCCGCGGGCGAATGACTCGATGACCGCGGCCGTGGCGGCCGGACCTTTGCCGATGGCCTGCAGCTGGTCGTGGGGGAGCGGGCGCCGGGTGTCGTCGACGCCGTCGCCGAGCCTGACCAGACGCAGGAAGACGGTGCGGGCGGCCTGTTGCGCGGCCGGTTCCAGAGCGGTGCACAGGCGCTCCGCAGTGGTGGCGACGGCCTGGTGGATGCCTCCCGTGATGCGGTAGCCGTCCACTGTGAGGGTGTGACCGTGCCGCTGCTGCCAGGTAACACGCAGGGCGTGCGCGAGCAGCGGCAGCCGGCCCGACTCGTAATTCTCCACAGGCGGTGTCGAGGAGTCTTCTGAACGAGGCAGTTCCCCTCCGCCCGCAGACGAAGGGCCATCGGCGCCTGTGCGGAACGCCGGAACTCCGAGGTCGCGCAGCAGCAGCTCGACCAGGCCAGGCTCGATGTCCAGGCCCACCGAACGGGCCGGGAAGAGAATTGCCTGCCGCAGCTCCGCATCGGTCAGTGGCGCGACCAGGACCTGGCCGTGGCTCAACACGGCCCGCAGCTGCGGGTATCGGGCACAGGAGGTGTAGAAGTCCGAGCGGAGCCCGAAGACCACAAGAGCCGCCGGAGGGCCGCCGCGCGGGTCGGCGAGGGCAAGTGAGGACAGCAGGTCGAGAAAGACATGCCGGTCCGGCTCGCTCTCACACGCGGTGAACAGCTCCTCCAGCTGGTCCACCACAATGACCAGGCGTTGCCCTTGCCCGTCGACCGCAGCGCCCAGGGCGGCACGTGCCGCCGTCGCCCACGACCGCGACACGGCCGCACCGGGCCCGGCCATCTGCCGTGGATCCAGGACCAGTGCCTCCGCGAGCCGGGTGGTGAGCACCCTGACCGGATCGGCAGTGGGCGTCAAAAGCAGTCGTGGCCAGCGGGCCGAGCCTGGCACGGGCAGAACCCCCCGGGCCAGGGCGGGGAGCAGCCCGGCCTTCAGCGCCGAGGTCTTCCCCGCCCCGGACGGGGCGACGACGGCCAGGGCCCCGCCCTCGCGCAGCCGTTCGTCAAGACGGCTCAACAACTCGGCGGTGAGCCGGTCCCGGCCGAAGAACCACTGAGCCTGGTCTCCCTCAAAGGCGGGCAGACCGGGATAGGGGCAGTAACTGGCGCCGGCCTCGTCATCGAACACGACCCGGCGGGCACCGACGGTGCCGTCCGCGTAGTGCAGGTGCAGATCGCGCTCGGCGATGTGCTGGTCCCGCCCCGCCTGGTAGATCCGGGCAGAGCCGGACGCCGTGGCCTCGAATCGCTGCAGGTGGCCGGGATCCTCGTTTGGACCGGGCGCCCCAGCAGGGTCACCAGGCACCGTCAGTCCCCGCTGATGTGCTGGTCACGGCCTGCCTGGTAGACGCGGGCGTGGCCCGATGCCTCGGCCTTCATCGTCAGAGTTCCGATGTGCACCTGCTCGTCCGCGGTCAGGGCCGGCATCAGCTCGGTGGTCAGCAGACGCCGTAACTCCTCGGCGGCCGCCGGGTTGTGACGGATCAGAGACTGCAGCCGCAGTTGCCAGTCCGACACCAGGGTTTGTTCAGCCCCGGCGTCCGACGACCTGCGAGCCGCCAGCAACTGGGCCCGGGTATCGGAAAGTTCCTCGCCGACCGCCTCAGCCTGCTCGGGACGCAGCCGTCGCCAGAAGGTAAGGAGGGCGGCACGGGACTGTTCCCATGTATCAGTGGCGATGGCCCCAACGAGCGCCGTACCTGCCGCCAAAACGATTGGATCCATAACTACCCCCCCGAGGGATGCGGATCCTGCGCCTGAGCGCGCCCATCCACGCTAGCCGAACGCGCCGGTGAAAGCTGCGGCCCGTTGCAGGCTTCCGTACGGCCGTTGCCACCGCATACCCATCACAGCGCAGCATCAGGAGCGCGAATAGAGGATCCGGCGTCCGCATCCGGAGACCGAGCACAGCCATCGGCTGCCCTACGCGGACTCGTGCGTACTGGCCGGAAAGTACTTGTTCCGCCTTGCTGTCAGCCAGGGTCTCCATCGCAGGCCACGCGGGCGGTGGGGCGTAGCGGAGGTGACGCCCGGCGGAGTCGGCCGCGGCGGCTACCGCCGGACGACTGGATCCTGGGTTGCCTTGTGCTCGATCTGCACGGTGTCACGCTCAGAGGAGCTATGGCTCCTCAAGGCCTTTTATGAGTGAAAGATCGTAGTGGCAGGAGCCTCGGGACTGCTCACCGACCGCAGATCACTGCGCTGAGCGAAGGCCGCGTACACGGTGGTGCGGAAGAGCGAGACATGGAGATGCTGAACCTCTGCGGCCGCGCTCGAACACCTTCGAACGGGTGGCGGGACTGCTCCACCTTCGATCACGCGCCCTGGACGGAGCCACATGGCTCAGGAAGCGACGAGAGCCATTGGAGCGGCGGGCTGATTGGGCGCCCCTCACGCTCTGGCACGACAGTTCAGACAGCCTGCGCTCGGTCGGGTGAAGAACACGTCGTAGTGCAACCCGTTGGGCGCCACAGGCGTGGTGCTGCACATGGATCGATCAAGAGACGGACGTGAGCGGGGTGGCCCTGGTCGTCTTCGACGTGGCGGCCGTCATCGACATCGCGGTGCGCAGCGACAGCAGAGCGGCTGATGCCGAGTCCCTATACCAGGATCCGCCGCGCTGCCCTTCCGCCCCGACTTGAGATAGGCGAATTGACGTAAACCGTACGGCCGTTACAGACGCCACCCCTAGGATGACGGACTCGTTGCGGGTGCTCATCAGCCTCACCCGCGCGCGTATTACTCGCACGTCCCACCCCTCTCTGTCCGCAGAGGGAGATTCGGAGCAGCCAGACCGTGTACCTCACCCGTTTTTCCGCGTGCGGCTTCCGCTCCCTGGCGCAGGTGGATGACCTCCCGGTCAGCAGTCCCACGATCCTGGCCGGCCGCAACGACGGCGGGAAGAGCGCGATACTGACCGCCCTGGCTTTCCTGCTCGGCGACTACCGCCTGACGGAGGAGGACCGGACCTACGCGCTCATCGACGGAGCGGCAGGAGGCCGCTGCGCCGAGACCTGGGTGGAGGGGGTCTTTACCCTCGACGCTGGTGAGCGGGCCCTTGCTGCACTGCCCGCGAGTCTTCGCATCCGCCGCATCGCCGAGGGCGGGCAAGCGGCTCAGTGGCAGTACTTCGGTTCGCAGCCCGCCGACAGCCGGCTGCACGACCTGGACCGGCTCCTGAAGCACGGCCTCGCCGAGCTGGTCACCGAGTTCGGACTGGCACCGGCCGGCTCCCTGAAGGACGACTACCTCCAAGCCGTCAAGGACTACGCTGTCACGACACCTCAGGTGGAGCGGTGGAAGTCGCTGCCCAAGGAACTGCGGGAGCGTCTGCCGCGCCTGCTGCAGTTCGGAGGCAGGGACGAGAGCCCCGACGACGCCGTGCGCACCGCACTGAACGGCTGCTACCAGACCCTTCTGCAGGACGAGACTCTGCAGGGACGGGTGCGGGAGATCGAGGGGGAGGTCACCCAGCGGCTGGAGAAGGAAGCCGACTCCCTGTGCCAGCACTGCAGCGACTTCGTCGGCGTACAGGTCAAGCCCGAGGTGTCCTTCAGCGGCGGCTTCAAGCGGGCTCCGCTGGAAGTCTCCAAGGCCGACGGGGAACCGGTCGACCTCACGCGCTCCGGCCAGGGCAGCAACCGCCGGATCGCGCTCGCCGTGTGGGAGTGGACCAGCAACCTGCTGGAGAACAGCGAACTGGCCGCCGCGGGGGAGGAAGGAGAGCAGGAGCCGACGCAGACCATCGTTGTCTACGACGAACCCGACACCCACCTCGACTACCGCCACCAGCGCACCGTCATGGACATCATTCGCAAGCAGTGCGCCCTGCCCCACGTCAGCGTCGTCGTCGCCACGCACTCGATGAACCTCATCGACGGTGTCGACATCGCCGACGTCGTTCACCTCAAACTCAGTGCCGGCGGCCGCACCGTCGTGGAACGCCTTCAGGACGACACGCACAACGGAATCGACATCCACCTCGGACAGATCGCCGCTGCCGTGGGCCTGCGCAACTCCGTCCTGCTGCACGAGCGCTGCTTCCTGGCCGTCGAGGGGCCCACTGAGCAGGAGAGCGTGCCTGTGCTCTTCCGCCTCTCCCAGGGGCTGTCGCTGCAGGCCGCCGGTATCGCCCTGTGGGCGTGCGGCAACAATGAGGGAGCCCTGCACCTGGCCGGCTACCTCGTCAAGCACCACCGCACGGTGATGCTCATGGTCGACGCGGACAGCCGCGGCAACAAGCACTTCAGGACCGAAAAGCTCATCAGGGCAGGTCTCGACCTGGCGGAGCAGGTCTCCTACGTTGGCGAGGCCGACGGCCACAACGAGCTCGAAGAACTCTTCACGGACGGGCAGTGGGCCGCTGCCGCTAACGCCCACTGGCCCCGCGAACCGGGAAATCCCTGGACCGCCGACGACTTCGCGCCCCATCGCGGCGGAAAGTTCAGCAGTCTCATCCTCGCGATGATCAAGCCACAGGCTGGGGAGAACAGCCCGAACGGAAAGACCGACATGGTCTACGGGCTGGTCACGACCCTGACCACCGCCGAGGATGTGCCGCACCAGTTGCAGAAGATCTTCACCGAGGTCCAGGCCCTGGCCTCCTGACCCGGCCGCTTTGCGCACGCCGCTGCTGCATGCGCTCCTTGCGTTGCTCGGAGGTTGGCTCCACCCACGCGTGCCAGCCGACCTCCGACAGCCATTGACGGCCGTGGCCACGGGCTTCGATTCCGCACCAGCGGCACCCCCCGGGCGCCACGGTGCGATCAGATGCAGAACGCGATAACGACATCACATCCTCCTTCCCCCACTGCCTATCCTGCCTCCTGCCACTGACAATCACCCTGTGAGCCGCCACCTGCCCGGACGTTTGGCGCCGCAGTGCAGAAACCTTTCATCTCATCTGCCCCGGTCTCCCCTTAAACATGACCCTTTATCGGGAAAACCACCCGCACCTGCTACCGCAATGGTTACGGTCTGTGCTCATGAGGATCCTGCACACTTCGGACTGGCACCTCGGCCGCCAGCTGCACCGAGTCCCCCTGCTGGCCGAGCAACGCACCTTCCTGGAACACCTGTTGGAAACGGTGCAACAAGAAGAGGTTGAGGCCGTGGCCGTTGCGGGCGATGTCTTCGACCGCGCCATCCCGCCGCTGGACGCGATCGACCTGTTCAAATGGATCCTTGAGGAACTCGCCGACCTCCGGGTCCCGCTGATCATGATCAGCGGAAACCATGACTCGCCGCGGCGGCTGGGGGTCAACGCCCGTCTGATCGAGCACGCCGGCATCCATCTGCGCACCGGCGTGGAGGACTGCGCCCGGCCAGTCGTCCTGCAGGACCAGCACGGGCCGGTGGCCTTCTACGGCCTTCCCTATCTCGAACCCGGTCTCGTCCACGCCCACTTAGGCGCGGAACAGGCCAGTCATCATGCGGTACTCGGCGCAGCCATGGACCAGGTCCGGGCCGACCTGGCTGCACAGCCTTCCGGTACCCGTTCGGTGGTCCTCGCCCACGCGTTCGTCACCGGCGCGGACACCAGCGACAGCGAGCGCGACATCACCGCAGGCGGCGTTCCCTCCGTGCCCGCCTCAGTTTTCACCGGGGCGGACTACGTGGCGCTGGGGCACCTGCACCGCTGCCAGAAGATCAGCGAACGCATCCGCTACAGCGGATCCCCGCTGGCCTACTCCTTCTCCGAGGCCGAGCACCCCAAGGCCATGTGGCTGGTCGACCTGGGCGCCGACGCCGTCCTTACAGCACGCAAAGTCCTCTGCCCCGTCCCGCGCCGCCTGCGTCAGATGTCCGGCACCCTGCAGGAGCTGCTGACCGGCCCCGAGTACAGCGAGTACGAGAAGTGCTGGCTGCACATCACGCTCACTGACCCGGCCCGGCCGCACCTGGCCATGGAGCACCTGCGCCAACGCTTCCCCCACACCTTGAAGTTGAGCTTCTCTCAGGAGCGCCAGCCCGGGGGCGAGTCCTACCGCTCCCGCGTCCAGGGCCGCACCGACCACGAGATCACCCTGGGATTCCTCCATCACGTCAGCGGTATCCAGGCCACCCGCGCGGAACAGGACCTGCTGCACGAGGGACTGGAAAGCGTCCGCACCCAAGCCGCCGCGCGAGAGGCCAGCTGATGTATCTCCACCATTTGACCGTCCAGGCATTCGGCCCGTTCGCCCGCACCGAAGACGTCAACTTCGATGCCCTGACCAGCGCGGGCCTGTTCCTCCTGCGCGGCGACACCGGGGCAGGGAAGACCAGCATCCTGGACGCGGTCTGCTTCGCGCTCTATGGCACCGTGCCCGGCATCCGCCCCACCCACCGCCTGCGCAGCGACCATGCCCCGAACGACATGCGCACCCGGGTCATCCTCGAGTTCACCGCAGCCGGCCGCCGCCTGAGGATCACCCGGACGCCCAAGCAGACCTATCCCAGCTCGCGCGCCAAAAGTGGCACCGCCACCGCCGAAGCCACCGCCCAGCTGCACGAACGGACCGTCACCGCGGACGACTCCGTCACCTGGGAGCCGGTCTGCGCCAAACCCGAAGAAGCCTGTAGAGAGATCGAGGCGGCGCTGGGGCTGTCCAAGGAACAGTTCTGCCAGGTCGTCCTCCTGCCCCAGGGAGACTTCGCTAAATTTCTGCGCGCCGACGCCAAAGACCGCGCCTTGCTGCTGCGCAGGCTGTTTGACACCGGACGCTTCCAAGAGCTGCAGAACTGGCTCACCGCGCGCAGCAAGACCGCGAAAAAGGACCTCGACGAGGTCGCCACCGCCGTACAACAGCTCAGCGAACGCATCGACCAGGAAGCCGGCCCTGCCCTCCAGGAGGCCGACACCTCCCCGGGCCGGCCCGTCCGCCCCGATACCGAGGATCCCGTCGACGCCCTCACCTGGGCCCAGGGCCTGCTGGCTGGCGCCCGCGATGCCCAAACCGCCGCTCTGGCAGACGAGGAGCGCAGCGACGAAGCCCACGAAAGGGCCAAGCAGGACCATCAGCGCGCCGTTGCCCTCGACAACCACCAGCGCCAGCACAGCCAAGCCCTCGCAAAGCGCGCCGCCCTGGACCAGAGGGCCGCCGGTCACCCACAACTGCGCGAGCAACTAGAGAAGGGCCAACGCGCCGAATCACTGCGCCCCTTGCTGGACGGCCTTGAGCGCAGCGCTCTTGCACTCAGTAAGGCCCAAACCGCACAGGACACCGCCCGCACCCTGCTGCAAGCCGCCCACACCCACGCCGAGATCCCTCAGCTGCAGATGGCCCTCGAACAGCACCATGCCGAGCGTGGCCGCCTTCAAGGTCTTCTGCCGGACGAGGAGCGCCACACTCAACTCGGCGCCCAGATGGGCGAGCTGAGCGAGAAGGAAGAGCAGGCGCAAGCCGACCACGACGAGGCCGCGCAGTGGGTCCAGGCATGGCCCGCACTGCAGGCCGAGCACACCGGCCGCGTGGAGGCCATGACCAAGGCAGCCGACCAGATCCCCCAGCTCGAGCGAGACATCCAGTCCCTGGACACGCAGCTCGCATCGGCCCGCACGCGCGACAGCCTCGCCGCCCTGCTGGCCACAGCCGAGGAGACCGAGACCAAACGTGAAGCGGCGGCACTGCACGCCAAGAAGGACTGGCTCGACCTGCGCGAACGCCGCCTGGAGGGCATGGCCGGTGAACTGGCGGCCGAACTCACCGACGGAGCCGCATGCTCGGTGTGCGGCTCAGCCGTCCACCCAGCCCCGGCACAGCGGCGGCCCGACCAGCCCACGCGTGAAGACGAGGAGAAGGCCCACACCGTCCACGAACAGGCAGAGGCCGCGCACAGCCGGGCCAGCCGTGCCCGCAGCGACCTCGCCGAGCAGCATGCGCAGGCGCTCGGAACGGCCGGACCGACTCCGCCCGATCATCTTGAGCTGCAACGTCAGGCCGTTCGCACAGCCCACCAGACCGCCTGCGACCAGGCCGGCAAACTGCCCTCCGCCCAGGAAGAACTGGCCCGGCTCCAACACGAGTGCGACACCCGCACCCAGCAGAGCCAGGAGTCCAAGGACCGCCTGACCGAATGCCAGACACGCCACAAAGCCCTGGCACAGCAGCAGCACACCATCGCCCTCGCCCTGGATGCCGCACGCGGCAGCGCCGCGACCTTGGGTGACCGCGTGAGCGAACTCACCCGAGCAGCGGAACACCTCGCAGCTGCCATTGACGCCGCGCAGACCACAGCCACGGCAGCCGACCACCACCACGAGGCCCGCACCACAGCCGACGACGCCGCCCACAACGCTGGCTTCCCCACACGCGAGGAAGCCGCCGCCGCACTGCAAACCGCCGCACACCTGCAACAGTGGCGCGAGGAACTCCAGCAGTGGGACAAGGACAACGCCGTTGTCACAGGTACCTTGAACACGCCGGACCTGCTCGAGGCCAGCGCCCAGCCCCCCGCAGAGCCGCAAGCCGCCGGCGATGCGCTCCTGCAGGCCGAAGCACACGTGAAGAACACCGCAGGCACATCCCAGCAAGCCCGCGACCGCTTCACCGCCCTGACCGCACTCGTCGCCGCCCTCGAAACCCGCCTGAGCGAACTCGCACCTCTGCAGGCCCGCTACGCCCTGGCCGACCGCCTGGCAGGCATCGCATCGGCCACCACCGCGGCGAACACACTCAGCATGGAACTGGAGGCCTACGTCCTGGCCGCGCGCCTCGAAGAGATCGCCGACGCAGCCAACATCCGGCTGCAAGCGATGACTTCGGACCGCTACCTCCTCGTACACAGCGACGAGAAAGACGCTGGCCGGCGCGGACGCCTCAAGGCCGGTCTGGGGCTACGGATCCTGGACAACTGGACCGGTACCGAACGCGAGACCTCCACCCTGTCCGGCGGCGAAACCTTCACTGCCTCCCTCGCCCTCGCCCTCGGCCTGGCCGACGTGGTCACCCAGGAAGCCAGCGGCCGCCCCCTGGGAACCCTATTCATCGACGAAGGCTTTGGCAGCCTCGACGAACAGAACCTTCAGGACGTCATGGACGTACTCGACCAACTGCGCGCCGGCAACCGGGCGGTCGGCATCGTCAGCCACGTCGCCGAACTCAGCCGCCGCATCCCCAGCCAGCTCAGCGTGATGAAACACCGCAACGGCTCCACGCTGCGGCCGCTGGTCTCAGCCGACCTGTGACCCCCTGCCCGCCCACGCTGCACCGAGCTCGTCTCCGGCAGCAGCGAGCCACGGCCGGACATCTTCTCCACCCGCCCACACAGACCCGAAGCATGATCGACGGCCAGCCTGCGGCATCAGAGCGTGGAGGAAGATAGGCCACAGAAGACCGACAGACACCTCGTAACCCGTCTCCCCACAGCAGGAGAGCATGCCGACCGCTGACATCGAACTCCGGCCACACCAGAAGGAAGCCGTCACCGCGGCCACCACCACGCTGCGCACGCACCCGCGAGCCAGCGTGGTGGCCGCCTGCGGCACGGGCAAGACGCTCATCGCTGCCCGCGCCGCCGCCCGCCTGGCTGCCCGCGGTCACGTGCTCGTGCTGCTGCCGACCCTGGATCTGTTGTCGCAGACGATCCGCTCCTGGCGTGCGGCAGGCCGCAAAGGACCGGCGGTAGCGGTGTGTTCGGCCCGGCAGGCCCTCGACCACGAACCGGTCAGCGCCGACGTGCCCATGACCACCGACCCCGGTGAACTGGCCGCCCACATCCGCGAGACGAGGCCAGGCCCGGTAACCGTCTACGCCACGTACGCCTCCCTGCCCGCCGTGGTCACCGCGCACCACGACCACGGACTGCCCGCCTGGGACCTGGCCGTGGTCGACGAGGCCCACCGCACGGCCGGCCGTCTTGGCAAGTCCTGGGCGGCGATCCACCACAACGACCAGGTCCCCGCCACGCGCCGCCTCTACCTGACTGCCACCCCCCGCATCTGGGACCCCGACAGCGACCAGGGCGAGGAGGCGGTGGCCTCCATGGACGACGAAACCCTCTTCGGCCCCGTCGCCTACCGGCTGACCCTCTCCGACGCCATCGATCTCGGCCTGCTCGCCGACTACCAGATCCTCGTCCCCGTCGTCGACAACACCGACCTGCGCGACTGGCTCGCCACCGGACCCGGCGCAGGCGCCGACGGTCTGCGCCTGGCCGGCCGCCAGGTCGCCGTCCTGCGCGCCATCCACGACCACCGGCTGCGCCGCATCCTCACCTTCCACCACCGCGTCGCCGACGCCCGCGCGTTCGCCACCTCACTCGCCGACACCGCCGCCACGCTGCCCGCCGAACTGCGCCCGCAGAAACTGTGGGCGGACTGGATCAGTGGCAGCCACGCACCCCAGGTACGCCGCCACCTGCTCCTGGAATTCGCCTCCCACACCGACCCGCAGACCCCCGCGGTCCTCTCCAACGCCCGCGTCCTGGGGGAGGGCATCGACGTCCCCGCCATCGACGCCGTCGTCTTCGCCGACCCCAAGAACAGCCCGGTCGACACCGTCCAGGCCGTCGGCCGCGCCCTGCGCCAGGACCCCGGCGCAGGCAAGAAGGCCACCCTCATCGTCCCCGTCTACCTGACCCCCGGCGAAGACCCCGACGATCTCCTCGGCGCGGACGCCTACACCCCGCTGTGGCGCACCGTCCAGGCCCTGCGCGCCCACGACGACCGCCTCGACGCCCGCCTCGCCGACCCGCGCACCGACCGGCCCACCATGGCGCCCGAGGACCCCGACGCCTGGCTGCACTTCGACCGCCCCACCCGGACCGAGGAAGTCGCCCTCGCCCTGTCCCTGCGGGTGCTGGCACCCAAGAGCGCCGAATGGCGCCGCGGCCTCACCGCAGCCCGCCGCTACCACCGCACCCACCACCACCTCGACGTCCCCCAGGCCTACGAAGACCCCTCCGGCTACCCCCTGGGCCGCTGGCTGACCTGGCAGCGCCACCTGCACACCAGCGACGCACTCGACCCGGCCCGCACCCATGCCCTGGAACGTCTCAGCATCATCTGGGACCCCCGGCAGCAGGCCTTCGACCGGGGCCTGGCCCACGCCACCGCCTATGCCGCCCGCCACGGCCACCTCGCCGTCCCCGTCGACGAGGTCAACGACGGCTATCCGCTGGGGCGTTGGCTGGCCACGCAGCGCACCCGCGCCGACCGCCTCACCGCAGAGCGCACTGCTGCCCTCACAGCCCTGGACCCGTGGTGGAATCCGCCGTGGCCCTTCACCTGGCAACGGGCCTACCACGATGCGCGTCGGAATCTGGAAAGAGCCGAGACAGCGAAAGCGGGAGAGTGGCTCGACGCCCAGCGGATCCGCGCCGACGACCTGCACCCCGGCCAGCGCGGTCTCCTCACCCAGCTGGGATGCGACTGGGCGCGTGAGCCCGGCACCTCAGCACAGCGCAGCCAGCAGCCCGCGCGTGAACGCGCCTTCCAGCGCGGATTGGCCGCCGCACGGTCCTTCCTCGAACGGGAGGGCCACCTCAACGTGCCCCAACGGCACATCGAGACCCTCGAAGGCGACCCCGTGCGCCTGGGACAGTGGCTGAGCAACGTGCGACGCCGCCGTCCCGCTCTCGGCCCTCACCGTCAGGCGGCCCTCGCCGAGCTCGGCCTATGAGCGGACGAGGAGGCAAAGCGAGTGCCGGGCGGAGCCGGAACGCCATGGCAGCCGACCAGCCCGGACGTGGTGTCCTGAGGCGCAGTTCCTGGTCTTCCCAGCTGGCCAGTCATAGTGATGAACGGGCAGGAAAGCGGGCACTCCTCGGTCTCGGATGATCAAAAACCGGACGTCATGCGACTACGCCGAAGCCCTGGCCTGTGCCCATCGCTGCAATGACAGCAGAGAGACCACATGTTTCCAGGGACTCCCACACTCGCACAGCTCTCCACCGACCCCCACGGAGCAGCACACCCTCATGACTTCTGGCATCGAGCTGCGGCCCCTTCAGAAAGAAGCCGTAGCCCGCAGACCCTCGCCGACCAGCATCGGCATTGCTGCCACGATCTGCTCTGCCGCTAGGACTATAGGAGCCTCCGCCGTATTGCCTCCCAGACTATCCCTCCGTTGACGTAATCCCGCTTGCCCACCTGCTGCACTCGTCCGTGGGCTGCAACCATGTCATGCGGCACGCACATGCTCACGGGCCGGGCAGGGACGGGGGAGCAGATGGCTGTCGGCAACGGAAGTTGCGTGTTCTTCGTGACGGGTGGCGGTCAGATCCCGATCACTCGCCGGGCTGGCAGTGGCTCCCCGACTCCAGAATCCGGCCTTGCCCGGTGCGGCAGGTGACATCGCGGTGAATCACCTCGGCGCCGCGGAGACGCAGCTCCTGGGATCACAGCTTTCGGCGAAGAGCTCTAGCCGTCCCTGCGGGACGGCGAAGGCAAGGCGCTCCAGGTCGGCAATGTAGGAGATACAGGCAGGTCGACTGCCCCTTTTCCGCAGTGTCGACACCGCTCACAGGAGCCTACAGGACAAAGGAAGTCGACTATGTGGGCGACGGACGATGACTCTCCGCCGATGTTGGCGGCGTACGCCTTTGAGGACTGGACGATGGAGATAGTCCCGGCGTCGGCCAGCCGTGAATGGATGTCTAAGACCGACCAGCGGTTTGCCAATCGCTGCCTTCCGATGCTCATCGCTAATCAGAGCGGGTGGCTGCTTACCAACAACGTCCCGTTCAGGGCCCTGTGGACGGGAGGGGACAAGGCTGAGTCGTTGACCATCTCGTACGAGCCTCGGGACCGACCTCCGCTCGCGGCGAGCCACTTCGGTTACGGACTGATCACCTGGAGCATCCCGTATCTGTTTAGAACATCGCCGGGCTACGGCCTGCTTGTCAGGGGCCCTGCCAACTATCCAAAGGACGCCGCCTACGCGCTGGAAGGCGTGGTCGAGACGGACTGGGCAGCAGCGACATTCACCATGAACTGGAAAGTGACAAGGCCGTTCACCGAGGTGTGCTTCCAGGAGGGCGAGCCGTTCTGCATGGTTGTTCCGCAGCGTCGCGGCGATCTTGAGGCATTCAGGCCCGTGCTGCGCCGACTCGACACGGCCGGCGAGGACGGCCACCGATACCAGGCCTGGTCGTCCTCACGCGCTGAGTTCTTGCGGAACATGGAGTCCGTACCACGCGGTGGAAACGGCTGGCAGAAAGACTACTTCCGGGGACGTGACGCGGATGGCATCGAGAGCAGGATCGAACATCAGACCCGACTCCACCTGAGGGCTTTCGACCGTCCGACCCCGGACGACCTCCCGGCCCAGGTCCAGGCACAGACCGACGTCGCAAGCAGCTCCCCGGACAGCGGGAGCGCGCCCCCTCGCGAAGACGAATAGCCCGAAAACGGAGGTACGCCAATGGCATTCCGTGCAAGTAAACTCCGAATACAGATCCCGTGCGGTGGGTCCGGCTCGATCCTTGAGGTGGACGGTGGATGCGGCGACTCGCCGGAGTCTGCGGTCTGCCCCGGGCCCCCGCCCCCGCCGCCCCCGCCGCCGCCCCCGTGCGGTGTGCCTAGCAACTTCTTCGATGGTGGTTGGCACACCTTGTGGTACCCGCCAGAGGAGCGATTCCTACTCGACGCGGGGGACCTACCGTTATTGCGGCAGCACCTCGAACTGCGGCTTCAGATGCTTGAGGGCTCTGCCGAAGCGGCGCGGCACCGCATTAACTCGTACCTCGACGACATCCGTCAGACAGAGGAGACGCTCCAAGCACGCGGCAGCAAGGAAGCCTAGTGGTACGGCTTTCGGCGTTGGACACGGTGCTGCGCGCCAATCCTGGTTATCAACTGGTGCTCCTGGACCGGCTGTCCCCGAGTGGTCAGAGCCGATTTCGTGCCGGATACGACGGCGACGACCTGTACGGCGCGCTAATGCCCGTGAACGGGTCCCGTCTCGAACCTCGGGCTGTATCGTCCGAGACAGCCCTGCTGCTGCTCACTCTGGCTGCACCGGGGCCGCTGCCCCGGTTTGTGGGTGAGCGTCTCGGGGCGGATACCGAACGCACCGTGCAACGCCTTGTCTTGGACGAGGTGTTGCAGGTGCTTTGTGATGGCGAGTTCGTCAGCGGATCAGGCGCGGTGGCCATCCCCGCTCGCGCAGCGGGCGACGGGGGTCGCGCGCGTACCCAAGAACTTGCCGTCGCCGCCCTGAAGTATGGTCAGCGGCTGTCCGGTCTGTCGGCCGAGGATTTAGGCAGGCGGCTCTACTCCTACGGCCGGCAGCCGATCTCGCCGCAACTCCGGCGTCGCTTTGGGAGCACTCTCGCGATCGGCGAACACCTTGGGCTCGCGCCAGGCGGGCGGGTTCGGTCGATGCTGCCGGACGGCTGGAGCGAGATGGCGTCCCCGGTTGGCGCCCGCCGAGACGTTCACTGGTGGCAGTGGGGGTACCGGCCAGCTCTCACCAGGACACAGCGCGGCGGCGGGCACAAGCTCTACGTCAGCCCGGCCCTCGACGGGCTTAGCGAAGCGCTCGAGCAGGTCGTGAGCGTCGTAGTCACCGTGCCATCTGTACGAGGGTTCAAGGTCGGAGCCGGGATCGAGGGCATCTGCCGACCGGACAAGATCGTCGTCTATGTCGAGGGCCTTGACGGCATCGGTGCAGTCACCGATCGGCTCGGGCCAGTGCTTTCCGGCTGCCAAGCGCATGGTGTGCCCTTTACCGCCGCGGTGTCACAGGATGGGCTGCTGTCTTGGGGCATTGATCCACCGCGGCGAAAGTCCATCACCGTACGGGCCGTCAGTTGGCGGATGTGGCTGACCCAGCGGTTGGCCCGCCACATCACCGAGTACGTCCCATCAGACAAGCTGGAAGCGTGGCAGTTCGCCATTGAACGGCTTGGCCTCAGCGGCGTTGACACCCGAACCTGGTCGCCGGTGGGCGGGCTGTGGCTCGGCTCGGTGGACGAAGATTAGAGGACGGGCATGAACGCTCTTGGCATCCTCGTGCTCCCACCCGACGTCGTCCTCGCACCCGTCGCGGAGCTCGAACCGGAAGTGCGCACACGTATCGGTGGGACTGCAGGAGACTTCACCGTCACCCGCCCTGGTACGCGCACGGTGTCCAGCGTCGTCGATCGCGAGACTGCCGTGCTTCTAGACCAATTCCGTACCCCTCGCACGATCGTCGACGCTGTGCTGTCGTTCTGCTCCGCGAATGGGGCGGATCCCCGGCACACGCTCGATACGGCCTTCGGCGTCATCGTCAGCCTCGTCGAGGAAAGGATGCTTGTGCCAGCCGACTCGCCGGCCGCTCAGCCTGTGGCGGGGTCCCTCACCGTAGGCGCCGTCGTCGGTGGCGTCACGATATTGAAGAGTATCCGGGTCCTCAACGACACCGAGGTTTACCGAGGACGAACCCTGGACGGCGCGCACGTCGCCTTGAAGCTGGCAGGTCCGGCAGCAGACTGCGTGGTGCTTGCCGCCATGGACAACGAGGCTGCTGTTCTGGATCTGCTGGAGGGTTCAGGCGCTCCGATGCTGCTCAAAACCGGAAGGTGGGAGGGAAGCCCTTTCTTGGTGACCTCGTGGGCCGACGGAGTGGACCTCCATCAGGCGGCAGAGGAGGCGCGGACGGCCGCGGAACAGGACGACTGCGACGGGCGGCTGCGGCTGGCAGGGCAGGTCCTGGAAGCCTACGCGTCCCTGCACGCGCGAGGTGTTGTGCACGGCGATGTCCATCCACGGAACGCCGTAGTCGACGGCTCAGGCGTGACCACCGTGCTCGACTTCGGTCTTGCAAGCGCACCCGGAGTGCCTGCCCTGCTGCTCCGCGGAGGAATCGACCTCTACCAGGCCCCCGAAATCATCGCCAGTGGACCAGAGGGCGCTAGCCGGACGTCCCCCGCACTCTGCGAGCAGTACTCCCTGGGCGCCCTGACCTTCCAGATTGTCACCGGCGGGCACACACACGCCTTCTCTCTCCTGCCAGACGAGATGCACCGACAGCTCATCGAGGACGCCCCGCTACCCTTCGACCAGTGGGGGGTTCGAGAGCTTCCCGCCGTCGAGGCCTGTCTCTCGCGCGCGCTGTCCAAACAGCCGGAGGCGCGCTACCACTCAGTTGCCGAATTCCACACGGCGTTCCTGGATGCCGCGAAGCAGAACTGTACGGCCCGCCGCCCTAGCTTCTCCCCGCGCCGCTCGAAAAAGTTGAATGCCGTCCTCGACGCAGTGTTGTTGCGGCTTGACCCTAATGGCAGCCGCTACGCCGCCGGTCTCGAGGCACCGACCGCATCGGTCACGTACGGTGCTGCGGGAATTGCGTACGCGCTGCTACGAATAGCCC
The DNA here is from genome assembly GCF_044456225.1 of Streptomyces sp. NPDC050988. NCBI lineage: Bacteria > Bacillati > Actinomycetota > Actinomycetes > Kitasatosporales > Streptomycetaceae > Streptomyces > Streptomyces sp. NPDC050988. The sequence continues at coordinate 1,930 of NZ_JBITFQ010000036.1, read as the reverse complement.
GCGTACGGGGGGACGAGGCGCTTCTCGCTCACGCCGATCTGTGGGTCAACCGAGCCGAGGCCGCTTTGGGAACAGACGAGGCCTTCTGGAACCGCCCCGCTGGCATCACCCCTGGGGATTTCGGCGGCGCTTCGCTGTACCACCACGCTGCCGGGGTCCACTGCGTGAGCGCCTTGGTGGCGCATGCGCGCGGGGACTCTGGCACGAGGGACGAGGCTGTCCGAGCTTTCGTGGCAGCAGGTGAGGGCAGCAGATACAGCGATCTCGCGTTCGGGGACAGCGGACTGCTCGTCGGCTGTTCCTTGCTTCTCGAAACGCTGGGTGCCGACACCACCACCGAGGCCGTGCGCTCGCTTGGGATGCGCTTGGCGGACCGGATCCGGCCTGCACTCCGTTCCACCGCACTCAACGGCTCGGGAGAGCCGCCATTGCTCGGGGCTGCTCACGGCTTGGCCGGCCTGGCGTTCTCCGCATTGCAATGGTGCGCCGCAGCAGGATCTGAGCCCCCGTCCGAGCTCAGTGTCTTGCTCGACCAGCTGGCAGAGACAGCGGAACCGGCGGGCCGAGGTATGTGGTGGCCACGCAAGGCAGGCGACGGTCTGCCAGAATCGGCGCTCGTCGGGAGCTGGTGCAACGGCGCGGCAGGTTTTGTCCATCTCTGGACCTCAGCTGACCGGCGCTGGGACAGTGGTCGCTACGAATCGCTGGCCCACCAGGCCGCTTGGGGTGCGTATGAAGGCGTTCGGGTTGCACCCGGGGACTTATGCTGCGGACTGGCGGGTCGTGCTTACGCCCTGCTCGCACAGTATCGGCACACGGGCGACAGGCCCTGGCTGAGTCGGGCCCGGGTCCTTGTTGAGCAGGCAGCGGCCGCAACGGAAGCCCAGTCGCTGTACCCCAACAGCCTCTATCACGGGGACGTGGGTGTGGCGCTCATCGCGTCCGAGCTGGAGCACCCTGAGATCGCGACGATGCCTCTGGTTGAGGCGGAAGGCTGGACACAGAACCATTGAGCAAGGGTTTCCCGCCCCCGTGAGCTCCTGACGATAGCCCTGTTGTCACTGCCTGAGCGGTGAATGGCGAACTGTCAGGCTGAGGTGCCGTCAATCCAACGGACGTACAGGGGCGTTGGCTGGCGGGGCAGTAGGGAGGGCTGAGAGGATCAGCCTTTCTTGGCCAGCAGGTAAGTAGCTTCGATACCTGATGGGCTGTTACCACGGTGGCGTAGGTGTGCAGTCCGGGGCGAGTCCGTGCGGCCACTTCCGTTAGGGCCTGAACATAGACGGTCTGAAGGTGAGGAACAAAGTGGGTACGGCTCGCACCAGCGCGGCCTCACCCCCACTCAGGCCGGTCACATCCCACTCAGCACCGCCCGCCAGGGCCTGTCGAACCTCCCGGTGTCGCTCAACCACCTCCCGAACCCGTGTACCCAAAGCCACCTTGACCGTCATCAGTATCGTGCCCTCATCGCTCACCACCACAGCCTCCCAGAGACGCAATGCACCCCCGCTTCCAAACCACACAGGAAGCACCTGGCGCCAGCCAGGTGAAACCGCGATAACCACTCAGTCCGGCGACAGCCGGACACAGCCATCCGAGCTCCCCGGCAGGGGAGTGGAGACAACTCAAATATCTGCGCAACCACCCAGTTTTGACATCACCGGCGCCGGCAGGCGCCGGTACTCTTCCCCGCCAGGGGAAGAGGCCTCAACTTAATTCAGTCCTGCCGCCAGGCAGGACACACTCTCTTGTTGCAGCAGGCCGTCAGGCCTGCCAACTCCCATAGAAACCAACCTAGTTGGCCCGCCAGGGCCAACCCGTTCTATGACGCACAGTCGTGCCGTCAGGCACGACGACGATTCCCTTGACGGGCCGTCAGGCCCGTAGTTGGCCGCCAGGCCAACTTAAGAGCCGACAGGCTCTCCGCCCC
>NZ_JBITFQ010000035.1:0-110166 GCF_044456225.1 Streptomyces sp. NPDC050988 | reverse complement strand
ACGGCTTCCGCCGCGCCATGGTCACACCCCACAGAAGACGGGATCACATACCTCTCCACCGTGCCACAACACGATCTTTCTGCAAGGACCCCTAAGCCCCCACCCCCGTCACCGCCCCTTCCGCGCCGCGTACGCCCTCGCGGCCCGTACCCGGTTGCCGCACTTCGTCGTGCACCAGCGGCGGGCCGCGTGGGAGCGCAGGAACCAGCGGGCGCAGCCCTGGGCCGCGCATTCCGTGAGCTGTTCGGCCTCGGCGCCGGTGAGGAGTTCCGTGGCGTCCTCGGCGAGGAGGGAGAGGGCGGCCGCGGCCGGGTTGCCGGTGTCCGGCTCGTCGGCGCGGTGCGGTCCGTCGGACGTCCAGGCGAGCCGTGGCGTCGAAGGGGCCGCCCCCAGAGCGGAGTTGAGGGTGTCGAGACTCTCCCCGGGCGGTACGGCGCCGACGGCCCGCGCCTCGAACAGCGCACGCGAGGCCTCCCGCAGCCCGAGGAGTCTGCCCGCCTGCCGCCCGTTCAGCGCCACCCGGTCCGGCAGCAGCTCGTGCCGTACGAGCCACAGGTGCGCGGCCTCGGTGCCGTCGAGCAGGTCGACCGGGCCGTGACTCAGCGAAAAACGCGTGTTGACCAGGGCGAGCGAGACAAACCGCTCCTCGCCGGGGACCTGTAGGTGGTGCAGGCACCACGCGAACCTCGTCCCCTGGCAGCAGCTCGCGGAGCGCACCGGCGCGACCCTGGACTGGTTCGGGCTCACCGACGAGGGCCGCCTCGACCTGTCCCGTATCGACGAACTCCTCGACGAGCGGACGAAGGTCGTCGCCCTCACCCATCAGTCGAACGTCCTCGGCACTCTCAATCCGGTACGGCTGATCGCCGACCGCGCGCACGCCGTCGGGGCGCTGGTGGTGGTCGACGGCGCCCAGTCTGTGCCCCACCGGCCCGTGGACGTACGGGAGTTGGGGGCCGACTTTCTCGCCTTCTCCGGGCACAAGATGCTCGGTCCGAACGGCGTCGGCGTGCTGTGGGGCCGACGCGAACTCCTCGCGGATCTCCCGCCGTTCCTCACCGGCGGCTCGATGATCGAGGTCGTCGAGATGGGCCGTACGACGTTCCTGCCGCCGCCCCAGCGGTTCGAGGCGGGCGTCCCGATGGCTCCGCAGGCGGTCGGACTGGCCGCGGCCGTCGACTACTTGAGGGCTCTCGGTATGGACGAGGTCGCCGCACACGAGGACGTCCTCACCGCGCGGGCACTTCAACTCCTCCAGGAGATCCCGGGCGTTCACATCATCGGCCCGCGCGGCACCGACGATCGCGGCTCGGCGGTCTCCTTCGCCGTCGACGGCATCCATCCGCACGACATCGGCCAGGTCCTCGACGACCGTGGTGTCGCGGTCCGCACGGGTCACCACTGTGCCCGCCCCATCGTCCGCCGCTACGGCGTCCCGGCCACCACCCGGGCGACCTTCTACGTCTACAACACCCTTGAGGAAGTGGAGCAGTTGGCGGAGGGGGTACGGGCGGCCCAGGCGTACTTCGGCACGTGAGCCGCCCGCCGGTTCACCCCTTCCTGATCCGCAGGAAGGTGACCGAGTTCGCCGGGAAGGTGTACGTGAACCTGTCGGCCACTCCGGAGAACGTGGACGTGACCGGTGCGACGGGCGCCTCCGTCTCAGTGTTCACCGCGTCGGGCGCGGCGGCCAGCGTGGTCACTCCGGCCTTCGGGCGGACCTTCGCGCCGCCGAGGTCGATCGCCGTACGGGCGTCCGCCGCCTGGGCGTTGACCACCTTGACGATCAGGTCACCGGTCCTCTTGTCCTTGGTGACCACCTGCCGGAAGGGCTCGGCCGGCTTGTCGTCGGTGAAGCTGCCCCACTCCTGACCGTCGAGGAGGAGGGTCACCTGGCGGCCGCGCACCTTGACGTCGATGTCGTAGGCGCGGCCCGTCTCGATGGACCCGGCCTTGGAGACGAGCGTCGACTTGCCGCCGTCCACGGCCTGTTCGACGGCGGACTGGGTGTTGTTCCAGCCGCCCAGGTTCCACCAGTAGTAGTTGCCGGTGTCCTTGACGCCGAAGGCGACGAGGAAGCCCTCCTTGCCGGACTTCTTGGTGGCCTTCACATGCAGGTCGTAGTCGTGCCAGGCCGGGTCGCCCGCGGAGACCATGGTGTTCTCGGCCGCCACGTCGCTCTGCACGTACTGCCCGTCCTGGACGCTCCAACTGCCGCCGCCCGTATGGGTCCACTGGGACGCGTCACCGGAGAAGTCGTCGCCGAGCAGCGCCGCACCGTCCGCGCCGGTCACCTTCACATCGTCGTACGCGGCGGTCGTCGCCCATGTCGACAGGCCGACCGCGCCCGTGATGGGCCCGCTCAGGGAGGGTGTGCCGGTGGCGGTCGAGGGCACGACCCGGTCGCCGACGTTGCGCATGAAGAGCTTCTGGACCTCGTAGTTGGCCGAGTTCCAGGACGCGTGGTTGTTGAACCAGATCAGGTCGGGCCGCCACTGTACATAGTCCTCGTTGGCGAGCAGCGGAGCGTACGAGGCGAGCTTCACGATGTCCGCGTTGCGCTCCAGGCCGGTCATGAACGCGGCTTCGGAGAGGGCGTTCTTGAAGGTGTTGCCCTGCGAGGCGTACTCGCCGAGGAAGACCTTGGGTCCCTTCCTGTCGTACGAGTCGTAGCGGTCGTTGTTCTGGAGGAACCACTGCGGGCTGTTGTAGTAGTGCTCGTCGACCATGTCGACGTTCGCTTCCCGGTTGAGCTTCCAGGCCGTGTCGAACGTCGAACCGCTGTCGTCCGGGCCGGAGTTGGAGACGACGGTGATGTCGGGGTACTTCACCTCGATGGCCGCGCGGAACTTCTTGAAGCGCTCGAAGTACTCGTTCGGCAGGTTCTCCTCGTTGCCGACCGCGAGGTGCGTGAGGTGGAAGGGCTTCGGGTGACCCGCCTTCGCCCGCTTCCGGCCCCACTCGCTGGTCACGGGACCGTTGGCGTACTCGATGAGGTCCAGGGTGTCCTGGATGTGCCGCTGGAGGAGCGCCTCGTCATCGACGGCCCTGTTCTGGCCGCAGCCGGTGACGAGCGCGGGCACCACGGGCAGCGGCATGGCGCCGATGTCCTCGGAGAACTGGAAGTACTCGTGGTAGCCGAGCCCGTAACTCTGGTTGTAGTTCCAGAAGTTGGCGTTCGTCGGGCGCTGCTCGACGGGTCCGATCGTGTCCTTCCACTGGTACGAGCGCTTGCGCTCCCAGTTGGAGGCCTCGCTGTAGTCCTGCATGGAGCCCGTGTTGACCAGACAGCCGCCCGGGAAGCGGACGAAGGCGGGGTCGAGGGCTGCGATCTTCTGGGCGAGGTCCTTGCGCAGGCCGTGGCCCTTGTACGTGTCGCGCGGGGTGAGCGAGATCATGTCGAGCGCGACGGGACCGGCGGCGGCCACGGTGAGCCGGCCGGTGGCGCTGGTACGGGTGGCGGTGAAGCGTGCGGTGTACTTCGCCCAGCCGCCGCGAGCGGTCACGCGCCCGGCCTCGGCGAGTTCGCCGTCGGCGTCCTGGAGGGTGACCGTGAGGGCCGGCCTTCCCTCCGCGCGGGCCCACACCGAGAAGTCGTAGACCTTGCCCTTCTCGACCGAAATCCCGGTGTTGTAACCGGAGTTGGTGACGGACGAGCCGCTGCCCAGGGTGAGGTACGTGCGGTTTCGGGCGTTCAGGCGGCCGTCGTCGTCCACTGTCTTCGCGGTGCCGGTGGGCGCCCAGGAGGTGAGCGGCGTGTACGAGCGGTTGTCGGCCGTCGAGTACTCGAAGGAGCGGTTCTGCACGAGCTCCGCGTACAGACCGCCGTCCGCGGCCCGGTTGATGTCCTCGAAGAAGACGCCGTACATCGTGTCGTCGATCTTCGCGCCCGCGGCCCTCGGGTCGACGGTGATCGCGTAGTCGGTGGTGTCCTCGGCGGTGACGTCCTCGGCGGCGGCGTTCACCGGGGCCGGGACGAGGAAGGACGCGGCCAGCAGAGCGGTGGCCGTGAGGGAGAGTCTCCAGCGGGTGCGGGTGCGTGACATGGATCCTCCGCGGCTCTAGAGGGGGTCAGCAAACGAGGTCAGCAAACGGGGCCAGCAAATCGGGTCGTTCGAGATATCGGACACTGATCAATACTTCGAACGGCAAGATAGGTAGAGGGCAGGAGCACGTCAATGGGTTGCACAGGAGAGGCTGGGGAGGCGGAGGGGATGTCCGAATACTGGCCGGTGACCGATGCGTTGGCGTATCTGACGGGCAGCTGGCGCGTGGAGCGTTCGGTGCGGGATCTCGCGAGCGGGGCCCAGGGCTCGTTCAGCGGGGCGACGGTGTTCGAGCCGCTCGACGACGAGAAGGGGCTGCTCCACCACGAGTCCGGCACCTTCGTCTGGCAGGACGTGGCCCGTCCCGCCGAGCGCACCCTGCGGTTCCTGGCGGACGGCGACGCGGCCGGCCGGGCCGACGTACGGTTCGCCGACGGCCGCCCCTTCCACGACCTGGACCTGACCTCCGGGCACCACGTCACCGACCATCCGTGCGCGGCGGACCTCTACCGGGGCGAGTTCACCGTGCGCGACGCGGACCACTGGCGAACGGTGTGGCGGGTGGGCGGCCCCGCCAAGGACCTGCTCCTCACGACGGACTACACGCGGGACTCGGAGCAAGGGCCCGGGCAGGGCTCCGAGCCACGCTAGAGCCGTTCGGACTGCGCCTCGAAGCGGAGGTTCCAGCGCCCGGCCCGGCCGGTGAGCGTGGCCGTCGACAAGGGGCGGACGTCGAGGTTCCAGTACGCCGACGGGTGCGCCTTCAGGGAGTAGACGAGCGCGGCCCGTACGACGGCGGGCTCGGCCACGGCGACGATGCGACCCCCGTCGTCGGCCGGGCGGGTGTCGAGCCAGCCGCCCACCCGCTGGATGAACTCCACCAGGGACTCCCCGCCGTGCGCCGCGGAGTACGGGTCGGCGAGCCAGGCGTCCACGGCCTCGGGTTCGCGGGCCATCGCCTCGCCGAGCGTCAGCCCGCGCCAGCGCCCCATGTCGCAGTCGCGCAGGGCCGGCTGGGCCAGCGGCGCGAGGCCCAGCGCGTCACCGGTGGCCCGGCTGCGCGGAGTCGGCGAGCAGTACCGCAGCTCGGCCACCGCCAACGGCACCAGCATGTGCGCGACGCGCTGCACCTCGCCCCAGCCCGCCTGGTCCAGCGGCCGGTCGTCGTCGAAACGCTCGGCGAGCAGCGAGGAACTGCGGGCGGCGGCGACCAGCGTGACCCGAACATGCATGCGGCGATGGTGGAGGGCGGGACTCCGCAGGTCAAGAGGTGATCGGCAGTGCTTACGGAATACTCACGGCCGGTGCGCCGTCGGATACCGGGCCCGTCGGATCGTCGGGCATCGGCTCAGACCCGGAGCACCTCGTCACAGGCCGCCCGCAGTCTCCGTACGCCCTCGGTGATCTCCGCCCTCCCCGCGACCGCCGCGAAGCTCAACCGGAGGTGTGCGGCCGGGGGTTCGGCGCTGAAGTAGGGGCGGCCCGGGGTGACGGCGACGCCCGAGCGGAGCGCGGCGGTGAACAGGGCCTGTTCGTCCGTGCCGTCGGGGAGGCGCAGCCACAGGTGGTAGCCGCCGGACGGGATGTGGGGCAGGGCGAGTTCGGGGAGGTTCAACAGGAGTGCGGAGGTCATCGTGTCGCGGCGGCTCCTCAGCTCGGTCGACACGGCACGCAGATGCCGTGGCCAGGCGGGCGAGCCGACGAGTTCCAGGGCCGCCTCCTGGAGCGGGCGCGGCACGAAGAAGGTGTCGACGACCTGGATCGCCCGCAGCCGTTCGAGTACGGGCCCGCGGGCTGCCAGCGCGCTCACCCGGAAGCTCGGCGAGGTCGCCTTGGTGAGGGAGCAGACGTGCACGACGACTCCGTCGGGGTCGTCCGAGGCCAGCGGACGCGGCAGCGGCCCCGAGTCCTCGTGCACGAGTCGGCGTACGAAGTCGTCCTCGATGACGAACGCGCCCGCGTCGCGTGCGATCCGCAGGACCTCGCCGCGCCGCTCGGGGGCGAGCACCGCGCCGGTCGGGTTCTGGAAGAGCGGCTGGCAGACGAAGACGCGGGCGCCGGTCGCCCTCAGGGCGTCGGCGAGCAGCGCCGGTTTCACACCGTCCCGGTCCACCGGGACCGGCACGGGCCTGAGGCCGGCGGCGCGGGCGATCGCCAGCATGCCGGGGTAGGTGGGCGATTCGACGAGGACCGGAGCGCCGGGCGGGGCGAGCGCGCGCAGCGCGGTGGTCAGCCCGGACTGGCCGCCCGCCGTGATGAGCACCTCGGCGGCGGTGACGGCGCCGCCGATGCCCCGCGCGAACCACTCGCGCAGCTCCGGCAGCCCGTCCACGGGCGGCCGCCCCCAGGCGCCGGGGCGGCGGCCTGCCCGGGACAGGGCGGCGGCCATCGCCCGCTCCGGCTGGAGCGAGGGGTGCAGATAGCCGCCGTTGAACTCAACGACTCCCGGCGGCGGGGCGGCGAGCGTGGCGACGACCGCGGAGGCGTCCACCGTGCGCGGTACGAGTTCGGCGGCGGAGTCGGCGCTCAGCGCGACCTCCTGCCAGGAGGTGTCCCCCACGGCCGGCCCGGCATCGCGCGGCGCGGCCCGGAACGCCCCGGCTCCGGGCCGGGTGACCACCAGCCCCTCGGCGGACAGTTGGGCCAGCGCCCGGGACACGGTCACGGGACTGACCCGGAACCGCTCGACGAGGGCCCGACTGGATGGCAGCTTTCCACCGGGAGAGTAGCGGTTCAGCTCGCCCCGCAGCTGATTCGCCAGATCACCGACACTGCTACGCTCTTGCATGAGAGCACAGGATAGCGCTACTGCGCAGACCGCGATAGCGGTGCCCGCCGCCCCCGGATCCGGTCGGCCCGCCACGGGCCGGGGCTCCGCCGCGAGGGCCGGCACCCTCCAGGCCGCCCTCGGTGTCACGGCGTTCTCCCTCACCTTCCCGGCCACCGCCTGGGGTCTTGAGGGGTTCGGCCCCTGGTCGCTCGTCGCCGTACGGACCGTCCTGGCGGCCGTCATCGCGGGCGGCTGCCTGCTCGCCCTGCGGGTGCCGTTCCCCGGCCGCCGTCACTGGGCGGGGCTGGCCGTCGTCGCCGCCGGAGTCGTGCTCGGCTTCCCACTGCTGACGACGCTCGCCCTGCAGTCGTCGACCACCGCGCACGCCGCGGTCGTCGTCGGGCTGCTCCCTCTCACGACAGCCCTGTTCTCGGCGCTGCGCGTCGGCACCCGCCCCTCGCGCACCTTCTGGTTCGCGGCGTCCGCGGGCGCTGCCGTGGTGATCGCGTTCACCGTGCAGCAGAGCGGCGGCGCGCTGACCAGCGCGGACGCCTATCTCTTCGCGGCATTGCTGGTCTGCGCCGCAGGATACACGGAGGGCGGCCGGCTGGCCCGCGTGATGCCGGGCTGGCAGGTCATCGGCTGGGCGCTGGTCCTGTGTCTGCCGGTGACGGTGCCCGTGGCCGTGATCGCGCTGTCGTCCGAGCCCGTACAACTGACCGCGCAGAGCGTGACCGGGCTGCTGTGGGTCGCGGCGGGCTCCCAGTTCCTCGGTCTGGTCGTCTGGTACCGCGGCATGGCGGCGATCGGCATCCCGAAGGCCAGCCAGTTGCAGTTGGCCCAGCCGCTGCTCACACTGGTGTGGTCGGTGCTGCTCCTGGGCGAGCATCTGACACCGGCCGCACCGCTGACGGCCGCGGCCGTGCTCGTCTGCATCGCCGTCACCCAACGGGCCCGGGGTTGACCGGCCCGTACGAGCCGGTAGCAACCCGTGTCACCCGCCGTAGACTTACGGCCACCAACCGCTACTCCCGTGCGGAACGAGGAGGCCCTACAGATGCAAGCAACCGTAGGCGACCATCTGCTGGTGCACGGCAGGATCGTCGGGCAGCACGACCGGGTCGCGGAAGTCATCGAGGTGCTCGGACAGAAGGGCAGCCCCCCTTACCGGGTCCGCTTCGAGGACGGCCACGAGACCCTGATGTCACCCGGCCCCGACTGCGTGGTCCAGCACCACGACGACACCGCCACCACCCACTAGGCCCTGCGCGCGGGCTTCGCCGGCTGCTTGTAGTGGTCGGCGACCACGCGTGCCATGGCGCCGATGCTGTCTGCCGCCACTTCCCTGGCGGAGAAGAACACATGCCCGCGCACCTCGGGATGGTTCCGCGCCAGGGTGAGGTGGCGGGACAGCTCGGCCACGTCCTGCCAGGCCGCGGGCTGCGCGGGGTCACCGGCCTTGTAGAGCGCCTCACCGACGTACAGCTTCGTGCTGCTGCCGCGCGCGGTCTCGGCCCACCAGGGGACCAGCTTCGCGTAGTCCGCGGCGGCGAAGCCGATGTTCCAGTAGAGCTGCGGGACGATGTAGTCGATCCAGCCCTGCCGGACCCACTTCCTGGTGTCCGCGTGCAGATCGTCGTACGTCTGCACCCCGGCCCTGGTGTCCGAGCCCCGTGAGTCGGTCGTGGCGTTGCGCCACACCCCGAACGGGCTGATCCCGAACTTCGTGCCCGGCCGGACCTTCTTGATCCGGGCGGCCGTCTCCAGCACCAGCCGGTCGATGTTGTCCCGCCGCCAGGCCGCCCGGTCGGCGAAGTCGTCGCCGTACGCGGCGAACGCGTCGTCGTCGTCGAAGACCTGGCCCGCGACCGGATACGGGTAGAAGTAGTCGTCCCAGTGCACGGCGTCCACGGCGTACTTCTCCACCGCGTCGAGCATCGCGTCCTGGACAAAGGTGCGGACCTCGGGCAGGCCCGGGTTGTAGTACAGCTTCCCGCCGTACGGCACGACCCAGTCGGGGTGCTTGCGCGCGGGGTGCGAGGCGACGAGCTTCGTCGGGTCGGTGTGGTTGGCGATCCGGTACGGGTTGAACCAGGCGTGCAGTTCCAGACCGCGCGCGTGGGCCTCCTTCACCGCGGTGCCGAGCGGGTCCCAGCCGGGGGCCTTGCCCTGGACGCCGGTGAGGCACTGGGCCCAGGGTTCGTACGGCGAGGGCCACAGGGCGTCGGCCGTGGGCCGCACCTGGAAGATCACCGCGTTCAGCCGGCGCGCCACCGCCTGGTCGAGGTGCCCGAGCAGCTCGGCGCGCTGCTGCGCCGCCGTCAGCCCGGGCTTCGAGGGCCAGTCGCGGTTGGCGACGGTCGCCACCCACATGCCGCGCAGCTCGCCTGCCGGAGCGCGGCGCTTGCGGGGCCGGGAGTCGTCACCACCGGAGTCGCCACCGGACCCGTCACCCCCGGAGATCTCCGCCGCCACCGCCAGTCCCGCCGTCACGAGTCCCGACAGTCCGACCGCCGCGGCCGTCGCGAATCCCCGACGTGACATACGCCCCATGCCGCACGCTCCAAACACTCCGGGTCCGCCTGGTCACGGACCGTTTCCACCGCACAGCATGCCCGACCCGGCCGGACGATCGTGCGCGGTTCCGGAGTAACGTGCGTGGCGGTGACAGGCACCGTACGGGGACCTGTCGGGCCAGTGACTGGTGAGAGCGAAAGGGACGATGTGACCGACATCGAACGCGTCGGAGTGGTGGGCTGCGGCCAGATGGGGGCGGGCATCGCCGAGGTGTGCGCCCGCGCCGGCCTGGATGTGAAGGTCGCCGAGACCACCGGTGAGGCGTTGGAGATTGGCCGGACCCGGCTCTACAACTCGCTCTCCAAGGCGGCCGAGCGCGGCAAGATCTCCGAGGAGGAGCGCGACGCCACCCAGGATCGGCTCTCCTTCACCACCGACCTCGGCGAGTTCTCCGACCGTGATCTGGTGATCGAGGCGGTCGTCGAGAACGAGCAGGTGAAGACCGAGATCTTCCAGGTGCTGGACCAGGTGGTGACGCGGCAGGACGCGATCCTCGCCTCCAACACCTCCTCGATCCCGCTGGTGAAGCTCGCCGTCGCCACGTCGCGTCCCGACCAGGTCATCGGCATCCACTTCTTCAACCCGGCCCCGGTGCAGAAGCTCGTCGAGCTGATCCCGGCGCTCACCACGTCCGAGGGCACCATCAGCCGGGCGCAGTCGCTGGTCGAGAAGATCCTCGGCAAGCACGCGATCCGTGCGCAGGACCGTTCGGGGTTCGTGGTCAACGCGCTGCTGATCCCGTATCTGCTCTCCGCGATCCGGATGTTCGAGTCCGGCATGGCGAGCCGCGAGGACATCGACAACGGGATGGAGCTGGGGTGTGCCCATCCGATGGGACCGCTCAAGTTGTCCGACCTGATCGGTCTCGACACGGTTTCGTCTGTCGCGTATTCGATGTACGAGGAGTACAAGGAGCCGTTGTACGCGGCTCCGCCGCTGCTTCAGCGGATGGTTGACGCGGGGCGGCTCGGGCGTAAGTCCGGGTCCGGGTTCTATACGTACGCCTGATTTCTGCGTGACCGCCTGAGCGGGCGCTTCCGCGGGTTGTCCGTTGGGTGCGGGTTCGTTGGGGCTTGTCGCGCAGTTCCCCGCGCCCCTTCGGGGCGCCCCCGGCGCGCGAAACTACTGTCCGTATAACCTCAGGCCGACGCGGGCCCGGCTCCCTTTTGGAGGCCGGGCCCGTGTCATTCACACACCGTGTGCGTGGCGGGCTCGCATATGCCCCTCGCACACTCTCCCCACGCGTCCACCAGGCGAGTTGACTTTCCGTGCGCATGAAGCGGATGTGCCGACTACGGAAAGGAGCGGACCCGTGACCGCCGACCCGGAGCATCCCGTGGTCCAAGGAGAACTCGCAGAGTTACGCCGCAAACTCGATGTGGCTCATGCCCGCGTCGAGGGCGGCCTGGCTCTGCTCAGCCATCGCGCCGAACAGACCGCCAAGGAGGTGAACGACCTGAGCGCACGGGTCGTCACCCTGGAACACACCCGCTGGCCGCTGCGCGCGGTAGCGGTCGTCACGGCCGTGGGCGCACTCGCCGTGGCGGTCTATCAGGCTCTGGGCCGCTGAGGCCCCAGGACGCGGTGGGGGGATCAGGGCAGAGCGTCCTGCCCGAGCCTCAGATGGTGCAGGAGGAGCAGCGCGGCTGCCATGTTGGCGGCCGGGACCTCGCCGCGGGCGACCATGTCGGGGACGAGCTTGAGGGGAACCCATTCCCGACGGTCCGACTCGAAGTCGTCCACGGGATGCCCGATGTACGCGCCTTCGTCGGCCCAGTAGATGTGGTGCCGGGCGTCGGTGAGCCCGTTGGAGGGCTCGACGCTCATCAGATGGCGCAGGGGTCCCGGTCGCCACCCGGTCTCCTCCTCCAGTTCGCGGGCCGCCGCGACCGCGATGTCCTCGCCTTCCTCGACGACACCCGCGGGGAGTTCCCATCCCCAGCTGTCGGTGATGAAGCGGTGCCGCCACAGCAGCAGCACCTCGTTCGCCTCATTCACCACAGTGGCCACGGCGACGGGCCGCAGCCGTATTAAGAAGTGATCGAGGTGCCGACCGTCCGGCAGCTCGACATCTGCGAGATTGACGCTGAACCAGCGGTTTGCATACACAGTTTGTTCGTTCAGTTTCGTCCACTGCACTTTTCTGCCACCTTCCGCCGAGTAGATGGCAATATGGCAGCAGGAGCGTCTTCACAGCGCAGCGGCAGGAGCAGAGTTGCCCACCGCGGGGAGGCTCGGGGGCTCCCGGCGGTGGTCGGAACGTCTAGAGCGGTACGCGCAGTGCCCCGTCGATGAGTTCAGCGGCTTCGGAGGTGCCCGCGCACCCGTTGGCCACCAGGTGTTCGCGTACCGCCCGCAGTCTGTCGCGCAGCCGCTGGGACTCCATCCCCCGGGCCCGCTCCGCCATTTCGACCGCGGTCACCACCGCCTTGTCGGCGTTGCCCTGGCGCAGTTCGATCTGGCTGAGCATGGCGAGCCGGTGCACCCTGCCCCGGTCGTGCGCCGGGTTGTCCACGGCCGCCGCGGCGTGCTCCCGCGCGGCGGACAGGTCGCCGAGGCTCAGGAGTGCCTCCGCCACCTGTACGTTCACCAGACCGGGTTGGACATAGCCGGTCTCGTCCGGTTCGTAGCCGCGCCGGATGCGCTCGGCGGCCTGCTCGGCACGCCGGATGCAGGACAGCGCGCTGCTGCCGTCGCCGAGGTGTGCGTACGCCTTGGCCTGCATCGCGTAGAGGTCCGACGCGAGCGCCGGAGTGATGTGCCGGCCCGCGGCGCGCAGGGCGGCCTCCGCGAAGGCGACCGCCTGCCGGTGCTCACGCATGAAGAGCGCCTGGTTGACGAGGAGCGCGATGACATAGGCGCCAAGTCCTCTGTCCCCGCTGGCCTTCGCGAGTCGGAGCGCCTGGTGGAAGTACCGCTGGGCCAGGCCGTGCGCGTCGGAGTCGTAGGCGCAGATGCCCGCGATCGCCACCAGGCCGCCGGTGGCCCGGTGCAGCTGGCGGCCGGTGGCGTCGGTGTAGCTGCCTCTGAGGAGCGGCGCGGTCTCGGAGTTGAGGAAGCCGACGATGCGGGTACGGGTCGCCACGCCACCGGCCTTGCGGTACATCTGCTCGTAGTGGGCGCGGGCGGCGCGCAGCATCTCGATGTCGGACATGCTCACGCGGTGCCGTCCGCCGCGCGAGACGTCCACGTCCTCGGGCGGGTTCTCCCACTCCCACACGGGCATCACGGCGGGCGTGCCGGTGACGGCCGGGGCGCCGAGGATATGCGGGCGCTGCTGCTCGTCGGAGCGCCACAGCGCGGTGGCACGCTCCACGAAACCGGAGAGCGTCGTCCCGTGCGGGGTGGCCGGTTCGCCGGGCACGCCGAGGCCGATGTCGTCGAGTGTGACGGGCCGTTGGAGCCGGCCGGCGAGTACCTCGCAGATCAGATCGGGCACCTGGCCGCGCGGTCGCTGCCCCTTCAACCACCGCGCCACGGCCGTGTGTTCGTAACGGAGTGCGAGGCCACGCGCCCGGCCTGCCTGGTTCACATGGGCGGCGAGTCCCGCGTGCGAGATCCCGGCCTCGTCGAGGATCGCGTCGAGCAGAGTGTTGGGCTGCATGAATGCCATCCGGTGGCTCGGTGCAGACGGTGCTGCATAACGTAGCGCCTCCGTCTTCACACGGGGTGTGAACGGAGTGCCCGAATCCGGGCAGTACGCGCGCTGTTGCGGAGAGTTGCCACCCGGTTGACTGAATTGCCTCGTAAGAGGCCGGCCGGGCCGCCGGCTCCCCCTCGTACAGTGCGGCGGCCCGATTCGCGCCGTCCGCCCAGCTGCCTGCCCGACACTCCGTGGCGGGGCGGACGGCTCCGCCGGTTCGCTCCGCCGGGTTGGGCCGGACGACAAAGCGCCGGACGACTAAAGGTGGTTGGTCGGCTGCGGGTCCATCGTGGCTTGTCGCGCAGTTCCCCGCGCCCCCAAGGGGGCCCGACCGTGCTGACGATCGTTGCGTAGGACCACTACGGCTACGTCATCCGTCGGGAGTCCTCCCGCGTGGCGCAGCAGTTGGGTGAAGACCGTGCGGAGTACCGCCTGGGGTGAGACGGGTTGGGTGTGGGCGGCCTCGGTGAGTGTCGTGGCGAGGGGAAAGAACCGGCCGTCGCCGTCGCGGGCGTCCTCGACACCGTCCGTGTGCAGGAACAGCGTCTCGCCGGGCAGGAAGGGCCCGCAGTTGACGACGGGCAGTTCGGCGGGGAGGGGGAAGAGCCCGAGGGGAGGAAGGGGGTCGCCGAGGGCTAGGTGCTCCACCTGTCCTCGTACCCCGACCGGTTCCGCGTGGTGGCGCAGCAGATACGGCCACGGATGACCGCAGTTGAGGGCACGGATCTCGCCGTCGGGGCCGATCTCCAGGAGCAGGACGGTGACGAACTCCTCGGCGACCGGGTTGTCGGGGTCGAGACCGGACGAGGGGTGCTCGGCCTTCGCGCGCTCCCGCAGATGGCGGGCCATGGCGCGCTCCAGCCTCCGTAGTACGCCCGCGAGTTCGGCCTCGTCGTGGACGGCCTCGCGGAAGCTGCCGAGCACGGCGGCGACGGTACGGAGGGCGGCGAGCCCGTGCCCTCGGACGTCGCCCATCACGATCCGCACCCCGTGCTCGGTGCCGATCACCTCGTACAGGTCTCCCCCGACGGTGGCCCCGCGGTCGGCGGAGAACTGGGCCGCCGCGATGTTCAGCCCGTCGACGCGCGGTGGCGGCGGGCGAAGGAGGGCACCCTGGGCAGCCCCCGCGACCTTGCGGATCTGCCGGAGTTCGCGCAGCAGCCCTCGTCTGACGTGCATCATCAGGCCCGTGCCGACGGCGAAGAAGACGGCACAGCTGACGATCCGGGCGCCGAGCCCGTTCTGCTGGGCGAGCGGACAGGCCAGTTTGTACGTGATCGCCGCCGCGCCCCACACGGCGGGCAGCCCCATCTCCAGCATCCGCCGCAGTCGTTGCTGATCCCGGCCGAGCCGACGGATCTCACCGCGGCCCGGCCGCCGGGCCCGGGCCCGGCACAGTCTGTCGGCCGGTGTGCGACCGAGCGTCCGGGAGACGGTTTTCCGCCATCGTGTCCGGTGGCTCACCCCGGGACTGGCCCGACGGAGACCCCCAGCCTTGGTATGGATCATGCCGATGGCCCCCCTAAGGCCCTGTTCAGCGCAGGCACCGGCCTGTTCGGCCGGGTCGATTCTGTCGATCGCCTGCCCCGATCGGCCCGGATCGCCCACACTTCTCACCCGAATGAGTGAGGTGACACGAACAGCGCCCCGAAAGGGGCACGGGGCTGTGAAATTTTGCGGCTCCGCCGCGAGAGCACGACCAGCCACGGGCCCCTGAAAGAGGCGCGGGGAACTGCGCGACAAGCCACGACGCATCCGCGGCAAGCCATCAACCCGCAGTTCCCCGGCACCACTTACAAAGAGCTAGCTCCGAAGAACAGCTCCCGCACGCTCACCCGCGAGGGCAACGGCCGCGTCACGCGCCGCGGAGGCCTCGTCCACGGTCAACGTGCGATCGTCCGCGCGGAAGCGCAACGCGTACGCCAGCGACTTCCGCCCCTCGCCGAGCTGCTCGCCCGCGTAGACGTCGAACAGCCGGATGGACTCCAGCAGTTCGCCCGCCCCCTCGCGGAGCGCGGCCTCGACGTCGGCCGCCGGCACGTCCTGGGAGACGACCAGCGCGACGTCCTGCGTGGCCACGGGGAAGGTCGACACGTGCGGACCCTGCGGAACGCCCGCACTCGCCGCCTCCAGCACGTCCAGGTTCAGCTCCATCGCACAGGTGCGCGCGGGCAGCCCCAGAGCCTTGAGGACACGGGGGTGCAGCTCGCCCGCGTACCCGATGACCCGCTCGGCACCGTCGAGGACGACGGCCAGCTCGGCGCAGCGGCCCGGGTGCCACGGCCCGTACTGGCCCTGGCGCACGAGGAGTTCGGTCCCCGCCTCGCGAGCGAGGGTGCGCGCGGACTCGACGGCGTCGGCCCAGTCGGCCGGGCGGCCCTTGCCCCACCAGCCGGCCTGCTCACGGGCGCCCGCGAGGACGACGGCGGCATGCCGGGGCTGGACGGGGAGCGCGGCGGTGAGGGACGCGATCTCCTCGTCCGTGGGACGGCGGTCGACGGGCAGCCGTACCGCGACGCGCAGTTCGTCCTGCGGGTGGAAGACCAGGCCCGTCTCGAAGAGCGCCAGGTCGTGCGAGCCCCGCCCGTCGTTGCGGCGCAGCGCCTGGAGCAGGCCCGGCAGCAGCGTCGTACGGAGTGCGGGCTCCTCGTCGGAGAGCGGGTTGACCAGCTTGACGACCCGGCGCTTCGGGTCGTCCGCGGCCAGGCCGAGCTGGTCGAAGACGTGCTCGCCGATGAACGGGTAGTTCAGCGCCTCGACATAGCCCGCGCCGGCCAGCGCGCGGCCGACCCGGCGGTGCAGCCGCTGCCGGTCGGTGAGGCCGAGGCCCGCCGGGGGCTTCGGCAGCGTCGAGGGCAGGTTCTCGTAGCCCTCGAGACGGATGACCTCTTCGGCCAGGTCGTTCGGGTCCGTCAGGTCGGGCCGCCAGGACGGCACGGTGACGATCAGCTCGTCCTGCCCATAGACGTCGCAGCCGACCTCCTGGAGACGGCGTACGACGGTCTCGCGGCCGTAGTCGACGCCCGCGACCTTGTCCGGGTGGTTCGCCGGGATGCTGATGGTGCGCGGCGCCGAGGGCGCGATGACCTCGGTGACGCCCCCGTCGGCGGTGCCGCCCGCGAGGAGGACCAGCAGGTCGACCGTGCGCTGGGCGGCGGCGGACGTGGCCTGAGGGTCGACGCCCCGCTCGAAGCGCTTGGACGCCTCGGAGGCCAGCTTGTGGCGGCGGGCCGTGCGGGCGATGGAGATCGGGTCGAAGTGCGCGGCCTCGACGACGACCTCGGTGGTGGTGCCCTCGGTGTCGTCGATCTCGGTGTGGGCACCGCCCATGACACCGGCCAGGCCGATCGGCCCGCGGTCGTCGGTGATCACCAGGTCCTCGGCGTCCAGCGTGCGCTTGGTGCCGTCGAGGGTGGTGAGCTTCTCGCCCGGCTCGGCCCGGCGCACACCGATCGTGCCCTGGACGCGGGAGCGGTCGTACGCGTGCAGGGGCTGACCCAGCTCCAGCATCACGTAGTTGGTGATGTCGACGGCCAGCGAGATCGGGCGCATGCCCGCCTTCTGGAGGCGCCGCCGCAGCCAGATCGGGGAGTGCGCCTCGGGCGAGAGACCGGTGACGGTACGCGCGGTGAAGCGGTCGCAGCCCTGCGGGTCGGAGACCTGCACCGGGTAGCCGAACGCGTTCGGACCCGGCACGTCGAGCAGCGCCGGGTCGCGCAGCGGCAGGCCGTACGCGGTGGCGGCCTCGCGGGCGACGCCGCGCATCGACAGCGCGTAGCCGCGGTCGGGCGTGACGGCGATGTCGAGGACCTCGTCGACGAGTTCGAGCAGCTCGACGGCGTCCGTGCCGACCTCGTGCTCGGGCGGCAGCACGATGATGCCCCCGCTGCCGTCGTCGCCCATGCCCAGCTCGTCGCCGGAGCAGATCATGCCGTGCGAGGTCTTGCCGTACGTCTTGCGCGCGGCGATCGCGAAGTTGCCGGGCAGGACGGCGCCGGGCAGGACCACGACGACCTTGTCGCCGACGGCGAAGTTGCGGGCGCCGCAGACGATCTCCTGAGGCTCACCGGTGCCGTTGGCCGTGCCGACGTCGACCGTGCAGAAGCGGATGGGCTTCTTGAAGCCCTCCAGCTCCTCGATGGTCAGCACCTGGCCGACGACGAGCGGCCCCTTGAGGTCGGCGCCGAGCTGCTCGACCCTCTCGACCTCCAGGCCGGCGGAAACGAGCTTGGCCTGCACATCGCGGCCGGTCTCGGTGGCGGGGAGGTCGACGTACTCCCGCAGCCAGGAAAGCGGGACCCGCATCAGATCTCCATCCCGAACGGCCGGGTGAACCGGACGTCACCCTCGACCATGTCTCGCATGTCTTCGACGTTGTGGCGGAACATCAGCATCCGCTCGATGCCGAACCCGAAGGCGAATCCGCTGTACTTCTCGGGGTCCACACCGCAGGCGGTCAGCACGCGCGGGTTGACCATGCCGCAGCCGCCGAGCTCGATCCAGCCCTCGCTGGAACAGGTGCGGCAGGAGCGGTCGGGGTTGCCGACGGACTCGCCCTTGCAGACGTAGCAGAGCATGTCCATCTCGGCGGACGGCTCGGTGAAGGGGAAGTAGTTCGGGCGCAACCGGGTCTTCATGTCCGCGCCGAAGAGCGACTGGACCATGTGGTCCAGGGTGCCCTTGAGGTCGGCCATGGTCAGGCCCTCGTCGACGGCGAGCAGCTCGATCTGGTGGAAGACCGGGGTGTGCGTGGCGTCCAGCTCGTCCGTGCGGTACACGCGGCCGGGGCACACGACGTAGACGGGCGGCTCCCGGTCGAGCAGCGCGCGGGCCTGCACGGGCGAGGTGTGCGTCCGCAGCACGACACCGGACTCGCCGTCGCTGTCGCCCGCGGCGGAGCCGCTGTCGGATGCAGCCTTGGGGCCCTGTACGAAGAAGGTGTCCTGCATCTGCCGGGCCGGGTGGTCCGGGCCGAAGTTCAGGGCGTCGAAGTTGAACCACTCCGCCTCGACCTCGGGGCCCTCCGCGATCTCGTATCCCATGGACACGAAGACGTCCGCGACCCGCTCCATCATGGTGGTCAGCGGGTGCCGGGCGCCGGACGGTACGCGGTCGTGGGGCAGCGTGACGTCCACGGCCTCCTCGACCAGCACGCGTGCGTCGCGCTCGGCCTCCAGTTCGGCCTGGCGGCCGGCGAGCGCCTTGTTCACCGCGCCGCGGGCCTGGCCGACCAGCTTGCCGGCGGCGGCCTTGGCGTGCGGGGGCAGGGCGCCGATCTCGCGGTTGGCGAGGGCCAGCGGCGAGGCGCCGCCGGTGTGGGCGACCTTGGCCTCCTGGAGCGCGTCGAGGTCACCGGCGGCGGCGAAGGCGGCGAGCGCCTCGTCCCGCATGCGCTCGATCTCTTCCGGTTTCAGTGCCTCGACCTCAACAGGGTCGTACGACTTGTTCGGTGCCGACATCTCTTCCCGTGCTTCCGATTGGTTGGCCAACGGTCCCCGTCGCGACTCGCGGGACGCCCTGTCCCTGAAAAGGGGACGCAAAGGTGCCAAAGGCCGAGTCTAACGGGGGTGAGGTGTGCGAATGCGCCCGTGGGGCCTCTTCGGCGTTACTGCAAGTACGCCGGGGTGCCCACGGGCAACGTAAATCGGAACTGTGCGCCGCCCTCGGGGGCGCGGCCGACCGTGATGGTGCCGCCGTGGGCCTCGACGATGCCCTTGACGATGTAGAGGCCGAGGCCGGTGCCGCCGCGCTTGCTGCCCCGCCAGAAGCGGGTGAAGACGCGGTTCATGGACTCCTCCGGGATGCCGGGGCCTTCGTCGCTCACCGTGACCGACGTGCAGGCGTCCTCTCCTTCGCGGAGTGACGGCGCGGGCTCCACGTCGATGGTGACGGTTCCCTCGCCGTGGCGCACCGCATTTTCCAGCAGGTTGCTGAGCACCTGGTCGACCTTGTCGGGGTCGGCCCACAGATCGGGCAGGGGCTGGCCGATACGGAGCAGGAAGCGGTCGGCCGACTGGCCGGAGGCGACGTACGCCTGGATGTGCCGGCCGACGGCGGCGCCTATGTCGACGGGCTGACGGCGCAGTTCGAGGCGGCCTGAGTCGATGCGCGAGATGTCGAGGAGCTCTGCGATGAGGCGGGTGACCCGGTTGGCGTCCGCGTCCACTGTCTCCAGCATCAGCTTCTTCTGGTCGTCCGTGAACCGCTCCCACTTGGCGAGCAGCGTCGCCGTGAAGCCCTTCACGGAGGTGAGCGGCGAGCGCAGCTCGTGGGCGACGGTGGCGATCAGCTCGGCGTGACTGCGCTCGGTGCGGCGGCGGGCCTCGGTGTCGCGGAGGGAGACGACGACCCGGCGGATCGGGCCGGTGGGCCGCACCCGCACGTACCGTGCGGAGACCAGGACCTCCCGCCCCCCGGGGAGCAGCAGATTGCGCTCGGGCTGTCCGACCCGGATCGCCAGCCCGCCGTAGGGATCGGTCAGCTGCCACCAGCGGCGGCCTTCGAGGTCCTCTAACGGCAGGACCCACTCGAGATGCCGGCCGAGGGCATCGGCGGCGGACGTGGCGGTGATGCGTTCTGCCGCGGCGTTGAAGCAGATCACCCGGCCGCGCTCGTCGGCGATCACGAGTCCGTCGGGCAGTTCGTCCGGGTCGAGGCCGAGTTCGGCGAGATCGCCGTGCCGGGACGCGGGTGCGCTCCGCACGTCATGTGCCCGCAGTGCGCTCTTCGCACCGCTCGTGCCGACACTCATCCCCGTACCCCACCTCTCGTCTGGCGCAGGGCCCCCGAGCCCGTCACCCTACTAGCTGGGAGTGACGAAACGGACCCCCTCAGGAACCAGCAGGGCGGGCACGCTGCGCACGAGCCGACGCGTAGAGACATACGGCGGCCGCCGTCGCGAGGTTCAAGCTCTCGGCCTTGCCGTGAATGGGTACGCGCACGACGGCGTCCGCCAGCGCGCGCGTCTCCTCCGGGAGCCCCCACGCCTCGTTCCCGAAGATCCAGGCGGTGGGCCCGCTCATGGTGCCCTTGTCGAGTTCGTCGTCGAGGTCGTCCTCGCCCGCGCCGTCGGCGGCGAGAATCCGCACCCCGGCGTCCCTCAGCCCCCGCACCGCGTGCTCCACGGGTACGCCGACCGCGACGGGCAGATGGAACAGCGAACCGACCGAAGCCCGTACGGACTTGGGGTTGTAGAGGTCGACGGACGCGTCGGTGAGGACGACGGCGTCGGCGCCCGCGGCGTCGGCGCAGCGCAGGACGGTGCCCGCGTTCCCGGGGTCCCGGACGTTCGCCAGTACGGCGACCAGCCTGGGCCCGGCCTTGAGGATCTCCTCGAACGGCGTGTCCAGGAACCGGCAGATCCCGACGAGTCCCTGCGGGGTGACGGTCGTCGAGATGTCCGCGATCACGTCCTCGGCGGCGAGGTGCACCCGGGCCCCGGCGTCCCGGGCCTCCCCCACGATGTCGGCGTACCGCTCGGCGGCGTCCGGCGTCACGAACAGCTCGACCAGCGTCTCGCCGCCGTCGCCACGGTGCCCGGCGGCCTCCCGCACGGCCTGCGGCCCCTCCGCGAGGAACAGCCCCTCCTTCCCTCGGAAGTTCCGCCTGGCAAGCCGCCGGGCGGCGGAAACGCGCGCGGAACGGGGGGAGATCAGCTCGGGGCCGACAGGCATGGGTTCACCTTTGGTTCACGGGTGGGGTGCGTCATTCCGCCACATCACAGGGCTGTGCTTCACAGCCCCGGGCAAGTCATCCTGCCGGGTTCACGGGGCCGGGGCAGGCTTCTCGTTTCCGCCGCGGCGGCGCTCAGCCACGACGGCGAATTCCGGCGGTGCCGAACCGGCCGGCCCCACGCGCGGCGGAGGAAAACACAAGTGGACCCGCAAGCCGAGAGGCGAGCGGGTCCACAGCAGTTCCGGCCAAGGCCAGCGCGAGCGTCACGCAGCCTTCGGCGCGTTGACGTCCGACGGCAGCGCCTTCTGCGCGACCTCGACGAGCGCGGCGAACGCGTTGGCGTCGTTGACGGCCAGCTCGGCGAGGATCTTGCGGTCCACCTCGATGTTGGCGGCCTTCAGACCCTGGATGAGGCGGTTGTACGTCATGCCGTTCTGGCGGGCCGCAGCGTTGATGCGCTGGATCCACAGCTGACGGAAGTCACCCTTGCGCTTCTTGCGGTCGTTGTAGTTGTAGACCAGCGAGTGGGTGACCTGCTCCTTGGCCTTGCGGTACAGGCGCGAACGCTGACCGCGGTAGCCGGAGGCCGCCTCGAGGATCGCCCGGCGCTTCTTGTGGGCGTTGACTGCCCGCTTGACGCGTGCCACTTGTTAACTCCTTGTAGCGGGGCCGTGGTGGTCGTCACACGGCCCGAATTCGATTGGGTCCCGGTCCAGACGTACGGCGCCGAGGCGCCCGGACGTCACTTGCCGAGAAGCTTCTTGATCTTCTTGGCGTCGCCCGGGGCCATCTCGGCGTTGCCGGTCAGGCGGCGCGTCACGCGCGACGACTTGTGCTCGAGCAGGTGGCGCTTGCCGGCACGCTCGCGGAGCACCTTGCCGGAGCCGGTGATCTTGAAGCGCTTGCTGGCACCGCTGTGCGACTTGTTCTTCGGCATAGCGCCGTTCTCTCCTCGTCAGTGGCGCTCCTGTGCCCGGTCGTGAAACCGGGCACAACGGAACGTCATGTGTATCGGTTGACGTCCCCGGACTCTCGTCCGGGAACCCCCTTGGGACTGGCGCCCCGGGATCAGGCCTCGGCGGAAGCCTCGGCCGGAGCCTCGGCAGTCTCCGTGTCGGCGTCGGCGACCTCTCCGTCGGAGATGTCGTCACCCGCGTGGTTCTGCGACTTGCCCGGGTTGGCCTTCGCCTCCGCCTTGCGGGCCGCCTGGGCCTCACGGGCCTCGGCCATCGCCTCGGTCTTCTTCTTGTGCGGACCGAGAACCATGATCATGTTTCGGCCGTCCTGCTTCGGGTTGGACTCGACGAACCCGAGGTCCTCGACGTCCGAAGCGAGACGCTGCAGCAGTCGGTAGCCGAGTTCCGGCCGGGACTGCTCGCGACCACGGAACATGATCGTGATCTTGACCTTGTCGCCCTGCTTGAGGAACCGGACGACGTGACCCTTTTTGGTGTCGTAGTCGTGCGGGTCGATCTTCGGCCGGAGCTTCATTTCCTTGATGACCGTGTGCGCCTGGTTCTTGCGCGCCTCACGGGCCTTCATGGCCGACTCGTACTTGAACTTCCCGTAGTCCATGAGCTTGCAGACCGGGGGACGCGCGCTCGCAGCCACCTCGACCAGGTCGAGGTCGTACTCCTGCGCAAGCTCCAGGGCTTTGGCAAGCGGAACAATCCCGACCTGCTCGCCGCTGGGACCGACAAGTCGCACTTCGGGAACGCGAATCCGGTCGTTGATGCGGGGCTCGGTGCTGATGGATCCTCCTCGGATAGCACCACACGGACTGTCTGGCAAACAGCTCGCATACGTCTCTTTGACTGGACCAACCGCCGCGGCGCATGAAAAATGCCCCGGACAGGACACAGGCGGTGGCTCCAAGAATGACCGGAGCACCGCCGCGGTGGCCCGCGGGGCGCATATCCAGCGACTCCATCGTCCGTACGGAACGATGGTGGCCGCCTGACCGGGTGACCCGCCGTCCCGGAGGACAGTCGGGTGGGAGATCGGAGCCTCCACTTGCGGGCCGGGCACAGGAGTGACCGGCCGGTCGTTACACAAGGTTAGCAGCTCCCCCCGGGTGGTGCGAATCGGCCTGCATGCACTGTTCTCCGGCTGTTCCGAGGAAGGGGAACAGTGCTCCCGCGGACGGGGGCCGACGAGCCGGGGCCTATCGTGTGGGGCATGAGTGAGACCCCTCCTGAGACCCCCGACTTCGACGCCATGACCCGCGACATCGCGGAGGTCCCCGCGGTCGAGGTCCTCGTGACGGTCGCCGTCAACCTGATGAGCGCCGCCGCCGTGAAGCTCGGTCTGACCGAGGAGGGCGACAAGTACAAGGACCTCGACGAGGCACGCAAGCTGGTGCACGCGCTCGCCGGGCTGCTCGACGCGAGCGCGACCGAGATCAGCTCCTTCCACGCGGCCCCGCTGCGCGACGGCCTGAAGTCGCTGCAGCTGGCGTTCCGCGAGGCGTCGCTCGTCCCGGACGAGCCGGGCCAGGGCCCGGGCGAGAAGTACACGGGCCCGGTCTTCGGCTGACCCGCCCGCCACGACCCTTTTCCGGCGTACGCCCACCCTTCTCCGGCGTACGCCCAGCCGTCCGTGGCGTACGCCCACTACTGGCGTACGTACAGGGGCTCGCCCGGTGGCGTCGCCTCGGCCGGCAGGAGTGCCAGGTCGAGGCCGCGTACCAGGCGGGCCCTCAGTGTTTCGTCCGCCGCGAGGCGCCGGGCGACGGCCTGGGCGGTCTCGGCCGGGTCGGCGGACGGGTCCAGTACGAGGGCGAGCGTGCCGTCGGCCCGGCCGGGGCCGAGGTGGGCGCGGAGCACCAGGGGTTCGTCGGCGACCGCGACGCGCACCGCGGCGACCACCGCGGGATCGGCCAGCGGGTCCGTCGTGGTGCGCCCCTCGGCGAGTGCCAGCAGGGCCGGGCCCGTCAGCTCGTACGGGACCGGGCCCGCCAGATCGAGTACGACGGTGTCGGCCTTCTCGTGGGCGGCGGCCTGGAGAGCCTGGTGCAGGGGTACGGCGACGGGGCGGGCCTCGGGGTCCCAGCGGGCCAGCGACTCGGTGGACGTGAAGGCCGGCAGGGCCGTCCTGTTGCCGGCCTTGAGGGTGGGGACGGCCATGTCGCTGGTCTTCTCGCGGCGCAGCCCGTTCTCGTCCTCCTCGACCTCACCGAGCACGGCGACGACGGGGACAAGGAGCCGGGCCCCCTTGAGTGCCGCGAGGACGGGGCCGTGTGCGGACCGGTCCTCGGCCCAGGCCGTGAGCGCCGCGCTCAGCCGGGGGTCGGCCGAGCCGTCGTCGTCGGAGAAGCCGGGGTCGGGGATGTTCTTGTTCGCCACGGGCACCGAGCCTATCGGTGAGCGGTGGCGGTCCGTCCGGTGGGCGACACCGGCCCGTCCGGCGGGGAACCTCGGCCCGTCCGGTGGGCCGATCGTGCGGTTTGCGCCGCTCGGAAACGCGTCGTTCACGAGGTTCACGGGTTTCTCAGGGATCGCTGACACGCTTCTAACATCCGTCTAACCGGGCGCACAGTGCCGGGGCCCACGATCGCGGCATGTTCCCCCACAGGGCTCGTCCGCGCAGTGGCCGTCCGTCCCGCCGCAGGGCTCTCGTGTACGCCTCGGTCGCCTCCGTCGTGCTCGTGGGCGCCGCCTCCTCGGGGACGATGCACGTGCAGGCGCAGGCACACGACGGCGAGGGGCTCGTATCGTCCTCGGTGGCGCCCGGCGCGGAGGCTTCGTCGGGGGCGACGGAAGTCATGGAGGCGACGGTGGAATCTGCGGCTGTGCCCACGTCCGCGGCCAGTTCCAGGACCAGGCCCGAGCCAGCGGTGGACCGGAACGCGCTGCTCGCCGAGGCGGTGGAGGCCGTGGCCGTCGAGGACGGGGCGGAGGTGTCGGTGGCGGTGCTCGACGTCTCGTCCGGTGAGAGTGCCGTGTACGGGGACGGCGCGTTCGACACCGCGAGCATCGTGAAGGTCGACATCCTGGCCTCGTTGCTGTTGCGGGCGCAGGACGCGGGGCGAGGGCTCACCGCGCAGGAGAAGACGTACGCCGCCGCGATGATCCGGAACAGTGACAACGCGTCGGCGACCGCCCTGTGGACGGCGATCGGGCAGGCGGAGGGGTTGCGGGCGGCGAACGATCGGTTCGGGCTGCGGAACACGGAGGGTGGGGACGGGGCCTTGTGGGGGCTTACACAGACCACGGCCGCCGATCAACTCACCTTGTTGCGTCAGGTGTTCGGGGAGAAGTCGGAGTTGAGTGCCGGCTCTCGGGCGTATCTGGCCGGGCTCATGGGGGAGGTCGCCGTGGGGCAGGACTGGGGGGTGTCCGCGGCCGCGTCTGGGGTGGGGGTCTCTGAAGTCGCCCTGAAGAACGGGTGGTTGCCTCGGAGCGCGACCGGGTTGTGGGACATCAACAGTGTGGGGCGGGTGGGTGTGGGCGGCGGTCGGGAGTATCTGGTGGCTGTGTTGTCCGACGGCAACTCGTCGAAGGAGAAGGGGGTTTCGGTGGTGGAGGCGGTTGCGAAGGCCGCCGTGTCTTGTTTTGAGGGGGACTGATCGCTCCCGCGGGACCGGTGAGGATGTGCGGGTCGTGGTGGGCTGGTCGCGCAGTTCCCCGCGCCCCTAAAAACCCGCCCTACGGGGCGGTCGGTTTTCTGCTGCCTCGCCAGAGGATGATGGCCACTACCAGGAGGACGCCGCCGGTGCTGCCGGCCAGGGGGCCGACCCAGGCCGAGGTGGGCCTGTCCTCCTTGGCGGTGTCGGGGCCGTTGCCGAAGTACTTGTTGTTGTGGGCCGCGGCTTTCAGGCCCTCGGGCTTCAGGTCCGCGCCTTCCTTGATGGCTGCCGCGGGGTCCACGAAGCCGAAGCCCCGGGAGTCGTCTCGGCCGCCGGTGGGGGCGTCACGGGCCGTGTCCTCCAGGAGCTGCTTGATCTGGGCCGGGGACAGGCCCGGGTGGGCCGCCTTGATGAGGGCGACCGCGCCGGAGACGAAGGCCGACGCGGCGCTCGTACCCCAGCCCTCGTAGTACTTCCGGTCCGGATCGGCGATGACGACGTCGACGCCGGGCGCGCTGACCGTGGCGTACCAGCGGCGGGTGGAGAACGAGGCGCGGGTGCCGTAGCGGTCGACGGCCGTCGCGGCGATGACGCCCGGGTAGGCCGCCGGGTACGAGATGTGGTCGCCCTTCTCGCCGCCGTTGCCTGCCGAGGCGACGACGACGGCACCCTTCTTCAGGGCGTACTGGACGGCGGCGTCCTCGGAGGCCTCGGGGTGGGCGGACTTGGAGTCGTCGCCGAGGGAGAGGTTGATGACGTCGGCGTCGTGGTCGGCGGCCCAGCGGATGCCTTCGGCGAGGGCGTTGCCACGGGTGTTGCGGGCCTTGCCGCGGGCGGAGTCGCCGTCTTCGAGGATCACGCGGACGGGGAGGATCTTCGCCTCGGGGGCGATGCCCATGACCCCGTCGGCGTCGCCCACGCCGTGTCCGTGGCCCGCGATGATGCCCGCCATCGCCGTGCCGTGGCGGGCCCAGGGCCGGTCGCCGCGGCCGGCGCCGAAGCCGACCATGTCCTTGCCGGCGAGGACGTTGCCCGCGAGGTCCGGGTGTTCGTCGTCGACGCCCGTGTCGAGGACGGCGACGGTGATGCCCTTGCCCTTCGTCGTCTGCCACGCCTCCTGCGTGTGCATCGCGTCGAGGGCCCACTGCTTGGCTCGGATGCCGTCGGCGTGGGCGGCGGTGGCGGGCAGGAGGGCGATGGTGGCGGCCATGAGGCCGACCACGAGTCTCCTCCCGGGCAGGGTCCCGCGGGTCATGACGGCTTCTCCGTGGCCGAGTTGACGGTTTTCCGGAGGCTTCGCTCGATGCGGTCGGCCAGGCCCTGTGCGTCGTGGCCCAGGCCGCCCTGGGCGGAGGGCGTGGTGGCGTCGGCCTTCATCGCGTCCTCGGCGGGTTGCGGTTCGGTGAAGGTACGGCCGTCGGCGAAGCCGGACACGGCGTAGACGACGACCGGGGCGTCGGTCAGGACCGACACGGTCCAGGACGCGCGCTGGGCGTCACCGAACCCGGCGGCGAGGGTGCCCTGCGCCGCGTACGGGCGGGGCATGAGGTCGCGCCGCCGGTCGAGGCCCTGCGAGTTGAACCGGGCGCGCAGGGTGCCCATGGCCGCGGAGTCCGCCTTCGTGAACAACAGGCCGACCGTGGTGACGTGGCTGCGGGTGGCGTCCGTGTAGGTCGCGCGCAGGAGGCGCAGACAGCCCGCGGGGGCGAGGGCCTTGCGCAGGAGCGGGTCGAAGGCGTCCTTGCAGCCGCTGTCAGGGGCCACGGCGATACGGGTCCAGGTGCGGTCGGCACCGCCCGGGCCCGCGCCCTCGCCGTCGACGGTGGGCGGGAACAGTTCGTCCACGGGGATGCTGTGCCACAGGGCCCCGGCCGCCGTGAACACGTCCGGTGTTCCGGCCCCGCCCTCGCTGTCACCGCTCAGCCAACTGCCCGTCACCGCACCGCCGATGAGCCCGAGCCCCAGCACGACACAGGTCACGACGGCCGCGAGGCGGGGGCGCGGCCGGGCTCCTCCCGTGCGCGGCTGGACGGTGTCGTTGTCGTACGTGTCGGGGGTCGCGAGGGACACGAAGGGGCGGGGGGTCGGGTCCGGGGGGTCGGTGACGTGCGGAGCGGGGTCCGTGAAGGACTCCGCCGAGCTGGACAGGTGAATGTCGTGGCGGCGCGGGGCGCTGGGAGCCGCGGGCGGGTCGGCCGGGACGGGCCGGAGCCTGGTGGTGGTCTCCGTCGGGGTCTCCCAGGGGGCGCCGGTTCGCCGCGCGGAGGGGTGGAGGAACGTGCTCGGCCGCGGCGGCACGGGCGGCCTGGCCGGGCGTTCCGCCGCACCGGGCCCGGACGGCGGCGCGACGCGGCGTTCGGGGGCGCCGGGCCCGCTCGACGGAGCGACCCGGGGCTCGGCGGCGCCAGGCCCGGACGGCGGCGCGACCCGGCGTTCCGCGGCGCCCGGCCCGGACGGTGGCGCGACTCGGCGTTCGGGTGTGCCCGGCCCGCTCGGCGGAGCGACCCGGCGTTCCGCAGCACCGGACCCAGACGGCGGCGCGACCCGGGGCTCGGCGGTGCTCGGCCCGGACAGTGGCGCGACGCGGCGTTCGGGTGTGCCCGGTCCGCTCGGCGGAGCGACGCGGCGTTCGGCGGCGCCAGGCCCGCTCGGCGGAGCGACCCGGCGTTCGGCGGCACCGGGCCCGCTCGACGGAGCGACCCGGGACTCGGCGGTGCCCGGGCGGGGCGCCGGAGTCTCCGGCCTCGGTGGGGCGAAGGGTCGTAGGGGCAACCCGGAGCCGGGGCGCTCCTGGGACGTGCTGTTGGCCGTCCGCGGATCGGTGGCGGGGCGAGGCGGGACGGACCTGCCCTCGCCGTTCGCCATCGGGCCGCGGGACTCCGCCGCGGGCCGCGACGGACCATCGGTCCCCCGAGTGGTCCGAGTGCTCCGGCCAGCCGCTCCCGCTCCTCCCGGAGCGTTCGCGGGACGCGGCGGGGCCCCGGCCGCCCCCTCGGCGTTCCTCCTCGGAGCATGCGGATCCCCTGCCGGACGCGGCGGGAAGCCGACCCGCCCGGCAGGCCCCGCGGTCGCCCCTGACTCCGTCGCCGGACGCTGCGGCGCACCAGCCCGCCCGGCACCCGTTCCCGACCCGGTCGCCGGACGCCGTGGGACATCGGTCTGGTCCGTGGTCCTTGAGGCGGCCCCGGGATCACGCGCCGGACGCGGCGGAACACCGGTCTGTTCGGCACGTCCCGCTGTCGCGCCGGGGGCACCTGCCGGACGTGGCGGAACACCCGTCTCTTCAGCTCGCCCCGGTGTCGCGCCGGGGGCGCCGGCCGGACGTGGCGGACGAGCCGTGTTCTCCGGGCTCGTCGGGGAGGTGCGGGGACCGGTCGCCGGACGTGGCGGGACGGACGGTGTCCCTGTCCGTTCCACGCGGGGCATGGCACCCGTGTCGTGCGGCGGTGTGTCCGGGAAGCGTGCCGAAGCGGGCGGCGGCGGGGGCGTCTCCGGTTCGTGTCGCCGTTCGCCGGCGGGACGGAGGTTCGGAAAGCGGGACGACGCGGCCGAGGACGTGCCTCGGGGGCCGGTCCCGTCCGACACGTGCGGCCGGTGTGGGGTGCCCTGGGTGCCGGAGCCCGGCCGAGTTCCCGAGACGCCGGGCCTCAGCGGGGCATCTCCGAAGTCGCGCCTGGGCAGAGGGTCCGTATCGTCGGAGTCGGAGTCGGATCCCTCAGGGCCCCGCGGAGCACCCGCGGTCCCGGGCTCGTGCGGCGCGCGTCCGGTCCGCGCAGGTCCGAAGGCGTCGTGCCAGGGTCGGCGGTCCTGGCTCTCGGGCGCCTCGGCGGCACCCCGACCCGACGGCGTACCCGGGTTTCCCGTATCCCCGGACCCCTCGGACTGCTCTCGTCCGCTCTCCGCCGCAGGCTGCTCGGGGGGCGTCGAGGGCCGTGGAGGAATGGAGGCGCGGCGCGCTTCCGTGCTCATGCACCCCCCGTTTCCTCGGCCCCGGCGACCGGCCCGCCGAAGGATCCCCTCCGGACCCGTTCCCTGCTTGCGTGCGCGTCACTCTACGGGTTGACGCTGTGCGAGTGGGAACCAGTCGGCAGGCCCGGGGCATCTGCCCGGAACGTCCCCCTACCCTGCGGTAATCAGGTCTGGCAGGCTTCGCCCATGACTGCCCGCGCCGCAGACCGGGCCCGTTACGACCGGGCCACCGCTCACCTAGACGCACCCGTCGCCATCGTGGACTTGGAGGCCTTCGACGCCAACGCCGAGGATCTCGTGCGGAGGGCGGCAGGCAAGCCCGTACGCGTCGCGAGCAAGTCCGTACGTTGCCGTGCGCTGCTCGAACGCGTGCTGGCCCGGGAGGGTTTCGCCGGGATCATGTCGTTCACGCTGGCCGAGTCGCTGTGGCTGGCGCGCTCCGGTTTCGAGGACGTACTGCTCGCGTATCCGTCCGCGGACCGCAAGGCGTACGCGGAGCTCGCCGCCGATCCGAAGCTCGCGGCCGCCGTGACGGTCATGGTCGACGACCCGGCGCAGCTGAAGCTGATCGACGACGCCCGGGACGGCGGACGCGAAGAGGTGCGTGTGTGCCTGGAGTTGGACACCGCGCTGAAGATGCTCGGCGGCCGGGTCCGGGTCGGCGCCCGCCGTTCGCCGCTGCACTCCCCCGCCCAGGTCGCCGAGATGGCTCGTACGGTCGCTCGTCGGCCCGGTTTCCGGCTTGTCGGGATCATGGCGTACGAGGGGCACATCGCGGGGGTGGGCGACTCCGTGCAGGGGCGGCCGCTGCGGTCGCGTGCGATCCGGCTGATGCAGGCCACGGCCCGCAAGGAGCTGGCGCAGCGCCGTGCGGACGTCGTGCGGGCGGTCCGGGCCGTCGTGCCGGACCTGGAGTTCGTCAACGGCGGTGGCACGGGCAGCGTCCAGCACACCGCGGCCGAGGACTCGGTGACCGAGATCGCGGCCGGGTCGGGGCTGTACCAGCCGCGGCTCTTCGACAACTACACGTCGTTCAGCGGGCGTCCGGCCGCGCTCTTCGCGCAGCCCGTCGTGCGCAGGCCGGGGGTGGGTGTGGTGACCGTCCTCGGCGGCGGCTACCCGGCGTCGGGCGCCGCGGGCCCCGACCGGTCGCCCGTGCCGTACCTGCCCGAGGGGCTGCGGTACGACGCCCAGGAGGGGGCCGGCGAGGTGCAGACGCCGCTGCTCGGCTCGCCCGCGGACGATCTGCTGATCGGCGACAAGGTGTGGTTCCGGCACGCGAAGGCCGGTGAGCTGTGCGAGCGGTTCGACGTGCTGCAACTCGTGGAGGGCGACGCGGTGACGGCGACGGTCCCGACCTATCGCGGAGAGGGCCACACGTTCCTCTAGCCACAGTCGACCTGCCGGTGGCCGACCAGCCGACAGCCGGCCTGCTGTGCGGGCCGGAGTCGGTCACTCGGTGGGGCCGATGCTGCTGCCCACCCCGCCGCCCGTGCCCTCGTCGCCTACCGGCCGGATCCCCTTGGTGATCCGGTCCATGTCGGCGAGGGGCGGCCCCTCCTCGCCCGCGTCGAAGGCGTACCGCACCATGACCATCGACTCCGAGCCGACACTGGACGGGAACGCCATCGACTGGACGTAACCTCCCGGCCCCGCCTCGGTCCTGACGCGCCAGCGCACGAAGTACCCGGTGCGGCCGGCGACCGCCACCGACCCCTGCTCGACCACCTCGTGGGAGGTGATGCCGTGGAAGGGGCGCTGGTTGACCTTGTTGCGGTCGTAGGCGCGGTCGGCCGCCTCGGATATGTCGTCCTTGGCGAGGGTCTCGGGGGACTTCTCGTCGTTCGAGGTGACCGTGCGCGAGATGACCGTGCCGTGGCGGCAGAGGCCGTCGTCGCCCGGGCAGTCGTACGTCCCGGACGTGGTCATCATGATGTCGGTCTCGGTGACGCTCTGGGGTCTGGCCCAGCCGTCGAGGAGCGGCAGGGTGATGCCGTTCAGCTCGTCCACGACGACGGAGGGGTCGTCGGCGGACGGTTCGGAGCTGGACTCCGAGGGCGAGGGCGAGGACTCGGTGCTCGTGGGCGCGGACGACGTGGGCGTCGGCGCGGTCTGCGTCTGCGGGTCGCCGTCGTCCCCTCTCAGGACGACGGCGCCCGTGACGATCGCGGCGACCAGCACGGCCGCCGCTGCGGTGAGGGCGATCGCCTTCGCGCGTCCGGAGCCGCGGGAGGCGCCGGAACCGCCGGTCCCGAGCGGTACCGTCGGCGTCGAGGGCGTGAACTGCGGCTGCGCGTACGACTGTTGGGGCGTCGCCGCCTCGGGTGAGCGCCGGTGTTCGGTCCAGGCGGTCCCGTCCCACCAGCGCTCCACGTGCGGGGCGGAGGGGTCCCGGTACCACCCGGGCGGGGGCGTCATGCTCATCCCGGCACTCTAGGCGCCACCCGTCACCGGCACACGGCCGCCTCCGTCGGAGGTCTAGAGCGGGGTCACGTATGCGCCAGAGATCCCGCCGTCCACCAGGAAGTCCGTGGCGTTCACGAACGAGGAGTCGTCGCTGGCGAGGAACGCGACCGCCGCGGCGATCTCCTCGGCCCGTGCGAAGCGCCCGACCGGGATGTGTACGAGGCGGCGCGCGGCCCGCTCCGGATCCGTGGCGAACAGTTCCTGGAGGAGAGGCGTGTCGACCGGCCCCGGGCACAGCGCGTTCACGCGGATGCCCTCCCGGGCGAACTGCACGCCCAGTTCACGGGACATGGCGAGAACTCCGCCCTTGGAGGCCGTGTACGAGATCTGCGAGGTCGCGGCGCCCATCCGGGCCACGAACGACGCGGTGTTGATGATCGAACCCCTGCCCTGCTGCCGCATGTAGGGGATCGCGGCCTTGCAGCACAGGTACACGGACGTGAGGTTGACCTCCTGGACGCGCTTCCAGGCCTCCAGGCCCGTCTCCAGGATCGAGTCGTCGTCGGGCGGCGAGATGCCCGCGTTGTTGAAGGCGATGTCGACGGATCCGTACGTGTCGTACGCGGTCCTGAAGAGCGCCTCGACCTGCTCGGGGTCGGTGACGTCGACCTTCACGAAGACGCCGCCGATCTCCTCGGCGGCCGCCTTGCCCCGGGTCTCGTCGACGTCGCCGCAGACGACGTGGGCGCCCTCGGAGGCGAGCCGGCGGGCGGTGGCGAGGCCGATGCCGCTGCCGGCCCCGGTGATGACGGCGGTACGGCCGACCAGGCGGCGGCAGATGATGTCGTCGGTCGATGCGCTCACTGTGCGGGGCCCTCCGTGCTGATGAAGACGTTCTTGGTTTCGGTGAAGGCGGCGAGGGCGTCCGGGCCGAGTTCACGGCCGATGCCGGACTGCTTGAAGCCGCCGAAGGGGGTCCAGTAGCGGACGCTGGAGTGGGAGTTGACGGACAGGTTCCCGGCGCGGACGGCGCTGGAGACGCGCAGGGCGCGGCCCACGTCCCGGGTCCAGATGGAACCGGACAGGCCGTACTCGGTGGCGTTGGCGAGGCGGATCGCGTCGGCCTCGTCCTCGAAGGGCAGGACCACGGCGACCGGTCCGAAGACCTCCTCGACGGCCACGCGCGCGTGGGACTCGATTCCGGTCAGGACGGTGGGCGGGAACCAGAAGCCGGGGCCTTCGGGGGCGGTGCCCCTGATGCCGCTCAAGTCATCGGTGACGTACGACCGTACGCGCTCCAGCTGGGGCCTGGAGATCAGCGGGCCCATGGCGGTCTTCTCGTCGGCCGGGTCGCCGACGACGACGGACTCGATCGCCGGGGCGAGGAGTTCGAGGAAGCGGTCGTAGGCGGACCGCTGGACGAGGATGCGGGTGCGGGCGCAGCAGTCCTGGCCGGAGTTGTCGAGGAAGGACATGGGGGTGGCGGCCGCGGCGGCCTCGATGTCGGCGTCGGCGAAGACGATGTTGGGGCTCTTGCCGCCGAGTTCGAGGGTGACGCGCTTGAGAAGCGCGGAGCCCTTCGCCAACACCTGTTTGCCCACGGTTGTTGACCCCGTGAAGACGATCTTCGCGACCCCGGGGTGTTCGACCAGCGCGTTGCCGGTGATCGCGCCCGCTCCCGGGAGCACCTGGAAGAGGTGCTCCGGCAGCCCCGCGACCAGGGCGAGTTCGGCGAGCCGCAGGGCCGTCAGCGGGGTCGTTTCGGCAGGCTTGAGGATGACCGCGTTGCCCGCCGCGAGCGCCGGAGCCGTACCCCAGGCCGCGATGGGCATCGGGAAGTTCCAGGGTGCGATGATCCCGACGACGCCCAGCGGTTCGAGGATCGTGATGTCGAGACCGCCCGGCACCGGGATCTGGCGCCCGGTGAGCCGCTCCACGCCCCCGGCCGCGTAGTCGAGCAGATCACGCACGTTGCCCGCCTCCCAGCGGGCGTTGCCGACGACGTGCCCGGCCTCGCGGACCTCCAACTGGGCGAGCTCTTCCAGATGTTCATCGACGACGACGGCGAACCGACGCAACAGCCGGGCCCGCTCGCCGGGAGCCAGGGCGGCCCATCGGACCTGCGCCTTTTCCGCCCGTACGACCGCGGCGTCGACGTCCTCGGGGGTGGCGCCCGGGACGGTGGTGATGACCTCCTCCGTCGCCGGGTTGAGAACCACCAGTTCGTGCAGGTGCGACAACTTCGGCCTCACAGACGTTCGAAGGAGCGGCGGAGCTCCCAGTCGGTCACCGCGGCGTCGAAGGCGTCCAGTTCGACGCGCGCCATGTTGCGGTAGTGCGCGACCACTTCGTCACCGAAGGCGGCCTTGGCGATCGCGCTGTTCTCCCAGATCTCGGCGGCCTCACGCAGCGTGGTGGGCACGTGCTCGTAGCCCGAGGTGTACGCGTTCCCGGTACACGCCTCAGGCAGCTCGAGCTTCTGCTCGATGCCGTACAGCCCGGCCGCGACGAGCCCCGCGACGGCGAGGTGCGGATTGACATCGCCACCCGGAAGCCGGTTCTCGAACCGCATCGAGCGCCCGTGCCCGACCACCCGCAGCGCACAGGTGCGGTTGTCGTACCCCCAGGCCACGGCCGTCGGCGCGAACGACCCGGGCTGGAACCGCTTGTACGAGTTGATGTTGGGCGCGTACAGCAGCGAGAAGTCCCGGAGCGCGGCGAGCTGTCCGGCGAGGAAGTACCGCATGACCTGCGACATCCCGCCCGCCCCGTCGCCCGCCATCGCGTTGGTGCCGTCGGCGTCGGCGAGCGAGAGGTGGATGTGGCAGGAGTTGCCCTCGCGCTCGTTGTACTTGGCCATGAAGGTGAGCGAGACACCTTCCTGGGAGGCGATCTCCTTGGCCCCGGTCTTGTAGATGGCGTGCTGGTCGCAGGTGACCAGGGCCTCGTCGTACTTGAACGCGATCTCGTGCTGCCCGGGATTGCACTCGCCCTTGGCGGACTCGACGATCAGCCCGGCGGCGCCCATCTCATTGCGGATCCTGCGCAACAGGGGCTCGATCCGCCCGGTCCCGAGCACCGAATAGTCGATGTTGTACTGGTTGGCGGGCGTGAGCCCCCGGTAGTTCGCGTCCCAGGCCTGCTCGTACGTGTCCTTGAAGACGATGAACTCCAGCTCGGTCCCCACCTGCGCGGTGAATCCGTGCTCGGCGAGCCGCTCCAGCTGGCGCCGGAGGATCTGGCGGGGCGCGGCCACGACGGGCGAGCCGTTGTCCCAGGCGAGGTCGGCGACGAGCATCGCCGTACCCGCGTTCCACGGAACACGACGCAATGTGCTCAGATCCGGATGCATGGCGAAGTCGCCGTAGCCGCGCTCCCAGGACGACATCTCGTAGCCGTCGACGGTGTTCATGTCGGTGTCGACGGCGAGGAGGTAGTTGCAGCCCTCCGTACCGTGGTGCAGGACCTCGTCGAGGAAGAAACGCGCGGCGAACCGCTTGCCCTGGAGCCGCCCCTGCATGTCCGGGAAGGCCAGGACTACCGTGTCGATCTCCCCGCTCGCGACGAGGGCGTGCAGCTCCTCGACACTGAGGGGTGGTGTGCGGTCTGCCACGGGAAATGCCTCCTTCGGTCAGCCGAGAGCCATAAGGTATTGCCGAGAACCATTGCTTGGGAAGGGGGCACGGCCAGATGTCGCAGCCGGATCCACACGAACTGAACGACCGGTTGACGCCGGTGCTGCGCCCGGTGCGCGCGGGCAACGGCTTCGAGGAGGCCCTGGAGCAGATCCTCCAGGTCGTCCGGCTCGGCCTGGTCCCCGGGGGTGAACGGCTGCCCGCCGAAAGGGAGTTGGCGGACCGGCTCGGGATCAGCCGGGTGACGCTGCGCGAGGTCCTGAAGGTCCTCCAGGACCAGGGTCTGGTCGAGTCGAGACGCGGTCGCTACGGCGGCACGTTCGTCCTCCCCCGAACCGACGCCCCCGGCGAGGCGGAGCTGCGCCGCCGGATCGGCGAGGTCGACATAGAGGACGTCCTGCGCTTCCGCGAGGTCCTGGAGGTGGGCGCGGCTGGCCTCTGCGCCGCACACGGTCTGCCCCCCGCCCATTCGGCCCGCCTGCGCGAGGCCCTGGCCCGCACCCAGGACGCCCCCCTGGCGGACTACCGCCGCCTGGACACCCTCCTGCACCTCACCCTCGCCGAGCTGTGCGGTTCACCGACGCTCACCGCCCAGTACGCGGCGGTACGCGCCACCGTGAACGACCTGCTCGACTGCATTCCCCTCCTGGTCCGGAACCTGGAGCACTCGCAGCGCCAGCACGAGGCGCTGGTCGAGGCGGTGCTGGACGGCGACGCGGACGGAGCCCGCGAGATGATGCGCGAACACTGCGCGGGCACGGCGGCACTCCTGCGCGGCTTCCTGGCATAGGAACGTGTGCGAGGCGGTCTCGGACAAGATCCGATCAAGTCACCCCTGTAAAGGTATGGGGTCGGTCTATTAGCCTCCTCCGGAGGGGCGCACAACGGACAGGGAGCGTGGGGATGGCAGGCAGACCGCTCATCGGAGTCAGCACCTATCTGGAGACCGCACGCTGGGGCGTATGGGAACTGGAGGCGGCACTGCTGCCGGCCGGCTACCCGCGCCTGGTCCAGTCGGCGGGCGGCCTGGCGGCGATGCTGCCACCGGACGAACCCACCCGCGCGGCCGAGACCGTGGCCCGGCTCGACGGACTGGTGATCGCGGGCGGCCCCGACGTGGACCCGTCCCGCTACGGCGCCGCCCGCGACCCACGCTGCGGCCCCGAGGCCCGCGCCCGCGACACCTGGGAACTCGCCCTGATCGACGCCGCGTTGACCTCCGGCACACCCCTCCTCGGAATCTGCCGCGGAATGCAGCTCCTGAACGTGGCGCTCGGCGGAACCCTCGTCCAGCACCTCGACGGTCATGTCGAGGCCGTAGGGGTCTTCGGCCGACACACGGTGAAGCCGGTGCCGGGTTCGCTCTACGCCGCGTTGATCCCCGAGGAAACTTCCGTACCGACCTACCACCACCAGGCGGTGGACCACCTGGGCACGGGCCTCGCCCCCTCCGCCCACGCGGCAGACGGCACGGTCGAGGCAATCGAACTCCCCGGCCCTGGCTGGGTGTTGGGCGTCCAGTGGCACCCGGAGATGGGCGAGGACACCCGGGTCATGACGGGCCTGATCCGAGCCGCTTCCTGAGAGCCATTCGAGGGCTGCGTCGCCCTGGGCCCGCTGGAACGCGCGGAGCGTCGGCAGGCCGGGTGGCGAGGGCCGCCGCGACTGTCCGACGAAGTATCCCGCAAGCGCGGCCAAGGTTGCCGTCACCCCGGCCCGGGTCCGCCGCCCTCCCCAACGGGTGCTCGGTGAACAGCACTTCGGGATCGGGGCCGCCCTGTGCACGGACGCACGGCAGCATCACCAGGAGGTCGAACCAGGGGGCGGCCAGCTGGGCGTGCGGCCAGTCGACGAAGAGCACACGATGCGATGCGTTCTCCGGGGCCGTGAGGAGGATGTTGTCGGCGCGGAGGTCGCCATGGGCGAGGGTGTCGCCCGAGGCGAACTCGGCCCAGGGTTCGGCGAGTTCGGCGAGCGCGGGAAGATTCCGTACGGTCCAGGGGTCGAGGCCCTCGCTCCTGTCTCCGGCGCCGTGCCCCGTATCCGACATCTGCTGCCAGCCTCGGAAGGCACCCGCGAGGGACTCTCCGACCGGCGGGACGTCCACGGGGGACGGCGTGAGCGTGCGACTGAGCTCCCCCACTGCGTCGAGAACGCGCGCCAACTCCCCCTTGTCCCAAGGCACACGGGGCTGCCGCCCGTCGATGTCCTCGAAGACGAGCGCCACCCAGTTCCCGTCGTCGTGCATTCCGAGAAGCCTCGGTGCCGGGGTTCCGGCCGGCAGGGCGGCCGCGTTCCTCGCTTCGCGTCGGTGCATGTCCGGGCTGTCCGGGTTCGCCTCGGAGCTGACGGCCTTCACGAATCCCCGTCGGCCGTCCGCGGTCCTCACCCGCACGGCCGGTCCCGGCGAGAATCCGCCGGTCTGCGTGACCGCTTCCACGACGGGGCCGCCGAGCAGGTCCGCGACAGCGTGTCTCACCGACTCGGGGACCGCTCCCCACGGGATGCGGACGCCTGTCGCCGGCGGTGCGCTCATCGTCATGCCCCGCATCGTCCGTCGGCGGCGCGCCCCGTCGCCACCACATTTCCCACCGCGCGTGCCACGGGGGCGCTGTCCGGGTGATGTGGCGCGCCTCGGTTGGAGTGTCATGTACGGGTGGGTGGGGGCCGGTCGCGCCCACGCGGCGGAGCCGCGAATGTCGCCGCCCCGCGCCCCTACGACCGCGTCAGCGCCAACAAGTCCCGCGCAGGCCCTGTAGGCCGATGCCCCACCGGCCAGACAGCCCGTAGATCCCGGCTCAGCCGGACCCCTTCCACAGGAATCTCGACGAGCCTCCGAGCGGACAGCTCCTCCCCCAACGCCAGCTCGCTCAGAACCGCCGGTCCCGCCCCCGAAGCCGCGGACGCCTTCACCGCCGTCGTGGACGAGAGCTCGATCAGAGGGCGGGCCAGGCCGCCGAGCGCCGCGTCAAGCACCTGCCGCGTCCCGGACCCCTCCTCCCGCAGGATCAGCGGCGCCCCCGCCAACTCCCCAGCGTCGAGCGCCCGCCGCCTCCGCGCCCAGGCGTGCCCGGGTGCGGTCACGACGATCAGCCGGTCGTGGGCGATCACCACGGAGTCCAGCCCGCTCGGCACGGACACGCCCTCCACGAAGCCGAGGTCCGCCTCGCCGGAGAGCACCCGCTCGGCGACCACCGTCGAGTTCCCGGCGATCAGCGACACCGCGGTGTCCGGCCGCTGCGCGCGCAGCGCGAGCAACCACCCGGGCAGCAGGTACTCGGCGATCGTCATGCTCGCCGCGACCCGCAACCGGGAGTCCCGCCGGTCCCGCAAGGCCTGTGCCCCCGCGTCGAAGGCCTCCGCCGCCTCCACCACCCGCCGGGCCCAGTCCGTCACGAGCGCCCCCGCGTCGGTGAGCCGCGAGCCGGTGGGCGAGCGGTCGACCAGGGCGACCCCCAGCTGCCGTTCCATGGACCGGATCCGGCTGCTGGCGGCCGGCTGCGTGATCCCGATCTCCCGGGCGGCCCGGCCGAGGCTCCCGAGCCGCGCCACGGCGAGCAGCAGCTCCAGCGCACCCAGATCAGGGACCCGATGCGACAGCCCACCCACCGGTATGGACGCCGTCTCGCGAACCCCCTGGTCACCCGTCCCGTCATCCCGACTCATAAGCCCACCTTATGTCCTCATAGACCGGTACTCCCTGGTGGGCCGTCCCCCACCGAGGCACGGTGAACTCATGGCCACAGCCCACCCGCTCACCGCCACCACGGACAACACCAGCCATGCCAACCCCAGCCGCCCCACAAGGGCAAACGCGGAGGCAGAGGCAGAGTCATCCCCCTTCCGTCATCTCGGCCCCAACTGGTACGCCCCGGTGATGGGCACGGCGATCGTGGCCACCGCGGGCGCGGGCCTCCCCTTCGACATCCCGGGCCTCCGTACGTTCTGCGCGACGATCTGGGCGCTCGCCCTCGCCATGCTCATCGCCCTGCTGGCCGCCCGAGCGGTCCACTGGACGCACCACGGGGACCAGGCCCGCGCCCACCTCCTGGACCCGTCGATGGCCCCCTTCTACGGCTGCCTCTCCATGGCCCTGCTGGCCGTGGGCGGCGGCGCGCTGGTGGTCGGGCGGGACTGGATCGGCATACAGGCGGCGGTCGCCCTGGACGTCGTGCTCTTCTCAACGGGCACCCTGATCGGCCTGGCGGCAGCCGTGGCCGTCCCGTACCTGATGGTCGTGCGCCACCGGGTGGACCCGTCCCAGGCCACCCCGGTGTGGCTGCTCCCCCTCGTCGCACCGATGGTCTCCGCAGCGCTCGGCCCCCTGCTCGTACCGCATCTCCCGGCCGGCCAGCCCCGCGAGACGCTGCTGCTCGCCTGCTTCGCGATGTTCGGTCTCAGCCTGCTGGCCACGCTCGTGATGCTGCCGATGGTCTTCGCCCGCCTCGTCACGGGCGGCCCGCTGCCGCTCGCGCTCACCCCGACCCTGTTCCTGGTCCTGGGCCCGCTGGGCCAGTCCACGACGGCCGTCGACAAGTTCGCCGTCGCGGCCCCGGGTGCGGTGCCCGCCCCGTACGACCGGGGATTCGCGATCCTGCCGGTGCTCTACGGCGTCCCGGTGATGGGTTTCGCGCTGCTCTGGCTGGCGCTGGCCGCCGCCCTGGTGCTGCGGGCCCGCCGCCGAGGCATGGTCTTCGGCATGACCTGGTGGGCGTTCACCTTCCCGGTCGGTACGTGTGTCACGGGTGCCGAGGGGCTGGCCCGGCATACCGGACTCGTCGTCTACGACGGGCTCACGGTCGCCCTGTACGCCCTGCTCCTCGCGGCCTGGGCGGTGGCCGCCGTCCACACGGCCCGCGGTCTGGTCAGCGGACGGCTGCTCGCAGCGCCTCGCCGAGCACTCGCGGTGCCCGCACCAACGACGGCCCGTACCAGGTGAGATGGCGCCCGCCGACCAGCGCGCAGGGCAGCCCCGGGAACGCCTCCGGGCCGTCGTCGCTCGTGAAGCGGTACGGCTCGTCGGGCAGCACGACCAGGTCG
Source organism: Streptomyces sp. NPDC050988 (assembly GCF_044456225.1). Taxonomy (NCBI): domain Bacteria; kingdom Bacillati; phylum Actinomycetota; class Actinomycetes; order Kitasatosporales; family Streptomycetaceae; genus Streptomyces; species Streptomyces sp. NPDC050988. Next base: position 69,839 of record NZ_JBITFQ010000035.1, on the reverse strand, counting down.
AGGCCGACGGCACGCAGCTCGTCGACCGGGATGCGCGGATAGCGTTCGGCATGGCTCGCGTACGCGTTGTCGACGCCCAGGCGTGCCAGCACGTCCCCGGCGAACGTGTCCCGCCCGACCACCATCCAGGGCCGCCGCCAGATCGGTACGGCGGCGCGCAGGCGCCTCTCCGGGCGGGGCGGGTCCAGCCAGGCCTCCTCGGCCTCGTCCAGCCACCGCGGCCGCGTCCGCAGCCCGCACGCCCGGACCACCCGGTCCAGCTCGCGAAAGGCTCCCGGCACGTCCCGTACCTCGGTGACGAGCACGTCGAGTCCCGCTTCCCGCAGGGCGGTCAGGTCGGGCTCGCGGTTCTCCTCCTCGTTGGCGATCACCAGGTCGGGCGCGAGGGCGACGATCCGCTCCACGTCCGGGTTCTTGGTGCCCTTGACGCGTACGACGTCGAGGCCGGCCGGATGGCTGCACCAGTCGGTCGCCCCGACCAGGACGCCCGGCGCGGACTCGGCGACGGCCTCGGTGAGCGACGGGACGAGTGACACCACTCTCATGACCGAACCACTCTCATGACCGGACCACTCTCATGGCCGAGGACTCCGGATGACGGTCATCGGCGTGGATCGTCCTCCACGGCCTCGATGTGGTCCGCGACCGCGACGATGAGCACGCGTGTGTCGGCGTCGGTCGCCCGCCACCGGTGCCGTACGCCGCCCGTCAGGTGCAGCGTGTCGCCGCGTCCCAGCCGGTAGGCGCGGCCCTCCGCCTCGACCTCGACGGCGCCGTCGGCCACGTACATCAACTCGTCGTTGCGGTGCTGGAATTCGCGGCCCGCGTCGTGGTCGCCGGAGAACTCCATGGCGTGCAACTGGTGGTGACCGCGCACCAGGGGGCGCACTCGGGGCTCGTGGTTGAACTCGGAGTCGTCCGCGCGCACCACGTCGACACTGCGCGCCGGGTCGGCGGCGGCGAGGAGTTCGACACACGTGGTGTGCAGGGCGTCCGCGACCCGCTGGAGGGAACGCATGCTGGGCCGCGCCCGCTCGTTCTCGACCTGGCTCAGGAACGGCACCGACAGGCCGCTGCGCTCGGCGACGACGGCGAGGGTGAGCTCCAGTGCCCGGCGCCGCCGCCTGACGGCCGCGCCCACTCGAAGGGTCTCTTTGTTTTCGTCCATCGCTTCGGCTCCCCCCTTTGCGTCGTCGGTGCGCTGCTCGGTGCGTGCGTGCGGTGCGGTCCGATGGCGGCACGTTCGTTGTACGTACACGCCGATTTCTCGCGAGTTCCTGATGTCTTGTCTGCACCCTACGGGTGTTCGGCAAACCGTTTCATGCGCCCGTCACATCGCTGTAAACATCGCCGCACCGATCGCGTGACCGACCGTCACGGTTCGCGCCGGTGGGAGAGCCGGCGCGGCTTTCGTGGTGTGCGAACGGTGCCGGGAGGTCGGCGCGGCCCTTGCCCGGGTCGTATGCACAGGTGACGCCGCGAGGGGTGGGCCTCGCCGTATGGCGCTGCCCACCCCTCGCGGAGGCCCCCACTGGGGACGTGTCTACTGCGGAGTCATCCGTTCCACCATGTCCGGGTGCTCCTTCAGCCACGCGGAGACGGCTTCCTCCTCCTGGCCCTGACCGCGGTCCTTGATCTCGCTCTCCAGGCTGCCGAGCTCGTCCTCGCTCATCTTGAAGTTCTTGATCCACTTCGTGAGCTGCGGGTACTGCTCGGGGAACTTCTTGCTGGAGATCGTCCGGATCGTGTTGCCCTCGCCGAACGTCTTCTTCGGGTCCGCGAGCTTCGTCAGCTTGTACTCGCTGTAGGCCCAGTGCGGCGACCAGAGCGTGACGGCGACGGGCTCCTTCTTGGCGTACGCGCGCTTCAGCTCGGCCAGCATCGCGGGCGTGGAGCCGTCGACGATCTCGTACTCCTTGTCCAGGCCGTAGCCGGGCAGGACCTTCGTCTTGGCGAGGTTCATCTCGCCGGTGCCCGGTTCGATGCCGATGATCTTCCCGTCGAAGGTGTCGGCCTTGCCCTTGAGGTCGGCGAGGGACTTGACGTCCTTCACGTACGAGGGAACGGCGATCTCCAGGGAGGTCGGTTCGTACCAGGTGCCGAGGTCGCGCAGGTTGTTCTTGTGCTTGTCCCAGTAGTTCGCCTGCGCGTACGGCAGCCAGGCGTCGAAGTTGAGGTCGATGTCACCGGTGGCCAGGCCCGTGTAGACCGGGCCGACGTCCATCTGCTTGAGGTTCAGCTTGTAGCCGCGCCGGGCCAGGACGTCCTTCCACAGGTAGGTGACGGCGACGTCCTCGTCCCAGGGGAACCAGGCGACGTCGACGGTGCGCTTCGCCTCGGCCGGCGTGCCGGAGGAGGACTTCTCGACCGGGGCCAGCTTGTCGACGACACCAGGGTTGCTCTTCAGCCAGGTGCGCACGGCGTCCTGCTGCTTGCCCTTGCCGGCCTCGTTGATGTCCGCCTCAAGGCTGGTGAGCTGCTCCTCGGTCATCTTGAAGCTCTTGAGCCACTTGGCGACGACCGGGTTGTCCTGGGCGAAGCCCTTGCGGGAGAGCGTGTGCACGCCGTCGCCCTTGCCCCAGGCACCCTTGGGGTCCTCGAGCTTCTTCAGCTTGTACTCGCTGTACGCCCAGTGCGGCGACCAGAGCGTGCCGACGAACGGCTCCTTCTTGGCGTACGCGCGCTTCAGCTCGGCCAGCATCGCGGGCGTGGAGCTGTCGACGACCTTGTACTCCTTGTCGAGCCCGTACTCCTTGAGGACCTTGGTCTTGAGCAGGCCCATCATTCCGGCGCTCGACTCGATGCCGGTGATCTTTCCGTCGAACTCGCCGGCCTTGCCCTTGAGGTCCTCCAGGGACTTGATGTCCGTCATGTAGGCGGGCACGCTCAGCTCCAGGGACGTCGGGCCGTACCAGGAGCCCAGGTCGTCGAGCTGCTTGCCGTACTTCTTCCAGTACTGCTCGTGCGTGACCGGCAGCCACGAGTCGGTCTGGAAGTCGATGTCGCCCTGGGCGAGCGAGGTGTAGAGCGGGCCGGCGTCGAACTGCTTGGTCTCGACCTCGAAGCCGCGCCGCTCCAGGATCTCCTTCCAGAGGAAGGTGGAGGCGACGCCCTCGTCCCAAGGGATGTAGCCGATGCTGACCTTCTTGCCCTGGCCTACGTTCCCGGCGTCGGACGCGGTGGGCTCGCTGTCGCCGGAGCCGAAGATGCCCATGCCGCCCGCGACGAGCGCGAGGACGACGACGCCGACGACGGCCACGGAGGGCCGGGGGCGGTAGGACCAGATCTTCAGGCCCTGTGCGGCACGCAGCTTGGCTGCGGTGCGGCGGCCGAGCGGCGAGACCTGGGTGCCCAGGGCGCTGGTCATGCGGTCCAGGTAGATGGCGAGGATGACGATCGCTATGCCCGCCTCGGCGCCGAGGCCGACATTGAGCTGGCCGATCGCCTCGTTCACGTCACCGCCGAGGCCGCCGGTGCCGACCATGCCCGCGATGGCGGCCATGGACAGGCCCAGCATGATGACCTGGTTGACGCCGGCCATGACGGTGGGCAGCGCCAGCGGCAGCTGGACGCGCAGCAGGATGTTGCCCGGGGTGGTGCCGAACGCGTCGGCGGCCTCGACCAGTTCCTTGTCGACCTGGCGGATGCCCAGTTCCGTCATACGGACGCCGGGCGCCAGGGCGAAGATCAGGGTGGCCACGATGCCCGCGGGTCCGCCGGTGCCGAAGAACAGGATCGCCGGGATGAGGTAGATCATCGCGGGCATCGTCTGCATGAGGTCGAGCACGGGGCGGACGATGCCGCTGACGCGGTCCGAGCGGGCCGCCCAGATACCGACGGGCACGGAGATGACGAGCGCGATGATCGTCGCCACGAGGACCAGCGACAGGGTCACCATCGCGTTCTCCCACAGTTCGAGGGAGTCGATGAAGGCGAATCCCACGAAGGCGAGGACACCGGCGGACGTGCCGCGCAGCCAGAACGCGATGACCGCGAAGATGCCCGCGAGGAGAAGGGGTTCGGGCGCCTGCAGGACGTCGTTGATGACGTCGTAGGTGCCCTGGAAGACGGTCTTCAGGAAGTCGAAGAGCCACGCCATGTGGTCGAGCAGCCAGTCGACCGTGTCGTTGACCCAGTCGCCGAAGGGGATCCTAGGCACCGGCCTTCACCGCCTCGACGTTCTTGTCGCGCGGTGTGTCGCAGGGCACTGGTTCCGCCTGTTCGTCGCCGAGGAAGCCGACGAGCCGCTGCCGGGGCACGACACCGACCAGCTTGCCCTTCTTGTCGACGACCGCCACGGGGTGCGTGAGCCGCGCGCTGATGGCGCACAGCTCGCCGAACGAGGAGTCGGGCCTGGCGGTCTCGCAGCCGCAGTCGGCCTCGTCGCCGCGCAGCTCCGTGTCCATGACGGAGGACGCGGTGAGGACCCGGGAGCGGTCGACGTCCTTGGTGAAGGAGGCGACGTAGTCGTTCGCGGGGCGGACGAGGATGTCCTCGGCGGTGCCGATCTGGACGATGCTGCCGTCGCGCATGACGGCGATGCGGTCGCCCAGGCGCATGGCCTCGTTCAGGTCGTGGGTGATGAAGACGATGGTCTTCTTCAGCTTCTTCTGGAGTTCGATCAGCTGGTCCTGCATGTCGCGGCGGATCAGCGGGTCGAGCGCGCTGAAGGACTCGTCCATCAGCAGCAGGTCGGCGTCGGTGGCGAGCGCCCGGGCGAGGCCCACGCGCTGCTGCATACCGCCGGACAGCTCGTCGGGCCAGGACGTCTCCCAGCCGGCGAGGCCGGCCAGCACCAGGGCCTTGGTGGCGCGCTCCTCGCGCTCGGCGCGCGGCAGGCCCTGTACCTCCAGGCCGTACGCGGCGTTCTCCAGGACGCTGCGGTGCGGGAAGAGCGCGAAGTGCTGGAAGACCATGCTGACCTTCTTGGAGCGCACCTCGCGCATCTCCCGGTCGTTCAGCGCGGTCAGGTCCTGCCCGTCGAAGACCACGCGTCCCGCGGTCGGCTCCAGGAGCCCGTTGAGCATGCGCAGCAAGGTGGACTTGCCGGACCCGGACAGGCCCATGACGACGAAGATCTCGCCCGGCTCGACCGTGAACGACGCGTCGATCACCGCGGCCGTGGTGCCGTCCGCGCGCAGTTCCTCACGGTCGGCTCCCCCGCGCAGTCGCTCGACCGCCTCGCCGGGTCGTCTGCCGAACACTTTGTAGAGCTGTTCCGCCTGCAGCCTGGATGACACAAGTACCTCTCGGGTCGAACGAAGACGGCCCGCCTCCCCCGCCGGCGGGCCGTGGAGCGACGCGGGTTCCGCCCGCTCGTCCGGTGCGCATATGTCAGTTGTGGTTGAAAATGCGACCGGGTTCGCTCCGGGTCGGCGCCTGCCCCCGCCTTGATGGCGCAAACGCGACCGTGTCCCAGTTCACAAGGCGTTTACATCCGGACGGTGCGGGCACTCGTTTTCGCCCACTCTCCGCGCCGACCAGTGACTACCGGTGACTGTCAGTGGCGTACGGCATGATGCGAGGCGTGACGCAGCAGACGCAGCAGCCCCGGCGAACCATGCTCCTCGACACCGCCTCCCTGTACTTCCGGGCCTATTTCGGGGTCCCGGATTCCGTGCGGGCCCCGGACGGCACACCGGTGAACGCCGTGCGGGGCCTGCTCGAGTTCATCGACCGGCTGGTGAAGGACCACCGCCCGGACGATCTGGTCGCCTGCATGGACGCGGACTGGCGGCCCCAGTGGCGGGTCGACCTGATCCCCTCCTACAAGGCGCATCGCGTCGCCCAGGAGACCGAGACCGGCCCGGACGAGGAGGAGGTGCCCGACACGCTCTCGCCCCAGGTGCCGGTCATCGAGGCGGTCCTGGACGCACTGGGCATCGCGCGCGTGGGCGTCGAGGGGTACGAGGCTGACGACGTGATCGGGACATTCGCCGGCCGCGCCACGGGCCCGGTCGACATCGTCACCGGCGACCGCGACCTGTACCAACTGGTCGACGACAAGCGGGAGGTGCGCGTGCTGTACCCGCTCAAGGGCGTCGGCATGCTGCAGCTCACGGACGAGACCTGGCTGCGCGAGAAGTACGGCGTCGACGGCGGGGGGTACGCGGATCTGGCCCTGCTGCGCGGCGACCCGAGCGACGGCCTGCCGGGCGTGCCGGGCATCGGCGAGAAGACGGCCGCGAAGCTGCTGGCCGAGTTCGGGGACCTGGCCGGGATCCTGGCGGCGGTCGACGACCCGAAGGCCAAACTCACACCGTCCCAGCGCAAGCGTCTCGACGAGTCCCGGCCGTACCTCGCCGTCGCGCCCAAGGTCGTCCGCGTGGCCGGGGACGTACCCTTGCCGCACGTGACCACCGCGCTGCCCCACGCACCGCGCGATCCGGCGACTCTCGAGGAGCTCGCGACACGCTGGGGCCTGGGTGGTTCGCTGGCGCGACTGCTGTCGACACTTCGCAGGTGAAGCAGCAATTCGATTCCCACGGAACGGTAATCGGGTTCTCAAGAAGGGGGCGCCAGTGGACGGTGAGGTGCTAACTTAGGTAAGCCTAAGCGAACTTCGGGAGGCTGTCATGGCAGAGCGTCCGGCACGGAGGGCTCCCAAGCCCCACGCCGCGAGCGTGATCCGCACGGAGCGACTCACGCCGCACATGCAGCGCGTGGTCCTCGGCGGCGACGGCCTCGCCGAATTCACCGCGGGCACGAGCACAGACCACTACGTCAAGCTGCTGTTCGGGGCCGAGGGCGTGACCTATCCGGAGCCCTTCGACATCGCCCGGATCCGCGAGGAGTTCCCGCGCGACCAGTGGCCCGTGACACGTACGTACACGGTGCGCGCCTGGGACCCCGAACTGCACGAGCTGACACTCGACTTCGTGATCCACGGCGACGAGGGTCTCGCCGGGCCGTGGGCGACGCGTGTCCAGGCCGGCGAGATCGTCCGGTTCCTCGGCCCCGGCGGGGCGTACGCCCCCGACGCCGAGGCGGACTGGCATCTGCTGGCCGGTGACGAGAGCGCGCTGCCCGCGATCGCCGCCTCCCTGGAGGCGATGCCCGACGGTGCGCGGGTGCACGCCTTCGTGGAGGTCGCCGGGCCCGAGGAGGAGCAGAAGATCGACTCCGACGTCGAGGTCGTCTGGCTGCACCGCGGCGACCGGCCGATCGGTGAGGCGCTGGTCGAGGCCGTGCGGGGCCTTTCCTTCCCCGAGGGTCGGGTGCACGCGTTCGTGCACGGTGAGGCCGCGTTCGTGAAGGAGCTTCGGCGACTGCTGCGGGTCGAGCACGAGGTCGCCCGCGAGGATCTGTCCATCTCCGGGTACTGGCGGCTGGGGCACAACGAGGATGGGTGGCAGGCCGCGAAGCGGGACTGGAACGCGCAGGTTGAGGCGGAGCAGGAGGCTCCGCCGGTTGCTTAGGGTTCCCTCCCGGGGGTGCGTTTTCGTCTGCGGGTCGTCTTGGGCTGGTCGCGCAGTTCCCCGCGCCCCTGACGGGGCACGGCTGCAGAGCGACCGCGCCTCTACGGCCTAGACCGAGCGTTGGTACGACCTGAACGTGCGGGTCGAGAGCCAGACCGCTGTGATCGCCAGGGCCAGGAGTGCGCCGCTCCTGGTCAGTACGGTGGACCAGTCGGGGTTGTCCGACATCGCTGAACGGCCTGCCACCATCGCCCAGTCGAGCGGGTTGTAGTCGGCGATGGTGCGCATCCAGCCGGGCATCCGGGACGGGGCCATGAAGGCCGAGGAGAGGAAGGTCAGCGGCAGCAGCAGGAACGTGTTGATGCCGATGATCGACTCCCGCTGGCGCACCAGCATCCCGAGCGCGTTCGAGAACGCGCCGAAGACCGTGCCGAGCAGTGAGGCCGCGACCACGAGGACGAGCAGGCCCGCGGCCCCGCCCGGATAGTCCGCGCCGCCGAGCTTGCCGAGCAGGATGATCAGCAGGGACTGCACGGCCGTGGTGAGCGCCTGCTGCACCACGTTGGCGTTCATCAGGGCGCCGCGGCCGACCGGAGTGGTGAGGAACCGGTTGAGCGTGCCGCGCTCGATCTCCTCCAACGTGCCCATGCCGGCCCACATGTTGGAGCTGAGCGCGCTCATCACGACGATGCCCGGTACGAGGTAGTCGAGATAGCTGGTCGTGCCGAAGCCACCGAGTTCCACGACCTCCTTGAAGAGGTTACCGAACAGGAACAGCCAGATCGCGGGCTGGATCAGCATCATCACGACGTACGCGGGCTGGCGCAGTACCGCGGTCAGTTGGCGCTGCGTCATGTACCAGGTCTGGGTCAGGGCGTTGGTGCTCATCGCGTGCCTCCCGTGAGGGCGAGGCCGTCGGCCGACTCCGCCGCGACCGCGGCCGCCGTCTCGGCTTCGGAGTAACGGCGGCCCGCGTAGCGCAGATAGACGTCGTCGAGCGACGGGCGGGCGACGGTGGCGGCGCTGACGGCGACCCCCGCGCGTTCCAGGGCGGCGAGCAGGGCGGGCACGGCCGCGGCCCCGTCCTCGGCGCGGACGCTGATGCGGCGGCCGTCGACGAGTGCCTCGTACACGCCGGGCAGGGCGGTGAGGGCGCCCGTCAGGAGCGTACGGCCGGCCTCGCCGACCGGGTGGCGCAGTTCCACATGGACGGCGTCGCCGCGGAGTTCGCCCTTGAGGGTGTCCGGGGTGCCCTCGACGACGACTCGGCCGCGGTCGACGATCGCGATGTGCCCGGCGAGACGGTCGGCCTCTTCGAGGTGGTGCGTGGTGAGCAGGATGGTCAGGCCCTCGTCGCCGGCGAGGCGGGCGATCTCGTCCCACATCGCGGTGCGCGCCTCGGGGTCGAGGCCGGTCGTCGGCTCGTCGAGGAAGAGGACCTCGGGCCGGTGGACAAGACCGAGGGCGACGTCGAGACGGCGCTGCATGCCTCCGGAGTAGCCCTTGACCTGGCGGCCGGCCGCGTCCACGAGATGGAAGCGGGCCAGTAGCTCGTCCACCCGCCGGCGGAGGTCCGCGCCCTTCAATCCGTAGAGCCTGCCCTGGAGTCGGAGGTTCTCGCGGCCGGTGGCCACCGGGTCGGCGCCGGACTTCTGGGCGACCACGCCGATCGCACGGCGCACCCGGTCCGGGTGGCGCAGGACGTCGTGGCCCGCGACCGTGGCGGTGCCCGAGTCGGGGCGGGCGAGGGTGGTGAGGATCTTGACGGTGGTGGACTTGCCGGCGCCGTTCGGGCCGAGGAGTCCGAAGACGGTGCCTGCCTCGACGGTGAGGTCCATGCCGCTGAGGGCGGTGACATCACCGGGGTAGGTCTTGATCAGCTGACGCGCCTGCACTGCGGGCGCACGGGTGCTCATGACGACTGCTCTCCTGGGTGAGCGGATGACGGCTGATCCGCGTGAAGAGCGCCGGGCTATCCTGGGTGTGCCGCACCTCGATCGCCTGGCCTGCCTCACCGCGGAGTCGGCTCGGGGTTCGAGACCCTGGCGGAGCTGCTCCAACAGCTCTGCCGGGGTCTGTTCTTCTTGTTCCTGCTTCACTCCTTGCCGAAGTGATTCACTCCTTGTCGGAGTGCTTCACTCCTTGTCGAAGTGGCGGGCCTCCAACTCCTCGAACTCCGGCGGCACTTCCCCGGTCTCGTGGAAGCTCCGCCACTCCTTGATCCCGTCGAGCTCGCCGGACCGGAGCTCGCTCAGAAAGCTGCGGACCCACTCGGCCTGCGCCTCGACCATGTGCAGCTGGTACTCGCTCTCGACGAGGAAGATCCGCGGCAGCGTCTCGTACAGCTTCGTGAGGCCGCCGCGGGCGCTGGCCGCCTGCACCTCCAGCACCTTGAGCCGCTCGGTCAGCAGCCGCGCCACCTCGTCGGGGTGGATCGCCGCCATCAGCGAGAGGGCGGCCTCGAAGATCGGGAACTCACGTGCCGGGACGGAGAGCAGGTCCGACAGCCACTCCGTCGCCTCCTCGCGCCCGGCGTCCGTGATGCCGTAGAGCGTGCGCTCGGGGCGGTTGCCCTGCCGCTGCACCTCGGCGACCTCGACGAATCCGTGCTTCTCCAGGTTCTGCACAACCGTGTAGAGCGAGCCGTAGTTGATCTTCAGGCTCGTGTCCTTGCCGCGGCTGCGCAGGGTCTGGGCGATCTCGTACGGATGCATCGGCCGCTCGGTGAGCAGCACCATGACGGCCAGCGCCAGGGGGTTTCCGAGCTTGCGGCGCTTGATCGCCACCGGGATCACCACCCATATCCTCGTACACGAATATCCGTGGCCGAACATATCGCGTCTCGACGGCGAACGTCAATACACACGATGTATCGCGATTCAGGGTCCGGCGCAAGGGCGTGAGGACTTAGGCCCGGCCTCGACATGGCCGCGTCACGCGGGCGAAACAGGCTCTCCCTAATTTCTGTCACCCGACAGGAATTCCGCCGCGGAGTTCCGCAAGTCGCCGCCAGGATCCCGCTCCCCTGCGCCGAAGGCAGGTGCCGCCGCCGTGACCACCACCGCCCCCTCCGACGTACGCCCCGATCCGCCGGAGTCGTCCGGCGACCGCTCCCTCGCGGAGTTCGGCTACCGCCAGGAGCTGCACCGCAGCCTGGGCCGGTACGCCTCGTTCGCCGCCGGTTTCTCCTTCATCTCCGTCCTGACGACCGTCTTCCAGTTCTTCGCCTTCGGGTACGCGTTCGGCGGTCCCGTCTTCTTCTGGGCCTGGCCCGCCGTGCTGATCGGCCAGTTGCTGGTCGCCGCGTGCTTCGCCGAGCTGGCCGCGCGCTATCCGATCTCCGGCGCCATCTACCAGTGGTCGTCCCGGCTCTCCAACCTCACCTTCGGCTGGTTCGCCGGCTGGATCATGGTGATCGGGCAGATCGTGGTGGTCGCGGCCGCGGCTCTCGCGCTGCAGGTGGTCATGCCCGCGATCTGGCCGGGCTTCCAGCTGATCGGCGACGACCCGGCGCCCACGTCGGCGAGCGGCGCGGCCAACGCGGCGGTCCTGGGTGTGTTCCTGCTGGTCCTGACGACGTTCGTGAACGTCATCGACAACCGTGTGATGTCCCTGATCAACCGCATCGGTGTGACCGCCGAGATCATCGGCGCGGCCCTGATCATCGTGCTCCTGTTCACTCACTCCGAGCGCACCCCGGGCATCACCTTCCACACCGGCACGGCCGCCGAGTCGGGCCTGGTCGGGGCGCTCCTTGTGGGGTCGTTCACGGCGGCGTACGTGATGATCGGCTTCGACAGCGCGGGCGAGATGAGCGAGGAGACGCACCATCCCCGGCGCACCGCGCCCCGCACGATCCTCACCGCGCTCGGTGCCGCGGGCCTGCTCGGCGGCCTGATCATCCTCGGGGGTCTGCTCGCAGCGCCCAGCCTCACCGACGGCCGGCTCGGTGTCGAGGGCCTGAGCTACGTGCTCACCAGCAGCCTGGGCGACGGCGTGGGCCGGGCCCTGCTGGTGGACGTGGTCGTCGCCATCGCCGTCGCGACCCTCGCGATCCAGACGTCGGCATGCCGGATGCTGTTCTCCATGGCCCGCGACGGCCAGATGCCCTTCTCCGGGCGCCTGGCGAAGGTCAACCCGCGCACCGGTATGCCGAGCGCCCCCGCCCTGGTCGTCGGTGTCCTCGCCGCGGCCCTGCTGCTCCTCAACTTCGCCTCGCCGGAGGCCTTCCTGGCCATCGGGACCACCTGCATCGTGATGCTGTACCTCGCGTACGCGATGGTCACCGGCCCCCTGCTGTGGCAGCGCCTGCGCGGCGGCTTCACGGTCGAGGGCACCGACGAGACGGGGCGCCCGCTCTTCTCCCTCGGCCGCTGGGGCGTCCCCGTCAACGCGCTGGCCCTCCTCTACGGCCTGTTCATGACGGTCAACCTGGCCTGGCCCAGGGCGGAGGTGTACGACCCGGCGGGCGGGCACTGGTACTTCCAGTGGTTCACGGTGCTGTTCTTGCTGGTCACGGTGGGGGGCGGGGCACTGTACCGGCTGATGCGTGCACGACGCGTGCACTCTGCCGAGCGCGCTTGATCCGCTTCGGCGGACATCCGAGATCAGGGGTTCAGCCACGCTGTCCTGACGAACGAGGGCGCCGGATGACCTGGCCTGGACCGACGCGGTGCCGGCCAGTACCCCACCCGCTTCGGCAACCCGGCCGGCCAGCTCACTCCTTACCACTAGGGCGGCATCATCGTGCCCCGGCTGGACCGACCCGTCCAGTTTCAGTCAGGCGCTTCTTACGGCGCCTCCCACGTGGCCGGCGATGACCCGTCCAGCGTGGCGGCCCGTTGCCAGGTCCGCCGAACCGTCGAACCCGCGGTTCGCTCAAGACCGGCCCCCCTGCCTGAATCCAGCACGAATTCCGATGCGGCAGGTACGGTCGGTGCTCCTGCGAGGGGAAAGGGCTTGGGAACCGCTGCCATTGTGGCCAGAACCAGCCATTCCCCTGAGGCGCCCACACAACGCACCATAAGAGGCATGAAGAGCAACACCTCCATACAGGATTTGTCAGTGCCGAGCGTGTTGTGCCCCTTTCCCGTCACCTACGACGCGGCGGCGGCTCGCAGGGCGGACGAAGAGATCGTCTCTTGGGCGCTGAGCCTTGATCTCTTCCCGGGGCAGCGGACTGAGCTGAACGGATACCGGTTCGGCACGTTCGCGGCGTTCACGCACCCTGATGCGGTCGACCACGATCACCTGATGCTCGCGGCCCGCAACATGACCGCCCTGTTCGCCGCGGACGATCACTATTGCGACGAGGGAATCGAAGGCGTCCACCTCGCCGCGAGCGCTTCACGGCTCGCGGGGTCGTTGACCGCGCAGGAGAACGGCTCCCGGCTGCCCGACTGCCCCTCGATCGAGGGCTTTGTCGGCAGTGACCCAGTGGCGCGTGCGCTCCGCGAGACCGCAGAACACATCACACGCTTGGGCACGCCGACGCAAGTAGGCCGTCTGCGCCACGAGACGACCGCCACGTTCTTGGCGATGGCGGCGGAAAACGCCTGGCGTATCGCCGGCCACGTTCCCGATCCCGCGGAGTACCTGGCTCATCGCAAGTACAACGGGGCCATGGCCTGCCAGGCACTGATCGATGTCGTCGGCGGCTACGAACTGCCCGCCCGTGACTGGGAAGAGCCTGGTGTTCGATCTCTGTCGCTCGCCGCCTCATTGATGATCATGCTGGTGAACGACTTGTATTCGGTCGCCAAAGAAAGCGCTGACATCGGCAGCCACAGCCTGCCCACCGTGCTCTCCGCACGCCACGGATGGTCTCTCGAGCGGAGCATGTGCGCGACCGGCGAGCTCCACGACAGCCTCATGCGTGCGTACCTGCGTCTGGAACCCGACGTCGCGCGCCACGCCTCGCCCGAACTCGCCCGCTACCTGGCCGGACTGCGGCACTGGATGCGGGGAAATCTCGAATGGCACACCCTCACCGGACGACACAACCATCGCGCGGGACGCCCTACCCCCAAGACAGGACCTCATGGCCCCGCCCATAACCGAATAAAGGCCGATGTGCCCTACTCGGCCGCCGCCGGTGTCTGCCCACACTGCGGGGACCGCCACAACGCAGCCACAGCGGTTGCGTAAACCAACCCGAAGGAGGTCACGTCGACCTCGGCGCGCACGGTTTTGCCCGGCGGCTCCCGGTCCAGCACTCCCAGCAGGCGGTGTTCTCGCGACCGGAGCCGCGGGAGTTGTTCGTCGGCCTGATCGAGGGGCAGCTCTCTGACCTGCGGCACAAGAACGGCCGGGCGATGGAGAGCACGCCTGGCACTCCACGCCCCTCGTATGCTTGATCGTGATGAGACGCCGTACCCCGCCCCCGCCCTCTCCCCTGCCGCAGCGCGACGGGGTGGATCCGGTGCGGGTGCGGTTGCCGACCGGGGATGCGTGGGCGACCGTGCGGGATCATCTGGTGGCGCGGCTCGCGGCCGGGGCCGGGGTGATCGACGGAATGCTCGACGCGGGGCGGATCGTGGACGTCACCGGGCGTCCGGTGCCGCGGGACATGGCGTACGTGCCGGGGATGTTCGTGTGGTTCCACCGGGAGCTGCCCGACGAGGAGCACGTGCCGTTCGAGGTCGGCGTCCTGTACCGGGACGAGCACGTGGTGGTGGCTGACAAGCCGCACTTCCTGGCTACCACGCCGCGCGGCAGCCATGTCGCCGAGACGGCCCTGGCGCGACTGCGGAGGCAGCTGGGCATCCCGACGCTGGGCGCGGCGCACCGACTGGACCGTCTGACGGCCGGGGTGGTGCTGTTCACCGTGCGGCCCGAGGAGCGCGGCGCGTACCAGTCGCTGTTCCGGGACAGGCGGGTGGCGAAGGAGTACGAGGCCGTGGCGCCGTACGACCCCGCGCTGGTCCTGCCCCGCACCGTGCGCAGCCGGATCGTCAAGGAGCGCGGGGCCATGGCGGCCCGCGAGGTCGAGGGCGAGCCGAACGCCGTCAGCCGAGTCGAGTTGCTGGAGCACCGGAACGGGCGTGCCCGGTACCGGCTGACACCACGTACCGGGCAGACGCACCAACTGAGGCTGCATATGAGCGCGTTGGGGGCCCCGATCCTCGGCGATCCCCTCTATCCGGTGGTCACCGGCCCCGTGCCGACCGGTGACTTCCGGCGTCCGCTCCAACTGCTGGCGCGGGTACTGGAGTTCACCGATCCGGTCACGGGACACGAGCACCGGTTCGTCAGCCCACGGGAGTTGTGGGCCTGGTCGTCGTACGAGGAGTGGGCAGGGTAGCCCCGGTGCCCGGTCGGCTCAGTTGCCGCCCCACCAACGCAGGAAACGCCGGAACACGCCCGGTCGGCGGGCCGGTTCGGGCACCGACGTCGGCGTGGGCTCGCCGGCCGGGACGGCGGGTTCCGGAGCCGTGGCCTGTGGTTGCTCCGTGCTGACCTGCCAGTTGTTCGGGCGCTGCGGCGGCACCCGCCTGACGGTGGGCCGCTCCAAGATCTCCTGCGGGGACTTCGGCTCGAACTTCACCGGCAGCTCCGCCAAGTGCCGGTTCGCGACGGACGACCGCCAACGCAGCTCGTGCTCCCCGCAGGCGAGTTGGATGTCCGGAACGCGGGCCAGCAACGCGTCGACGCCGACGTCGGCGATGGCGCGGCCGATGTCCTGGCCCGGGCATTCGTGGGGACCGCCGCTGAAGGCGAGATGGGAGCGGTTGCCCTGCATGTTGACCTTGAGGTCGGGCCGGACCCGCGGGTCGACGTTGCCCGGTGCCATGCCGAGGAGGAGTCCGTCACCCTTGCGGATGCGCTGGCCGCCCAGCTCGGTGTCCTGCTTGGCGATGTAGGCGAAAACAGTGCTGAACGGCGGCTCGTCCCACAGGGACTGCTCGACCGCCTCGGGCACCGTCATCTGGCCGCCGTTGAGCTGAGCGCGGAACCCCGGGTTGGTGAGCACCTCCCGCAGTACGTTGGCGAGGAGGTTGGCGGTGCTCTCGTACGCGACGATCAGGACGACGCGCAGGTGCTGGCCGATCTCCTCGTCGTCGAGCCCCGCCGGGTGGTTGATGAGGTGGCTCGTGAAGTCGTCCTTGGGCTCGGCCCGGCGGCGGGCGGTGAGCCGCATCAGGGCATCCATGACGTACTGGTTGCTGGCGATCGCAGTCTCGGTGCCCTTGAGCATGTCGCGGGCGGCCTGCACGATCCGGTCGCCGTACTCCTCGGGCATGCCGAGGATCTCGCACATCACCGCCATCGGCAGGTGCTCGGCGAACTGGCTGACCAGGTCGGCACGGCCCTCCTCACAGAACTCGTTCACGAGGTGCTGGGTCGCGCGGTTGATGTAGCGGCGGATGCCTCGGTGGTCGATGGTCGACATGGCGCCGGTGACCGCGCCGCGCAGCCGCAGGTGCTCGTCGCCCTCGGTGTGGCTACAGATGGGCTGCCGGGCGAAGTGCGGCATGAGGGGGTGGTCGGGCTTGACCGTGCCATCCTGCATGGGAGTCCACAACCGGCTGTCCTTGCAGTACTGCGAGGGGTTCCGCACCATGTGCATGTTCTCGCCGTGGCCGAGCACCACCCAGATCGGCACGTCCTCGTGGAGCAACGCGGGGGCCACCGCGCCGTGTTCGGCGCGGAGTTTCTCGTACACGGCTCCCAGGTCCTCCGCCTCGGGGCCGTACAGCCGGCGCAGGCCGCCGGGGCCCTTGCCGTGGGCGGGGCAACCGGGGGGCGGACCGAGCGAGGGGTCGTCCGTACCGGTCAGGGAGTGGGGTTCAGGCGTCACGATGATCGCTCCGAGCTGAAGTGGATCCGATGTCTGGGGAGTTGGTGAAGACCGGGAGGGGACTCCGTGCGGGACGACACGGCTCCCGGCCCTGGGGACTCGTACAGCGTGCGGTTCAGGGGACTGGCGGAACTGGTACCGGACTCATGTCGACGCCCCCGTCATCGTCAGGGAGTGCAGGAAGCGCATGAGGGTCATCAGGACGTCGCGGCTGGAGGCCCGGCGTCGCACGTCGCAGCGGATGATCGGGATCTCCTCGGCCAGGTCGAGCGCCTGGCGCAGCTCCTCGACGGCGTACCTGGGCGCGTCCGGGAAGTCGTTGACCGCGACGACGAAGGGCACGCCGCGCTCCTCCAGGCGTCCCATGACGTCGAAGCTGACCTCCAGCCGGCGGGTGTCGATCAGGACGACCGCGCCGAGCGCGCCCTCGAACAGTCCGTTCCACAGGAACCAGAAGCGCTCCTGGCCGGGGGTGCCGAACAGGTAGAGCACCAGCTCGTCCGTGACGCTGATGCGGCCGAAGTCCATGGCCACGGTGGTGGCCGTCTTGGACTTGGAGCCGAAGTTGTCGTCGACTCCGATGCCGGCCTGCGTCATGGTCTCCTCGGTCGTCAGCGGCTTGATCTCGCTGACGGAGCCCACCATGGTCGTCTTGCCGACGCCGAAACCGCCCACGATCACGATCTTCACGGCGGCCTGCGCGGTGCGCGGCAGGTGGTCCTCGGCCCGTGGACCCGTGATGGTGTCAGAGTTTTTGAAGTCCATGCATCACCGCTTCGAGGAGGGAACGGTCGGCCCGCGCCTGCCTGACGACCGGTGCGCGCGCCTGTACCAGTTCGGCCGTCAGCAGCTCGGTGAGCAGGACGGTCACCACGCTGATCGGCAGATTGAGATAGGCCGAGATCTCGGCCACGGAAAGAGGGGCCTGGCAGATCCGGAGCAGCGCCGACTGCTCCGGTGCGGCGGAGCGCGGCGGATCGGCGCGCGCCACGATTAACGTGACGAGGTCGATGGGGGCCCGCTCGCAGTCCTCGCCGGTGAGGATGTAGAGCCGCTCGGGTGGGCGGTCCCCCGCTCCGTCCTGGGGCCCTGCCACGGCCGGCGGGGGAGGTGGCTCCTGCTTGGGTTTGCGCCGCTGGCGTTGCGGAGGCGTCATACGGTCTGCCCGTTCCGCCGCGGCGGACTGGTGAGATGGGAGCCGATCCGGTCGACGAGGTCGCGCATGCGGTTGCTCATCAGCCCGGGTTCCGCGGTCTCGTTGGCGAGCACCGCGAGATAGGCGTTGGACCCCGCGGCCATCAGGTAGAAGTAGCCGCCGTTGATCTCGATGATGACCATCCGCATCTGGCCGTCGCTCTGCGGGATCTCGCCGGCGACGGCCCCGGCCAGGCTCTGCAGTCCCGCGCAGGCCGCGGCGACGCGGTCGGCGGTGTCCGGGTCGCCGCCGTAGCGGGCGATCCGCAGGCCGTCGGCGGAGAGCACGACGATCTGCTGGATGCCGGGTACGCCGTCGGCCAGATCCTTGAGCATCCAGTCGAAGTTGGCTCGCTGCTGGATCACTTGAGATCCCCCTCATCGTCGGCGTCGGTACGGGCCGGCTCGTTGTTCACGGTGGAAGCGGTGGACGCCGTCGGGTCGTTCGGGTTCCGGGTGAAGGCGTTCGGGTCCGGGTCACGCTTGAGTCCGGCCATGAACGCCTCGACCCACATGCCGGGCGGGGGCAGCTCCTTCGCCGGTTCGGGCTCGGGCTGCCACACGGGCGCGGCGGCCATGGCGGCCTCGGCCGCGGCCTCCGCGGCGGCGGCCTCTGCCATGCGCTGGCTGAGCGGGATCGTCACCCGGCTGCGGCGCTGCGGCAGGCCGTTCGGCGTCCACTCGGTGACGACGGGGACGTCGTCGTCCATGCCCGGGACCATCTCCTCCGCGGAGCTGGGGACCCGCGGCCCGGTGGTCGGGCGGCGCCGTTTGGGCTTGCGCTCGGGGCCCTCGACACCATCGGTGTCCATCGTGGGTACGGCGGCTGCGCCGATGCCGTGGGCGAGCCCGGGAGCGGGATCGGCGGTGAGCATGTCGCGCGGTACGACGATCACGGCGCGGACCCCGCCGTACGCGGACTGCCGGAGCGCGATGTGCATCTTGTACATCGTCGACAGACGGCCGACGACGGCGAGGCCGAGACGCGGGCTGTCGCCGAGTTCCTGCATGTCGACGCTTGCCTGGGCCTTGGCGAGCATGTCCTCGACCTTGGCGCGGGACTCCTCGCTGAGGCTGACGCCGCCGTCCTCGATCTCGATGGCGATGCCGGTCTGTACCTCGACGGCGGTGACGTGCACCTTGGTGTGCGGCGGCGAGTAGCGCGTCGCGTTGTCGAGGAGTTCGGCGCAGGCGTGGATGACCGGTTCGACGGAGACGCCGTTGACGTTGGCCTTGGCGATCGAGTGCAGTTCGATGCGCCGGTAGTCCAGGATGCGGGACATCGCGCCACGCAGCACGCTGTACAGCGGGACGGGCTTGGGCCACACACGTCCGGGGCGGCTGCCGCCGAGGACGGCGATGGAGTCGGCGAGGCGGCCGATCAGCGCGGTGCCGTGGTCGATGCGCAGGAGGTCGTCGAAGACCTCGGGGTTGCGCCCGTGGTCCTCCTCCATCTCCCGGAGTTCCTTGTTCTGCTGGTGGACGATCGCCTGGACACGCCGGGCGATGTTCACGAAGGACCGCTGCGAGGAGTCACGCAGCGCTTCCTCGCGGTCGACGATCTCGAGCACCATGTGCACCAGGTCGCGCTGGGACTTGGGGATTTCGCCCCACTCGGCGTCACCGTCGATCTCGTTGCGAATCACCTCGTCGGGGGATTCTCCGCCGCGCAGGCGGTACAGCGCGGCGGGCAGGATCTCCTTGCCCAGCCGGGTGAACTCCTGGTCGTGGGCGGCGATCCGCTGCTCGAGGTAAGCGGTCCTCCGGGCATGCTCGGCACGCAGGTCACGGACCATACGGCCGCGGCGCACCGCGACGGCCGCTACCGCGATCACCAGGATTGTCGCGCCGGCTCCGCACAAGCCGACGGCGATCCGGGCCGACCCCGTCACCAGGGCGACACCGGTCCCGGTGACCGCGGCCATCAGTATCGCCGGCAGCAGCAGTACCCGCGCGTAGGGAAGTTCACGGCCACCGGGAGGCGATTGAACACTCACCATGTATGCCCTCTGAGACAAATCGGCTGAAGGTCGGGGAACTTGCTGGGGTTTATCTGCGAATCAAACTGGATCTTCGGTATTTTTTGGAACAAGCGCACGAATACACCCCAACTCGGTGCGCTGCGGGCGAGCTTAGTCCGACCGGATCATCGCCGTGTCATATTCAGCAACCACCTGAAACCACCCTCGCGACAGGAGTACGCTCTGCCCCATTTACACGCTGCGCTATCGTTCGAACACGACACGTGACGGCGTACGGGCGCACGAAAACCCCTCATCAGAAGGGGTGAGACACCGTTTCGGGCCGGGGCCCGCTCAGATTCCGGCGATGCGCAGGGCCGCGTCCGCGGTGGCTTCCGCGAAGGCCGAGACGGGCCGCTCGGGATCCGAGCGGTGTACGAGAATCACACCTTCGATGAGTCCGAAGAGCAGATCGGTCCTCAGGTCCAGCTCGCTCTTGGCGAGCGCGCCGCCCGCCTCGGTCGCGGCGAGCAACTGCCGGTAGGCGTCCTTGAGTTCGGCCCGTACGGCATGGAAGCCGGCGAAGCGCTCCGAGTGGACCTCGGGCAGCAGATAGAGCCCGCCGAGGTTGTGCGAGCCGCCGCAGAGCAGCTCGACGTCCGTGCGGCACAGGTCCCAGAGGCGGTCCGCGGCGGGGGCGTCGTCCTCGACGAGGAGCTGCCGGGCGAAGGCCAGCGAGGGCGTGACCGTGGACTCCAGGAGCGCGGCGAGCAGCTCCTCCTTGCCGGACACGTAGTGGTACATGGACGCCTGGCGCATCCCCGCCCGCTCGGCGACGGCCCGGGTGGTGGTGGCCGCGTACCCCCGCGTCGTGAACAGCTCCGCGGCGGCGGCGAGCAGCTCGTCGCGCGGCGAGAGGCCGCTGTCCGGCCGCTGCTCGGCGCGTGGCCTGCCCACTCGTCGTCCACTGGAACCCATGCGTTCGATCCTCGCACACCGCCCCACCAGGCGATCTCGGTGAGGGATCGGTAACGGGGCCGCAACCCGCGGGCAACGGCGGCGACCCGTCCGGCTCCTAATTTCTGTCGAGCGACAGAAATACGAGCATCCGCTCGACCGCACCCATGACCGACCACTGCCGAGCCGGAGGTCCCGCGATGGCGACAGCGACCACTTACGGAGCCCGCGCGCACGCCCGCGCCCAGGAGGGCACCCGTGCCGAGGCCATGCCCGTCGTCCCGGCGAGCGCCTGGCCCGCGCCACCGTGCGAGGCGGGCCACCTCGTGTGGGCGGAGACGGTGGCGGGCGGCAACTACACGCACAAGGTGCTGGCGCGCGGCACGGAGCTGCGGCTGACCGACCTGAAGGGCGACGCCTGCGCACATCTGCTCCTCTTCGCCGCCGACCGGCCGTGGGAGCGGCTGAACGTGGCCGACACCGTGAAGGTGCAGTGGAACGCCTACCTCGGCGAGGGCCAGTTGCTCCTCTCGGACCAGGGCCGTGTCCTCGCCACGGTGATCGCCGACACCTCCGGGCGGCACGACGCGCTGTGCGGCACCTCCGGTCTGGTACGGAACACGGAGCGGTACGGGGACGGGGCGCCGCAGTCCGAATCGCCCGCCGGGCGTGAGCTGTTCAAGCTGGCGGCGGCCAAGAACGGGCTGGCGCCGCGCGATCTGCCGCCCTCGCTGTCGTTCTTCCAGGGCGTGGAGGTACGCGAGAACGGCTCCCTGGACTTCACCGGTTCGGCCGGTCCGGGCGTGAGCGTGACGCTACGCACCGAGCAGGACGTCACGGTGCTGCTGGCCAACGTGCCCCACCCGGCCGACCCCCGCGAGACCTACACGAGCACTCCGCTGGAGGTACTGGCCTGGCGTGCCGAGGCCACCAGGTCCGGCGATCCACTCTGGGACGCCACGCCCGAGGGCCACCGCGCCTTCCTCAACACCGCCGAGTTCCTTGCCGCGAGGGGGATCGCATGAGCGAGCAGGCTGTCGAGAAGACCACCGTCGCGGCCCGGGCCGCATGGTCGGCCGTCGTCCGTGCGGGCGCCACGCTCACCATCACCGACCTGCACGGCAACCAGGCGGTCGACTTCCTCGTGTACGACGCCGAGGACACGAGCGTGCGGTACAGCGCGCCCGACACGATCCAGGCGCAGGGGAACGTCTTCCTGACCACGGGCAGTGTGCTCATGTCGAACGAGCACACGCCGCTGATGACGGTCGTGGCGGACGACGTCGGCCGGCACGACACGGTCGGCGGCGCCTGCTCCAAGGAGTCGAACACGCTGCGGTACGGGCACCACACCTGGTCCCAGCACGCCTGCGTGGACAACTTCCTCGCGGAGGGCGCCCGTTACGGCCTCGGCAAGCGCGATCTGGTCTCCAACATCAACTGGTACATGAACGTGCCGGTCGAGAAGGACGGCACCCTCGGCATCGTCGACGGCATCTCGGCGCCGGGCCTTTCGCTCACTCTGCGCGCCGAGCGCGACGTGCTCGTACTGGTCTCCAACTGCCCCCAGATCAACAACCCTTGCAACGGCTTCGAGCCGACCGCTGTGGAGATGACGATCGGGGTTCCTGAATGAGCGGCGGGCGGATGAGCGGTGAGGGAGGGGCTGCCTTCGACACGCTCCTCGTCGCCAACCGGGGCGAGATCGCGGTCCGGATCATCCGTACGGCAAGGGAGTTGGGCCTGCGCACGGTCGCGGTGTACTCCGACGCCGACCGCTCGGCGCCCCATGTGCGGCTCGCCGACGAGGCCGTACGGCTGGGGCCCGCGCCCGCCAAGGAGTCGTATCTCGACGCGGATCTCGTCCTGCGGGCGGCGAAGGACACCGGCGCCGGGGCGATCCACCCGGGCTACGGCTTCCTCTCCGAGGACGCGGCGTTCGCGCGCCGCTGTCAGGACGCGGGCATCGTGTTCGTGGGACCCACACCGGAGCAGCTGGAACTGTTCGGGGCGAAGCACACGGCCCGGGCGGCCGCCGAGGCGGCCGGGGTGCCGCTGGCACCGGGGACCGGCCTGCTCGCGGACGTCGACGAGGCGCTGCACCGGGCCGAGACCATCGGCTACCCGGTGATGCTCAAGGCGACCGGCGGCGGAGGCGGCATCGGCATGTCCGCGTGCCGCTCGGCGGAGGACCTCCGTGACGCGTGGGAGCGCGTGCAGCGCGTCGCCGCGGCCTCCTTCTCCTCCGCCGGGGTCTTCCTGGAACGGCTCGTCGAGCACGCCCGCCATGTCGAGGTGCAGGTGTTCGGCGACGGCGAGGGCCGCGTCGTCACCTTCGGCGACCGCGACTGCTCGCTCCAGCGCCGCAACCAGAAGGTCGTGGAGGAGGCCCCGGCGCCTGGTCTGCCTTCTCACGTACGAGATCAACTGGTCTCCTCCGCACGGGACTTGTGCGCGAGTGTGGGCTACCGCTCGGCCGGCACGGTCGAGTTCGTCTACGACGCGGCCCGCGAGGAGGCTTACTTCCTGGAGGTCAACACCCGCCTCCAGGTGGAACATCCGGTCACCGAGGAGATCTACGGCGTCGACCTCGTCGCGTGGATGCTGCGGCTGGCACGCGGCGACTCCGATGTCGTACGCGAGCCCGGGGCGCCGCGCGGCCACGCCGTCGAGGCGCGGGTGTACGCCGAGGACCCGTCGCGCGAACACCGGCCCAGCGCGGGCCTGTTGACCCGGGTCGAGTTCCCTCGGGGCGTGCGCGTGGACGGCTGGATCGAGACGGGGACCGAGGTCACCACCGCGTACGACCCGATGCTCGCGAAGGTCGTCGCGTACGGCTCCGACCGGGCGCACGCGCTGGAGCGGCTGGACGAGGCGCTGGCCAGGACGCGGGTGACTGGTATCGAGACGAACCTCGGCCTGGTGCGGGCCGCGCTGTCGGACCCGGCGTTCCGGGCGGCCTCACACTCCACGGCCACCCTCGCCTCGGTGAGCGATCCGACGCCACGGATCGAGGTCGTCTCCGGCGGGACGCTGACGACGGTCCAGGACTGGCCGGGGCGGACCGGCTACTGGCAGGTGGGTGTGCCGCCGTGCGGGCCGATGGACGACCTGTCCTTCCGGCTCGGCAACCGGGCGCTCGGCAACGACGAGGGCGCTCCCGGGCTCGAATGCACCTTGCGGGGACCGGCGTTGAGGTTCACGCATCCGACGACCGTGTGCGTCACGGGTGCTCCGGCACAGGTGACGGTCGACGGAACAGCCGTCCCCCAGTGGGAACCGGTGACGGTGCCCGCGGGCGGTGTGCTGGAGGTGGGCGCACCCTCGGAGCACGGGCTGCGGACGTATGTACTCCTCGCGGGCGGCGGTCTTGACGTGCCGGCCTTCCTGGGGAGTGCCTCGACGTTCACGCTGGGGCGGTTCGGCGGGCACGGCGGGCGGGCGTTGCGGACGGGGGATGTGCTGCACGGGGGTGCTGTTCCGGTTGGTGGTTCTGCTCCGGTCGGTGATTTTCCTGGTGGTCCTGTTCCGGTCGGCGAGCGGCCGGTGTTCGGTTCCGAGTGGAGGGTCGGTGCGCTCGAAGGGCCGCACGCCGCACCGGAGTTCTTCACCGAGGAGGACATCCACGACTTCTACGCGGCCGAGTGGAAAGTGCACTTCAACTCGGCGCGTACGGGCGTACGGCTGGTCGGGCCCAAGCCCCGCTGGGCGCGTACCGACGGCGGCGAGGCGGGCCTGCACCCCTCCAACATCCATGACACTCCCTACTCGGTCGGCGCGGTCGACTACACGGGAGACATGCCGGTGCTGCTCGGCCCGGACGGGCCCTCCCTGGGCGGGTTCGTCTGCCCGGCGACCATCGCGAAGGGACAGCGCTGGAAGCTGGGGCAGCTGCGTCCGGGTGACACCGTCCGCTTCATCCCGGTGACCGTGCCCGAGGCCGCGCGACTGCGGCGTACCCCGGCTGCCGCGCCGGTCGCGGACCGTGCGGAGATCGCCGACGGCGGCGTACTGGCCCGGGACGCCGACGTGACGTACCGGCGCAGCGGTGACGACAACCTGCTCGTGGAGTTCGGGCCCATGCAGCTCGACCTGGCGTTGCGGATGCGGGTGCACGCGCTGATGGAGGCGGTGTCGGCGGCCGGGCTGCCCGGGATCACGGACATCACGCCCGGCATCCGCTCGCTCCAGATCCAGACGGACCCGGACGAGCTCCCGCAGCCCGAACTCCTGTCCCTGGTAAGGGAGATCGTCACCTCCCTGCCGCCCGCCGACCAGCTCGTCGTACCGTCGCGCACCGTGCACCTCCCGCTCTCCTGGGACGATCCGGCGACGCGCGAGGCCATCGCCCGCTATATGGCGGGCGTGCGTGACGACGCGCCCTGGTGCCCGTGGAACATCGAGTTCATCCGCCGCGTCAACGGTCTCGACTCGGTCGAGGACGTGTACCGGACGGTCTTCGACGCC
Organism: Streptomyces sp. NPDC050988; assembly: GCF_044456225.1. Classification (NCBI taxonomy): domain Bacteria; kingdom Bacillati; phylum Actinomycetota; class Actinomycetes; order Kitasatosporales; family Streptomycetaceae; genus Streptomyces; species Streptomyces sp. NPDC050988. Next base: position 45,042 of record NZ_JBITFQ010000035.1, on the reverse strand, counting down.
GAGTACCTGGTCCTGGGCCTCGGCGACGTCTATCTGGGGGCGCCGGTGGCGACGCCGCTGGATCCCCGGCACCGTCTCGTCACGACGAAGTACAACCCGGCGCGTACGTGGACGGCCGAGAACTCGGTGGGCATCGGCGGGGCGTACCTGTGCGTCTACGGGATGGAGGGGCCCGGCGGCTACCAGTTCGTCGGCCGTACGACGCAGGTGTGGTCGGGGTGGCAGCAACGGGGCGCGTTCGAGCCGGGCTCCCCCTGGCTGCTGCGCTTCTTCGACCGGATCAAGTGGTACCCGGTGGACGCGGACGAACTGCTGGACCTGCGCTCCGACATCACCTCGGGCCGCTTCGTCCCGAGGATCGAGGAGGGCACGTTCTCCCTCGCCTCGTACGAGGCCTTCCTCGCGGAGAACGCCGACGCGATCGAGGAGTTCCGCACCCGGCAGGGCACGGCGTTCTCCGCGGAGCGCGACGCCTGGGAGTCGGCGGGCGAGTTCACCCGTGCGGAGGCGGTGTCGGCTCCGGTGGCCGCCCCCGTGCAGGTGACAGTGCCTCCGGGCGCCCGCCTGGTCGAAGCCGAGTTCGCCGCCTCGGTGTGGCAGCTCAACGTCCGACCGGGCGACACGGTCACCACGGGGCAGCCCCTGCTGGCCCTGGAGGCCATGAAGATGGAGTCCCGAGTCCCGTCCCCCATGAACGGAGTGGTCCTGGACCTCCTGGCCAAACCGGGCGACCAGGTGGAAGCGGGCACGGCATTGGCGGTGGTGGGGCCACCGCCGACCTGAGCCCCGCGCAATCCGTGGGCAGCCCGACCCACCCGCGCCACGCCGTCTGCGGGCAGGCACCCCACCCGCCAGCCTGCGGACAGGCACCCCGCCCACCCGTCCGTGGACAGACGCGCCGCCCACCCGTCCGTGGACAGGCACCCCACCCGCCCGCCCGCCTGTCCGTCTGTGGGCAGGCGTTCCGCAGGGCGGAACGGGTGGGCACAGACGACCACCGGCCCGCAGCCGACAACGAAGCCCCAGCAAAGGAACACAGATGTCGACGCTCACCAGAGCCCGCAGGGCCTACGCCCGTATCGAGGCCACAGCCCGCCCCGAGGTCTGGATCGACCTGCGCCCCCAGGCAGAGGTGGAAGAGGAAGCCCGAGCCATCGACACCCGCCTCGCCGCAGGCGAACACCTCCCCCTCGCCGGCAAACTCTTCGCGGCGAAGGGCAACATCGACGTGGCAGGCCTCCCCACCACGGCAGGCTGCCCGGCCTACACCTACCACCCGGAGGCGGACGCCCCGGTGGTCGCCCGCCTCCGCGCGGCAGGCGCGATCCCCCTGGGCACCACCAACCTGGACCAGTTCGCCACAGGCCTGGTTGGCACCCGCTCCCCCCACGGCCCCGTCCGCAACGCCATCGCCCCAGAGAGAATCAGCGGCGGCTCCAGCTCAGGAAGCGCGGTGGCGGTAGCCCTCGGCATCGTGGACCTCGCCCTGGGCACGGACACCGCGGGCAGCGGCCGCATCCCCGCGGCCTTCAACGGCATCGTCGGCCTCAAGCCGACCCGAGGCCTCGTGCCCACGGACGGCGTGGTCCCGGCCTGCGCCACCCTCGACTGTGTGACGGTCTTCGCCCGCACCCTCCGGGAGGCGGAACAGGCCCTGGCGCACATGGCCGCCCCACCCGCCCGCGACCTCCCCGCACTCCCCCAGCGCACCCCGGGCCCATGGCGCATCGCCGTCCCGCCCCGCGAACAGCTCGGCGAGCTGGACGAGGGCTGGGCGGAGGCGTACGAGGAAGCCGCAGCCCAACTCCGCGCGGCGGGCGCCGAGTTGCGGCCCCTCGACCTCGCCCCCTTCACCGAGGCCGCCGCGATGCTCTACGAGGGCGCCTTCGTGGCCGAGCGCTACACCGCCGTGGGGAGCTTTGTCGACAAGTTGCTCTCCGAGGGCGGAGCGGGCCTCGACCCGACGGTCGCCGGCATCATCACCCGCGCCCGCGACATCCCGGCCCACCAGCTCTTCGCAGACCAGGACCGCCTGGCGGCCCTGCGCACCCGCGCGCTGGCGGAACTCGGCGACGCGGACGCCCTGCTCCTCCCCACGGCCCCGGGCCACCCCACGCTCGCCGAGGTCGCCGCCGACCCGCTCGGCTCCAACGCCCGGCTCGGCCGCTTCACCAACTCCACGAACCTCTTCGACCTGGCGGCCGTGGCCGTCCCGGCGGGCGAGGTGGCGGGCCTCCCGTTCGGCGTGATGCTGATCGGCCCGGCCTTCACCGACGAACGCCTGGCGCTGATCGCCCGGACCCTGGAGGCCCCGACGACGCGGATCGCCGTGGTCGGCGCCCACCTGTCGGACCAGCCGCTCAACGGCCAACTCCTCTCCCTGGGCGCCCGGTTGGAGCGTACGACCAGGACCGCGCCCGTCTACCGGCTGCACGCCCTGTCGACCGAACCGCCCAAGCCCGGTCTCGTCCACGTGGGCGAGGGCGGCGCCGCGATCGAGGCCGAGGTGTGGCGGCTGCCCGCCGAGGGCCTCGGCCGCCTCCTCGCCGCGCTGCCCCGGCCGATGACCCTGGGCCGGGTCGAACTGGCCGACGGCGACGACGTACCCGGCTTCCTGTGCGAGCCGGGCGCCATCGACGGTGCGCGTGACATCACGGAGTACGGAGGATGGCGCGCGTATCTGAACTCCCCCGACGAGTGACACGCCCCGGCACCGGACCGGCCGCAGCATGACCCGGCTCCTGTGCTCGATCGGCCGCCGCGTGAGCCGCTCCCTCCGCCCAACCGGCCGGCGAGCAGGGCGACCCACTGCCCAGCCGGCCAACGCCCGCACCGCCCCCTGTCCCTGCCCCCGCCCTCTGCCCCCTGCCCCCTGCCCAGCCGACCCTTTAGCCCCTCACCGGACGATCGTCTTTCGCGAGAGCGACCGTCCAGGAGGGCAGGGCCGATGACACCGCAGACATCGCCGACTTCACAGACATCGCCGAGTTCGCCGACCTCTTCGTCACCACAGTCCGCGGCCGGACCGCGGGGGCGGGTCGCCCGCGCGGTGACCACCCGGCCACGTCTGCTGCTCCTGCTGATACTGCTGCTCACCGCGGGCGCGGTGGTGGTCGGCGGCGGGGTCGCCGAGCGCATGAGCAGCGGCGGTTCGCAGATCCCGGGCTCCGAATCCTCGTACGCGACAGCCGAGTTGGAGCGCCGCTGGCCCGCCTCGCAGCCGAATCTGCTGCTGCTCGTGTCGCCGCGCGACGGGTCGCGGGACGTCGACGACCCGGCCGTCGCCTCGGCGGCGCGCGAGCTGGCCCGCCAACTGGCGGACGAGAAAACCGTGTTGGGCGTGGTCTCGTACTGGCAGACCGAGGACGCCGCGCTGCGCGCCCGGGACGGCGGCGAGGCGCTGATCACCGCCCGCATCAAGGGGGACGAGGACGCGGTCGACGAGGCGCTGGAGGCTCTGGAGCCGCGCTACCGGGGCGCGCAGGGCGCGGTCGATGTCCGGATCGGCGGCCCCGCGGCGGTACGGCACGCCTCCCAGGAGGTGATCGCCGACGACCTCGTACGGGCCGAAGTCATCGCGCTGCCGGTCACGTTGGTGCTGCTCGTCGTGGTGTTCGGCAGCGCGGTCGCGGCCGCGCTGCCCCTGCTCGTGGGGATCGTGTCGGTGCTCGGCACGAACGCCGTACTGCGAGTGATCACCGAGTTCACGGACGTCTCGGTGTACGCACAGAACCTGACGACGGCCCTCGGTCTCGGACTCGCCATCGACTACGCGCTGTTCCTGGTGCGACGCCATCGCGAGGAACTGGCGGCCGGCCGCGATCCACGGGACGCGGTGGCCGTGACACTGCGGACCGCCGGACGCACGGTGCTGTACTCGGCGCTGACCGTCGCTGTCTGCCTCGCCTCGATGTTGGTCTTCGAGCAGTACTTCCTGCGCTCGCTCGCGTACGCCGGAATCGCGGTCGTCCTCATCTCCGCCGCGGCCTCGCTCGTCGCGCTGCCCGCGGCACTCGTGCTGCTCGGTCACCGGGTCAACGCCCTGCGGCTGCCGGTCGGCAGGCGCGGCGGGAATCCGGGAGCGGGCTGGGCGCGGCTCGCCCGGCTGGTGATGCGGCGCGCCCCGCTGTTCGCGGTCGGCACGGTCGCCGTGCTGCTCGCGCTCGGACTGCCGTTCATGGACGTGCGGTTCGGCACGGCCGACGACCGGCAGCTGCCGGCGAGCACCGAAGCCCGCGCTGTGCAGCAGGAGTTGAGGGACGGGTTCCCCGGCAGCCCGGGCAGCGCACTGGCCGTACTCGTCGAGGGCAAGCCGGCAGCCAAGGCGCTCGCGGAGTACAGCGGCGAGGTGTCGCGGCTGCCGTACGTCGTCCAAGTCGCGGGCCCAGCAGGGCGGTTCGTGGACGGGAAGCGCGTGACGGACGCGCCCCCGGCCGCCGGACACCTCTCCGTACTGCACTCGGCGGAAAGCGCTTCACCGCAGAGTGTGAGTCTCGTAAAGAAGATCCGTGCGGTTCCGGCCTCCTTCGAGACCTCGGTGACCGGACCGGCCGCGGTGCTCGCCGACACCCAGCACGGGACGGCCGAGCGGCTGCCGTGGGCGCTCGCCGTCATCGCCGTCACGACGCTGATCCTGGTCTTCCTGCTCACCGGAAGCGTGCTGCTGCCACTGCTCACCGTCCTCGTCAACGGGCTCAGTCTGACCGCGATGTTCGGAGCCGTGGTCTGGGTCTTCCAGGACGGGCACCTGTCCGGCCCGCTCGGCTTCACACCCACCGGGGACATCGAGACGGCACTGCCCGTGCTGATGTTCTGCGTGGCGTTCGGACTGTCCATGGACTACGGGGTCTTCCTGGTCTCACGCATCAAGGAGGAGTACGGGATCGGCGGCGACCACCGTGAGGCGGTGGTCCTCGGCATCCGTCGCACCGGCGGGCTCATCACGGCGGCGGCGCTGATCCTCGCCGTGGTGATGGTGGCGATCGGCACCTCGCGTGTGACCAACATCAAGATGCTGGGCCTGGGCGTTGGGCTGGCCGTGCTGATGGACGCGATGGTCGTACGGGCCCTGCTGGTGCCCGCCGTGCTCCGGCTCACCGGGCGGGCCACCTGGTGGGCCCCGGCACCCCTGCGGCGGCTGCAGCGGCGGGCGGGGCTCGAGGAGGAGGCGCGTACGACGTATCCGGACATCCCCACGCGCACCGAGCGCCCCGTGAGTGGCCGAACCTGACCCCGGTACGCCCCTACAACGGACCCCTGCGCACAAGTCCTGCACAACTCGGCTATATGACCCAACTAGACTTCCGCACACGGGGGTTGCGGAGTCGCGTCCGCGGGAGAGTTGGGGGCGGGTTGATACGGATTCTGCTGGCCGAGGACGTCTCGATGGTGCGCGGTGCGCTGGTGGCACTGCTCAATCTCGAACCCGACCTGGAGGTCGTGGCCGAGGTCGACCGGGGCGACACGATCCTCTCGGCGGCACTTGCCGTACGGCCGGATGTGGCTGTCATCGACTACGACCTTCCGCACACGGACGGGATCACCGCGGCGGGGCAGTTGCACGAGCGGCTGCCCGGTTGCCGCACGGTGATCATCACCAGCCTCGGCAAGCCGGGGACACTGCGGCGGGCGCTGGCCCAGCAGGTGGCCGGGTTCGTCCTCAAGGACTCACCGGCCTCCTACCTCGCGGAGGTCGTCCGTAAGGCGGCGGCCGGTGAGCGTGTCATCGACCAGCAGCTCGCGCTCTCCGCCTTCTCGGACGGCGAGTCGCCGCTCACGAAGCGCGAGACGGAGATCCTCCGTCTCGCGTCGCAGGGCGCGGACGCGACGGAGATCGCCGAGGCGCTCCACCTCTCCGTGGGCACGGTGCGGAACTATCTGACCTCGGTCGTGACCAAGCTCAACGCCCGCAATCGTGTCGATGCGGTTCGGATCGCGGCGGAGTCGGGGTGGTTGATGTGAGGTTCGTTCGCGTGTGCGGGTCGGTGGGGGTTGCTCGCGCAGTTCCCCGCGCCCCTGAAAAGCGAGCCCCGCGCTCCTGAAGAGCAAGCCTCAGCCCCGGCGGACAATGAGCAGGGGCGCGGCCCCGTTCCCTTGGGGGCGCAGCCCCGTTCTTTTGGGGGCGCGGGGAACTGCGCGACCAGCCCCCACCGGCCCGCAGGTCACACACCACCGCAAGGCGCCTCCGCGACCACCCGATACCAGCCCCTCTCATCCGTCCCGGCGGTCAACCGCCCCCCGACGGCCTCCATCCGCTCCACCAGATTGTCGAGCCCGCCCCGAGCCCCGCCACCGCACTCGCGAAGCGCCACCGCATCGGCCCGTACCCCGTCATTGGACAGAGTGAGCCGCACGAACGCCCCCTCGACCTCCCGGATCTCGATCCGGCACTCCGTCGCCTTGCTGTGCCTGATGAGATTGGTGACCCCTTCACGCAGCACGGTCGCAAGGACGGTCCCGACAGGCCCGTCACACCCGCAGCGGACATCGAGGCCGGCCCGGATCCCCGCCGCGGCGAGCAACGAGCGCGCGGACTCGGCCTCGACGGCCAGGGACAGCTCCCGGTAGCCGCGCGCGACGGCGCGTACGTCGGCGAGCGCCTCGCGGGCGACGCCGAGTATCCCGTCGAGCTCCTCACGGGTGCGGTCGGGCTGCGACCGCACCAGCCGCAGCGCGAGATCGCCCTTGAGGGTGATGGCGGAGAGGCTGTACCCGAGCAGGTCGTGCAGATCGCGCGCGTACCGCCGGCGCTCCTGCTCGACGGCCCGCCAGGCGAGCGTCTCGCGCTCGTGGTGGGCGGTCGTCACGAGTTCCACGAACCGGGCCGTGCCGAGGAGGACGAGTGCCGTACCCCCGGTGACGGCCCCCGCGTACAGCGCGTCCGCCCAGTCCGCTCCCTCCGCTCGCCTCGCGGCGCAGGTCGCGGCGACCGCGAGCGCGGCGAGCGAACGGCCGCCGGGCCCGGGGAAGTTGACCAGGAGCGCGCCTGCGAAGTACCCCGCCGTGCCGGGCCAGACGGCCACGGGTGTCAGGGCGGGCAGGAAGCCCAGTAGGCCCTGTGCCGCGATCGTCAGGGCACGCCGGCGCTCCCGCACCCGGCCCGTCACCAGATGCAGGACGTACGTCCCCAGCAGGGCTCCCACGGCTGCCGCCGCCGCGCCCCGCCCGGGGTGTGTCGTGGCGATCGCGGCCGCGCCCAGCGGAACGAATCCCGCCGTGATCGCGAACGCGGTCCTGAACGCATGCCGAGTGACCGGCACACCGGCGGTCCTGCCGTCGAACTTCCCCGCCCATGTACTGGTCAGCTGCTCAGCCGCACCGGACATCGACTCCCCCTCAGAGTCCCCAGAGCGCCCTCTGTGCTGATGCGGGGATGCTAAGGGCAAGCACCTGGTCACGGACAGTGCGCCTCGGAGGGGGCGCATTCGCCGGGGCGTCCCGAAAGCGCCACGCATGAGGGATTCATGACGTTTTCGTGGGCAGATCACTGGTGACCGCCGCGCGCCGACTGCCAAGGTCTGGGGGGCAGTTGCACGCCGCACTCTCTGGGGGGACGAGTGATCGAGATCGCCGTGCTCGGACCGCTGAACGCACGGGTGGGGCCGGTGTCAGTGGTACCGAGCGCACCGAAGCCACGGCAGGTCCTGGCTCTGCTGGCCCTCAACCGCGGGAATCCGGTGGGGGTTTCGGCCCTGGTCGACGAGTTGTGGGGAGACCGCCCGCCACGCTCGGCCGAGGCCACGCTGCACACGTACGTGAAGCAGCTGCGCAGAATGATCGGCTCGGCGCTCGGTCCCGATCATGCGCTCGGCCCGAAGGACGTGTTGCGCCGCGTGCCCGTCGGCTACCGCCTGGAGGCCCCGCCGGACGCCATGGACGTCTCCCGTTTCGAACGGCTCGCCGCGGCCGGACGTGCCGCACTGGAGGCGGGCGCCGACGCCGAGGGTTCGGAGCTCCTGGCGGGCGCGCTGCGGCTGTGGCGGGGGTCCGCACTGGCCGACGTCTCGCCAGGACCCGTACTGCGTGCGGAGGTTCTGCGTCTGGAGGAGCTTCGTCTGACCGCCCTGGAGGAGCGCTTCGGCGCGGAGCTCCGGCTGGGCCGCCACCGCGCCCTCCTCGGTGAACTCACCGCCCTGGCCTCCCGCTACCCCCTGCACGAGAGCCTCCACGCTCAGTTGATGCTCGCCCTGCACCGAAGCGGTCGCTCCTGGCAGTCACTGGAGCTGTTCCGGGGTCTGCGCCGCGTCCTGTCGGACGAGCTGGGGCTCGAACCATCCGTACGTGTACGGCAGTTGCACGAGGCGATCCTGCGGGGCGACACATCGCTGGACGCCATCCGCGACCACTCTGATGGGGGGTGGAGCGGCGCCGCGCAGGGGCACCCCGACCGGGCATCGGGGTGGCGCGGCGCCGCGACGGGGATCCATGTGGTGATGCCATGACGACGACGGAGTACCTGGCACGGGCACCCCAACCCCACCCTGCGGTACGGCTGTTGTGCTTCCCCTTCGCGGGCGGCGGGGCCTCGGCGTACGCCCGCTGGCAGCGCGAACTCGATGCGCGGGGTGCTTCCGTGGACGTCCTGCCGGTACGGCTGCCGGGCCGCGAGGGGCGGCCCGGCGAGCCCCGCTTCACCGAACTCGCCGCGCTTGTGGAGGAGTTGGACGCGGAACTCGACGAGGTGCTGGCCTCGCCCCACCTCCTGTACGGGCACAGCATGGGCGCCCTCATCGCGTACGCCTTGATCCGGCGGCGTCAGCAGCGGGGCGCGCCCCTTCCGCGCGCGGCCCTGCTCGCCGCGTACCGCGCCCCGCATCTGCCGCCGCCACGCATCGACTCCGACGCCGGCTTCGGTGCCGGCTTCAGTACCGGCTCCGGCTCTGGTGCCGGCTCCGGCGACGGTTCCGAGCCCGGCTTCGGTTCCGAGCCCATCTTCGATGCCGAGCCCGGCTTCGGTGCCGCGACCGGTGCCGACTCCGACCTGGTCCGCGCACTCGTCGCACTCGGCGGGCTGCCCGAGGCCCTGCTCGGGCACCCGGAGTGGCTGCGGGCGCTGCTGCATGTGGTGCGGGACGACCTGGCACTGTGCGCGAGCGCGGGCCCGTCCGGCGAGCCCGTCCGCGTACCGCTCCATCTGTTCGCCGGGGCGGACGACTCCCTCGTACGGGTGCCGGAGGTGACCGCCTGGCGCCGGTACGCGGCGCGCGGCTGCGAGGTGCGGGTGCTGCCGGGCGGCCACTTCTTCCTGCGGACGCACGAGGGGCGGCTGCTGGACGAGGTGGCGCCCCTGGTCCGCCGTTACGGTGAACGGCGGCCGGTTCACGCGGCGGCGTCCTGAGCGCCGCCTTCCTGGCCGATGCCCACCCCGTCCCCATCGCTCACCCCGTCATCGTCATCATCTGCACGCCCGCCAACTGCCTTGTCCCGTCGGCGAGTCGAACGCAAGAGCCGTACCAGCGGGATACCGGCGGCCGCCGTGAGCGGCACGTTCGCCCAGAACGCCCACCTCCACTCGGTGCCTGCGACAGCGCCCGCCGCGAGGCCCGTACCGAAACCGGCGACGATCACGGCACTCCAGACGAGGAGGAGTCGATCCGGGCGGTGCCCGACCAGGGCGAGGGCGAGCACGGTGGCCGTGAGCGCCGCCGCGCCCGCTCCCTGGACCGCCCGGAAGACGAGGAAGGCCGACGCGCCGGGCACCAGCGTCAGCGCCACCGACGACTGGACGAAGAGCCACAGCCCGAGGATCAGCACCGGAAGCGGCCGGGTACGCCGGATCAGCAGGCGCAGCGGCAGTGCCAGGACGCCCAGCGCGAGGACGTATACGAGGACCGTCCACGGCAGCCGGCTCGCGTGCAGCCCGTTCGCCTCGCGCAGTGCGGAACCCATGGTGGTCACCACGGAGGCTCCGGCGGCGACGAGGAACTGGCTCAGCCCGCAGGCCGCGTACGGGACCTGTCCCCCGCCCCTCAACCCGCCACAGAGCGACGGCCGTTCAGCGCCCGGCATCCTGCACCTTCGCGACCCGCTCCCCCGGCTCCTGGAGCTGGAAGTACGCCCCCGCCAGCACCCGTCGGGTGAGCAACTCGCTGCGGTTCACGGCCCGGTAGAGCGTGCGCCGCCAGGCTCCGCCGACACGGCCGTGCAGCGTGAAGAGGCGTTCCTGGCGGAGCTGCAGGGCCCGGGAGCGGGCCACCGACGCCTCGCGGGTGCGCTGGAAGGTGTCGGTCGCGGCGTTCAGCGCCTCGGGCCCACCGTCCAGGGCGTCCGCCACCAGGGGTGCCAGCGTGACCGCGTCGATGATGGCGTGGTTGACGCCCTGCCCGAGGATCGGTGTGAGCGTGTGGGCGGCGTCTCCGACGAGGACGATGCCGGGCGCGGACCAGCGCGGCACGACCGTCGTGAAGATGTCCAGCATGGACGTGTCCGACCAGGACCGAACCTGTTCACGCACCGCGCCGGACAGTTCGGGGGCGAGCGCGTCGAGCCGTTCGTACAGGCGCGGCAGCCCCTGCCCCCGCATCTCCTTGAGGCCCCCCTTGGGAATGTTGAAGCCGACCCGGACGCTGTCGGGCCGGGTCGGGATGAACAGCCCGTGCTGGTCTCCCCGGATGCGGACGCGATACGTACGGTCGTCCCAGTCTCCGTACGGAAAAGGCAACTTGAGCCAGATCACGTCGCGCTCCAGCGGCGTCGTCCGGTACGCGAGACCGGACATCTCGCGCACCTTGCTGAAACGTCCGTCCGCCGCGACGGTCAGCGTCGCCCGGATCTCCCGCTCGCCCTCTGCGGTGCGCACCCGCACCCCGGTGACCGTGCCGTCGTCGTCACGCAGCAGCCCGGTGGCGGTCGCGCCCTGGAGGAGGGTGAAGCCGGGATGGGCCGCACCGGTCTCGGCGAGCGCCGACAGCAGGGCGGGCTGCGGGAGTTCGACGGGGAAGGGATGCGGATAGCGGAAGCGCTCGAAGTCGGCGGCGAACACGGTGTGCCCGGCGTCCTGGATCCGCATGCGGTGCATCTGGACGTACTCGCCGTCGAGCCGGTCGAGCAGGCCGAGGCGGTCGAGCAGCCACACGGAGTCGGGCGAGACGGACTCGCCCCGGAAGGACCGGTTGAAGTGCCGGCTCGCCTCCACGACCACCACGGGCACGGAACGCCGGGCGAGTTCCACGGCGAGCGTCAGCCCGGCGGGCCCGCCGCCCACCACGCACACCTGCGTCGGTACGTCCATCAGCTGCCTCCTGGGAGTCCGTCGGGGTCGGTGTGCCGGAGCCGTTCCAGCGAACGTCGTTTCGGCGAACACCGCTTCAGCGAACGCCATTTCGGCGTACGCCGCTTCGCCGGACCCACCCCGCTGAACTCCACCCTCCGCAACGGTTCTTGTAGCCCCCTTGCGTGAACGCCCCTGCCACAAGGCCGCGTTAAGGCCGCTCTCCCACGCTCCCTGGCATGACCACCGCATCCATCACCCCGCGGACTCCCGCGCAGGGCACGCCCCGGACGTTCACCGACGTCGTGCGGGAGCGCACGGACGCCCTCGCCGAACGCGACGCGTTCGTCTTCCTGCCGGACGACGGGCAGGGGTCGGTCCCCGAGCACCTGACGTACGCCGGTCTCGACCGGCGGGCCCGCGGCATCGCCTCGTGGCTGCGCGAGCACGGGGCCGTCGGACGCCCGGTGCTGCTGCTCCACCCGCCGGGCACGGCGTTCGTCGCCGCCTTCGTGGGCTGTCTGTACGCGGGATCGGTGGCGGTCCCCGCGCCGCTGCCGACCGACCAGGGGCAGCAACTCGCCCGGGTGGCGGGCATCTTGAGGGACTCGGGCGCGTCCGCGGTGCTGTCCACGGGCGCGTACGTGCCACTGCTGGAGGCCTGGCTGGAGTCGGTGGCCCTGCCGCGGGTGCGCTGCCTCGCCACCGACCGGGAGGAAATCGGCGACCCCACCTCTTGGCGGGCGCCGGACACCTCCCCCGACGACCTGGCGTTCCTCCAGTACACGTCGGGCTCCACGAGCGAGCCCAAGGGCGTCATGGTCACGCACTCCAACCTGCTCGCCAACGAAGCGGCGATCGGGCGCTGGGCGGGCACCCACGAGGGCATGGTGGTCGGCGGCTGGCTGCCGCACTACCACGACCTGGGCCTCATCGGTCATCTCCTCCACTCCCTGTACGTGGGCGGCCTGTCGGTGCAGATGTCACCGCTGTCCTTCCTCAAACGGCCGCGCCGCTGGCTGGAGATGATCGGCGACTACCGCGTAGAGGGCTCCGGCGCGCCGGACTTCGCGTACGACCTGTGTCTGCGGCGGGTCACGGACGAGCAGTTGGCACGGCTCGACCTGTCGAGCTGGCGGTGCGCGCCCAACGGCGCCGAACCGGTACGCGCGGAGACCCTGCGCGCCTTCGTGGAGCGCTTCTCCCCCGCCGGACTGCGCCGCGAGGTCTTCGCACCCTGCTACGGCCTCGCCGAGACCACGCTCCTGGTCACGGGCGCGGACCCGGCCACCGAACCGACGGTCCGCACGGTCGACGCGGCCGCCCTCGAACAGGGCGTCCTGGCCGTCGGCGAGGGGCGCACACTCGCGGGCAGCGGGAGCGCCCGCGACTGCGAGGTGCGGATCGTCGCCCCCGGCACGGGTACGCCTCTCGCGGACGGCCTGGTCGGCGAGATCTGGGTGCGCGGACCGAGCGTGACCGCGGGCTACTTCGGCAACGACACCGCCACGTCCGACTGCTTCCGGGCCGACGGCTGGCTCCGTACGGGCGACCTGGGAGTCCTGGACGCGGGCGAACTCTTCGTCACGGGACGCCTGAAGGAGGTCATCGTCCTCGCCGGCCGGAACCTCTATCCGCACGACATCGAGCGGGCCGCCCAGTCGGCGGCCGCGTCGCTCACTCGGGGAGCGGGGGCAGCGTTCGCGGTACGGTCCGGCCGCGCCGCCGGAGCCATGACATCCGCCGAGCCCACCGAGCCCACCGAATCCATCGCGTCGGGCGGCCGGGGCGGCTCCGAGCGCGAGCATCTCGTCCTGGTCCAGGAGGTGCGGCTCGCCGCGGTCCCCGACGGGGACCTGCGTGCGGTGGCGACGGCCGCGCAGAGCGCGATCGGGCGGGAGTTCGCCGTGCCCGCGGGGAACGTGGTCCTGGTCAAGCCCGGCACCGTACGCCGTACCACCAGCGGCAAGGTCCGCCGCACCACCATGCGCGACCTGTTCCTCGACGGTTCGCTGACCCCGCTGTACGAGGTCCTGGAACCGGCCGTACGGGACCTCGTGAGCGACGCGACGGACACGGCGGCCCTCGACACGTCGGACACGGCGACCCCCTCCAATGGCACGCCGAACGCGGCGGTGTCCTCGTGAACGGCGAACACTCCCCGTACCGCCTCGCCGAGGAGCTGGAGCACACCCTCGGGGACCCGGCGGACGCCCGCACCCCGTTCTCGTACGCCGCCTGCCTGGACCTGGACACCCGCGAGGAGTTCCCGGCGGGGATCTGCCGGCTCCTGGACGACTGGGGCCTGCCCGACTACTACGTGCCGGTACGCCACGGCGGACGGCTTCGCGACTACGAGCACGCGCTGCATCTGGTCCGTACGGTGGCGCGGCGCGATCTGACGGTCGCGGTCGCGCACGGGAAGACGTATCTGGGCGGGGTGTGCGTCTGGGTCGCGGGCGGCGGGGAGCAGGCGGCACGGCTCGGGAGCGACATCCGGGCGGGGGTCCCCGTGTCGCTGGCGCTCACCGAACGGGCGCACGGGAGCGACCTGTTGGCGGGGGAGGTCGAAGCCGTCGCTGACGGCGAGGGGTTCGTCCTGCGCGGCGAGAAGTGGCTCATCAACAACGCGACCCGCGGCTCGGTCATCTGTGTCCTGGCTCGCACCGCCGCCGCGGGCGGCCCACGCGGCTTCAGTGTGCTGCTCATCGACAAGAGGACGCTGCCGCCCGGGAGTTGGCGTCCACTGCCGAAGGTGCCGACGCACGGTATCCGTGGTGCCGACATCTCCGGGTTCGTCCTCGACGGCGCGTATGTGGACCGGGAGGCGCTGATCGGTCCGGCGGGCGGCGGCATCGAGACCGTCCTCAAGTCCCTCCAGCTGACCCGCACGATGTGCGCGTCACTGTCCCTGGGCGCCGCCGACCACGGGCTGCGCATCGCCCTGGACTTCGCCCGAGAACGCCGCCTGTACGGTCGACCGCTGGCCGAACTCCCGCAGGCACGGGCCTTGTTGGCGGGCGCGGTGGCGGACGTCGTGACCCATGAGGCACTCGCCCTGGTCGCGTCCCGCATGGTGCACACCACGACCGGCGAACTCTCCGTCGTCTCGGCCGTGACCAAGTACCTTCTGCCGACCGGCACAGAGGACGTCCTGACAGCTCTCGGGGAACTGCTGGGCGCCCGCGCCTTCCTGGTGTCGGGCCCCGGCATGGGCCCGTACGGCATGTTCCAGAAGGTCGAACGGGACCACCGCATCGTGGGCCTCTTCGACGGAAACACCCTCGTCAACCTCAACTCGCTGATCCTGCAGTTCCGTTCGCTCGTACGTCACTGGCGGCGCCGGACGCCACCCGCGGACGGCGTGCGCACGGCCTGCGATCTCGCGGCGCCGCTCCCGGAATTCGACGCGGCGGGTCTGGAGCTGGCCGCCAGGCGGGGCGCTTCTCCGCCGGCCGCGCTCCCCGCCTGGACGGCGGTCCTGCGTGAACGGGCCGCCGAGGAGCCCGCGTTGAAGGACGCGGCCGAGCTGGCCGAGCGACTGCTGGCGATGGCCGACCGCGTGCACGAGGAGATGGCCGCCTACGCCGATGTGGTGACCGACGTCCCCGAGGAAGCCTTCGCCGTGGCGCGCCGGTACTGCCTGTGCTTCGCCGGGGCTGCGTGCCTGGGGCTGTGGGTGGAGTCGGGCTCCGGGGTGCCGGGCGGCGAGGGTGTCTGGCGGGACGCGCTGTGGCTGCGCGCCGCGCTGGAGCGGCTGCTCGCGCGGCTGGGCGAACAGTCGTCGTCCGACGCGCAGGAGGTGCTGCTGGAGGAGGCGTTCTCACTGCACGGGCACGGGCGGCTGGTCTCGCTGCTGCGGCTCCAACTGCGGCGGGAGGTGGCGTAGATGCCGTACACGACCCTCACCGCCGCCGACCGGGCGTCCGAACTCGCCCGGTCCTTCGGGGATTTCTGGGACCAGGCGAACCCGCTCGGCTCGTCCGCGCTCCTCGCCGCGGACGAGCGGGGCGTGCTGAGCAACGACGGGGAGGCGCTGCTCGACCGGTTCGGGCTGGCCGCCGAATACGTACCGGCGGAACTCGGCGGACGGCTCACCCACCTGGACGGGCTGGTACGGGTGATGCGGGAGGTGTTCCGGCGGGACGTCGGACTCGGTCTGGGGCACGGCATCACGTCGTTCATGGCGGCCGTCAACGTCTGGACGGCGGGCTCGGCGGAGCAGCAACGGCACCTGGCCGACCTCCTGTTGGACGGCGGCCGGGCCTCGGTCGCGTACCACGAGCTGGCCCACGGCAATGACTTCCTGCGCAACGAGTTCACGGCCCGCCCGGCGGCCGGCGGCTATCTGCTGGAGGGCGTGAAGCAGGTCATCAACAACGCCGACCGGGCCGGTGCGTGGGTGCTGTTCGCGCGTACCGGTGGCGGCCCGGGCAGCCGCAGCCACTCGGTGCTGCTCGCAGGTCCGGGCGACGTGCCCGCCGACCGTGTGCAGCGGCTCGCCCGCTACCGCACCGCGGGCGTCCGTGGCTGCCGGCTCACCGGACTGGCCTTCCACGGCTGCCCGTTGCCCGCCTCCGCCGTCGTCGGCGCGGAGGGCCGGGGCGGCGAGGTGGCACTGCGCTCCTTCCAGGTGACGCGCAGCGCCCTGCCGGGGATGGCGATCGGCACGGTGGACACCTGCCTGCGCTCGGTACTCCGCTTCACCCTGGACCGGCGCCTCTACCGCCGCCGGGTCTTCGAACTCCCACACGCGGCCGGGGTGTTGACCGCCGCGTTCGCGGACCTCCTCCTGTGCGACAGCCTGTCGCTCGCCGCCGCCCGTACGGTCCAGCTGCGCCCCGAACAGGCGAGCGTGACCGCCGCCGCCGTCAAGTACCTCGTGCCGCGTCTGCTGAGCCGCACGGTACGAGCCCTGTCGGTGGTGCTGGGGGCCCGCTTCTACCTGCGCGAGGGCGAACACGCCGTGTTCGGCAAGCACGTGCGGGACCTCCCGGTGCTGAGCCTCGGCCACGCCGGCCCCACGGCATGCCTGGCCACCCTGATCCCCCAACTACGAAGGCTGGCGACGGCACCTCAACTGGAGCCCCTGGACGCCCTGTTCACCCCATCCGACACCACAGTGCCGACACCGGGCATCCCTTTCAACCGCCTCGCCCTCTCCGCGACGGGCGATCCACTGACCGCGGCCCTGACACCGGAGGGCGCCCCCGCCTCCGTACGTCCCCTCCTGACCGATCTCGCCGCCGACCTGTCGGCCGTACGCGACCGGGCCCGCACCCTGCCCCCGGCCGACCGCACGCCACTCGCCTCCCCGGAGGCCTTCGCCCTGGCCGCGCGATACGCGGAACTGCTCGGCGCGGCAGCCGCCACAGGCGTGGCACGGTCCGCACGTTCCGGCTTCCTGTCCGAACCCCCGTGGCTGGGCGCGGCCCTGCACCGCACGGCGTGCCGACTGGGCCTGTGCACGGGCCCGGTGCCGGACAGGTGGGCGAGACCCCTACGGCACGAACTCCTCTCCCGCTACGAGGAGTTGCGCACCTTCGACCTGTACAACGGCCCCTTTTAGGGGCGCGGGGCTGTATCGATATGCGGCTCCGCCGCGTGGGCGCGACCAGCCACAACGCACCCGCAGCCGAAGCACATCACCGAACCCCCCACCACAAAGAAAAGGACCACCGGTCATGCCCGTACCGACGGCGCACACCGAACAGACGCTGACCACCTGGATCACCACCCGCGTGGCCGAGTACCTTCGACGGCCCCCCACCGAGATCGACCCGACGACCCCGCTCGCCGAATACGGCCTCGATTCCGTGGCCGCGCTGAGCCTGTGCGGCGACGTCGAGGACCACTACGAGGTGACCATCGACCCGACGGCTGCCTGGGACTACCCGACCGTACGGGCGCTGGCCGGACACCTGCTGACCGAGTTGGAGGGCCAAGGGTGAACGCGGTGGCCGTCACCGGCGTCGACTGCCGGTTCCCGGGCGCCCAAGACCCCGGCGCCTTCTGGGAGTTACTGATGCGCTCGGGCGACGGTACGGGACCCGTACCGTCGCCCCGCTGGGACCCGTCGCTCACGGGCGGCCCGACGGAGGGCGGGTTCCTCGCGGACGCGGACGCCTTCGACCACGAGTTCTTCAGGATCCCGCCCCGCGACGCCGCCGCCATGGATCCGCAGCAGCGGCTGATGCTCCAGTGCGCGTGGCGGGCCTTCGAGGACTCGGGGGTGGCGCCCGGGCGGCTCGCCGGATCGCCGACCGGGGTCTTCGTCGGGGTCATGGGCAGCGAGTGGGCACAGCTCACGCTCACGGACCTGCCGCGCATTACCCCGCAGATCGGCTCGGGCAACGGCCACTGCATGATCGCGAACCGGATCTCGTACCACCTGGACCTGCGCGGACCCTGCATGGCCGTCGACACGGCGTGCTCGTCCTCGCTGGTGGCGGTGCATCTCGCGGTGAACGCGCTGCTGACCGAGGAGTGCGACCGGGCGATCGCGGGCGGCGTGAACCTCGCCCTGACTCCGGCGCTGGGCCTCTTCTACGAGAAGGCGGGCCTCGCCGCGCCGGACGGGCGCTGCAAGCCGTTCAGCGCGGGCGCGGACGGGATCGGGCGCGGCGAGGGCGTGGGCGCGGTGGTGCTGCGCCGCCTCGCGGACGCCCTCGCCGACGGCGATCCGGTGTACGCGGTGATCCGTGGCACCGCCGTGAACCAGGACGGCCGGAGCAACGGCATCACCGCGCCCTCCCGCTGGTCCCAGCAGGAGGTCGTGGCCAAAGCCTGCCGCCGGGCGGGTGCCGACCCGCACGAGGTGTCGTTCCTGGAGGCCCACGGCACGGGTACGGTCCTCGGCGACATGATCGAGACCAGGGCGCTGGGCCACCTGCACGCCGACCGGCCCCGCTCGCGCCCACTCTCCCTCGGCTCGGTCAAGGGCAACCTCGGGCACACGGAGGGCGCCGCCGGCATCGCGGGCCTCATCAAGGCGTGCCTGTCCCTCCACCACCGCACGGTTCCGGTGAGCCGGCACGCGGCCCGCGAGAACCCTCGACTACGCCTCGCCGAGCAGGGCTTGCGGCTCCTGAAGGCTCCCCTGCGGTTGCCATCCGGAGAGCCGGTGCTGGCGGGTCTGAGCAGCTTCGGCATGGGCGGTACGAACGCACACGCGGTACTGGAGTCGGCACCGACGCCGAGCCGGGCGGCAGCGGGAACAAGGCGCGCGGCCACCCCGTCGGACCACTCCGGCGTCAGCCTGCCGGAGTCGTCGGGCAGCGGCCTGTCAAACCCATCGGGAACCGCTCGTCCGGGCCCCGTCACCAGCCTGCCCGAGCCGTCGGGCAGCGGCCTCGGCGCCGAGGTGTTCGTCCTCAGCGCGCCCACCGAGCGGGCCCTCCGCCGCAATCTGCTGGCGCAGGCCGACGCCATCGGTCGGCGACGCACTCCGATCGGCCCGCTGTGCCGGGCGTCGCAGCGGGTGAAGACAGGGCACGGCCGACGTGGCGCGGTGGTGGCCGGGGACAGCACCGAACTGGCGGTACGACTCCGGGAGGCGGCCAGGGGCCTGGGCCCGACAGGCTTGAACAGCTCGGCCCGCCCTGCCACCTCGGCCGCCCCGGTCGCCCCGACCGCCCCGACCGATCCGACTAGGTCAGCGAGCCCCACCAGCCCCACCACCACCCTCAGCAACCCCACCAACGAATCACCCCTCACCGCCTGGCTGTTCACCGGCCAAGGCGCGCAATACCCGGGCATGGGAGCCCGCCTCTACCGCGAGTCCGCCCTGTTCCGACGGCACCTCGACGGTGTCGACGCCGCGCTCCTCCCGCACACCGGCCGCTCCATCCGCGACCTGCTCCTCACCGGTGACCCGGCGGTGCACAGGACCGGCTGGGCCCAGCCCGCCCTGTTCGCGGTCGGGCACGCGCTCGGCGCCACGCTCGCCGAAGTCGGCGTACGCCCCGACCTGCTGCTCGGCCACAGCGTGGGCGAGTTCGCGGCCGCCGTTCACGCCGGTGCGCTGCCTCTCGAAGACGCGGCACGACTGGTCGCCGTACGGGGCGCCCTGATGGAGCAACTCCCCGACGGCGGAGGCATGCTGGCTGTCCACGCCTCGGCGGACCGACTGCGTGACCTGGTCGAGCGCGAGCCACTGGTCGGCTTCGCCGCCCTCAACGGACCGCGCTCCACCGTGATTTCGGGCAACCTGTCAGCGCTGGACCGCATCGCGGAGTCACGTGAGCTGGAGGGCGTACGACTCCGCCGCCTCGATGTCTCGCACGCCTTCCACTCCCCACTGATGCGCCCGGCGCTCGAAGCGTTCCGCCGGGTGGCCGAGCAAGTCACGGGCGGGACACCCCGGTTGCCGTTCTACTCGACGCTGCGCGGCAAGCGCCTGGAGTCCGAGCAACTGGACGCCTCGTACTGGACCGAACACATCGAGGCCCCGGTGCTGTTCGCCGACGCCGCGGCCCAGCTCCTGGACGAACGGCCGACGCACCTCCTGGAACTCGGCCCCCGACCGGTCCTCACCGCCCTCACCCGCCGGCTCGACGACAGGTCCGCCGACCCGGTCGCCCTGCACCCGCTCCCGGCTCCCGAGTCGGGCGGCCGTGCCCTCGCCGAAACCGTGGCCGCGCTCTACCGGGCAGGCATCGACATCGACTGGCCGGCGGCCCACCCCGGCCAGGACCGCGCCCCGGCCCGCCTGACCCCGTACGCCTTCGCCACGGACAGCCGCTTCTGGCACACGGGAGGTCCGACGCGTACGGCGGCACCGGGCGCCCCCGTCACCGTAAGGGAGGAGCCGCAGGCACCGGAGGCGGACGCGCCGTCCACAGAAGCCGCGACAGCGACAGCCACAGCAACCACGACCGCGACTCCACCCCAGGACCCCGTAGCCATCGCGGTGTACGAAACCGTCGCCGCACTCGGCGGCTACGACCCCACCGCCCTCTCCGCCGGCGCCCGTTTCCACGACGACCTCGGCCTCGACTCCGTCGCCCTGGTCGAACTCAAGGAGCGCCTGACCGAGCGCCTGCCCGCGGTGGGCGCGCTCCCTGTCCAGGATCTGCTCCCCCGGCTCACCTCACTCGGCGAGTTGATCGGCTATCTGCGGCAGGAGACGTCCGCATGACCAGTCCCGGCCCTTCCCCTTCCGTCCACGTCATGGCCGCCGGTTCGGCGCTGCCCGGCGAGCCCGTCGACAACACCGCGCTCGCCGCCGCCCTGGGGGTGAACGAGGAGTGGATCGACGTCTTCATCGGCACCCGCACCCGGCATTTCGCCCGCGATCTGACGAGCGGCGACATCCGGTGGACCCTGGCGGACCTGTGCGCGGACGCGGCGGCGAACGCGCTGGAGAACTCCGGGACGGACCCGGCGGAGGTGGAGTTCCTGGTCCTGGGCACCGCGACGCCGGACCATCTGATGCCGGCCACGGTCAACCAGGTGGCCGATCAGCTCGGCCTCGACCAACTGCCCACCTACCAGCTGCAGTCGGGGTGCGCGGGAGCGGTCCAGGCGCTGTCCGTCGCCCAGTACCTCATAGGCAGCGGCGAGTTCAGGACCGGTCTGGCGATCGGCGGAGACGTCTGCACCAAGCATCTGGATCTGCGCCGCGACCTCTCCGAGGCGGCTCCGGGGGACCTCGTGAACTGCGTGCTGTTCGGCGACGGCGCGGGGGCCGCCGTCCTCGGTTCACGTCCGGGCGACAAGGCCGTGGCGCTTCGCCGGGTCCTCAACCGCTGTACGGGCCTGGGGCGCGAACCGGGCCAGATCATCGACTGGTTCGGCCTCGCCGACCGCGACGAACCGCGTCAGGCGCTCATCGAGGACTACAAGGCCATCGAGGAGTCCGTACCGACGATGGCCGTCGAGATCCTCTGGGAGCTGCTCGACAGCCTGGGCTGGGCGGCCGGGGACCTCGACTTCCTGCTGCCCCCGCAGCTGTCCGGACGGATGACCCGGCTGATCACCGAGCAACTGGGCGTGCCCGAGGCCCGCGAGATCTCCTGCGTGGCGGACACCGGAAACAACGGCAACGCGCTCCCTTTCCTCCAACTGGAGCGCCTGCTGCGGGAAATGACGAGCGGTCAGAAGGCCCTGGCCGTGGCCGTCGAGTCGAGCAAGTGGATCAAGGCCGGCTTCGCGCTGGAACACCTCTGAACCCTCGCCGGAAGGACATCGCATGCCCGACCGCCACCCCACGGACCACGTCACACCTGCCGACCACTTCGACCACCTCAACCACCTCGACCGGCCGCTCGAACAGCAGGGGGTTTGCCGGCCCCCTCTCGACCGCCTCGGCGAGCTGAAGGAATTCGCCCGCCTCCACGCCCGCAGTCAGGGCATGGGCGCCCGCGGAACGGCCCGCATCCTCGCCCGCATCGGCACCGACGCCCCCGACGCGGCCGACTCCTGGACCCGCGTCTGGCGGCTGCGCGGCGACGAACTGGCCGACCGTGGACGCCTGTTGGCGGCCTGTCGGCACTACACCATGGCCCGCTTCCCCTATCCGTACGACGATCCCCGACGCCACGCACAGCAGACGGCCGTCGCCACCTTCGACACCTGGCGGCGGACGCACGGAGGCATCGAGCGCCTCGAACTCCCGCACCCGGAAGGCACATTGCACGCATGGGCGGCGGGCCTGGACACGCACCGCCGCTCCCACCGCCCCCTTCTCCTCATGATGGGCGGCATCGTCAGCGTCAAGGAGCAGTGGGCACCCCTGCTGCCCCGGCTCACCAAACTCGGCTACGCGGCCGTGGTCGCCGAACTCCCCGGCGTGGGCGAGAACACCCAGCGCTACACGGCCGACTCCTGGCGGCTGATCCCCTGGCTCCTGGACCATCTGTCGCCCAGGGCCCGCACCGAGGCCGCCACGCTCCTCTTCCTCAGCTTCGGCGGGCACATGGCGCTGCGGGCAGCAGCCGAGGATCCGCGCGTCCGCCGGATCCTGACGGTCGGCCCTCCGGTCGCCGCCTTCTTCACCGACGCGACGTGGTGGGAGCGGGTCCCACGCATCACCAAGGACACTCTGCACCGACTGACCGTGGCCCAGGACGAGCCAGAACTCCGTTCAAGGCTGCAGGAGTTCGCCCTCACCGAGGGCCAACTGCGTTCGGTCGGCGCGGCGGTCCGTTGCGTGACGAGCGCCCGGGACGAGATCATCCCGCCCCGCGACGCGCACCTCCTGCGCACCGCCGTGCCCGACGTACGCGTCAAAGTGCTCGACGATGTGCACGGCTCGCCCGGACATCCGGGAGCGGTCCGCCGCTGGCTCGCCTGGAACCTGCGCGGGGCCGGCCGACAGGGGCGGCGACAGGGGCGGCCGTGACCGGCTCGGACGCGTGCGCGCTGAGCACCCGCGCGTGCAGCCGCACCAGGGCGGGCCCGGGCGTGACGCCCAACTCGTCGTGCAGCGACCGGTGTACGGCACGGTAGGCGCGCAGCGCGTCCGTGGTCCGGCCCGCCCGGCGCAGCGCCTCCATCAGCTGGCAGTGCAGCTGCTCGCGCAGCGGATGGGCGCGGGCCAGCTCCATCAGCTCGCCTGTCACCTCGTGGTGGCGGCCCAGCCGCAGGTCCGCCTCGATCCGCAACTCCAGTGCTTCGAGCCGCAGTTCGTCGAGGCGTACGGCCGCCGCCGTCAGCACCTCACCCTGCGGGACGCCGGACAGCGCGGGCCCGCTCCACAGCGCGAGGGCGTCCCCCAACACTCCTGAGGCAGCCGCGAAGTCGCAGTCCCCGAAGGCGGCTCGGCCGCGCGAGAACAACTCCTCGAACCGTCGTAGATCCAGTTCGCCGGGCTCGACCCGCAGCAGATATCCGGGCGGCCGGGTCTCCAACGGGCCCCGGCCGTGGCCCCCTTGGGTGAGGGCCTTGCGCAGATGGGACACGTACACCTGCAGCGTCGTCGCGGCTGTGCGGGGCGGCCCCTCCGGCCACAGTTCGTCGAAGAGGGCGCCGGCGGGCACGACGGCTCCGGCACGCACCAGCAGGGTCGCGAGCACCACCCTCTGTTTGGGCGCGGACGGTGTGCGGGGTTCGAGGCAGACAGGACCCAGTACTCGGAAGCGCATGGCAACTCCTCAGCCGTTCCTGAGCCAAGCCTGCACCGACACCGGGTAGCCCTCCGGGAGATCCACTGGAGCCCTGCGGGAGAAGCACGGGAGGCCCCTGCGCCGGGCCACGCCGACAGATCCCGGCGCCCCGCCCCTCCGACAGGACCCGGCGCCGGTCCACTCCGGCAGAACCCGGCGCCGGGCCACTCCGGCAGAACCCGAGGCCGGCCCACTCCCACAGAACCCGATGCCGTTGCGCGGGCCTGGCGGATCCCTGCGCTCCATCCGAGCCACCCGGCCCGCCGCCCCAGGGCACCTCCCTACCCAGGCCGGATGGCCGGGCCAGGCCCGACACACCTGCAGAGGCACCCACAAGGCTCTCCCCGCCGCCTCACCCGCCCTGTGGGGCCTTCCTCCCGACCGAGGCACCGCCAAAAACCCCACCCAGGCACCGCTGAGACCCCGCAGTCACCCCGCCAAGCGCCGCTCCACTCCGCTCCGCTCCGGGGCGGACCGACACCCCCGGCGCCCTCCCCGAAACGGAGACCGACCCCGAAACCCACCCCTCAACGCCGTCAACCGCCCCGGGGCCACCCCGATCCAACCCGCAGCCAAGGCCCGCCCCACCAAACTGACCCCGTCGGCCGGCCCCACCGCCTGACCCCGCCACCGACGAACCCCGCGGACGGGTCCCCCACCCGGCTCACCCCACCGACGAGTAGGCCACTACTCCCCGCAGCAACTGATCAACCGCCTTGCGTGCGTTCTTCGCCACCGTCGAGCTCGCCCCGGACGAGACCGGCGCCGCCGCGGAGATCTGTCCCAGCACGTCGATGACCTGCTTGCACCAGCGGACGAAGTCACCGGCGGGCATCTCCGCCTCGCGCAGCACCTCGTCGAGGCCCTTGCCGGACGCCCACTCGTAGGCGGCCCAGGCGAAGCCCAGGTCGGGCTCGCGCTGGCCGACGCCCTCGGTCTGCGTGATGCGGAAGTCCTCCTCCAGGGCGTCGAGCCGGCCCCAGATGCGGACCATCTCGCCGAGCGCGGCCTTCGCCCTGCCCGATGGCAGCTTCGGCGCCATCGCGTCGTCGCCGACCCTGGACTCGTACACCAACGCCGAGACGCACGCGGCCAGTTCGGCAGGGCCGAGGCCCTCCCAGACGCCTTCGCGCAGGCACTCGCTGGAGAGCAGGTCCATCTCGCCGTACAGCCGGGCGAGTCGCTTGCCGTGCTCGGTGACCTCGTCGCCGCGCAGATAGTCCAGCTCGGTCAGGAGCGCGACGATGCGGTCGAAGGTGCGGGCGATGGTGTTCGTCCGGCCCTCGATGCGGTTCTCCAGCTGGGCGGTGTCGCGCCGCAGCCGGTGGTAGCGCTCGGCCCAGCGGGCGTGGTCCTCGCGGTCGGTGCAGCCGTGGCAGGGATGGGCCCGGATCGCCGTGCGCAGCTGGGCGATCTCGCGGTCGTCGGCGGCCTCGGCGCGGCGCTTGCGGTGCCGCTCGGGCACGATGTGTCCGGCCTTGGTGCGCAGCGCCGAGGCGAGGTCGCGGCGCGACTGCGGCGAGCGCGCGTTGAACGACTTCGGGATGCGCATCCGCTCCAGCGCCTCGACGGGCACCGGGAAGTCGGTTGTGTTGAGCCGCTTGACCTGCCGCTCGGCGGTGAGGACGAGGGGGCGCGGCCCGTCGTGGTGCTCGAAGCCCCGGTGTCCGTTGGACCGCCCGGCGGGCAGCCCCGGGTCGAGGACGAGTGCCAGTCCCGCGAACTTGCCGGTCGGGACGTGGATGACGTCACCCGGCTTGAGCTTCTCCAGGGAGACGGCCGCCTCGGCGCGCCGCTGCGACGCGCCCTGCTTGGCCAGCTCGGTCTCGCGGTCCTTGAGGTCGCGGCGCAGCCGCGCGTACTCCTCGAAGTCCCCGAGGTGGCAGGTCATGGACTCCTTGTAGCCCTCAAGCCCCTCTTCGTTGCGCTGCACCTGGCGGGAGATCCCGACGACCGACTTGTCGGCCTGGAACTGTGCGAAGGACGTCTCCAGCAGTTCGCGGGAGCGGTGCCGCCCGAACTGCTCGACGAGGTTCACCGCCATGTTGTACGACGGCTTGAAGCTGGAGCGCAGCGGGTACGTGCGCGTGCCGGCGAGTCCCGCGAGGTGGTCGGGGTTGATACCGCGCTGCCACAACACGACGGCGTGGCCCTCGACATCGATGCCTCGGCGGCCGGCCCGGCCGGTGAGCTGGGTGTACTCGCCGGGGGTGATGTCGGCGTGCTGCTCGCCGTTCCACTTGACGAGCTTCTCCAACACCACCGAGCGGGCGGGCATGTTGATGCCGAGCGCGAGGGTCTCGGTGGCGAACACGGCCTTCACCAGGCCGCGCACGAAGAGTTCCTCGACGACCTCCTTGAACGTCGGCAGCATGCCCGCGTGGTGGGCCGCGATGCCGCGCTCCAGGCCTTCCAGCCACTCGTAGTAGCCGAGGACGTGGAGGTCCTCGTTCGGGATGGAGGCCGTGCGCTCCTCGACGAGGGCGCGGACCTTCTCCCGGGCCTCCTCGTCGTTCAGCCGCAGCCCCGCGTACATGCACTGCTGGACGGCGGCCTCGCAGGCGGCGCGGCTGAAGATGAACGTGATGGCGGGCAGCAGACCTTCGGAGTCGAGCCGCTCGATGACCTCGGGCCGCCCCGGCGTCCACACCCGGGACCGCTGCCGCCGCTCGCGCTCCCGGTCGGCCTCGCGCATGGCGCGGCCCCGCTTGCGGTCCTGGTACGACGGACGGCTGGCCTCCATGCGCGCCAGGCGTGTGAGGTCGGGGTTGACGGCCTTCTTGTGCCCCTCGCCCTCCTCGAAGAGGTCGTACATCCGGCGCCCGGCGAGCACGTGCTGGAAGAGCGGCACGGGCCGGTGCTCGGAGACGATCACCTCGGTGTCGCCGCGCACGGTGTCGAGCCAGTCGCCGAACTCCTCCGCGTTCGACACCGTGGCCGACAGTGACACCAGGGTCACCGATTCGGGGAGGTGGATGATCACTTCCTCCCAGACGGCGCCGCGGAAGCGGTCCGAGAGGTAGTGCACCTCGTCCATGACCACGTAACCGAGGCCGAGGAGCGTCTGCGAGCCCGCGTACAGCATGTTCCGGAGGACCTCGGTGGTCATCACGACCACCGGTGCCTCGGAGTTGACGCTGTTGTCGCCGGTGAGCAGGCCGACCTTGTCCGCGCCGTAACGACGGCACAGGTCGGCGTACTTCTGGTTCGACAGTGCCTTGATGGGCGTGGTGTAGAAGCATTTCTTGCCCTGCTGGAGGGCGAGATGGACGGCGAACTCGCCGACGATCGTCTTGCCCGAGCCGGTGGGCGCGGCCACGAGAACACCCTTGCCCGCTTCGAGGGCCTGACAGGCCTCGATCTGGAAGGGGTCGAGGCCGAAGTCGTACATCTCGCGGAAGCCCGCGAGCGCGGTGGCCTGCTCGACAGCACGCTTACGGGCTGCCGCGTACCGCTCGGCCGGTGAGAGATCCTCTGTCATCGTGCATTCGAGACTACCGGCCACCACTGACAACAGGACGATCATTATCCGATCGGAGCCTGTGGATCCGGCGTCCGACCTGCTCGGGAAGTCCCCCAGGGCGGCGTTCCGCTGCTCAGGGGCCCGCGACCCGCACCGCGCCGCGTACGCACTCCGCGGTCAGCGGCAGCGGTCCGAGCGGCTCCCCGTCGGCGTATCCGGTGATCCCTTCGGCAGCCAGTTCGATCTTCGCGGCCCGGTGCACGGTGATCTTGGGATGGCCGAGATGCGTCCCCTTGTAGACCTGCGGAAAGACCCGGAGCAGCGACCTGCGGCTGCAGTCCCCGACCACCGTGACGTCGAAGAGCCCGTCCGTGAGATCGGCGCCCGCGCAGATCTTCATCCCGCCCCCGTACGAGGACCCGTTGCCGACGGCCACCAGCGTCGCCTCGATCTCGTGGACCCCGCCGTCGTCCAGGGTGATCCGGAACGGGAAGGGCTTGAAGGCGGCGAGTTCGGCGAGCATCGCGAGGTCGTACTTGAAGCGGCCGGTGGGCCATCTCATGCGGTTGCCGCGGTCGTTGACCCGCGAGTCGAAGCCGGAGGCAAGGACGGTGCCGAACCAGGTGCCGCCGACGCGCCCCAGGTCGATGTCGCGCAGCTGTGCCCCCTTGAGTGCCTCGGCGACCACCCGTCCTGCGGCGGCGGGGTCGCGCACCGGCAGTCCGAGGGCCCGCGCGAAGTCGTTCCCGGTGCCGACGGCGACCAGGCCCAGCGGTGTACGGGTCCCGGCGACGGCCTGGAGTGCGAGGTTCGCCATGCCGTCACCGCCGACGGCCACCAGGGCGCCCGTGCCTGCCTCGACGGCGGCACGCGCGCGCGTGAGGGCGTCCTCGGCGTTCTCCCCGAGGACCGTGCGTACGGAGAAGCCTGCCGCCCGCAACGCGGAAGCGGCCGGCTGCGCCGCTCGGGCGCCCCGGCCGCGTCCCGCGGTGGGATTGACGAAGAGGGTGATCTCGCTGGTCACGGCCACGGACCCTACAACGTCGTCCAGTAAGGTCGTCCGGCGGCGTCAGGTCACGTCGTCGTAGCCGTTGATCCGGTCGTGCTCGGAGTCCGCCTGCGCAGGGAGCGCGCGGCTCGCCGACACGGACTCGATCTCGCCGATGTCCTCGGGCGTGAGATCGAGTTCGGAGGCCTCGTCGTCGTCCGGTCCCTCGGCCTCGCGACGGACCCTGCGGCGGTCGTTCAGCAGCGAGAAGCCGGTGGCCGCGAAGTAGAGGATCCAGATCGGCCCGGCGAGCGCCATCATCGTCAGCGGGTCGGTGCTGGGCGTGGCGACTGCGGCGAAGACCGTGATGCCCATGATCATGCCGCGCCACCAGCCGGCCATGCGCCTGCCGGAGATGATCCCGGTCATGTTGAGCATCACCAGGAGCAGGGGCAGTTCGAAGGAGAGGCCGAAGACGATCACCATGCGCGTGACGAGATCGAGCAGGTCGTCCAGGGGCAGCAGGTTGTCCACACCGAACGGCGTGAACTCGATCAGCACCTTCGCGGTGGTGGGCAGCACCTTGTACGCGAAGAACCCGCCGCCGAGGAAGAGCGGAACGCCCGTCGCGACGAAGGCGTAGGCGTACTTCTTCTCGCTCTTGTGCAGGCCGGGCGCGACGAACGCCCAGAGCTGGTAGAGCCAGATCGGCGAGGCGAAGACGACGCCCGCCATCAGGGACACCTTCAGCGCCAGGGTGAACGGCGTGAGCAGACCGTTGATCGTGATCTGCGCGCAGGTGGTGTCCTTGGGCTGACTCGCCAACTCCTGGAAGGACTTCGCACAACCGACCGAGTCGAGGATCGGTTCGGTGAAGAAGTTGATGATGTCGTTGTAGAAGAAGGCGGCGACGATCGTGACGACGACGATGGCCAGCATCGCCTTCGCGAGCCGGTTGCGGAGCTCACGAAGGTGCTCCGCGAGGGGCATCCGCCCCTCCGGATCCTTCTCCTCGGTCTTGCGGGCAGACTTGAGCAACCCACGTTCCCATCTCGTGCAGGGGGCCGGCGGTCACCGGCCCTGCGTCAGCGCTTGGTCGTGTCCGTCGGCTCGGTCACCGGGCGCGAACTGGTCACGTCGCCGGGTGCGGCCTGGATGGTGCGCTGGACCTGGGACTGGTCGTCGTGCGGCGGGGCTGCCGGGGCGGCGCTGTCGTCCTTGCCCTCGGTCTTCATCGCCTTGGCCTCGCTCTTGAGGATGCGGGCGGACTTGCCCAGCGAGCGGGCCATGTCCGGAAGCTTCTTCGCGCCGAACAGCAGGATGATGACGACGAGGATGAGAATGATCTCGGGAGCGCCGAGCCTTCCGAACATAAGCTTTTACCTTCTCACCGAGGCGGCGTGGTTGGGTTGCTGCCCGACCGGTCGGACGTCTGTCCGACAGTCGTGCTGGCAGCGATCGTAACGCTCAGGGGTAAACGGGGGGCAATCCCTGTGCGTACTCCCAGTTCGCGGTCCGCGCCTCGCTCTCCGGGCCGCGACCAGCAGCGTACCTGCCGATCCCGCGAAGCTGACAGGTCGGAGTGACTCAAAGCGCACGCACAGCAAGGCTCAGAGGGCGTCCGCGGCGCGGGCCGCACCTGCGGACGCGTGCTCCAGGTCCTCGGCCGCGCGACTGATCCTGCGTGCGGACTCGGCGACCTGCCTGCCCAGACGCTCCGCCTCAAGGAAGACACGGACGGCGAGCACGCCGAGGACGGAGATTCCCAGGAAACCCACAGCGATCGCGAACATCGGCCAGAACATGGCTCGACCCTAAGCCCCCTGAACCGTCGCATGGAGCCGCAGGGCCCGGACCCCTCCGCCGGTGAGGAGTTCGACGATGCGCTCCCCGGCCGGCTTGCGTACGGCGGCGCCGCACTCCGGGCAGGTGAAGGAGTAGAAAGTGGTCCGATGTGTGGCGCCGATGACCAGGCGCAGGGCGTTCGCGGAGAGTTCGAAGCCGCCCCGGCAGTCGGGGCACGCGGCCTTGAACACCACGGGATCCACCCTTGTCATCCCCGAGAACGCGGACGCAACGGACATTTCACTGATACCAGACATCGCCGACCCGCTCAAAGCCCTTGCTCCTGCCTGCCGTACAGCCCGTCATGAACTCCGTGCGGCCCGTCGTCCGGGCGCTGCGCTCCCCCGCCGCCGTCGAGCGGAGCACCGTCGCGAGGGGCACCAGGGCCACCGTCGCGAGGCGCACCGGGAACGTCCTGCGGCCGGCCCTCGGTGTCACCGGCGCCCAGCGGTCCGTCGTACGCCGCGAGTGCCTCACGGGCCGCCTGCCGCGCGCTGTCGGCGACCTCCGCCGGCGACACGATCCGGCCCTCCCGGCCGAGCCGCAGCGCGAGACGGCGCAGCGAAGCCGGGTCGGGGGCGCGCAGGGTGATGCGCAGGCCGCCGTCGGGGAGCTCCTCGGCGCTGTCGTGCGGGTAGTACTCGGCGACCCAGCGCCCGCCGGGGCCGACCTCCACGACCACCTCGGGATCCTCCGCGGCCGGCTGCACGAGACCCTCGGAGAGGTCCCGCAGCTCGACCTCGGGCGGCGCGGAGGCCTCGTCGAGGATCTTGATCTCGGCGACCCGGTCGAGCCGGAAGGTGCGCCGTGCCTCGGAGCGGCGGCACCACGCCTCCACGTACGTGTGCCCGACGCTGACCAGGCGGATCGGGTCGATCTCCCGCTCGGTGAGCTCGTCCCGCGAGGGCGAGTAGTAGCGGATCCACAGCCTGCGCCGCTCGGAGATCGCCCGGTCGACGTCGGCGAAGACCCCGCCCTCGGACTCGAAGGTGACCGACAGCCGGGCGCTGGCCCCCGCCGCCTCGCCCGAGGCGGCCTCCACCTTCGCGGTGGCCCGCAGCAGCGCCTGCCGGTCGCCCTCGCGCAGTCCGGGCAGGGTCGACACGGCCCGTGCGGCCACCAGCAGCGCGGTGGCCTCGTCGGCGGCGATCCGCAGCGGCTCGGCGACGTCGTCGGGGTTGTGCCACCAGATCCGGTCGCCGTCGGTGTCGATGTCGAGCAGATCGCCCCCGCGGAAACTGGTCCCGCACAGCGGCAGCACGTCGAGGTCGGAGATCAGCTCGTCCTCGGTGATCCCGAAGGCCCGCGCGACATCCTCGACCCGGGCGCCGGGGCGCTCACGCAGATACGTCACCAGCGAGAGCATCCGCCGGGTCTGGTCGAGCGCGTTCGTGGGCTTGGCCGGTTTTCCTGCCACTTTCCTACGTTCCCCCTCAGCCCTTGGCCACGGCGCGCAGCCGGTCGACGACGTCGGCCCGCAGCTCGGCCGGTTCCAGGACGACCACGTCGGGCCCGAACTCGACGAGCCAGGCGTCCAGGCCGTGCCCGTACGGAATCTCCAACTCGTCCCACCCGTCACCGAGTTCCCGTACGGAGGCGGCCTTCGCCCGCAGGGGGTAGCCCGAGCCCGTCCGCAGCCGGATCAGCGCGGAGCGGTCGGCGATGTCCCCCGCCCAGCTCGCGACGGTCTCACGCACGGTGACGACGTCGGGCACCTGGGCCGTGTACTTTCCGCCGCGCGTACGGACCTTGCCGGTGATCCGGGACAGCCGGAAGACCCGCTCGGCGCCCCGGTCGCGGTCCCAGCCGGCCAGGTACCAGTGGCCGCGCCAGCACTCCAGGGCCCACGGCTCGACGAGACGGGGCTCGGGGCGGGCGGCGGTGGCCTTGCGGTAGTCGAAGGCGACGGGCCGCCGGTCGCGGCAGGCGAGCATCAGGGGCTCGAAGGCGGCCTCGTGCACGGGGATGCGGGGTTCGAGGGCGCCATGGGCCTCGTACGGATCTACGTCCTCGGGGAGGCCCGCGGCGCGCAGTTTCTGCAGGGCGCCGCTCGCCGCGCCCGCGAGGCGGGCCTGCTGCCAGACCTTGGCGGCGAGGCCGAGGGCCGCGGCCTCCTCGGCGTCGAGGGTGATGGGAGGCAGCCGGTTGCTGTCGCGGCGGGCCAGATAGCCGACTTCGCCGTCGAGGTTCTCCACCGTCTCGATGACCAGGCCGAGTTCGCGCAGATCGTCCTTGTCGCGCTCGAACATCCGGTTGAAGGAGTCGTCAGAACTCGCTTCCAGATAGGCCTCGATGGACTCGCGGAGCTCGCGCTTGCTGAGCGGCCGCCGGGTCCCGAGCAGACACAGCGCCAGATTCATCAGCCGCTCTGCCTTGGCAATGGCCATCGATGCCCTTCCCTATGGTGCTTCCGACCGATGACCGTACCGCCCCGGGGTGTCGTGGCAAAAGCCGAGGGCCCATGCCCGGACTGGCATGGGCCCCAAGTGATCAGGTCCGGTCGGACCACGATCACACGGCGTACGAAGATCGGACCATGATCAGAACTCCGTGATCACCGGGCCGTCGTCCGGCCCTCGTGGTGATCGGACCGTGCTCGGGTCGTGCTCGGGTCGTGTTCGGGCTCTCGTGGCGACCGGGCCTCGGGTCTGGCCCCGGCCGGTCCTCCGCGAGGGCTCAGACGGCGACCAGGTCGCAGACGAAGATCAGTGCCTCGCCGGGCGCGATACGGCCGCCACCGGCGCCCCGCTCGCCGTAGGCGAGGTGCGAGGGGATGGTCAGCTGACGGCGGCCGCCGACCTTCATGCCCTGTACGCCCTGGTCCCAGCCCGCGATGACCTGGCCGACGCCCAGCTGGAACTGGAGCGGCGTACCGCGGTTCCAGGACGCGTCGAACTCCTCGCCGGTGGAGAAGGCCACGCCCACGTAGTGGACGGAGACGGTGTCGCCCGCCTTGGCAACCGGGCCGTCGCCCTCCCAGATGTCCTTGATCTCGAGGTCCGCCGGGGGCTCGCCGCCCGGGAAGTCGATCTCGGGCTTGTCGATGCTCACGTTTCTGGCTCCTGCTTGGTTTGCGGCACGTGTTTGCGACGCCTCGGTGTGACAAGGCAACGCGGACAGTCTTGCATTCCCGAAGGGACTACATCTTCGCGAGGATGTCGACGGAGAAGACGAGCACCGAGTCCTTCTTGATGCTGCTGCCCTGCGGCGGGCTGTCTCCGTAGCCGAGCGCCGGCGGAATCACGATGAGGACCCGGCTGCCGACCTTCTTGCCGGTAAGGCCCTGCGCCCAGCCCTTCACGACCTGTGCGAGCGGGAACGACGTGAGCTGCCCGCGACTGTACGAGGAGTCGAACTCCTTGCCGTCCGCCCACAGCACGCCCTTGTACTGCACGAGGAGGCTGTCGCTCTCGGCGACCTCGTCCCCGTCACCCTCCAGGATGTAGTTGGCGACGAGCTTCTTCGGCGCGGCCTTCTTCGGCACCTCGATGGAGGGGGCCTTGCCGTCGGTGTTGGTACCGACCTTCGGCAGGTCGATGTTGTCCTGCGCGACGGCCGTCCCCTTGGCGGAGCTCTTGCCGTTGAACGCCTGCTGGATGTCGACCACGAAGACCAGCGTGTCGGTGCCCTTGATGCCCGCCTGGGCGTTGCCCGACGTGCCGTAGCCCCAGGTCGGGGGCACGGCCATCTCGACGCGGCTGCCGACCTTCTTGCCCGCGAGGGCGTAGCGCCAGCCGTCGATGATCTGGCCCTGGGCGAGCTGGATGACGAGCGGCGTCTTGCGGTCGAAGGAGTTGTCGAAGACCTTCGCCGAGGACCAGATCTGGCCCAGGTAGTGGGCCTGGACGAAGTCGTTCTCCGCGACCGTCCGGCCGGTGCCCACGATGACCGTCTCGACCGCGAGGTCCTTGGAGGGGTCACCGCTGCCCTTGGCGACGGTGGGCTTCTCACCGAACTTCTCACCGGCGGTGATGCCCGGCAGCGGTCCGTCGACGATCTTCGGCGGCGGAGGCGCCGAGGCCGAGGGCGAAGCCGATGGGGACGGGCTGTCACTGGACTTGGCCTTGTCCGACTTGTCGTCGTCACCGCATCCGGCGAGAGTGACCAGTCCAGCGGGAACGGCGAGAAGAAGTGAGCGTCGGCGCACGGTGGGGGCCTCGTATCGGTCGATCTTGGTTGATGGCGTGCGCGCAACTCTACGACGTGAGAAGGGCGCCGTACGGAAAACGTACGGCGCCCCGCGTTGCGTTCCGGAATCTCTCCGGACGCGTCCTGACTCACATTCCGGCGATGAGCTTCTCCACCCGGTCGTCGACGGAACGGAACGGGTCCTTGCACAACACGGTGCGCTGTGCCTGGTCGTTGAGCTTCAGATGGACCCAGTCGACGGTGAAATCACGACGCTGTTCCTGGGCGCGCCGGATGAAGTCGCCGCGCAGCCGGGCCCGAGTGGTCTGCGGCGGTACGGACTTGCCCTCGAAGATCTTCAAGTCGTTGCAGATCCGGGCGGCTTGGCCCCGCTTCTCCAGCAGGTAGTAGAGACCCCGGCGACGGTGGATGTCGTGGTAGGCGAGGTCTATCTGAGCGACACGCGGGTGCGACATCGTCATGTTGTGCTTGGCGCGGTACCGCTCGATGAGCTTGTACTTCATCACCCAGTCGATTTCGGTACCGATCCGGTCGAGGTCCTCGGACTCGATGGAGTCGAGCGTGCGGCCCCACAGCTCCAGGACCTGGTCGACGACGCCGGTACGGATACCGCGGCGCTCGACGAAGTCCACTGCCTTCTCGTAGTACTCGCGCTGCACCTCGAGGGCCGAGGCCTCGCGGCCGCTGGCCAGGCGCACCTTGCGCCGGCCCGTGATGTCGTGGCTGACCTCGCGGATGGCCCGGATCGGGTTCTCCAGGGTCAGGTCACGCATCACCGTGCCCGCCTCGATCATGCGCAGCACGAGGTCGGTGGCACCGACCTTGAGGAGCATGGTCGTCTCGGACATGTTCGAGTCGCCGACGATGACGTGCAGCCGGCGGTAGCGCTCGGCGTCCGCGTGCGGTTCGTCCCGGGTGTTGATGATCGGCCGGGAGCGGGTCGTCGCCGAGGAGACGCCCTCCCAGATGTGCTCGGCCCGCTGGCTGACGCAGTACACGGCACCACGCGGGGTCTGCAGCACCTTGCCGGCACCGCAGAGAAGCTGCCTCGTGACGAGGAACGGAATGAGGATGTCCGCGAGCCGGGAGAACTCCCCGTGACGGGCCACCAGATAGTTCTCGTGGCAGCCGTAGGAGTTGCCCGCCGAGTCGGTGTTGTTCTTGAAGAGGTAGACGTCGCCCGCGATTCCTTCCTCGTGCAGGCGTCGTTCGGCGTCTACCAGGAGTCCTTCCAGAATGCGCTCGCCGGCCTTGTCGTGGGTGACCAGTTCCGTCACGTTGTCACATTCGGGTGTCGCGTATTCCGGATGTGATCCCACGTCGAGATAGAGGCGGGCGCCGTTTCGCAGAAAGACATTGCTGCTGCGGCCCCATGACACGACACGGCGGAAGAGGTACCGCGCCACCTCGTCGGGAGACAGGCGTCGCTGTCCCCTGAACGTACACGTGACGCCGTACTCGTTCTCCAGCCCGAAAATGCGGCGGTCCATGACTGAACATTACGCCTGATGGCCTGTGCTGAAACGGGGTTCGGGGGCACCGTTTCGATCATTTTCCGAACCACCCTCGACCACCGTGCCCCCGCCCGTAGCTGCGAGGACCCGCCCCGTGGCCAGCAGAACGAGCAGCGCGGCGCCTCCGGCGACGGCCGATACGGCGAAGCCCCGGACGGCTCCGCCCCACTCGATGACCGGTCCCGCGAGGCCCGTCCCGACGGACGCCCCCACGGTGAACGTCGTCACAAGCCAGGAGAACGCCTCGGTGACCGTGCCCCTCGGCGCGTGCCGGTCGACGAGGATGAACGCGCAGGCGATACAGGGCGCGAGGAAGACTCCGGCAAGGGCCATCAGCGCCGTCATGGCAACCGCACCCGGCATGATCATCAGCGGCAGGTAACAGACCGCCAGAAGAGCGACGAGCGCGCGCAGTCGCCGCTCCGGCGCGCCGCCCCACTGCCGCGCCCCGTAGACCGTGCCGCCGACGAGCGCGCCGAGCCCGATGGCGGACATCAGCCAGCCGTAGGTCGCGTCGCCGCCGTGGTCGTCCGCGTACGACACGCTCGCGACCGTGATGGCACCGAGCGCCATTCCGACAAAAAGGAACGCGCCGAGCAGGGCGATGAGTCCGGACGAGCGCAGCGCGCCGAGCCAGTGCGCCTCGCGCGGCGCCGAACGCCACGCGCGCGAGGGCCGCGAGACGACCACGGAGAGCGCGCCCAGCACCCCGATGACGTTGAGGATGATCAGCGCGGCCTGCGCGGACCACAGGGACACGCACAGCGTCACGAGCAACGGCCCGACGGTGAACATGACTTCCTGCGCCACCGCGTCCATCGCGTACGCCGTGTGCACCTGGTCCTCCTTACGGAGGACGGACGGCCACAGCGCCCGCAGCCCGCCCTCCAGGGGCGGCGTGAAGAGCCCGGCGACGACTATGAGGGCGTACGCGAGCGGCAGCACCTCCGTACCGGTGAGGGCGAACACGGTGGTGGCGAGGGCGGAGACGAGCGCGGCGGGCAGCTGGATCCGCGGCTGCCCGTAGAGGTCCACCAGGCGGCCGAGCACCGGCTGGCCCACGGCGTTGGCCACTCCGTAGACCGCGGCGAGCGCTCCGGCGAGGCTGTAGCTGCCGCCCTCGGCGCGGATGAACAGCACGATGGCGATCGCGGAGGTCGCGTTCGGCAGCCGGCCCACCAGGGTGCCGACGAGCAGCCGCATGGCGTGTTTCGCCCGGAGGATCTCCAGATAACCGGTGGCCATGCCCCGCCCCTTTCGGCTCCAGAATGCCCGAGTTCTCCCGACCGCGCCGCCGGGGGCCACGGAAAGTGTTACGTATAACTTCGCTCGTCATACGTACCATGTGCGCTGTCCGTGAGTCCAGCAGAAAGACAGGTCGACGGTGGCAGCAGGCAGCCCCCGCCCCACGAGCCGTGACGTCGCCCAGGCCGCGGGAGTGTCCCAGGCGGCCGTCTCACTGGTGCTCGGCGACAAGTGGCGCGGACGGGTCTCCGAGCGGACGGCCGAGCGCGTACGGGAGGCCGCGAGGGAACTCGGCTACCGGCCGAACCTGGCGGCCCGCAATCTGCGACTGGGCAGCACGCGTACGGTCCTGCTGGTGGTCCCCGCCCTGACGACCGAGTTCTTCGCCGGTGTCTACACGGGCGCGGCCCGGGTGGCGGCCGAGCACGGCTTCGGAGTGGTGCTCTACCCCTCCCCCGAGGGCATCGGTCCGGCCCGGGACCCCTTCGCATCCGCACAGGCCGCCCTGGACGGCGTCATCGCCTCCTCCATGGCCGCCGACGCCCTCACGGCGATCCGCGGCGACCAACTGCCGCTTGTGATGCTAGACAGCGATCCGGCGGGCAGCACGGGGGCGGCAACGGTCAACCTCGACATCCGCGACGGCGTACGGCAGGTCGCCGAACACCTGCTGGGCCTGGGGCACCGCCGTTTCCTGCACCTGGCGGCGGACATCGCATCCTGGACCTTCGACATTCGCGCCCGCGAACTGGCCGAGCGCCTGGCCGCAGTTCCTGGCACTGAACTCCGCACGGCACCCGCCCCGATCTCCATCGACGGCGCCCTGGCCGCCGCCGAGGCCGCCCTGGCCGCCCCCGGCCCCCGACCCACCGCCGTGGTCTGCGACGACGACAAGCTGGCCGCCGGCGCCTACAAGGCCGCCCGCCGTCTGGGCCTGCGCATCCCCGACGACCTCTCCGTCACCGGACTGGACGACCTGGCCCTCGCCACGGCCCTGGACCCGGAACTCACCACGGTCCGCCTCGACGCCGACCTCTTCGGCGAACGCGGCATGGAAGCCCTCCTGGCCGTCCTGAACGCCCACGAGCCCACCGGCGAGGACATCCCGGTACACCTGGTGATCCGAGCCTCCACAGCCCCACCAGCCACCCCCTGAGGGGCGCGGGGAACTGCGCGCTCAGCCCAGAACGACCCGCACGCAAAACACCGGCGGACGCTTTCCAGGGGCGCGGGGAACTGCGCGACAAGCCCCCACCGACCCGCACACAGAACACCTTCCCGCAGCCCTGAAACACCGTGTGCCCCCGGCCTGCGAAGGCCGGGGGCACACAAGGATCAACTAGGCCGAGGAGGTCACTCCTCGTCCTCCGGGTCCTCGGCCTCCGCCGCGGTGGAAGCCCCACCCTCCTCCAGCAACCGACCGAGCTGCCGGCCGGTAATCCGCTTGAACTTGCGCTGCTGCGGCCGCGTCCGGTCCAGCACCGCGACCTCCAGCCGCTCCGCGGGAATCTCCCGCTCAGTGCCGTTCGTGTCGCGCGACAGCGCCTGAACGGCCAGCTTGAGCGCCTCGGCGAGCGACATCCCCTCCTGGTGCTGCTGGTCCAGGTAGGTGCTGATCTGCTCGGCGTTGCCGCCGACCGCGACCGAGCCGTGCTCGTCCACGATCGATCCGTCGTGCGGAAGGCGGTAGATCTGGTCGCCCTCGGGGGTCTCCCCCACCTCGGCGACGACCAGCTCCACCTCGTACGGCTTCTCCGCCGCGGAGGAGAAGATCGTGCCGAGCGTCTGGGCGTAGACGTTGGCGAGACCACGGGCGGTCACGTCGTCACGGTCGTAGGTGTAGCCCCGGAGGTCGGCGTAACGGACGCCGCCGATCCGGAGGTTCTCGTATTCGTTGTATTTGCCTGCGGCAGCGAAACCGATCCGGTCATAGATCTCGCTGAACTTGTGCAGCGCACGGGACGGGTTCTCGCCGACGAACACGATGCCGTCGGCGAACTGCAGCACGACGAGGCTGCGGCCACGGGCGATGCCCTTGCGGGCGTATTCCGCCCGGTCGGCCATGGCCTGCTGGGGTGATACATAGAACGGCGTCGACACCGGCTATCCGTCCCTTTCTGTGGAAGTCACTCGATCACCTTGACAAGAGGTCCGCTGTCAGAGCAGCGCGGCCCGTGGGCCGTCGGGCTGCTCAAGGCGCCGCTCCAGGATCGAGCCGGCGATCTCGGAGGACTCGTCGTCGGTGAGGCGGCGGAATCCGTCTGCGGTGATCACGGTGACGATCGGGTAGATCCGGCGGGCGACATCGGGACCACCGGTCGCCGAGTCGTCGTCGGCCGCGTCGTACAGCGCCTGTACGACGAGCGTCGTGGCCTGGTCTTCGGTCAGGTCCTTGCTGTAGAGCTTCTTCATGGCGCCGCGGGCGAAGATCGAGCCGGAGCCCGTGGCCGCGAAGCCGTGTTCCTCGGAGCGGCCGCCCGTCACGTCGTACGAGAAGATGCGGCCCTTCTCGCGGTCCACGTCGTACCCCGCGAAGAGCGGGACCACGGCCAGGCCCTGCATGGCCATGCCGAGGTTGGACCGGATCATCGTGGAGAGGCGGTTCGCCTTGCCCTCCAGGGAGAGCGTGGCGCCCTCCACCTTCTCGAAGTGCTCCAGCTCCAGCTGGAACAGCTTCACCATCTCCACGGCCAGACCGGCCGTACCGGCGATGCCCACCGCCGAGTACTCGTCGGCCGGGAAGACCTTCTCGATGTCGCGCTGGGCGATCATGTTGCCCATGGTGGCCCGACGGTCACCCGCGAGCACGACACCGCCGGGGAACGTGGCGGCCACGATCGTGGTCCCGTGCGGTGCCTCGATGACGCCCTTCATGGGCGGCAACTGCCGGTTGCCCGGGAGAATGGCCGGCTGGTGTTCGGACAGGAAGTCCATGAACGAGGACGAGCCGGGCGTCAGGAAGGCAGCCGGCAGACGCCCGGTGCTACGAGGGTTGGCTTCCACGCGATGTCCTTCCACGTAGGCGGCGGCCCGCCGGGGACGGCCGAGCCGATCATCAAATCTGTGCACGGACCATACCCGTACCTACGCCAGTCATCCGTCCCGGCGCCGACCCGATGGAACGGGCCGACTCCGGGGCGGACAACCGGGGTTACTCTCCGCCCTTTTGAACGAAGGAACGCACGAAGTCCTCCGCGTTCTCCTCGAGGACGTCGTCGATCTCGTCCAGTACGGAGTCGACATCGTCCGACAGCTTCTCCTGGCGCTCCTTGAGGTCTTCGGATGCCTGCGCCTCGGGCGCCTCCTCGACCTCTTCGGTGTTGCGCGTCGCCTTCTGCTGTCCGCCGCCGGTGTCCTTGGTCGCCATAACCCTCACCCCGCTCGGTTCGACGTTCTTGATCAGACCCTACAAGCAGGGTCCGACATCGGCCCCGCAGTTGCTACAACGTCCGGGGGCCACCTCGATGATTCC
This sequence comes from Streptomyces sp. NPDC050988, assembly GCF_044456225.1. Lineage (NCBI taxonomy): Bacteria > Bacillati > Actinomycetota > Actinomycetes > Kitasatosporales > Streptomycetaceae > Streptomyces > Streptomyces sp. NPDC050988. The sequence continues at coordinate 5,050 of NZ_JBITFQ010000035.1, read as the reverse complement.
CGGACGCCGCCTCTTTCCACCTCGCCCCGCCGTATCGGCCCGAGGGCCGCGGCGGCCGGATCAGCCGCCCGAAAGGACCCTGACCAGGTCTTCCGCCGTACGGCAGCGGTCGAGGAGCTCCTTGACGTGATTACGCGTTCCGCGAAGCGGCTCGAGGGTTGGGACCCGCTGGAGCGAGTCCCGGCCCGGCAGATCGAAGATCACCGAGTCCCAGGAGGCCGCCGCGACGTCGTCCGCGTACTGCTCCAGACAGCGCCCGCGGAAGTAGGCGCGGGTGTCCTCCGGCGGCTTCGTCTCGGCCCGCTCCACGTCCGTCTCGTCCAGCAGGCGCTTCATCCTGCCGCGCGCCACGAGACGGTTGTAGAGGCCCTTCTCCGAGCGCACGTCGGCGTACTGGAGGTCGACCAGGTGCAGCCGTGCGGCGTCCCATTCGAGGCTGTCACGGCGCCGGTAGCCCTCCATGAGCTCCCGCTTGGCCACCCAGTCCAGTTCGCCCGCCAGACTCATGGGATCGCTCTCCAGGCGCCCCAGGACGTCCTCCCAACGAGTGAGCACGTCCTTGGTCTGCTCGTCCGCGTCCGCGCCGAACCGCTCCTCGACGTACTTGCGTGCCAGTTCGAAGTACTCCATCTGCAGCTGGACCGCGGTGAGCGTCCGGCCACTACGGAGAGTGATCAGGCGCTTGAGCGTCGGGTCGTGCGAGACCTGGTGCAGCGTGCGCACCGGCTGGTCCACGGCGAGGTCCACGGCGATGAAGCCGTCCTCGATCATCGACAGGACGAGGGCGGTCGTGCCGAGCTTGAGATAGGTCGAGATCTCCGAGAGGTTCGCGTCGCCGATGATCACATGCAGGCGGCGGTACTTCTCGGCGTCCGCGTGCGGCTCGTCACGCGTGTTGATGATCGGGCGCTTCAGAGTGGTTTCGAGGCCCACCTCGACCTCGAAGTAGTCGGCGCGCTGACTGAGCTGGAAGCCGTGCTCGTGCCCGTCCTGGCCGATACCGACGCGGCCCGCTCCGGTGACGACCTGGCGTGAGACGAAGAACGGCGTGAGATGGCGCACGATGTCCGAGAAGGGGGTCTCCCGCTTCATCAGGTAGTTCTCGTGCGTGCCGTACGAGGCGCCCTTGTTGTCCGTGTTGTTTTTGTAGAGGTGGATCGGCTGGGCGCCGGGCAGCTGCGCCGCGCGCTCCGCGGCCTCCGCCATGATGCGCTCGCCGGCCTTGTCCCACAGGACGGCGTCCATCGGATTGGTCACCTCCGGAGAGCTGTACTCCGGGTGTGCGTGGTCCACGTACAGCCGCGCCCCGTTGGTGAGGATCACATTGGCGAGGCCGATGTCCTCGTCGGTGAGCTGACTGGAGTCGGCGGCCTCGCGGGCGAGGTCGAAGCCCCGCGCGTCCCGCAGCGGGTTCTCCTCCTCGAAGTCCCAGCGGGCCCGCCGGGCCCGGTGCATCGCCGCCGCGTAGGCGTTGACGATCTGGGACGAGGTGAGCATGGCATTGGCGTTGGGGTGGCCGGGGACGGAGATCCCGTACTCCGTCTCGATGCCCATTACTCGCCGTACGGTCATGCGGCCCTCCTTGCCCGGCTGCGCCCTCGGTCGGGGACGCAGCTCAAGTACCGCTGGCGCTCCGGTGCGTGTGCGGTGCCCGTCCCCGCACTGCGCGACTCGGCGGTACCGAAGAGCCTAGAGCGCCTTTGCGCTGGTGGGGAGATCATTTGCGTCATTGCTCAGCTCCAGCTGTGCCCTGGAAAACAGTCGGCTGCGGGTACCCAGTGAGGGCACCCGCAGCCACCCTGTCTTTTACAGGTACTGACCGGTGTTCGCCACCGTGTCGATGGAGCGGCCGGTGTCCGCGCCCTGCTTTCCGGTGATGAGCGTCCGGATGTAAACGATCCGTTCGCCCTTCTTTCCGGAGATACGGGCCCAGTCGTCCGGGTTGGTGGTGTTCGGCAGGTCCTCGTTCTCCTTGAACTCGTCCACGCAGGCCTGGAGCAGGTGGGAGACCCGCAGACCCTTCTGGTTGTGCTCGAGGAAGTCCTTGATCGCCATCTTCTTGGCGCGGCCGACGATGTTCTCGATCATGGCGCCGGAGTTGAAGTCCTTGAAGTACAGGACTTCCTTGTCGCCGTTGGCGTACGTGACCTCGAGGAAGCGGTTCTCCTCGGACTCGGTGTACATGTGCTCGACGGCGGTCTGGATCATGCTCTGGACCGTGGTGGTCTTGCTGCCGCCGTGCTCGCCGACGTCGTCGGAGTGCAGCGGGAGGCGCTCGGTGAGGTACTTGGCGAAGATGTCCTTGGCCGCCTCGGCGTCCGGACGCTCGATCTTGATCTTCACGTCGAGACGGCCGGGACGCAGGATCGCGGGGTCGATCATGTCCTCACGGTTCGAGGCGCCGATCACCACCACGTTCTGCAGGCCCTCCACGCCGTCGATCTCGGCGAGCAGCTGCGGGACGATGGTGTTCTCCACGTCCGAGCTGACGCCCGATCCACGGGTGCGGAAGAGGGACTCCATCTCGTCGAAGAAGACGATGACGGGGGTGCCCTCGCTGGCCTTCTCACGAGCACGCTGGAAGACCAGGCGGATCTGCCGCTCGGTCTCACCGACGTACTTGTTGAGGAGCTCGGGACCCTTGATGTTGAGGAAGAAGCTCTTGCCCGTGGCCTGTCCGGTCACCTCGGCGACCTTCTTGGCCAACGAGTTGGCGACGGCCTTGGCGATGAGCGTCTTACCGCATCCGGGGGGCCCGTACAGCAGTACGCCCTTGGGCGGCCGCAGTTCGTGCTCCTTGAACAGATCGGGGTAGAGGTACGGGAGCTCGACCGCGTCGCGGATCATCTCGATCTGGCCGCCCAGACCACCGATCTGCTCGTAGCCGATGTCCGGGACCTCTTCGAGGACGAGTTCCTCGACCTCGCTCTTGGGAACGACCTCGTAGACATAGCCGGAGCGGGGTTCGAGCAGCAGGGCGTCGCCGGGGCGGATGGTGACATCCATCAGCGGCTCCGCGAGCCGCACCACCCTCTCCTCGTCGGTGTGCCCCACCACGAGGGCGCGCTCGCCGTCCTCGAGGATCTCCTTGAGGGTGACGATGTCGCCGATGCTCTCGTACACCATGGCCTCGACCACGTTGAGAGCTTCGTTGAGCATCACTTCCTGGCCGCGCCGGAGCTCTTCGAGCTCGACGCTTGGGCTGACGTTCACCCGGAGCTTGCGGCCCCCGGTGAAGATGTCGGCCGTGCCGTCCTCGTTCGCCACGAGGAAGACACCGAAGCCGGCCGGCGGCTGTGCGAGCCGGTCGACCTCCTCCTTGAGTGCCACGATCTGGTCGCGGGCCTCTCGGAGGGTGTTGGCGAGCCGCTCGTTCTGCGCGGACACGCCGGCCAGGTTTGTCTGCAGCTCGACGATCCGCTCTTCGAGAATCCTCGTGTGTCGCGGAGAGTCGGCGAGCTTGCGTCGCAGGACGGCGATCTCCTGCTCAAGGTAGGCAATCTGCCCGGACGGGTCGTCGGACCCTCGTCCCGGGCGGATGCCGCGGTTCATGTCGTCGTCGTGGGCTGCCACGGTCCTCACCTCCTCCAAGGGGAGCTGGACGCTTCCAGACCCTACCTGGGTGGGTGTCGATTGAAACCCCTAGATCACAAAGACGGTCGAGGTGTGTCCGATCTTCACCCTTGCGCTCTCCCTCACGCCAGTGGAATACCCACACAACATGATTGGGAAGCCGACGGAGGTAGGGTCGAAGTGTTCAACACCCGCCAGAGCTGGCCTGATTCCCAAGTCTTCGGACCGCTCGGCGCAGGAAACGGCAGGAGAAAAGACCGTGCAGCAGGAGGCCGGAGTCGACGGCGAGGGGCTTGAGGTCTGGATCGACCAGGACCTCTGTACCGGCGACGGAATCTGCGCCCAGTACGCCCCCGAGGTCTTCGAGCTGGACATCGACGGCCTGGCCTACGTGAAGAGTTCCCAGGACGAACTCCTACAGGCCCCGGGCGCCACAACGCCCGTACCACTGACGCTTCTGCGCGATGTCGCCGACTCCGCGAAGGAGTGCCCGGGCGACTGCATCCACGTGCGTCGGGTTTCGGACAGGGTCGAGGTCTACGGCCCCGACGCGGAGTGACCAGAAATCCACTCCGCGTAACAGCTTGTCTGATTTCTCACGCCCTGCCCCGCCCTCACACGCTGTGGGCCCCGGACGGTGTCGAGCGTACGAACGCGCCATTCTTCCACTGCCACTTGGCGCGCTCGGTCACGTCCGGGCAGCAACTCGGTACGTCGCGCGACGAGTAGCCGAGGAGGGTCGCGGTGATCGTGGCGTCGCGGACGGCGAATTCCTCGACGCTCAGACGGTCCTTCGGGTCGACCAGCGTGGCGACGACACGGGGCTTCGGGTCGTCCACGGACCGCGTGACGACGTAGACACCGCTGGGCGGTGTGCCGGAGCCGGCCTCGCAGCGGACCACGGCGACCGTCTCGGGGCGGCCGTCGCCGTCGAGGTCGCCGGAGGCCTGTTTCTGGACAGCGGCCTCGGTGGGGCCGCACTCGATCGGGAATTCGACGCCGGCCGGGTCCGGGGGCGCCACGGCGGCCGGGGCCGTCTTCGACTCGGGGCCGTGCTGGGCGGCGGTGGCCCGGTCGGGCTGCAGGAAGCCGGAGGCCGCGACCACCCCGGCGAGGGCGGTCGCCGTGGCCAGCCAGTGGATCGGACGGGTGTGCGTGTGTGCCAGTTCCGGAACGGCGGATTGCTGCACTAGGAAGTGTCTCCTGTGAGGGCTGTGCCGGTGGGGGTGGCCAGCATGGTGCCACACGTCACACCGTGAGGGAACGGCGGGGTCCGGAGTTACTGGCGGGACGTCAAGGGAAAAGCGTCGTGGGGGGGGGGGGGGGGGGGGGGGGGGGGGGGGGGGGGCCCCCCCCCGGGGGGGGGGGCCCGGGGGGGGGGGATGTGCGGATGTTGGCCGATCTGTTCGGGTACCGGGCCGGTGGGGACGCCTTGGGGCGGGCAGCGGATGCGGTTGACGGGGCGAAGTCGTTGGTT
>NZ_JBITFQ010000034.1:0-112302 GCF_044456225.1 Streptomyces sp. NPDC050988 | reverse complement strand
CCAGTGCATCGAATAGATGCCCGCTGGGTTCGGCGGGAGGCTGCGCGGAAAAGACCCGGAACATCGGGACCTCGCCGCGCAGCCCACCCAGTACGTCATCTCCGATCACGGCGAGGTCATCACGCGGTACGACGAGCGCCTGCTGTCGAACACGAAGGTCTCGTACATGTATGCGCCCGGCAGCTCGCCGGTGACCTTCAAGGTCTTTAGCGACTGCCAACGGCGAGTCCGTGTCGCTCGTTGAGACGCAGTTCGGCCGCGTCACGTAGGTCTTTAGCTAACGGTTTGCTTCTGTTCGCGCCATAGGCGACGAAACGGAAGGAAATCCTGTTGCGAAGCACGTTGGTGCTGGACGACCTACGGGTCCAGAAGATCAGACGGGCCGACGGCAGCTGGGCGTTCTCGATCCTCTGCCCGGACTGCTCGGTCGATGAAGAAGCCGAGAGCTACCTGCGCCTCTACGAGGGCTCGGGCTCCCAGGAGACGTACGCCTACTACCTCGTCGATCACCTTCGGTGGCGCATCCGCGAGGGCCTGACCACGGAGACGACCACGCTCCTGGACCTCCAGCGCTACCAGGGGGCGGTGGGTGCACAAGTGCCGATGCCGTACGGGCAGCCGTGGCGGGTGCCGCCGAAGCGTCCGTACGGCACTGCGGCTCTGTCGGTTTCGGCGGCCGTCCTCAAGCGCTTCTACCTGCACCAGTGTGTGAGGCTGGGCATCAACGACGAGCTGCGCGAGGCACTGAACGTCGGTCGGCTGCCCACCCAGGCGGACCGCAAGAGGGCCTTCCTGGGGCACGTGATCACCTCGGTGCCGACGAACCCGCTGGCACCACGGCAGGGCAGCCGTCGGCGTCATCCGAAGATGCTGCCGGACGGTGCCAGGCCGGAGCTGATGGAGTCGGTGAACACCGCCCGGGACGAGATGGTCGTGACCTGGTTGTCCGACACAACCCTTCGGATCGGTGGCCTGACCGGCCTGCACCTGGTCGACCTGCACCTACGGGAGAACGCCGGCTGCGGCGAGTGCAAGAGCCCGCACGTCCACGTCTGCCACCGGCAGGCCAACCCCAACCGGGCCAGGGCGAAGAAGAAGGAGGACTGGCACCTCGTCGACGGAGTGATCACGGGCGGCGAGATCTACCGGGCGAGCCCGGCCATGGTCAGCTCCTACTTCAAGTACATGACGACGGAGTACGCGAAGTACGCGACGGGGCACGGCATGCTCCTGATCCAGCTGGCAGGCCCGCGGATCGGTGAGCCGTGGACGGCGGACGCTGCCCGCGGGGTGCTGCGGCGGGCCGGAAGGCGGGCCGAGCTGCCCGGCCGCATCAAGCCGCACGCGTTTAGGCACACGACGACCTCGAAGATCCTCGATGTCACGGACAACGACAGTTGGGTGGCCAAGGAGGCCGGCAACTGGGCGTCGGTGCAGACCGTCGAAGAGGTCTACGGGCACCCCGACATGCACTCCCCGGAGTTCGTCTCCGCGCTGAAGTCGGTCTGGGGTGAGCCGGAGTGAACGAGCCTGTCCGTCACCTGCTACCCCTCGTTACCCCGGACCAGCCGAGCCGGACCACCGGCGACCGGCTGGAACTGCTGCACACGCTGATGGCGGCACCCGGGTTCGACGCCGGACTCTTCCGTCAGGACATCATCCGCGTCCCTGGGGACCATGACTGCTACGGCTGGGTCTGCACCGTCCCGCAGTGCGAGCGTGCAAGTGAGCCGACCCGGTCGCTCTGCACCGTCCATGAGGAGGAGTGGTGCACGACCCGGACAGCGGGCGGCAATCTCGCTGACTTCATGCGCACGGCCGAGCCGCTGAAACCGGTGTCCTGGTATCAGCCCGAGGACTGCACGATCTGTCCCGGGATCCCGGCCTCGGGCTCGACACCGTTGTGCTTCCTGCACGCGGACCGGTGGCAGGGGCGGAAGACGTCCTGGCGGAAGAAGTACGGCGACGGACAGCCGGACTACGACGAGTGGCTCGCGGCGGAGATGCCGTTCCCGCCCTTCGGCGACTGCAAGGTGCAGGCATGCCCGGACCGGGCGGAGAACCCGATCGGGCTGTGCATGCGCCACGTTCGTCAGTACCGCAGGGAAGCCTGCCCGGGCGGGGCCCGGCTGCCGAACCAATGGGGCAGGTGGCTCGCGAACCGGGGCAAGCCGGTCCCGGTGCACTACGACGACGAGTTGGAGTTCCGGAAATGGTGCCTTGAAACAGACCCGATCAACCGGACGGACGGCAAGGTGTCGTTGCTGAGGCTGCGCCCGCTGGTGAAGGCCGAGATCCAGTGGTGCATGTTCCAGCACACCCAGGTGAAGGTCGAGGCCGGACACTGGCCGCTGCCCTGGATCCAGTACCTGGCGGACGACTGCCGAAAGCAGAAGGTCAACTCACTCGCGGACCTGGACTTCGACGGCATGCGGCAGCTGCCACGGCTGGTCGGCAAGGCGATGCTCCGCATGCTGCGGATCATCTACTTCACCCGCGAGGACACCAAGGACGCCGGCTACATCGAGACCGAGCACTTCGGCGTCAAGCTCGGCAACCACGGCGGGCAGATCGACCTGACCTGCATCTCGCAGCGCTGGCTGAGAGATCTACTCTGGGACCAGATGGCGAACCGCCTGCTGGTCAACCCGCCCCGCACCACCCAGCCTTTCGACCTGACGCGACGCGGATGCGCGGAACTCAGCGCGTTTCTGGAGGTCCAGGCGCCAGGCGGAGGCCACGATCCCCGGCTCCTCGAAGGCCGTCACATGATCGACTTCGTCGCCGATCAGCGGCACCGGGCCGAGCACGGGCAGCAGCCCCTGGCCGCGTCCCGACGCCGCGGCGGCAAGGAGCACGACCCGGTCACCAAGGGCATGGTCGTCGGGTTCTTCAACGGCGTCCGCCGGACCCTGCGCAAGGCTCTGGAGACAGGCGACTCCGAACGGCTCGGGCTTGACCGCGCATTCATCCTCGCCATCCCCGGAGTCGCCAGAACCAAGAACCGCCGCCGGCCGTTCCCCGATGACGTCGCCAAGGCCCTCGCGGCCGAGGCGAACCTGCAGGCGCTGGAGGGCAAGGACCCCGATGACCGGGGCCTGCGGGACATCTGGGAGGCATTGGTCACCACAGGCCGACGCTGCCGCGAGGTGCTGGAGCTGCGGCTGGAGTGCATCGGCCGCCTCGGAGGTCTGGCGATGTTCTGGTACGACGCGACCAAGGTCGGCAACTACGACCAGGCCATCCGGATCTCCGAGCGCCTCTACGAGCGGATCGAGCGACGCCAGGCCAAGACCATCGAACGGTTCGTCGAGCGAGAAGGCCGACCGCCCACCGCTCAAGAGCGCCTGACGATTGCGCTGTTTCCCAGCCGGGCCATGAACCGCAAGCACATCAAGGGCATGAGCTACGGCTGGTTCAACGCGCAGTTCCGCGAGTGGATCAACGAGCTCGACATCGGCCACTGCGTCGCCCACCAGGCTCGCCATTCCTTGGCCACGAACCTGATCAAGAACGGCGCGAACCTCACCCACGTCAAGCGCTACCTCGGGCAGGTCTCCGAGGCGATGGCCGAGCACTACGTTCACCTCGCCAACACCGACCAGCGTCTCGAAGACGCACTGAACGCGATCTGGGTCACCGGACCCGGAGCCCCGGAACCGGGCGTGGTGCTGTCCGGCGGCGAACCGATGACCCGCGAACAGGCCGAGGCGATGATGATCGACCTCACCCGCAAGTCCACCCCGGCCGAGGGCGGGTTCTGCACCTTCCAGGCCGTGGTCGACGGCGGTGCCTGTCCCTGGCAGCTGGACTGCCACAACTGCGAGAAGTTCGTGATGTCCGGCGCCGACCTCGTCTACTGGCATCGCAAGCGCGAGCAGTGGCGCGCGGTCGCCGAAGGCGCATCCGACCCCAAGGTCGCCGACTACCTACACCAGTATTTCGAGCCCACCGCCCGCGCGATCGACGGCCTGGAGAAGGCCCTGGCCGCCGTCGGCCTCTTGGACGAGGCCCTCGCCCTCGACCTGCGACGCCCCCAGGACTACTTCGGCCGCGTCTGGGCCACCGCCTTCCGCGCAAACGAACTCGCCCAGCACGAGGACCACGGCGACATCGACTTCGACGACGAGTACGGCACCGACGAGAACGAGGACCTGTCATGACCAACGACGGCTTCCGCCTGCAGATCCTTCGCCAGCACCTGGGACACATCCCCACCAAGACGGCCATGCTCTACGTCGACACGGACACCACCGCGGCGACCCAGTATGCCGAGGGCACCGCCGGGATGGACAACGCCCAGCGAGATGGCGAAGGCGAGGGCACATCGTGACCTCCGGCCTCGGCCAGACCGCGGCGGCCATCGCTGCCCGACGCCAGCAGACCCAGGACAAACTCAGCCGCGTCGAGAAGGCCATCGGCCAGCTCCGCCGCGAGCGCGGACGGCTCGCAGTGCGTGCAATCGCCGAGCGTGCGGACGTGTCCGCCACGTTCCTCTACGAGAACCCGGACGCCCGCGCTCTCGTCCAGCAGGCCGTCGCCGACAGCAAGAGCCGGCACGACCGGCGCACGGGCGACAAGCACGAGCAGATCGAGGCGTCCTGGCGCGAGCGGGCCCTGAACGCCGAGGCAGAACTCACCCGGACCCAGAACGAGGTCCTGGTCCAGCGGCACCGGATCGGCGAGCTCATGGGCCAGCTCCGCGACGTCGACGAGATGGTCCCCGGCGAGTCCGTCCAGAAGCTCACCACCGAGAACACCACCCTCAAGCGCCGCATCCAGCAGGTGACGCAGGAACACCGCAAGCTCCAAGAACGCCTCGAAGGCGCCCGCACCAACCTCCGCTTCTCCGACAAACGCATCGCCGACCTCGAAATCCAGCTCCTCGAACTCCAGCAGGCCGTCCCGGCCGGCGCCCGGCCGTGAAGGAGCCACCGCCGTGTTCGTCTACCACCTCAACAACCCCATCGACCTCGAAGCCAACGACGGCGACGGCTTCGTCCCCCTCACCCACTGGCTGACCGACAATGTCCGGCCCGAGAAGGCCGCCTGGCTCCTGGAAACGACCCTCGCCCTGGCCGACGCAGCACCGGCCGTCCGCTGGGACGGCGACATGCGGCACCTGCCCTTCGTCGACGCCCACACCGAGGACACCACCTGGGAACCCGCGCTGATCGTCATCCAGCAGGACTCCGGCCCCGACTCCTTCGTGATCAGCCGCAGGCCCATTCCCTGGGCCCAGCGGCAGAGCGACCGGTGGCACGAAACGCGCACCCGGGACATTGGCCCCACCATCTTCGCCGCCCAAGAACCCGAACCCATCAAGCCGCTGGCATCCACGCCGTTCTGAGCGGAACCGCACCAAGAGGAGAAACAACCGGCTGAGACGGAAAGGCGGTGCCGAACGAACAGTCGTACGCGGCTGGGGACGTTCAGTGGTACGTCCTCCCCTCCTCGAGGAGGGGAGGACGTGGACCGGCACGATGTGTGTCGGCTCAGGCGGGGAGCTCAGCTGACGAGTGGCGGGTGACGGAGTATCCGACCTCGAAGTCGTCGGCGGACATGCGGGTGTCGTTGACCTCGACCACGGTCCCGTCAGGGCCGGTGGACGTCCGCACGATCCGCAGCAGCGGGACGCCCTTGGCCAGGTGAAGCCGTTCGGTCTCGGCGGGCGTGGGCATGCGGGAGCCGACCGTCTCCTCCCAGGCCAGGGGGCGGTGGCCCATCTCCTCCAGGAGGTCGTAGATGCCGCCCGGGCCGGTGTCGCGTTCGGCGAGCCGGGTCCCGCGGGCAACGGCGGCCGGCAGGAAGCTGGTGGCCAGCTGCATCGGCTTGCCCGCTTCGGCGTCCCCCATGACCCGGTCGCGGATGAGTACGTCCTCGTCCGGCTCGACGCCGAGCATGAGGGCCACGTCCTTCGGCGGACGTCCCCAGGAGATCGTGGGCGCCTCAAGCGCCCGCCAGGGCTGGGCAGTTGGGTCGAAGTAGTATCCCCGCTCGTCGCGGAAGACCTGGCGGCTCCGGGTCAGGCGCCGCCTTGCGGGACGGGCGCGGACCACGGTCCCGCGGCGGCGGACCACCTCCACCAGCCCCTCGGCCTCCAGCTCGGCGATCGCCTCGCGGGCGGTCTGCTTCGAGATCCCGTGGTCCCGGGCAATGTCAGTGATCTTCGGCAGCACCGCCTGCTCGGGATACTCCCCCCGCTCGATGGCTCCTCGCAGGTCAGCGGCGATCTGACGATAGGCGGGGTCGTTCATGACGCTCCTCCTCGACGGTTTCAGGACTCCTCACCGCATAACTTAGTCCTAGCCCTATTGACCCGCCGGTTTTCGGGGAAGAACATAGTCCTAGTTCTAATGCGCCGTCAGTGTCGGCGCATGCCCTTGTTGTTGTCCCTCAGGCCGGGCCCGCCGGCTTGCCTCGCCATGCCCTCATCCGGGCGCGGGGACGGCGGACGGGCGGCCGAGCAGACGGAGGCACCTGGTGAAAGAACGTCACAGCACGGCAAGGATGCAGGCCACCACGCTTGAGGAGCTGGTGGCGACGGGGCTGCTGGAGACGGGCGCCGGCTGCCGGATCAGCCCGCACGCCGTCTTCGAGCCGCAGGACGAGCAGGGCACCCTGCGGCCGATCAAGCTCGGCGACCACGTCGTCGTCGGACCGGGGGCGGTGCTCTGCGGCGGCACCGAGGCGGGCGACGGCGCCCGCATCGAAGAGCACACCATCGTCGGCAAGCCCGAACTCGGTTACGCGGTCGGCCGCACCTATGCCGGCTACGGCGCCCGCACCCGTCTGGGCGCGAACAGCACCCTGCGGGCCGGGGCAATCGTCTATGCCGGATGTGAGATCGGCGCGAACACCACGGTCGGCCACCAGAGTCTGGTCCGCAGTCACGTCAGGATCGGCGACGACTGCGTGCTCGGCCACTTCCTGGTGATCGAGCGCGAGTGCCGGATCGGCAGCCGGGTCCGTCTCTCGCCCCACTCGCACATCACCTCCGCGACCGTGATCGGCGACGACGTCTTCCTCGGCGCCGGGATCCGCACCGTCAACGACAAGCACCTCGTCTGGCGCGACCCGGACCGGGAGCCGGATCTCCTCCCGCCCCGCTTCGAGAACGGCGCCAAGGTCGGCTCCGGCTCGACGGTCCTGTCCGGCGTCATCGTCGGTGAACACGCCCTGGTCGGCGCCGGATCCGTCGTCACCCGGGACGTCCCGGGCGGGGCGACCGCTTTCGGTGTCCCCGCCCGCGTCCGCCCCCAGCCGGACGAGACCTGACACCCACCCGGTGACGGGGAGAGGACGACCATGAACCACACGAGGACCTGCATCGATCAATGGATCACCCCGCTGCGGCCCGTCCTGCCGGACCTGACCGACCGCCATATCGCGCGGCTGGCCCGCCTGGAGGCGGACCTGACCGAGATCCTGGCAGCCACCCCACAGGCCGGGGCACCGGCCTCGGTCCGGCTGCTGGCCGTCCGCCGCCGCCTGGCCGAACGCGTCCGCACCGACCACAGCCGCGGCGACAACACCGGAGAGACGAAGGCGATGACCGAGGCCCTGGCCGGGTTCGTCTGCGGCTTCCACGACCTGGACCTGCGCGACGCAGTCGGCCCCGGGCACGGCCGCATGATCCTGGGGCACGGGACCGAGCCGGTCCGGCGCCGCTGGAGGGCCCGGCTCGCGGGCGGCGACCTGGTCGGCATCGCCGCGACCGAACGGCACGGCGGAAGCCGCCTCCAGGAGATCACCACCAGGGCCACCGTCCGGCCGGGCGGCGGCTGGTGGATCAACGGCGAGAAGTGCTGGGTCTCCCGGCTGACCGAGTCGGCGGCGTTCGTGGTGTTCTTCAAGAACCCCGACGACAAGATCACCGCCGCCGTCGTCGAAGCGGGCGCCCCGGGCCTTGAGCGCGGCCCCATCACCCCCTCCGGCCTCGGCGGCTGGGACTGGGGCACCCTCGCCCTCACCGACGTCGTGGTCAGCGAGGACGACCTGCTCGCCGGCGACGGCGGCGGCCTTGCGGTCTTCCGGCGGCACTTCGCGGCCTTCCGCCCACTGGTCGCGGCGACCGCACTGGGCACCGCCGCCGGCGCCCACACCCAGGTCGCCGCCAATCTGACGGCCAGGGCCGCCACCGGACTGCTGCCCAGACTGCGGGACACCGCGCTGGTCACCCTCGGCCGCACACACGCCGAGATCAACGCGGCTCTGCTGGCGGCGATCGCCGCCGCGCGGCTGACCGCCTCCGGCAGCCCGCACGCGGACCTATGGTCCCGCGAGGTCAAGGCACACGCGGTCGACACCGCCCACCGCGCCCTCCAGGAACTGCCACTGCTGGTCGGCGCGGGCGGCTTCCGGGCCGACTCGGCGCTGGCCAAGGCCCGCGCGGACGTCGGCGGCCTACTCTATGCCGACGGCATCCACGACTCGCTACTGCGATCGGCCGGACGCACCCTCACCACCCCGCCACCGGCGGGGATCCCCCGGCCCAGGCCCGCCGACAGCACCGGGCAGCCGGCCGCAGCCTGACACCGCGAAGGCCCCGGGGCGCCCGCCGCCCGGGGGCCGACGGGTCACATCACGCCAGGATGCCGTTCTCCAGATAGATCATCTCCCCGCGCTCGCGAGCGGCCATGCACGCCTCCACCCGCCTCGCGAGCAGCGGGATCAACCGCTCACGGACCTGGTCCAGGCCGACGAACTCGAAGGCGCGGACCTCCTCGTCCTGCAGCCGGATCCCGGCGACCTGTTCGGGGTCCAGCACACCGCCGTCGAAGATGGCGACGATGCCCTCGCTGCGTCCCGGCCGCGGGCCGACCCAGTCGATTCCGAGCAGCCGGCCCGGCTGCCAGGCCAGCCCGAGCTCTTCCTTCACCTCCCGCACGGCACCGTCGCGGGGCGACTCGTCCCACTCCACGGCGCCGCCGGGGATCTCCCACGGGTCTTTATAGATCGGATCGACCAGCATCACGCGGCCGTCCGCGTCGAAGAACAAGACACCGGCTGCCACCCGCTTCCGCGGCAGCTTCCGGTCATATTCCGACAACTCGACGGCAGGGTCTTCCGAAGCAGCAGTACTCATGCCCAGCGAGCCTAGACAGCACCAGGCGTCACGCGGGGCCAAAACACCCCACTCGCCCCACCGCACCCGCACCCGCACCCGCGACATCGCACCCACCGTCTTCGCTGCCCCCGAGCACGCCCGAGTTGATCTCCTGACTGCCGTGTTCTGACCCCGTCAGGGGCTGAAGGGGCCGAAAATCGAGCATCCTGCCCGGTGGCACGTCGGGGACACGCGCGACGTGTCACCGCAGGTCAGCGCCAACACCGTGGTGAGGCCATGCCGTCAGCGTTCAACGAGTGCTGGCCGGTCCGACGTATGCCCAGGGCGCGCACAAGCGATAGAAGACCGACCGGGTGCCCCAGGCCGGGTCTGCGTCGGCGCGTTCGAGCACACCCTTCTCGACGAGGGAGGCCAGGCGATTACGCACCGCTTTGCGCCCTTTCGCGTCCCCTAGCGGAATACCCAGAGCCTTCGCGAGTTGCTCGCTGCACCAGGGGTCGGCCCGGGAGGCGATGACGGCAAGAAGATCTCGCTGCCCACTTGATCGGATGAGTACCTTGTCCGGAGCCGGCCGAGGCTCCGGCTCCCCAGCCGAGTTAGCGCGACCTTCGAGCCCCTCAGGGAGCGCAGAAGCACGCGCCAGCTCCTTCCTGATGTCCACCAGGCCGGACCGCACAAGCGAGTCGACGTCCACGTCGTCGAGTGGACGGCGGCGCAGTTCGGCGGCATGCTGACGCATCCTCTCCAGGCGCGGCCCGACATTGATCAACTTCACCGCCTCTTCTCGCAAGGCGGCTAGGTTGTCGCGCTCCTCAATCTTCTGACGGAGCGTCTCCCTCAAGTCGGCGATGGCCGTGTCGCACTCATCAAGCAATGCGTCACAGCCACGGACTACCCGCTTCGCCTCATCATCGGCCTCCGCCGAAGTCCCCTGGACACTCTCCTGCTGCTTCATAAGATCAACGCTAGAGCGAACGAGTCACTCGCAGAGCCTGTTTGACGAACTGCCAGCGCCACGTCCCGGACACCTACGCGACGCATCTCGCCTGGTCAACCCCAATACGGACATCCGGGCATTCGGAAAAGAGGTCGACGGTGTGCGCTTCGGCTGCCTGCTCGGCATGGAGATCCACTACCCGGAGTTGTTCGCCGAGTACGAGAAGCTGGACGTCGACTGCGTCCTGTTCTCCACGACCGGCGTCTCCCCGGGCAACGCCGCCGCCCAAGCCCAAGGCCACGCCGCGGCCAACAGCTACTGGGTCAGCTTCTCGGTGCCCACGCAGCACAGCTCCATCGGGCCGTCCGGAGTCATCGCCCCCAACGGCGAATGGCTTGAGCGATGCCCAGCCGACGGATCGCCGTCGGTGGCGGTCGTAGACCTCGACGACGGTTCCGAGGCGGCCGCTGAAGCAGTGGCCTACGCACGTCCCTGGCGTCGCAAGTCGCGCGGGGGCGTCTACGCCGCGCACCAGGTAACCGACTCGCGCAGCGAAGACCGTACTGCGGCGTTCTAGCGCAGAAACCCGAGGGGTTCGCGGCACGGGGTGGCTCCCGCCTCGTGAACCCCTCGGACGCCGCCCGCCTGCACTATCTGGACACGCGGGATCCTCGGGAGTGAGTTCGCTGGTCAGGCCAGGAGTTTGTGGCTGCGCTGGTCGGGCTGGGGGGAGAGGCGCTCGCGTTCCTTCTGGGTGTGAACTGAGCCGGGCGGGAGCGTGCCACAGAGATAGTGGAGTGGCGACGGGCTGTGGCCGATAAGGTGTTGCGCTGGTGGACTTAGAGGGGTCTGTGGTTCACCGGATCTCCTATGTGGAATGGGTCTTTGATGCTCAATGGCCAGTGTGATCCCCGGCAGGTTGTTCGGGATCTCGTTCAAGCGGTTGTCCCGTTCGATGAGCGGGAGGCCTCGGACCAGCGGCGGATGACCGACTGGATCGACTCGGGCAGTCCGCTTTTCCGCACGGCTAGACCTGCTACGCCCGACCAGCATTTGGCGGTCTACGCCGCGCTTGTCGATGAGGCGGCGGGGACCATCATGCTCGTGGACCATGCCAAGGCCAAGGCGTGGTTGATGCCTGGGGGCCATGTGGATCCCGACGAGGACCCGCGAGTAACGGTGGTTCGGGAGCTGGATGAGGAACTGAAGGTGGATCCGCCGTTCCATTCCCGCTTCGGTTCCGATCCCTTCTTCTTGACCGTGACGGAGACCCGTCCGCCGCACGTGCACACCGATGTGACGATGTGGTTCGTGTTTGCCGCCGACCAGAAGCAGGAGATCGTCCCCGATCCTGCGGAGTTCTCGGAGTGCCGCTGGTTCCCTCTGGGTGACCCGACGACGTGGGTGGGCAATTTCGACCCACAGATGTCCCGGTTCATGGAGAAACTGTCGTCTGTGCTGGACCTGGTACCGGCCGGCTAGTCGGGCTCTGCAGCTGAGGATCGTCCAGGGGCGGAAGATCGGCGTGAGGCTTCTGCCGCACTAGTGGCTTCCCGATCGGTCACTCCACGACTGCGGGCGTGGATTCAGAGCGGCGGAGACCGCTGATCCGACACCCTGTACCTGCCGCACGGTCACCTGCAGCGTCGGGCTTCGAAAACGGTGCCTTTGCCGCGCGGACCGACTGCTCCGTTGCGGCTGGTGGCGACCAGGACGAGTTCGGCGATGTCGAGGACCAGCAGTTCCCGCAGTATCCGCTCCACCCCTCGGGATCTTGTTCGTCAGCCTTGGTCTGCAGGACGTCAACACAGCCCTGGTGCACGGTGTTTCCGTGTCATGCCCGAACGCGGTGAGTATTTCCGCGGCCAAGGGCCTGCTGGCCATGAATTGGTCGTGGTGTGGACGTGCACCCCTTAATTGATCTTTAGGTAGTCCTGGACGTGCAGGGTGCGGGTGGCGGCGAGGTAGCTGAAGCAGCTGACGGCGGGCCGGGTCACGCGTTGGTCTCCAGGGCGATGGTGGTGAGGAGGGCCGCGTGGTCGGTGAACTGGGCTGTCCTGGGAGCGTGGTCGTAGTCGCAGCTGATGACCGTTCCAGTCCTGGTGGTGGCGAAAATGTGGTCGAGGCGTTGTGAGCCGTACCGGTCACTGAGCCAGCTGTGTGCGAGGGCTGAGGGATGCAGCTTCCTGAAAAGGTCGGTCAGGCCGAGTTCCTGGAGGCCGGTGTAGAAGGCGTAGTCGTGGTCCTGGAAGGAGTCCAGGTGCGACTGAGGACTGGGCTCGATGACGTTCAAATCGCCGGCCAGGACGAGTTTGGGCTGTAGGGCGCTGTGGAGGTACTCGAGGAACCCTTTCTGGAAGACCCGGCGCCGGTCGCTGCTCTCGGTGGTCATACCGTTGGTGGGCCCGTACAGGCCGACCAGTCTGATCTTTTCGTCGGCGGTGAGGAGATCGACGGCGATGGCGCGGGCATCGAACTGGTCGGCGACCGGGAGATGCTGGAAGCCTCGGGTGGCGATCAGGGTGAAGTACGGGCTTTCGGTCCAGCCGGGCGGGAGGTGGGTGTCGAATCCCTCGGCCTCCAGGCCGCTGATGATCAGGCGGCTTCCGTCGCTGGCCTTCATCTCGGTCAGGACCAGGACGTTGCTGCCGGTGCCCAGCAGCCAGTTGAGGTTCGTCTGGGCGCGCTGGCGGCTGGGGTTGTTGATGTTGAGTGCGCACACGCGCAGCGCATCGGGTTCTGCTGTGGAGCTGACCTCGTCGTCGAGACTTCCGAACAGAGAGCCTTGGATTCCCTCGTCGTGCATTTAGTGCTCCTGGCTGGTGGCGAGGCCGGTGAGCTGCCGGACCCGGACGATGGTGTCGGTGAGCTCGCTGGGGGTCATCTGCTTGGCCGCCCGTTGCTCCGGTGTTTCCTGCGCGGCGCCGAAGACCCGGAAGGACTTTCCGCTGTCGGTGTCGAGGATGAGGAAGCTGTCGCGCCTCGCGGGGCCGCGCACGAGGATCGAGATGGTGTCGGCGTCGGCCTGGACGGTGTGGACCGTGGTGTGGTGCAGGGCGTAGCTGGATCCGGGGCGTTCAATACGTTCCATAATCGGTTTGAGGGCGCGGGCGTCGGTGTGCTCGTCGAAGTCGGTGTCCGCGCCGAAGATCCGGTGGAGGTACTGCCCCTGGTAGATCCCGGAGAAGAAGGGCCAGCGGTGGTGGTGCGGCCGGTCGAAGTGGCCGGAGCGGTACAGGTGCAGCCGGACGCGGATCCCGCCGTCGGCGTAGAGGACGAGTTTGTCCATGAAGTCGTACTGCTCGCACATGGGGGCCAGCACCGGATCGTCGGGGATGCGGCGCAGGAGTGCCGTGAAGAGGTCAGGGTCTTGGGTGATGGTGTCGTAGGCGGGCTGGCAGCCGGTCACGATCGAGCCGGTGTCGTTCCAGTCGATGTCGCGCAGGTCTGCGAAGGTCCGATGCGCTGTGGTGATCACCGGGTGCCTCCTGTTCCGTAGGGGGACGCATCCAGGATGCGCTTGAGGTGGGGGTGCAGGCGGTAGAACTGGCGGGCCAGGTGCGGGGATTGGCTGACGCCGTCGGGGAGCTGGCGGGCCGTCGCCGTGTGGGCGGTGACGGCGGACAGCAGGGTGAGCTGGGTGGACTTCACCCGCCGCCGCAGTGTCTGCCGGGGCGAGAGAGGCACGGCCTGGGTGAGCAGGACGGGACCGGTATCGACGCCGGCTGTCACGCGGTGGACGGTGCAGGTGATGGGGTCGTTGTTGAGGAGTGCCCAGCCCACAGCGTCCATGCCGCGGTAGGTGGGCAGCGCCCCGTTGTGGGCGTTGATGGTTGCGAGGGTGGGGATGGTCAGGATCGCGGTGGGGACGATCGGCATGCCGAGCAGGACCAGCAGGTCCGGTTCCCAGCGCGCGAGCACGGTTTCGACCTGGTCCCAGTCGGTGCAGTGGGCGGTGCTGCTGGTGACGTCCGGGGCGGCGTGGCTGCGGGGGGCGGGTTCGGGTGGATACCAGGCGGCGGAATACCGGGTTGCGCGGCCGTGTCGCTGGGTGGTGCGTACCAGCACACCGCGGCCACCTCGGCGCCCAGGGTGCGTGCTGTGGTCAGGAAGGCCGCGGGGCTGGCGGAGCCGAGTCCGGCCAGGACCACGGTTTTCATCCGTCCGCTCGTCTCCGGCCGGTCGGGCGGTTTGTGATCGGCGGGAACGGTGGCCGGGCGGGGAGGCAGGACGCGGTCGGACAGGCGGGCCGACAGTTGGGTGCACGCGCCGTCCAGGAGGGCCGCCGTCGCCGCGATGCGGGTAGTGAGGTCCGGGTCGTTCCAGTGGTCGGCATTGTGGCGCGTCCACACGGTGCCGAGGAGTTTGCAGGCACCGTTGAGGAAGCGCAGGTCGTCGATGACGCGGGAGAGGCCGATCCAGTGGTCGGCGAGCGTCAGCCAGTCTCCGGCCACGCGGGGGGACAAAGCGCGGGTGCGCGCCTCGACCGAGGGCCGCCACAGAGGTGCGGTCTCGAAGCGGTGCAGCAGATCCACGTCGTAGGCCAGGACGGCAGCTTGCCCGTGGTCGGGCAGCGGGGGTACAGGGGGGCTGGCCTGCAGGGCTCCTTCGGTGGCCTCAGCGGGTGACCACAGGCGTGCGGCGTGTGCGGACTCTGCCACTCCGGCGAGGGGCACGGGACGGCCATCCCGGGGTGCCTTCGGCAGTGCGGCGAGGATCTGCGCGGGGGTGAAGTCGCCGTCGACGTCGCGCCGTACGGGGAACCGGTCCTCGGCCAGCCCCTGGGTGGCAGTCATCGGGCGACGTGCTCGCTGACCTTGGCGAGAGCGGTCCGGTAGCCCTCGGTGAGGTCCTCGTCGCCGGGGTAGCCCCAGGCGGGAATCTTGATGAAGGATTCCTGGAACGCGGCGACGCCGGGGAGGGCCACCGGGTGGACGGCTGCGGGCCGCCAGGGTGCGTGCGGGGCCCGGCGGGCGAACAGCGGCTCGCCGGAGATGTCGCGGGTCGAGCCAGGCGCGTCGACGTCCAGGGCGCCTTCGGCGACGCAGAGTCGCACGAATTCGTCGCGGGTCACGGTCGCCTGGTCGGGATGGAAGAGCAGGCCGAACACGTACAGCCCGTGTTCGCCCCTCTCGGGCGGGACGGTGACCGGGGCGATGACGGGGTTGCCGTCCAGTGTCTTGATCAGTGCGTCGAGATTCTGGCGGCGCCTGGCCTCTACCTGATCGGCCCGCCCGAGCTGGTGCATGCCGATCGCCGCGCCGAGTGTGGTCATTCGCTCCTTCAGTCCCATGCCGGTGAAGGCGAAAGGGAAGTGTTCGGCGGCAGGGTCGATCTCGGTCAGGGACCGTTTGTTGTAGTGCGCGTACAAGACCGCCAGTTCACGCAGCCGCGTCTCGCGGGCCAGGAAGATTCCGCCCTCCCCGGTGGTGATGGCTTTCTGGTTGGTGGAGAACACCGCCATGTCGCCCCAGGTGCCGACCGGGCGGCTGTCCCAGCTCGCGAAATGGGCGTGTGAGCAGTCCTCCATGAGGATCAGTCCGTGGTCGGCGCAGAACGCGGCGATCTCGTCCATCGGGCACGGGATGCCCCACATGTGGGTGACGATCACGGCCTTGACGTTCGGTTGCATCCGCGCGGCCAGTGACTGCGCGGTGACGTTCCCGGTGGAGGGGTCCGCGTCGCAGAACACGACCTCGACTCCGTCGAAGGCAAAGGGGGAAGCGGTGGCCAGGAACGTGTACGCGGGGGCGAGGACCGCATCCCCCGGGCTCAGTCCGGCGACGCGGCTCATCGCGTGGATCGCCGCGGTCCCGGACGCCATCGACACGACCTGACCGGGGCCCACGCCGAGGAAGGAGGCGAACGCCCGCTCGTACTCACCGATAATCCCGGTGGCGTCCCGGTCCGACAGGGACCGGTGGGCCTGGTCGAGGATCGCCTTCTCCAGCGAGGCGTCAACGATGGGCCACTGGTAGTGCGGTGCTGGCAAGTCGACCGTCTTGGGTCCGCCGTGGGCGGCCAGGGCGTTCATCAACTGGGGTCTCCTTCTGCGTTGAGGAGCTGGTCGACCTGCGGTTTCAGCCGGGCGATCGTGTCGGGGACGGATGCGGTGACGTCGAGTTCGACGACCGGCCACCGGTGGTGGCCGGCATAGCCCAGCAGGTTCTTCAGGCCGTCCTGCTGGTAGGTGACGAACGCCGTGCGGCCGTAGTCGCTCACTCCGGCGTGCATGCCCATCTCGCGAGGCTGGAAGGCCTGCTTCCGGTCGTACAAAGCACCTAGATCAGCGGTCAGCACGATCACCCCATCCGGAGGCGGAACCCTGCCGAAGATCACGTCGAGGTCGGCCTGGGCCCAGCCCTGCACAAGGAGCTTGGAGAAGAACTTGAACCACCAGCCGTCCATGATCACGTCGTGTCCGGCCGCGATCAGAGGCTCCAGCACCGTGGTGCGCAGCGCCGTGTACCAGGATGCCTGGAGGGTGACCCAGAAGCCGTCCGGCAGGTCGGGGCTGTCTCCCGAATGCCAGAGCATGGAGGCCAGTTGGCTCATGAGCTGGTGGGCGTAGGGGGAGGTTGCTGAGATCTGGCGTCGTGGCACGAAGACCAGCCCGGACGATGATGCTCCCTCGGCGCAGGCCTGTTCGTAGGTGGTGTCGGCAAGAGCTTGCGCGAGGGTGGTCTTGCCGATCCCGTCGGGGCCCTCCAGGGCGATCAGTCGCCCGCGTTCTGCCGCCATGCCATCCTCTCCTGCCCGTTGACGTCTCGTTCCGGTCTACTTCGATTGTCGAATTCGTCTGTGACCGGTGCGAGTGTTTCGGTCGAGCCCGAGCCGATGCCGGGCTGTTCACGTGCCGCAGGCGTCGGCGGCGTTGATGAGCTGCCATTGCCGGGTTGCGAGCCAGCGCTGGTGCTCACCGTGCAGAACGGCGGCGTTCGTGGTGGAAAGCACCGGCAGTGACTGTCCGATGAGTTCGCCAATCGCCCTCTGGAGCATGCCCAGTTCCTCGTCCATGAGGTCGCGCAGCGCGGAATCGAGGAGTTCCGGTCCGGCGGATGTGGTGTCGATGAGCGTCAGCATGCCGGTGAAGACCGAGTAAGCGGCTGCTCGGATCGCCACTCTCGCGTCGTGCAGAACGTTCCGCGCACGCCCGTCCACGATCTTCTCCAGGCTCTTGAGGGTGTAGTCCAGGGCGAACGTCCGGTCCACCCACATCTGGGCGTGGCGGGAGCAGGCGCCGATGCGCTGGTCGGCGAAGCGGGCTTCGACCCTCCCCATGCTCGGATCGACGGCCCCGGTAAGCCCGAGGGCCTGAGCCTTGCGGGTGTAGGCGGCGCCGATCAGGCACTCCATGGAGACGAGCATGTAGGAGATGCCGGCGTGGAACGGCCTGCCGGTGGAGTGTGAGGCGACCCACTGCGGGTCCCGGACACCATCGACGATCTCGTCGATACTCAGGTGGGGCTGTGGGGCGAGCAGCAGGTCGGTGCGTCCCTGGAACGCGTGGGTGGCCCGGAGCTCGTCGAGGGTCATCTGCTGGTCGAAGGTGATGTAGGTGAAGCGGGTGGGGACGCCGAGGGCGGTCAGCGTCCGGATGGCCAGGGCGTTCTGGTCTCCGGTGGTGTCCTTGTTGAACCGGGTGAGGACCGAGTCCACACCGGACTCGACCCCGAACAGCATGCGCCGGAGCCCAAGTTGGTTCAGCTGCCGCCACATCCGGGCCCGGGACAAATGCCAGGGCCGGTCTGTCTCCGGGCGAACCACCTGGTCGACGCGGCAGGAGGACTCCCACGAGAACCCCGCATCGTGCAGCAGCCCCGCCAGCTCCAGCGCGCGGGCCACGGCGTCGTCTCCTCTGCCGAAGAATTCCTCGTCGACCAGGTACACAGTCCTGGATGTCTCGGGATGCCGGTCGAAGGCCCGTGTGAGTTCCGGCAGGACGATGGCGAGGCTCGGTGCGGAGCCAGCTGCCCAGGCCCCTTTGTGGCTGCGGGGGCAGAAGCTGCAGGCGGAGGTGCAGCCCCTGGACGCCTCCAGCTGGACCACTCCACGGCAGTCCAGGGTGCGGTCGAGGAGGTCGAGTTCGGGCAGGAAGTCTACGAGCCGGGCATTGGGTACCTTTGCGGTGCGCAGCTTCGTACGGATCCTCATGCCGCCGCCCCGGAGCGCCCCTGCATGGCCAAGGCCGGGGATGTCCTCGAGCGGCAGATCGCCGTGATAAAAGCTCAGGCTGTCCGCAATCGTGGTTTCGCCTGCGCCGTGGGCGACCAGCAGCTTCGGGTAAGTGTCGAGCAGGAGTGCTTCGTTACGGGCAGTCAGGCTCCCGCCCGCCAGCACCAGAGGTGGAACGGGACGTTCGTAGAGGTGGTCTACTGACCTTGTCGGATTAGCTTCGGGTGCCGGAGTTGAGGGTCAGGCCGGTTTCGGTGAGGCAGCCGTCGATGAGTTCCGGGTGCCGCTGGATGTGGGCGAGGCCGCGGCGGAGGGTGCGGGTGAGGTGGTCAGGGTCGGTGAACGCGGTGTTGGCCATCGGGCCTCGCCGTAACAGGGACCAGACCCCTTCCACCGGGTTCAAGTCCGGGCTGTAGGAGGGGAGCTGGACGATCGTGAGCCAGTCGTGGCCTGCGGCGTAGTCACGCAGGCCAGCGGTGCGATGGGTGTTGAGATTGTCCCAGACGACGATGACCGGGGCGCCGAGCTGCAGGTGCGCGCGGACCAGGAGGTCGCGGTAGTCCTGCCAGGCGAAGCTCTTGCGTGCACCCTTCAGCAAGGAGTGGAAGCGGGGCCGGTAGATCATCCGGGACCTCTCGCCGGGCCGGTAGCAGCACATCGCAGCGATCGAGATCCGCCGCCGGGACCGGCCTCGCACTCTCACCACGGGAGTCTGTCCGCGCCGGCCCCAGGTGCGGGCTCGTGGCGGCGTCATCGCGAACCCGGCCTCGTCCTCGAAGGCGATCCAGGCCCCGAGCGCCGCCGCGGTGCTTCCACCTGCGGCCATACGTCCTTCTTCCAGAGCTCGACCGCATGCTCGTCACGTTCCAGCGCACGGCGGGCCGGGCTCTGCCAGGACCAGCCGTGGCGGTGCAGGAGCCGCCACACTCCCGCGATCGAGCAACTGACCTTGAACTGGCCGCCGATCAGCGTTCTGACGCGTTCCAGCGTCCACCGCTGATCTTCCCAGCCATGCGCGGCCGGCCCTTTGGCCAGCTCTTTTTCCAGCACGGCGAACCGTTCGTCCGACAGCTTCGGCAGTTTCGCGGGTCCCTTCGACTTCAGACCCTCGATACCGCCTTCACGCCAGTTGCGGCGCCATTGCTCCACCGAACGCTCACTCACCCGCAGGTCCTTGGCGATGACCGAATTCCTGTCACCGCGAGCAAACCTCCGCCCGGCCTCCAGCCGGATCCCTTCACGCGCAGCCCGCCGCTCAGCAGTCAGGCCCCCACTATCCGCGTACCGCATAACACTGGCATACCGCAGGGATCACCCAACGTCACCACCCGAAGGCAACCCGAAAAGGTCAGTAACAGGGCGGTCAGGAGGTCGTGCTGGCCGAACGTCGCAGACACCCCGACAATGTCGGGCTCCGTGGTGGCGATCTCACCCAGCAGATCATCGAAGCTCACCCCGAGCTGCATGTCCGTCAAGCTGATCTGGCCGAGCAGGGTTCGCCTGGCGGCCCGTGCCAGATCGGAGATCCCCAGAGGGAAGCGGGGAAGGGGGAACCACTCGGGGTGGTACAGCGAGACCAGCAGAACCCGCGGGCGCGCCAGGCGCCCAACCCCGTCGGCGGCGACGGCGCCACCGGACAGCCACTCTTCCGGCTGGTCGACCATGATGCGGTCGGCTGTCCACGCGGGCCAGTCCCGGGCCGAGTGCGGCCGTCCCGCCAGGTCGGCGATCGTCCACCCGGTCAGTCCCGGTGCGCGTTCGGCGAGCAGCAGCCGCTCGTCGAGGGTTCCGGTGACGCTGAACTGCCCGGGAAGGATCCCGCTGAGTGCCTGGCGGAGTGCATTGGGCCAGCTGGCAGGGATCTGGAGCAGATGATGCTGCTGAGCCTGCGGCAGTGGCCGGCCGGTGGCATGTTCGACGCTGGCGATCAGTCGGTCGCCCCATTCGGAATCTACAGCTGCTTCGGGGTGGCGTGACGTGGCCATCGGCATCGACCTGGCTCCCATCGTCTCGGCTGGCCTGACCAGCAGACGTGACCGGGGCACCACGAGCCAAGGGGCGCGGACGGACTCGGACTCATTCGTCTCAGGTCAAAGCCCCCACCTGGAAGTTGGTCCGCCTCACAGCATCCGATGGCTACACTTCTCGGACACTCTCGGACACCCGCAAAAGCCCTGATCAGGAATCTGCGTGCCTAACCCCGACGACATCGATCCGACCGAGGCCCGGACCGTCGCCGACCTCGCGATGTGCCTGCGACGGGTACGGGCACGGGCCGGGAACCCATCCCTGCGAGAACTGGAACAGCGCGCACGGCGGGGCCGACGCAGCCTGCCACGCAGCAGCATCAGCGACATGCTCGCCGGCAAACGACTCCCCCCGAAGCTACTACTGTTCACGTTCCTCCACGCCTGCGGCATCAAGACCGGCGACGATCCGCGGTGGCTCGTCTCCTGGAACCGACTGGCCTCTCACGACATCGATGCCGAAGAGCTCCGCCCGCTCAGTGAGGAACTGGTCGCTGAGGTTCGAGAAGCCGGTCTCACCCGGATCGGAACGACCTACCTCACCGACATGCAATGGCACGAGCTGTTCGCAGATGTCCGCGAACTCGACATCTACATGGCCTACGGCCAGACGTGGACCCGGATGCACGCCCGCGACCTCGCCAGAGTCGCCGCCCGCCAGGACGCCCGCATCCGCGCGGTCCTGGCCGATCCCGATGACGAACGCACCATCTCCGTCCTGGCCAACCGGTTCGGCCTCACCGCCGAAGAACTGCGACGGCGCATCGAAGACACCCGGGCCGAGTACGCCGCCCTACGCACCGACGGTGGCGCGGCCATCGAGATCTACTACCGGCCGGGCGACCGCATGTTCTCCTTCTACCGCCTCGACAACACCGCAGTCGTCGGCTTCTACAGCCACAGCCGCACCCGCGCTGCGAGCGTCCCCGTCCTTGTGTGCGAGCGCCCCGGCGGCCTGTTCACCTTCGTCCAGGAGGAATGGGACGCCGTCATCCGAGACAGTCGGCCCGCCTGATCCCACCCGGTCCGGGCCGCCCCAAAACCGCCGGTTTCTCGTGGCGCAAAGGCTCATGATGGGATCTCACATCCCCGACGCCGAGGAGTCCGCTCCGAGATGACCTCGCATTCGCTTCCCACCCGGACGCTCGGACGTACCGGCATCACAGCCCCGGCCCTCGGCATCGGGTGCTGGGCCATCGGCGGTCCCGATCACAACCTCGGCCTGCCGATGGGATGGTCGACCGGCGCAGACGAAAGCGCCGCCATCGCCGGGCTCGAAACGTCCTGGGAACTCGGCGCCCGTCTCTACGACACCGCCGACGTCTACGGCCACGGCCTGTCCGAACGGCGTCTGGGACGGCTCGTCGCCCAGGTCCCACGCGATCAGATCGTCCTGTCGTCCAAGGTCGGATACTTCACCGGCACCGCCGAACACGGCTTCGACCCCCGCCACATGCGTCGCCAGCTCGCCCAGACCCTGGACAACCTTGGCACCGACCACCTCGACATCTACGGCCTTCACCACCACGATTTCGGCCCCGACGACCAGTGGTTGCAACCGGCGATCGACGTCATGCATGCCTTCAAGAACGAGGGCATCATCCGCGCGATCAGCCTCCGTGGCCCGCACCGCTTCGCGCCCGACCGCCTGTCCACTCCGCCCGCCCTGCGCGGCAACAAAACCGCCAGATTCCGTGCGCTCTTCGACCTCGTACAGCCGGACATCCTTGCCGTACGCGACAATCTGCTGACCCCGGCTGCCAGTTCCGAAGGGATCTTCTCCTTCGCCGACCAGCGCAACTGCGGAGTGCTCATCAACAAACCCCTCGGACAAGGACTCCTGACTCGGTCCCATTCCCCCGATCAAGCGCCCGCATTCGGGGATGGCGACCACCGGACGCGCAAACGCTGGTTCACCGCGCCAGCTCTGGCCGTCCTCGACGACGCCCTCGCCGAAATCCAGCAGACGATCGCACCCGAGCACGAGGACCTCATTGCTCTCGCTCTGTGGTCCTGCCTCAACCGCACCACCAACGCAATTGCCATCGCTGGGTTCACCCACCCCGGCCAAGTTCGCGCCAACATCACTGCAACCAGCCGAGTCCCCACGGACGAACAGCTGTCTCAGGCCCGAACAATCCTTGCCGAAGCACAGGCACGTCTCAATGGCGATGGTCAAGTATTCCTCGACGAATGATCTACCCTAGCGAGTTCGTCCCTCCATACCCCGCTCTCTTTTACGGTCCTGCAACTACCGCTCGCATCTGAGCCCGGCACGGCTGCCGCGACATCTGGCCGAAGGCGTCGTCGTGGAGTTTTGCGCAGTCCGTGCCCTCGACGTAGCTGGTGCCCTCGAAGTTCTCGAACTGGACGGCGGTCGGCATGGGGTGGGTGCCCCTCCAGTGCGGTGACCAACTCGGGGTCGGCGACGCCTTTGCCCCCGGCGCCGAGCTGTCCCGCCTATCGAGTTCGGCACTTCCCCGGATCCCGTCGTTGTCCAGGCGGGCCCCGAAGGAGATATCCAGGGGAAGTCGCCCGGTCCGGGCGTACGACGGGGACCTGCCACCGGTTCAGTTTCTCGATGACCGAATCAGCGGTTGCGTCATCCAGTTGCGAAACGATGAGGACGGAGGCGGCCGGCGTCAATCCGCGTCCTCTTCTTGATCGCTGCCCTCGTCAGGTCCGCCGTCCAGACTGGCCTTCGTCTTGGTCTCCTTGCTCGTCTCGGACTTCTGGTGCTTGCTCGTTAACGGCATGTCCAGACCGTCCGAGCCGACCCATCGACATGTCTGCGTCACGGGGTCGAGTATGACCTCCGCAGCTGGAAGTACGGCGGCTTCGGGGTAGGGCCTCATGCGGGTCACACCCAACGGCGCTGCTGCCACGCTCACTTCGACGTCCGGTCGCTGGCGACCATCAACGCACAGTGTGTCGCCGTGCCCCCAACACGCCGGTAGATGACGCCCAAGGCATCCGGCATTGATCGATCACTTGTGACCAGCCCATACAGTCCGGCCTGAGCCTCCTCGTGGCGTCTTCCTGCTGCCGATCACGCGGGGTACGCTCCACTCACCCATGGGTACGGCTGTACGAGAAGGCTCGCTTCCCCCCGCACTGGTCGTGGGGGGAAGCGAGCCCTTTTTGTTCGGTGTGTACGGCTCAGACGTCGAACTGTGACGCGAACTTGGCGAAGGCGGCGAATTCGACGGGGGCGAAGGTCAGCGTGGAGCCGTCACGGCTCTTGGAGTCCCGGACGTGGATGGCCTCGCCCGTCTCCGCGATCTCCAGGCACTGCCCTTGCTCCCCGCCGCTGTAGGACGACTTTCGCCAGGTCATGCCAGTCTTCTTGTCGGTATAGGTGTAGCCGGGCATCAGAACTTCTCCTCAAGGTGAGCGTTAATGAGTTCCCGCGACTTGTCCGCGGGAAGTGCGAGGTCGGCGATCTTCTCGAACATGACCGAAAGGTCGCTCACTTCGGTGGGCTCGTCCAGGATGTTGCCGCCCAAGGAGTTGTCGATCGAGATGGCCGCAGGCCACGGGTGGCGGAAGCTCATGATGGTCATGGCCTGGTTCGCTGCCGCGTAGGCGGGGACGTCCGCCGGGACGATCTGGATGGTGATGTTGGGCTGCGCGGCGTCGTCGGCCAGCTTGCGAAGCTGCTCCTTCATGACACCCGGAGCGCTGGGGAAGCGGTGTAGGAGCGCGGCTTCGGAGATCAGCGCGTGAAGTTGGTTTCCGGGTCGGTGGAGGACTTCCTGACGTGCCATGCGGATGGCGCTCAGCATGTCTGACCGGTCTCGATTGTCCGGATGGAGCGGGCTGTTGAAGATCTCCCTGACGTACCCCGGCGCCTGGAGCAGGCCCGGGATGATCGCCGGGTGCTGGACTTGGATCTTCTTCGACTTCGACTCCAGGATGATGAAGTCGAGGAGGGCGTCGGAGATTTGGCCCATGTATGCGGCCCACCAACCGGCGCCCGGCGGCTCGTTGGAGGCCGCGGCCATCTCGAGGACCGCTTCCTCGTCGTCGTGGATGCCGTACGTCTCCAGCATCTTGCGGATGTCGTCGGCGGCGACTCGGTAGATGCCCCGCTCGATGCGTCCTTGGCGCGTGGAGTCCCAGCCGAGCCGCTTGGCGGCTGCGCCGGGTGCCAGGTCGGCCCGTTCACGGTAGTCGCGCAGCAAGCTTCCTACGCGGCGCCTCATGACAGGCGGAGGGAGCTTCTTCTGAGTCATGAGGAGCATTCTGTCAGTCGCGAGGAGCATTGGCGATAAAACAACTGTTCTATCCTTTCGAGAATCGGACGCTCGATATTGCGCAGGAGTGCTCGATGGGAGCATGCTAGTGCCGTCGGGTGACGCATCGCCATTCCGCGCTTGCTGAGCGGTGTGCTGCCTGTTGGTGTGGCTGCCCCCTGCCTCCGTTGGGGTCGGACACGTCACCCGCGCGTGGACCGACCGCATCCTCGAACGAAGCCGAGGCCAGGAATGCGCCAGAGCATCACCGCACGCAGGGCTCGCGACTGGATGGACGTGGAGCACCAACGCGACGCGGAGTGGCACCCGGACAGGGTCCGAGTCGAACCCGGCCCCAGTGCCCGGCTCGCTGCGTTACGGTGCGACAACCTTCAGAAGGTGATTGCCGAGGTCCGGGCCAAGGGCCGGGCGCCACGTGTGTGCCGGTACGCGCTGTCTGTCGGTGGCCATCGGCCATCCAACTCCCTCGATGCGGCTGCCACCTTCGCGGTGCGCAATTCCTGGCAGGTGGGCGGTGAAGAGCAGACCTTCACCGACCCTCACGGCGCACCCAATCCAGAACTGCGTACGGGCTGGCGCCTCGTGCGGAAGCAGATCCGTGCGGGGTACGCGGACGGTGTTGTGGTGACCACGACCAGCGTGATCAGTCCCCACGCCGAGGCGTACGAGCAGGAGTTGCTCTGGTTTGAGATGCACTGCGCGTTCGTCGCGGTGATCGCTCCGGAAGCCGAGATGGGGCGGCTGTGATAGGCCCCCCGGACGGCCGAGGGCGGGCTGGCCTACGACTCGGAGACGCAGCGGAACCCGGTGTCGTTGTCCCGCATGCTGGCGTTCGCCGCGTTCTGCAGCGACGGCGCAGCACGCTCGAACGGGGAAGTGAACGCCGAGCCTTTCAGTTCGTACCGGCCGCCGCCGGGCGTCTCCTCCGTAGAGCACCACTCCCACACGTTGCCGCACATGTCGAACGCGCCGTATGGGCTGACGCCGGACTGGTACCGGGAGACGGGCGTCGTGTCGTCTATGCCGGTCTCGGCGACGTTCGCCTTTGCTGCCGTGGGTTCGTCGCCCCACGGGTAGACGCGTCCCTTCGGGCCGCGGGCAGCTTTTTCCCACTGCCGGGACGTGGGCAGCGCCTTGCCACACCAGCGTGCGTATGCGGTGGCGTCGTGCCACGTCACCCACACCACCGGATGAGTGGTCAGGGTGACGGGGCACCGGCCGTCGGGCCAGTGCTGCGGCGGCCGGTGCCCGGTGGCCTGCACGAATCTGTCGTAGTCCTCGTTTGTCGTCGGGTAGACGTCGATGAGGAACGAGTCCAGCCACACCGAACGGTTGTCGGGGCCGGACAGGTAGATGCCCTCCTCGACGAGGGTCATCACCTTCCCGTCGACGGGGTGCTTGCTGGTCCGCGAGTCGCGGCGCAGCAGCTCCTCGGCGCGCGCGTCGTGCTGGACGGCGGCTCGTTCGGTGAGGAGCGCCGCGAACCGCAGCTGAATCTCTCGGCTTGCCTGGGAGAGGAGGGTGTCGAGGGCCGCCTGGTTGGTGAGGCTGAGTTCCAGCGTCTCGCCCCGGCCCTCCCACCTGGGGATCTGGCGCTGGTTCACACCGACCAGCTCGGCGAACGCCTTGCCGGTCTTACGCATGGCCTTACGCAGCAGGCCGGCCTCGCGGCCGGTCCACCTGGTCACCCCCGTCATCATCTCGTTCTACAGGGTCTCGCCGGGGATCGACAGGTATGTCTCTTGGAGCTGCCTCAACACGGGGTGTTCGGTGGGGAACTCGGTCTCGTCGATCGCGGCCAGGGGCCGAACGCCGATGCTCGTGTTCGTCGCGAATGCGGCCGCCATGCCCTTGGCCTGGTCCAGCGTGACGGTGGCGACCCGGTGCTCGACGTGCTGCCGGAGCAGCGCCATGGTCACGCCGGGCAGCACCGGCGCCTGCGGCCAAACCACGGTGCCGTCCTGGTCGATGAAGCCCGCGTTCCAGGTGCCGCCTTCGCTCACGAGTCCGTCGGGGCCGTAGAACAGTGCGTCGCCGAATCCGGCGTGCTGCGCCGTGCCGCGGGCGTGCAGGGCACCGAAGAGACCGACGTGTTTGACCTCGGGCAGGTCGCGCTCGTACGGCACGCTCATGGCGCGCAGCGGTTCCGGGGGCAGAGCGCCGGCATTGCGTACGGACACCAGGATGTGCGGCTCGTTGGCGTCTGCTGGGTGCCCCATCTCGACCTTCGGGTCGTAGATCGTGACGCGGACGACGCACGGCCCGCTCTGCCCGTCCAAGCCCTGCCGGACGTAGGCGCGGACGCGACCGGTGTCCAGGTCTGCGTTCCACACAATCTTGCAGTCCCTGGTGAGGCGTTCCATGTGGAGCGCCAGGCCGCGGATGCCGCCGTCGGCGTCGACGCGCATGGACGTGAAGTGGCCGACGTTGGTCAGGGCCAGGGAGAGCAAGTCGTCTGCGGATGCGGGCTTTCCATCGAGTGTCACCATGCCGTCCAGCATGGCAGGGCAGTGGTTTGTGGCGGCACCCCGATCGTGGTTACTGACGGGTCAACGTCATCGGAAAGTCATTCCCAAGTCCTCACCGGCCGGTGTTCGCTGGTCACCGTACGGACACGCATGGTGATTCGTGAGACGAGGTGTGCCGTGCAGCGCCCAGCCGCTACCAGCACATGCCCCCACTTCTGTGAGTCACCCGGGAGAACGCCGATGGCACCGATGTCGACCGTCACTGCGGGTTACTCGGCCACAGGCTGGGCTACGGCTCACGCGTTCGCCAGCAACGTGCGTTCGGGGAGCTGGAAGGTGAAGCCGAGCGCCCGACGGAGGTACGTGATGAACGCCTGCCTGTTACGGCCGCTGCGCGGAGTCGGTCCAGTAGTCCTTGAGCATCTCGCCGGGCCACGCCGGCTGTGTGACCTGGCCGCGAGGCAGGAACTCCCGGAACACCACTACCAAGTCGATGACGGGTGTGCCGTCGTCAGCGTCCAGGTCGGTCACATGGATGTCGAGCCCGTCGACCCGCAGCACCTTCGGGAAAGAGACTCCGAGGCCCGCCGGCCGCCGGTGGTTGTGGTGAGCGAACGTCCCGGTCGCCGGCCACGCAGGGTTGTCGCGGGGGCTGCGGGCGTGCAGCGCAACATCGTCGGACGACCGTTCGCTGAAGTGCCAGATCACTTGAAGGTGGCTGAACTCGGTGATGCCCTTCAAGGTCTCCTCGGGGAAATCCGGTTCAAGCCTGATGATCGACTCCACACCGCCCTTGAAGTCGTCGAGGCGTCCAGTGTGGCCCCCGACGACCCTTCCGATCACTGGCACTTCGATGGGCTGCTGGTCGGACATGCGTTCCCTCTTCTTCGGTTCCTGCCGATGGCTGGGCAGGCAGTTTCGTCCGCCATCGTCGTCTGGGCGGCGTCAGCCTACGCTGAGCATGGCCCGGGCCCTGGCGTCGAGTTCGGCTGCTGGACCGCCACCGCGGTTGCGGAACGGGGACAGGGCGCGGCGCATCTGCACGACGGTTTCACGGGCCCGCCCGGACTGCACTCCGGTCATGGCGTCGAGGGCCTGTCCCCATGTGTCGCACGCGGCCTCGAGCTGGCCCTGCTGGACCTGAACGGCGCCCAGGTATCCGAGAGTCACAGAGTGGGTCCGCTGGAACTGGCTGCGTCGGGTGCGCACGCTGTGGCGGAACTGCTTCTCAGCGCCCTTCAGGTCGCCGAGGTCGCGCAGGGCGGCGGCGGTTTCGTGGGCGAGGCTGGCTTGGCCGAAGAACCACACGCGGCTCGGTTCATCGCCTCCCCCCTCGGCTCTGCTGAGGTCGTTTTCCGCCTGGAGCAGAGTGGCCAGGGCTTCCTTGCGGCGGTTGTCGGCGGCCAGGCCGCGCGCGTGGACCACCCCGATCAGTGCTTTCTCTCGCCAGCTGGCGTTGGTATACCGCTTTCCTGCGAGCGAGTCCGTGGACAGGCGTACGGCCTGCGCAGGCTGCTTGAGGTCGACGGCCTGGTGGGCCATCGCGCGCAGGACGTGGCCGGCCAGAGGGGCGTCCCTGGCCTCCTCGGCCAGCTGTGTGGCGACGGTGAACCAATGCAGGGCCACTGGATGCTCGCCCGCGTCGAATGCGGTCCACCCGGCGAGGTAGGCCAACTCTCCCGCGGCCGAGGTCATGGCGCGCCGCACCTCTTCGGAGGGGAAGTGCCCGGCGAGGTATGCGGCGACCTCGGTGCGCAGGTAGGCCACGAGCGCCGTTCGGCCAACGCCTCGGCCGCCGCGCTGCTGGTCGCGGCGCGAGAAGAAGACAGTCATCTCGCGGACACTGTCCACGTCCTGAGGGGTGATGGTGTGGGTGGACAACGCTTCGCGGGCACGGGCGCGTTCGGCCGCCTCCTCCCACCACGACTCGGAGGGCAAGGCCAGGCCCGCGACGGAGTAGGCGGAGCCGACCAGTATCCGGCGGCGGTCCATGTCCATGTCAGTGCCCCCGAGGTTCACGAGCGTCGTCAGTGTGTCGACGCTCCACTCCGGCGACGGCAGAGCGGTGCCCCCTTCTGGGGCAAGCCCGATATCGGCGAGCGTGACGATGCGGCCAAGGCCACGCGAGAGCGTCTCGGCCAAGATAGACGGCGCTCGGCCGCTCGGCCGCGTGCCGGCCACCCAGCGGGCGATGCTCGACTGGTTCGTGCTGTCCAGCTCGTGGGCACCGTTCTCGGCCGCAACAGCTCGGAAACGAGCTGTCAAACGGGCCTGAGGCAGGCCAAGTTCCTGCATCACGGCTTCCAGCTTGGTGTTGCGTGTGCGCCCCATGGTGCGCCCCTGTCCCCGAAACGATCTTGCATAACGTGCATTGGATCCGCGCGCCCCGCGGGATACCGGCCGGGCGCCGAAAGCGGTTGTCTCAGGAAGACGATATTCCTCCAACGCTTATGCGACGTAGGGGAATCGACGACCTCATTCACATGGGCCCGCGCAAAGACCGGCTCGGTCCGATCGATGACAGCGAGGCGGAGCAGCCGATGAACGTGCACTACCTGACGCGAAGCCACACCGAACGACCGACGCTTCCGCCTGCCGCCGTACGGCGTGGCACCGCTGGCGATGCTGCGGCGGGATCGGCCCAAGGAGCGTGTATGAAGGTCTCCAACGATGACGCAGACGTCGGGGCAGGGTGCCCGGACCGGCCGGAGTGGTTGCGGCCTCTGGTGCTTCTGGAGGTCTCGTTCGAGGCGGATCCTGCGGCAATCAGGCCCGTGCGAAGGCAACTGCATGCCGCGCTCTCGGAGTTGGGACTCGAACAGGTTGCCGACGAGGTCGTCCAGGCGGCGCAGGAGCTCATGGCGAACGCGGTCGAGCACGGATGTCGCTGTCGTCCGCCGAAGACCACAGTCACCGTCAAGGCCGTGTACCGCGACGAGCAAGTGCGCGTGGACGTCCACGACCCGTCCGACGAACGACCGCAAGAGCGCCCGGAATCGGGGGAGCGGGAAAGCGGTCGGGGACTGAGCATCGTGGGTGTCCTCGCCGACCGGTGGGGCGTCAAGATGAACCGCGCCGGCACCGGGAAGTCCGTCTGGCTTGAGTTCGATGCGCCCTTCGTCCGAGGGGAGCAGGCTTCATGAGTATCCGCGCGCTGACGCGTGTTGATTCCCGTGCCCATCGCAAGGACCAGTCCTTGGTTCGATCGGTGGTCGCTGCCGCCAAGGAGACCATCGCCCTGGTGCTGGATGAGGAATCTCCTGTCCCTGAGGACGACCAGGACGTGAACCTCCTCGTTCTCCGCCTTCGCGGTCACCTGATGCAACTCGGTCCAGCGGCTGACACGTCGCTGAGCTGTGCCTCCCTGGCCGATGCACTCGAGACTGCCTGCCTGCTGGCGGCGCAGGAAGCACCGGATGACTTCATGAAGTCCCGCGTGCACCTTCGGCAGTTGGCGATCGCCGTTCAGTCCGTGCTCACCGAGATGAGCAGGATCGGACTGGCATGTATGCACCAGCCCGAGTGTCCGCCCGCGGATGCAGCGGACTGCCAGGCCGCCCAGGTGCTCACGCACTGCCCAGTACTGGGATACAGCCTTCTGTGCAACGGGATCCTTACCTTCGAAGACACAGGATGCGTCCTGCCGAACGGCCTTGTCGTCTCCCCCCGACGGCCCCTTCCCCCTCCCCCCGTCACAGACGGTCACGAGGAGGTGGATTCGTGATTCCGCCGTCACCGCAGGTGTCGTCGGGCTACCACGGTGCTCTTCTTTCGCCGGAAGAGGCCCGTCTCGCTCGGTCCGGCACCTGAATCGCCCTCGTACAAGCCCGGAGACGACGAGCTATGCCGAAGAACGCCTTGCGTATCGCCACGTTCGCCATTGCCCTGATGACGATCATCCTCGCTGCTCAGCTGCCTCGCTGAGCGGATCCGCCCGACGGACCCCCGTCCTGACCGGAGAGCTGATGACTCCCCTACTGACCACTCGCCACCAGTGGCTGCTTGGCTTCGGCGAGACTCCCCCGTCCGAGCTGCCGGGCGACTTCGATGTCGTCCGGGTCGGCACGGGCCTCGGTATGTGCGCGATCGATGCCATGATCGATACCGGTCACCGGGTCGGGCCGCTGCTGTGCTGCATCGCCCACCGGTTGCTCCTCATCCCGGTGGAGTCCGGGACGGCTGACCGGTGGCGTGCCGCGCACTCCGCGAGCAGCCGCGGTCCGGCTCTCCGGTGCGGGATGCATGGATACCAGCCGGTCTGCCGCAACCGTATCTGGCTCACTCCCCCCAGGCCGCTGGCCGCCTCGATGACCACCCCGGCAGTGCTCCACGACACGCTGAGCCTCATGCGTGCGCGGATGCGTGGTGCAGCACGTCAGCCGTTCAGGATGCGCGCTCGCGAGGCGTGCCATGTCTGAAGACCTGCCACCGGTCCCCGCGGTCAACAGGTGTCGGCCCCGAACCCATTCCGTTGACAGTGCACGCACGGATCGGGCATCCGACGCCCAACGCCTCGTCCGGGATCTCGACGTGCAGGAAGTCGAAGTCCCGAGGACAGCTGACGCGTTGGCGCACTTCTTCAGTGACCTCTGAGTCAACACCCCCGCAGAACCCAACGACCGCTGTTGATTGTCTAGAAGGAAGGCCGAGACGAGATGGGACGAGCGTTCTACCGCGCCCAGCGCGGCATCCTGGTGCGCTCCGTGCTGCATGACGGTCTGCCGATCCCTCCAACGCCGGCCGGATTCGACATCACCCCGCGCACTCCCCCGTCCTGGTTCTCCTGGGTACGCGAGACCTGGAGCATTCCGCAGATCGCGGACGCTGTCCGCTACGCCAGCCCGGACCTTGCCCGTGAGATCGACGCCCTCGACGACCGCCTCCTCCGCACCGAGTCCATCGAGCGTCTTGGCCTGGCACTGCTCAGCTACGTCCTGCGCATCAGACACCGGGCCACGCCGTTCGGTCTGTTCGCCGGAGTGGCCGAGGGCCGGTTCGGCCGTACCACCGTCGCGCGATGGGGCCAGTCCCACCACGCGGTGAGCCGGGCCGACGGCCTCTGGATGACGGTGATCGTGCAGCAGCTGGAGGCGATCCCGGAGGTACGCCAGCTGCTGCGGCTGATGGCCAACAACGGCCTGCGGGTCCGCGGGGAGCGGCTGGTGCTTCCCTGGCAGCCCCGCTCTCTGGACGCGGCCGGGACGGCTGTGCGGGAGGTCTCGATCCGGCAGATCCCCGCTGTGCGTACGGCGGTGCAGATGGCGAGCGCCGCCGTGCCCTACAGGGAGGTGGTGGACAAGCTCATCGCCGACCATCCGGACCTCACGGCAAGCGAGGCCGAGGCGCTGCTGGACCTCATGATCTCCCGACGCATGCTCCTGACCAGTCTCCAGCCCGCCGGCACCGAGACCGACCCGCTCGGCTACGTGGTGCGCGAACTCTTCAATTCGGGCGCTGCCCAGGCCGGTCATGCTGCCGAGCTGGCCTGTGCCCTGCGGGAGATCGACGAGGAGATGCGTGCACTTAACCGGCAACAGGCCGCGCCGCCGGACGCCGGACGCAGCCGAACGACATTGGTCACGCGGATGCGGCAGCTCGCCGACCAACCTTCCCCGTTGACCCTGGACGTGCGCCTAGACGCTGACGTGGTCGTGCCCCGGGCGGTGGCGTGGGAGGCGGAGCGCGCCGCTGGCGTCCTGGCCCGGGTCAGCCCCGAGCCCGGGGGGACGCTGGCCTGGGCCCGCTACCGGGAGCGGTTCCGGCAGACGTACGGCGACAGCACGCTGGTCCCACTCCAGGACCTGCTCGACGAACTCGGGTTCCCCGAGGACTTCCACGGCACACGGCGGGCCCCGCAGCCCTCCACCGTGCACCGCGACAAGGTGCTGGTCGCTCTCGCCCAGCAGGCCGTCGCCGACGGCCGGGAGCTCCTCCTCGACGAGGAGACCATCCAAAGGCTCGCCGGAGGCCGGCCTCCCGCAGTTGAAGACGCGCCTGCGCATGTGGAATTGGCCGCCGTGGTGCACGCGGCCAGCGCGCAGGATCTGGAATCGGGCGACTTCGCTGTCGAGGTGCGGCGTGTAGGCCGCGGCTGGGGCCATCTCAGCGGCGGCCGGTTCGCCGCACTGCTCGCCGAACAGAACTCCCCCAGCGATCTCCTGGGGACCCTGGCCAGACGGCCCACCGCCTTCGAGGGCGCCCTGCCCGTGCAGTTGTCCTTCCCCCCACTGTCACTGCGAGCGACGCCCATTACGCGCACCCCGCGTCTGAGCGCCCCACTCATCTCCTTGTCCGAGTACCGCACACCAGACCCGGACGTCATCCCGCTCAGCGATCTCGCGGTGACCCACCACGACGGCCGGCTGCTCTTGGTCTCTCGGTCGCGGGGCCAGGTTCTGGAAGCGGCGATCCCCCACCCGCTCCAGCTCGAATGCCAGACCCCGGCCATCGCCCGGTTCCTCGACGAACTACAGCGCGGGCAGAGCAGCAGGATCATGGGCGACTTCGGGAATCTCGCCGCCTGGGACTGGGGTGCCGCACGGCACCTGGCCGTCCGGCCACGCGTACGCGCTGGGCGCAGCATCCTCAGCCCCGCCACCTGGCGCCTCGCCCACGCCGGACTGCCCGGGCAGGAGGCATCAGCCGCGCAGTGGGAAGACGCCTTCGACGCGCTGCGCGAAAAGTGGCGGCTGCCCGACACGGTGTATCTGGAGTATTTCGATACTCGGCTCCGGCTGGGCCTGGACACGGCCGCCCACCGCGCACTTCTGCGTGCGCAGCTCGAACGGCCCCGGCGGCTCGGCGAGCTGACGCTCGTCGAGGCAGAGCCCGAGAGTGCCTACGGCTGGTGTGGCGGCCGCCCCCACGAACTCGTCGTTCTCCTGGGTTCTGCTGCGGCAACCCGGCCTGCCCCGGCCATCCACGGCGCGCCGACCGCACACCGCGCTGATGTCCACCTTCCCGGTTCCTCGCGCTATCTCTCGGTCCGCCTGTACTGCCAGCCCCACGTCCGGCCCGCCGTGCTGGTCGACCATCTGCCGGTCCTTCTCTACGACCTCGACCACCCCGCATGGTGGATCACCCCGCACGATCAGGAGGACCGGCCACACAGCATGCTCAACCTCCGACTGGACAACGCGGTCGACGCCGCCGGCGCGCTGGGCATCCTTGGCCCCTGGGGCAGCCACCTGGCGGACACCGGGCTCCTGAGCGGATTCGACCTCGTTTCCTACCGGCCGCACACCGGGCTGTGGGGCGAGAACGAGAATCTCATGGCTGCGGAAGACGTCCTGGCAGCCGACTCGGCCGCATTCGCCCACCAGATCACGCACGTCCGCGCCCTCTCCCCGCAGGTGCTGGCGGCGGCCAATCTCGTCGCCATCGCGGCCGGCTTCCACCAGGACACGGAGCGCGGCCTGCAGTGGCTCGCCAACCAGCCCAAGTCGGCCACCGCCGCGCCATTACCTCGGGAACTGGTGCAGCAGGCCCGGACACTGGCCGACCCTGCCGACGGATGGCAGATGCTGCGCGGTACTCCAGGCGGCACTCCCCTCGTCACAGACCGATGGGCACCACGGCATGTCGCTCTGGGCGACTACCGCACCGCTGTCGACCACACCCCGCATTCGGACCCCGACGTGGTCCTGCACGCGTTGTTGACCGCGCACCTCCGTCTCGCCGGACAGAGCCCCGGCGGCACGTCGTGGCGCCTGGCACGCTCCGTCGCCCTGGCCGCCACCCACCTCCACCGCTGACCACCTGCCCGAGCTCAGCGACCAACCACCACACACCGCACCAACATCGAATGGATTCGCCATCTATGTCCGCACCTATCGAGGACTACGCCCTCGTCGGCGACCTCCACACCGCCGCTCTGATCGGCAGGGACGGAGCGGTCGATTGGACATGCCTCCCCCGATTCGACTCCCCCAGTTGCTTCAGCGCACTGCTCGGCGACGAGACCCACGGCTCCTGGCAACTGGGCCCGGCCGGTGACGAGCGGGTACCGGCCACGCACCGCCGCTACTGCGGTGACACTCTGGTGCTGGAGTCGACGTGGGTCACCCCGAACGGCACCCTGCGGGTCACCGACTTCATGCCTCCCTCCCAGGGCGATGCCCACATCCCGCGCATCACGCGCATCGTGGACGCGGTCAGCGGCCGAGTCACCGTACGCTCCCGTCTGCGCCCCCGCTTCGACTACGGCCTCGTCCGCCCCCGGGTGACATCCACCGGAGACCGGACGGCCATCGTCGCCGGCCCTGACGCACTCTGGCTCGACACCCAGGCGGCCACCACCGTGCACGACGGTGTCGTCTGCTCAGACGTCGACCTCTCTGAAGGCGACCGGCTCTCCTTCACCCTCGCTTACGCGGACTCGCACGAAGCTCCCCCGCCCGCCCTCGACCCCGAGGAGGCGTTGACGCACACGCAGACGTACTGGGAGCGGTGGGCGTCCAAGTGCACCTACCGGGGCAAGTATCGCGAGGCCGTGGTCCGTGCGCTGATCACCTTGAAGGCACTCACCTACGCGCCCACTGGCGCCATCGTCGCCGCGCCGACGACCTCTCTTCCCGAGGAGATCGGCGGCAACCGCAACTGGGACTACCGCTACTGCTGGCTGAGAGACGCGGCGATCACGCTCTCCACACTGCTGCGCAGCGGCTACCAGCAGGAGGCACGGGACTGGGCGGCCTGGCTGCTGCGCGCCGTCGCCGGGGATCCGGCCAAGTTGCAGATCATGTACAGCATCACCGGCAATCGGCGCTTGTCCGAGGCCGAGCTGCCGCATCTGCCCGGCTACGAGGACTCCCTTCCCGTGCGCGTCGGCAACGGTGCGGCCACCCAGCTCCAGCTCGACGTCCACGGAGAGGTCATCGAGACACTCCATAGGGCCCGCCGGGCCGGCCTGGGCGTCGGTGAGACGGCCGCCGATCTCCAGATCGCCTTCGTCGAATGGCTCGAACACCACTGGCATGAGCCGGACGAGGGGATCTGGGAGGTCCGCGGACCGCGCCGCCAGTTCGTCCACTCGAAAGTGATGGCCTGGGTCGCGGTAGACCGCACCATCCGGCTGATCGAATCGGGAGCGGCCGACGGCCCGCTGGAACGCTGGCGCGAACTGCGCGACACCATCCACCGGGAGGTATGTGAGAAGGGCTACGACAAGAAGCGCAACACGTTCACACAGTCGTACGGCTCGAAGGAACTGGACGCCGCCCTGCTGCTGATCCCGCACATGGGCTTCCTCCCGCCGGACGATAAGCGGGTAATCAGCACGATTGAGGCGGTCCAGCGGGAGCTGTTGACGCCGGACGGCTTCGTCCTGCGCTACCGGACCGCGGGCGAGGAAACGGGCGTCGACGGCTTGAAGGGTGACGAGGGGGCTTTCCTGGCGTGCTCGTTCTGGCTCGCCGACGATCTGGCGATGATCGGACGGACTGATGAGGCCCGCGAGCTGTTCGAGAGGCTGCTCGCGCTCCGCAACGATCTCGGTCTCCTCGCGGAGGAATGGGATCCGCTCCGTCAGCGCCAGGTGGGCAACTACCCACAGGCGTTCAGCCTCCTCGCCCTGGTCGATACCGCCAACGTCCTGACGGACGAGTCCGCCGAGGAGCATGCCGCCATCAGTGCTCGCCCATCGACCTCGCTGGCCGCCCCCACCCCCCAGGAAGCCCTGTGACCACCCTACTCACGACCCCCACTGCGAGTGCCGCCGAGCGCCGTGGCACGCTCCACACCGTCGGAAGGTCGCTCCGGCCGACACTGACGGGATCCGGCCGGCCTGCCAGCCACGCCGCCCGCTTACGTGCCATACGAGAGGCTGACGTCGACCGGGCACTGGAGCGTCTCGCTGCTACCGGCACGACCGTATGCGTCGGGCAGTACACCCTGATCGAGCCGGACCAGGACCCCGCCTGCCGACTGACCCAGACCCAGAACGTCGTTGGCCGACGGAGGTGGGAGGCGAGAGCCACCACCTGGGACAGCACCGGCATGACCGACCCCGCGCTGCGCCCCCAGCTATCCCGCCTGTTCACCGCCATCTGCGACGGCGAGATCCACGGCATCGTTGCGGCGTCCCGGACCGACATCAGCACATTCGACGAGGTCTACGAAAGCACCCTGGCCTCTATCCGGGCACGCGGCGGCTTCCTCACGCTGGCACGCAGCGAGACCTCCTTCTGACAGCCGCCTCACGGAGTCACCATGAGCACCCCACACTGCACGCGCCCGGCCAAACCAGAGGCCTCCTCCGTGCGAGCCTTCGCCCTTCCTCGTGAGGTACACAAATGTGCCGTCGGCTGGGCTCCGTGCGGCAGATGTACCGCGCCGTCAGTCTGTCAGGCGGCGCAGTACGTTCGTGAGTTCCTCGTGGACCTGGTTCCAGGGGAACGTCTTCGCCCCGGGCCGCCCCGATGCAGGAGCGGGCAGGCTGTCGTAGTCCAGGACGAAGGAAACGCCTTCGCTGCGAAGGCTCTCGACGCTGTTACGGAAGGGGAGTCGCTGCGCCAGCACCCTGTTGGGCCAGGGAACGGCGGTGATCGGCTTGCCGAATCCGATGGCTTCGTTGAGGAGACCGAGCGCCAGAGTGTCCGAGATGCCGGTGGCCAGTTTGTTGATGGTGTTGAAGGTGGCTGGGGCAATCAGGAAGGCGTCCGGCGACGGCAGGACATCGGGGTCATCCGGTTGCTTGTAGTCATACCGGACCGGATGGCCGGTCAGTTGGCGAAGCCCTGGAACGTCGAGAAACTCGAGCCCCTTGGGCGTTGCGATAACGCAGACGTCCCAACCCTCGCCCTGGGCCCACTTCACCAGAGCGGGAAGGTCTTCGGCCGGGTACCCGCCGCACGCCACGACGTACAGCACGAGTTGCTTGGCCTCTGCGGAACCCACGTAGCCTTCTCCGCTCTCGTCGGAACAACGGTTGACCCCGGCTCACCGCTTCGCAATCGCCTTCGCGCGGTGGCGCCGGGCCCTGATTCTGCCACGGGGGTGACGCTGTATGCCGGAGTCTGCGGGTGACGATCTCGCTGTGCTGGTAGGCAGCAGAGTGAGGTGGCACCGACGCCGACGTGGTCTGTCGCTGCAAGAGCTGGCTCAACTGGTGGGGCACACCAAACGGTGGATGAGCTTGCTCGAACAGGAGGGACGCGGGGCTTTGCGTCTGGACACCCTGATCGACCTTGCCCGGGTGCTACGTATCGATGACCTCAGCTCGCTGGTGGGGCGGAGGTTCACGGCTACTGGGTTGGAGATGCCCGAACATCCCGCAGTCCCGGAGGTGCGCAAGGTACTGACGCACACGCTGCTGGCGGCATCTCCGGAAGTAGCACCTTGTTCGACGGAACGTCTGGAAGGCCGAGTCCGACACGCGTGGGATGCGTGGCATGTTTCGCGCACGCAGAACACGCAACTCGGCTTGCTGCTCCCAGGCCTGCTGCGGGATACCACCGCGCTGACTCGGGCCACCTCGGCCTCGGGTGTCCAGCGTCGCGCAGCCTACGAGATTGCGACAAGCGTCTACCTTCTCGGCCAGCGATTTGCTTACGGAGTACGGGCAATGCAACTAGCGGCTCAATTCACAGAAAGAGCACTATTGGCTGCTGATGCCTCCGAGAACCCGTACCTCATGGCCCTTGCGGGATGGGGCTCAGCAATGACTTCTCTGACGGCTCAGCAGCCACAGGAAGCAGAAGAGACCGCCCTCGCTGCGCTTCGCCATGTCGCGCGTCCGGCCTCGGTCGAGGAGCAGTCGTTGCATGGAGCTCTGCTGCTGTTTGCTGCCAT
This sequence comes from Streptomyces sp. NPDC050988, assembly GCF_044456225.1. Lineage (NCBI taxonomy): Bacteria > Bacillati > Actinomycetota > Actinomycetes > Kitasatosporales > Streptomycetaceae > Streptomyces > Streptomyces sp. NPDC050988. The sequence goes on along the minus strand of NZ_JBITFQ010000034.1, from coordinate 73,579 downwards.
GGGTGCTGCCAGCGACCGTCGAGCAGGTGATGCCTGGCGCCACTGGGAAGCGGCAAAGCAGGCTGCAGCGAGCCTCGGTGGGCATGTAGGCGTGGAGACCATGTTCAGCGCGACCAATGTCGGGATTTACGCCGTAGCAGTGAACGTAGAGTGCGGTAGGAGTTCTGCCGCTGTCGCGAGTGCTGCTCAGTTGGATCCGAAGCGGATGCCGTCAACAAACCGGCGAGCCCAGCACTTCATTGACCTCGCACGTAGTCACCACCAGGCAGGAGATCGTGACTCTGCCCGCGGGGCTCTCCTGGAGTCGGCAAGAGCCTCTGCAGAAACGATCGCCTTCAATCCAGACGGACGGCGGCTCGTGGCGGAAATGGTCCGACAGACCCACACGTTGGATGACGAATTCGCTGGTCTGGCGGAGCGACTCGGTCTGCAGTAGCCAGCATCGCGAATCCTCGGTCTCCCGTATCTCCCTTGTCAGCCAGGACCAGGATGCCGCGGGCCCACCAGTTGGCAGGCTTTCGTTGCACAGCTTCCGCCTCCACCGCGCTCGTGCGCCCAGGCTGTTCGTGCCGGGTGTCACGGTCGGTCTCATCCCTGCGGGACCTCTCGAGGAACCAAGGAAGTGCTGTCGGCCGGTGGATGCTCGGACGCTCGGCAGGATGTCATGGCCGCTGGCCAGCCATCAGGCTCGAAAACGAGGTGGAACAGTTTGTTCCACCCTTCTCCGTAGCGGCTTCTACGGTTATCACACGTGCCCCGGGCGTTGCACTCGGCGGCGTGTGCGGCCATGTAGCCACCATCCGGCTTCGCTTCTGAGCAGAGGAATGCATGAACGAGGGTCTGCACCACCTCGATGTCGCCTTCCTCGCGCCGGGTGACCGGTACCTCCTGGGCTGGCAACAAGCAGGGCAGGCTGATGATCACCTACCAGGTGTTCAAACCACAGCGCCAGTTCAGCGTCAGACCAGGCCGGCCCATGTTCGCCACGCAAGAGCACAGAGCACTCCGACCTTTCCACCGTTCACCTATAGCCGCCGGGTCTTCGGACGTCCGGCACCCCCCGGTGACCCTGGCATCACCGCTTGACGTCCGAAGACCCGGCTCACTCCCCCGAGGACCCTCGCCCGTGACTGCGATCTCCGAAGCCTCCGCTGTGGTGCTCGGCGCGACGACTGCCGTCGGCGCCGTCGCTACGGTGTTCCTGGCGCGCTCGCGCGCCACCCTTGCCGCGCGTGCAAAGGCACAGGCGGCCCGCGCCACGAGTGCAGAGGACCGCGAGAGGGTATTCGCGGACGAGCTCCGGCATCTCGTCACGGCACGGCTTCCCGCCTACGCCCAGCATTTGGTCAGTTCTCACCATCCCGTCCCGGGGCTGCTCTCTGCACACCTCGCCGGTACGGAGAACGGCCAGCTCTTCGAAGCAGTGCTCGGCCGGTTCTCCGAGACCGTCCTGACGCAGCGACGCCGCATTGACAACGCTGCCTGGGCAGCGGTGCGCGGAACGTCTTCGCAGACCCAGTCCGTCGCGAACCGGATGCAGGACCTCATCGACGAGCTGCAGCGCAAGCACGACAACCCTGAGCTGCTGGACACGTTCATCGGTATCGACGAGCTCAACGAGCAGATACTCCGCCAGCTACAGAAGGCCGCGATCGCCAGCGGGTCGTGGCCCGGCCATGTGCGTGAGGACACGCAACTGCCCGATATCGTTACCGGAGCCCGATCCCGTCTCCATGGCTACGCGCGCATCAAGGTCAACAATCATCTGCGAGCGGCGAACATCGGTGTCGTCGGACGGGCCGCAGAGCCCATTGCAGTGGCCTGTGCCGAGCTGATGGCCAACGCCCTTGAGAACTCCAGTGACGACCTTCCGGTAGACGTCACCCTGATGCCGACGGACAACGGATCGGTCAGCATCGTGATCAACGATGCGGGTACGGGCATGACCGCGGACGAGCGAGCCCGTGGCATGAGCCTGATGTCCGGAGAAAAATCACAGGTTCTGCTTCTGTCCGAGCTCGGAGATCCACCCGCTTACGGGTTTGTCGCGATTGGCCGGCTCGTTGCCGACTACGGATTTCAGGTCTCCATCGGCCTGCCATCCCCCTACAACGGCGTGCAGGCGGTGCTGTCCATACCCGCGAACCTGCTGGTCACCATGGACGAGGCCAAACAGCCCGTCTCGGCCATGGCCCCCTTGCCCGCTCCTCCGCCTCCGCCACGGAGCCAGAGGCGTCCCTCTCCGGAGAGCTCGCCTGCTGCCGCGGACGGCTCCGACCTGCCTCAGCGCCGCCCGAGACGTCTCACGGAGCCTTCAGAGCGTCGGGGCCCGCAGGGACCCGAAGCGCCCCTCACTCCCCAAGCCGAATCTCCTGATCCTGAGGAGGCGGGGGAGCTGTGGAGTGCCTTCGAGCACGGGTTCAACGCCGCAACCACCGACTCCGACACCAAGGACGCCACGTGACCGAGACCGCCTCCAGCCAGCACAGTCCCACGAGCGGGGACGACCTGTCCTGGGTCCTGAAGCCCATCGCCGACACCGCCAGGGTGCGGCACGCTGTGATCGCGTCCAGCGACGGCATGCTGGTGGCGAAATCCGAAAGCCTCGACCGTGACACGGCCGAGGGGATCGCCGCGATGAGCTGCTCGGGGATCAGTGCCATCCGGACCACCGCCGACCAGGCGTTGGATGCTTCGAGCCCCATCGAGACCGTCACCACTGTCTCCAAGGAAGGCATCGTCATCATCATGCCGGCCGCCAACAACACCTTCCTCGTGGTGGCCGGAGAACGGGACATGGCGATGGGAACTGTAGCGAGCACGGTTGCGCTGCAAGCGCGCAAGCTCGGCGAGAAGCGCATGTCGGTGCCTGCCCGCGACACCGGCGACACTCCGTCATGACCGGCGGCCAGGTGCGGCGTCGGATGGTCCCGAGCTACCTGGCAACCGGCGGCTGCGGGATCCCCACCCGCAACACTCTCCAGGGGCTGACCGCCCTCTGTGCCACCGGTGTTCCTCCGGGCCCCGATCACCAACCGGGGCACCAGCGCATCCTCGCCCTGCTCGGGCAGAACTCCCTGACCGTGGCCGAGACAGCCGCCTACCTGGACATCCCGGTCGGTGTGTGCAAGGTGCTGGCCTCCGAGCTCATTGACGACGGACAACTGCGCTCCGACGGGTCGAGTCAGGAACGTGGCGGCCAGGCATCGAAGGAGCTCCTGGAAAGGGTTATCAGTGGACTCCACGCTCTCAAGGACTAGTCACCCACCCGTCTTCCTGCCCGATGTCCCCCACGAGCGGAAAAAGATCCTGGTCGCAGGCCCTATCGGGATCGGCAAGACGACGGCGATCCGTGCGGTCTCGGAGATCCCGACCTTGCACACCGACGAGACCATGACCAAAGCCGCGGCCGGAACGGATGACGTGAGCGGCCACGGTCCCCGGGAGAAGTCCACCACCACGGTGGCGATGGACTTCGGGCGCCTCACCCTGGCCCAAGCCGGCGTCATTCTGTACTTGTTCGGCACGCCAGGCCAGGAACGCTTCCGGCCCTTGTGGAACGGCATCGCCGAAGGATCACTTGGAGCCGTGGTGTTGATCGACACCGAGCGGTTGCAGGAGTCCTTCGAGGTCATGGACCGGATCGAGGAACGCGGCCTCAGTTACGTGGCTGCTGTCAACACCTTCCCTCATTCACGGGTCGTCGATCCGGACACCCTGCGTTCCAAACTCGCTCTGGCCGAGACGACCCCTCTCGTCGTCTGCGACGCCCGTGACAAGAATTCCGTCCTGGACGTCCTCATCACCCTCGCCGTCCATCTCATGAACTTCCCCGGAGACGTCCGATCATGACCACGCCGACCCCCGTCGCCGTACCGCTGTACGGGCCCGAGCACGCCGCCGATCCCCAGCGCAGCTGGGACCTTCTGCGCCAGCAGGGGCCCGTCGGCATCGCGGAGATCGATCCCCAGGTCTTGGTCTACGTGGTCACCGACCCCAGAGCAGCCCTCACGCTTCTCCACGACACCGAGACCTGGTCCAAGGACTCCCGGGGCTGGATGCACCATGTGCCACCCAACAGCCCCATCAGGCCCAACGTGGAATGGCGGCACAGCCTCTTCTTCACCGACGGCGACGAGCATGACCGCCTTCGCCGGGTCATCACCGACAGCCTGACGCTCCTCGACCCACGCCACGTCCGCGACGTCACCCTGCGCTTCGCCGACATGCTGCTCCAGCGTTTCGCCCACACCGGCGAAGCCGACCTCGTCGGCCAGTACGCGCAGCAACTGCCGCCTCTGATCCTGAATGCCCTGTTCGGCGAGCTCGACGAGCAGGGCCCCCAACTCCATTCGATCCTCGCGGCGTTGATGAGTACCGACCTGACGGTCAAGGCCGAGGGCGAGAAGACACTGGCCACATACCTGGGCACACTCATCGGCTCGAAGTTCGCCCAGCGCGGCCCGGACCTGACCTCGTGGTTCATCGACCACCCCAACCGACTCTCACCGGAGAACGTCGGGGAACAGGTCGTGATCACCGCCGGCGCCGCGTACCCCACCCTGACCGGGCTGATCGCCAACGCGCTGGAACGGCATCTGTCCGACAGGCGCTACCGGGGCACCCTGACCACGGGCACCCTCACCATCGAGGCCGCCATCGACGAGGTCCTCTGGAATGACCCGCCGCTGGCCATGTACAGCCTCCACTTTCCTCGTGTGGACGTCCCCGACCTCCACGGCACCTTCATCCCCGCCTGGTCTCCTGTCATGGTCTCGTACGCCGCCGCCAACACCTGCCCGCACAACAAGACTGGTGACGGCCACCGCTCCGGTATGAAGGCCCACCTCGCTTTCGCCGCCGGCCCTCATGCCTGCCCCGCCCGCAGGCTTGCCCTGCTCGTGGCCGCCACGGCGATCGAGCGGATCGTCTCGTACCTGCCCGACATCGAACTCGCGGTCCCCCACGAACAGCTGACGTATCACCCCAGCCCCTTCTACCGCCTTCTCACCGCCCTGCCCTGCCGCTTCACTCCCCTCGCGCCGGACACCCCCGGCGCGACGCCGTGGGTCCGAGCCACGAAAGCTGACCGCGCCACGGCCACAGTGCCGCTCCAGCCCGCTGGCCGGCCACCCGCTTCCGCCTGACCGCTGCGCGGACGTACCCGTACGCAGCACACCACCCGCTTTACGGCCCCACCACCAGCAAACAAGTCCGGCCCGCGACGCCGCCCGGCGCTCCGGAGGCTCCTAGCCCTGTCCGCCCTCGAGGAGAAGGAATCCGCCCATGACGGTCCTTGACCACAAGGGGGTAAGACCGCTGATGACACATGCTCCCGCTGCCGACACACCGGACCTCTCTGCGGTGCGCCTCAACGTCGACGCACTCCTCAACGAGTTCCTCGACCGCAAGGCCCAGGTCGCGCCCGGATCCGAGATGACTCCGCTGTTCAGCGCGCTGCGCCGTCTCCTGGACAGCGGCAAGCGGCTGCGCCCGCAGCTGTGCGTCGCGGGATGGCACGCCGGCGGCGGTCAGGGGGACCGGAGTGCGGTCCTCCACGTGGCCGCCGCCCTGGAACTGTTCCAGGCGTTCGCCCTGATACACGACGACGTCATGGACGCCAGCGACCTGCGCCGTGGACGCCCCACCGCCCATCGCGCGCTCGCCGCCGCGTACATCGACGGCGGCGGCCGACGCGGCCGCGCCGAGGGTCACGGCGTGAACGCTGCCATCCTGCTCGGCGACCTCACCCTGGTGTGGTCGGACGACCTCCTCCACAGCGCAGGCCTGCGTCCGAAGGCCCTGCTGCGGATCCTGCCGCTGGTGGACACCATGCGCAGCGAGCTGGTCTACGGGCAGTACCTGGACCTGCTGTCGACCGACCGCCTGTCCGACGACGTCGAGGCCGCACTGCGGGTGGTGCGCTACAAGACCGCGAAATACACGGTGGAATGGCCGCTGCGCATCGGCGCGGTTCTAGCCGGCGCCGCTCCGGACGCCCTGGACGCGTGCAGCGCCTTCGCGCTTCCGCTGGGCGAAGCGTTTCAGCTGCGCGACGACCTCCTGGGCGTGTTCGGCGACCCCGCCGAGACCGGCAAGCCGGTCGGGGACGACATACGCGAGGGCAAGTCCACCGTGCTGATGGCGCTCGCGCTGCAGGGCGCCCCCGCCGCCGACAAGCAACTGCTGCGCACCATGGTAGGCAGCCCCGACCTGACGGACGACGACATCGCTCGTGTCCGGGGTGTCCTGGAAGGAACAGGTGCCCGGCAGCACGTCGAGAAAATGATCAGTGCCCGGCGGGATGCCGCCCTTGCGGTGCTGGACCAGGCCCCTTTCCCTACCGCCGCCTCCGCGGCACTGCGTGAGATCGCGGAGATAGCCACGGTGAGGCAGTCATGACGAGCGCCGAAAACCACCCCCGCGCCGGCTTGCCGCAGGGTCCGCCGCAGACGTACACCTCCCAGGCCGCAGGCCTCGTGGCGGACATCGACTCTGACCCGTGGGGCAGCGTTCGTGCATCGCTGTATGAGACGGCCAGCGTGCTCTCCTCAGCGCCGTGGCTGTCCGGCCACGAGCGCCGGCTCGCCTGGGTGCTGGAACAGCAGGCTGCCGACGGCAGTTGGGGGGACGGGCCCGCGCCGTACCGGCTGCTGCCAACACTCAGCGCGGTCGAAGCACTCCTTGCCACACTGCGCCACGACGCCGCCTCCGGGGAAGGGCGCAAGCGGCCCGCGGCGGCCGCAGCAGCCGCAGGAGGTCTTGGGGCGCTGGGCACTCTGTCGCTCGTCGGACCGTGGCCGGACACGGCAGCCATCGAAATCCTCGTTCCCAGTCTGGTCACCCAGATCAACGAGCACCTCGACCATCCCGTGATCAGCACACTGGACCGGCTCGGCCCTTGGACCCGCGGACCGCGTCTGACGGTGCCGCAGGGATTCCAGGAGCAGCTGCCTGAGCAGATCGCCCGGCGGTGCCGGGCGGCCGGCGACGTCCCCGCGAAGCTTCACCACACCTACGAGGGCATCTCACGCCACCTTTCACCCGCCGAAGTACACCTGCCGGGCGGGCTGCTGGGCAGTTCACCGGCCGCGACCGCCGCGCGGGCCGCCAGCTCGCCAGCCCAGCAGGATGAGACGATCACGGCGCTGACCGAAGTGGCCCGCCGCTACGGCGGTCTCTTCCCCGAGGCTGCTCCGGCCGCCACCTTCGAGCGCCTGTGGGTCGCCGCTGCCCTGGCCGGTCCCGGTCTGCCCGACGCGTGCCTGGCCACCGTGCGCGGCTGGGCCGCCGAAATCTACGATCCCGCGGGCGTGCGCGGCGCTCCCGGCCTCCTGCCTGACGCCGACGACACCGCCGTGGCGGTCCTGGTTGCCGCCCTCGTCGGCCAACCTCGTGACCCCGCTCCCCTGGCCGTCTTCGACGCCGGAACCCGCTACGACTGCTTCGTCGGTGAGGACACCGGATCAACGACCGCGAACGCCCACGCTCTCCAGGCCCTGCACGCCTACCTGACCTGGCAGCCCGCAGCGAGTGCAGTCCACCGGCCGCGAATGGCCGTAGCGCGGGACTTTCTGCTTTACCAGCAGCAGTCTGAAGGCTTCTGGACGGACAAATGGCATGCCTCGCCCTATTACGCTACCCAGCGCTGCGTGACGGCCCTCGCCCAGTACAGGGGTACTCGTGTCGCCGGCGCCCTGCGGGCTGCTGCCGACTGGGTACTGACCCACCAGCGTCACGACGGGTCTTGGGGTGTCTGGGGCGGCACTGCGGAGGAGACGGCCTACGCCGTGAAGATCCTTCTTGCTGTCCCCGCCGTCGTCCGGCAGCCGCACTGCGGCCGAGCCCTGGATCGGGCCGAGAGCGTGCTCCAGGCGGCCAACTGCACGCCGGGCTACCGGCATCCGGCGCTGTGGCACGACAAGACGCTGTACGCGCCCGAGGCGATGGTGCGGGCCGAGGTGATGGCCGCGCTCGAACTGCTGCGCACGCACCATGGCCGTGGTCGTAGCGAAGACCAGCGCGCCGACCCACCGGGCGGGAGGGAACAGAAGCTGTGACTACCGACCTTCATGCCGTACCGATCGCTCCTGGGCGGCTGCCACTCATCGGCCATGCTCTGCCCCTGATGCGGGATCGGCTGGCCTTTCTCCAGAGTCTGCGTGCCTACGGACCGATCGTGCGCATCACGGTCGGCCCGAAAGAAGTAACGGTGGTGAACGCTCCCGACCTGATCCAGGAGATGCTCACGGTTAAGGCCGACGAGTTCACCAAGGGGCTGCTCTTCGAAAAGCTCAAGCTCTTCGGCGAGGACGCCCTGCCGGTCGCGGAGGGAAAGCCGCATCTGGCGCGCCGCCGGATGATGCAGCCCGCCTTCCACCGACAGAAGGTTAGCGGCTACATCGAGACAATGCGGGACACCGTGGCCCCGGCGATCGCCTCCTGGCAGGACGGAGACGTGCTCGACCTCAAGACCGAGATGCAGCTGATGACCCAGAACACGGTCATGTCGGTCCTGTTCTCCACACGCCCCCACCCCGAACCTGCTCACGCGATCCTTCAGAGCGTCGACCGGGTCTTCACCGCCGCGCTCCGACGCGCCCTGCTGCCCGTGCCCCTGCTGGAGCGGCTGCCCACCCGACGCAACCAGCAGGTCACCACCGCCAGTCGCATCCTGCGCACGGCCGTCGAGGCTGTCGTCTCGGAACACCTCGCGAACCCCAACGCCTACGACGACATCGTGTCGCTCCTCCTGGCCGCACAGGACGAGAGCGGCGCGTGCCTGTCCGATGACGAGATCCTGTCCGAGGTCATCGGTTTGCTCGCCGCCGGGTCCGAAACCACTGCGGTCCTGCTGGCCTGGCTGTTTCACGAAGTCGGCCGCCATCCCGACCTCGAAGCACGGCTCCATGAGGAGGTCGACACCGTGCTCGCGGGAGGCCCGATCACCGCCGAGCGTCTCCCCCAACTCGTCTTCACCCGCCAGCTCGTGAGCGAGACGCTCCGCCTGTACAGCCCGGCCTGGCTGGTGACCCGGCAGGCCATCACGTCCGTACAACTCGGGCAGACCAGGCTGCCCGCCGGAACAGACGTGGTCTGGAGTCCCTACACCCTGCACCGCGATCCCGGCCTGTACCCCGATCCGCTGCGCTTCGACCCCGACCGCTGGGGACCACAGCGTCCCCAGCCTCCGAAGGGATCTTTCATCCCCTTCGGGGCCGGCAAACGGCAGTGCATGGGCGACGCGTTCGCCTGGTCCGAAGCAACCATCATCACGGCACTCGTCGCTTCCCGCTGGAGGCTGCGGCCGACTCCAGGCGCCCGTGTAAGGCCCGTCGGGCAGATCACGGTGCACCCATCCACGCTCCGCATGGCCCTCGAAGCCAGGCCCACCGCCGCCACAAGGGAGTCCGCATGACCAACCACCGCGCAACCGCGCAAGACGAGTTGCCGACGCCGGATCTCAGCGGCGCATTCCCCGGGCCATTCCCTGTCAGCCCCCACACGGACCATGTCGAGGCCGGCATCTTGCGCTGGCTCGACAAGTTCCCGCTCCCCGTCGAGCCCACATCTCTCCGCACCCTGTACAACATCACAGGCCAGGGCGTATCACGTGCTGTCCCGACCGCTGACCGGGACAGTCTCATCCTGTTCGCCAACCTGTTCTTGTGGCTCACCGCCTTCGATGACGTCCATGGGGAGGCCGCCGCCCAGCACGACCCCACCGAGCTGAAACTCCATGTGCGAGAACTCTGCGGCATCCTGGCCGACGGGGAGGTCCCCCCTTCGGACAGGCCCTTCGCCGCCGCCCTGGGCGATCTCCTGAAGCGGTTCCGAGCCCGGGCCACGCCTGCGCAGTACCTTCAACTCGCCGAGCGCCTGCGGGCCAACCTCGGCGGAATCGTGTGGGAGGCCCAGCATTTGCCTGCCCCGGAAAGCGTTGCGCTAGACACCTACAGCACTATGCGTCCGGACACCGTGTTCGTCCGGACCGTCATGACCGCGGCACAGATCGTTCTCGGATACGAACTACCCGAGCCGCAGCGCTCCTCCGCTCCCGTCCGCGAACTCGAGACATCCGTATCCAGCCTCGCGGGATGGGTCAACGACCTCGCCTCCTTCAAGCGCGAAGCCCGCCAGCTGGGCAAGAACCCCCTCAGCCTGCCGACTCTGCTCATGACCGAACACGGCGTCGACCTACCGACCGCCTTCGGACTCGCCGCGCGCATGTGCGAAGAGCAGGCCGACATCGCGCGGGCCCGGATGACCGAACTTTCCGCCAGCGGCCTCGCCCCACTCACCTTGCATGCCCAGGCACTGGAGCACATCACGCATTCCTACATCTGGCATATCGACCACGCCCGTTACCGTCCCTGACCACACTCATCCAGAAATTCCCCGATGTCCTCTCCTGTCAGCATCTCTGCTGTCCTCTCCGCTCCTTCCTGCCTGGTCCTGCATGACGGCCGTGCCGGCATGCGCATGGCCCCCTGTCCCTCGCATCGGGTCCCGCTCCCTGTCCCTTCACCCACGCACGGCCGAAGGGACTTACCTTGATGATCGCCACCAGCTCGGACACCACTGTCCGGCACCCGTCCCGAAGGGCTCCCTCAGCCTTTCTCCTCGCCCTCGTGCGGCCGTTACGTCCCGTCAGTCCGCGTCCTGCCGACCCGTCGACCTGGGTGATCCCCACCCTGGCCGACGGCGATCCGGGCCGGGAAGCGTACGCGCTGCTGGGCACGGCCTGGCGCAGCTCTACCGCCTGTGCGGTCGCTACCGGGGGCAGCTTCGACGCCATAGAAACCGAGCAGCCCTACGCGGGCCAAGCCTTGGAGTGTCTGCGCGCCCTCGGTGCAAGCCGCGGCGCGGTGTCAGCCGAGGGCAACCGCTGGACCTTCTTCATCCCGCTCGGCTCCGACCGATTCCCGTGGCCCCCCTCTGTCACGTACATCAGCGGCCCCGCGGTGCGCCTCCCGCCGCGTGCCGCCCGCGGTGCTGGCTTCAGCCTCCGGTGGATCAGCCGCGGCGAGCCAACCGGGAGATTCCTGACCCCGCCCGACGAGCTGATCACTGTCCTCACAGAAATCACCCCCGTCCCTTCGCCCCGGCACCCCTGTGAAGCCCGATCCGGTTCATGACCACCCACGGCCCCGGCCACCACGACGCGCAGCCGCCTGACAGTCCTGAAGGAATGCTTATGCCTGAGATCGACACTTCTGTTCCCCACTCCGCACGCATCTGGAACTACTGGCTCGGCGGCAAGGACAACTACGAAGTCGATCAGCAGGCGGGCGATGCCTACAGCAAGCAAGCCCCTCAAGTCGTGGCCATGGCCCGCGAGTCCCGTAGATACCTGATCCGCGTGGTCACTCATCTCACGCAAGACCTCGGCGTCCGCCAGCTCCTCGACATCGGCACCGGCCTCCCGACCCAAGACAACACCCACGAAGTTGCCCAGCGGATCGCCCCGACCGCCAAGATCGTCTACGTCGACAACGACCCGATCGTCCTTGCCCACGCCGCGGCCCTGCTCTACAGCACGCCCGAGGGCGTCACCAGCTACATCGACGCCGACCTGCACGACCCGGAGAAGATCATCGGCGCGGCCGCCAAGATCCTCGACTTCAACAAGCCCGTCGCCCTGATGCTCATGGGCATCCTCGGCCACATCCAGGACCACGACGAAGCCAAGCGGATCGTCCACCGCCTCCAGGCCGCCCTGCCCACCGGCAGCTACTTCGCGCACTACGACGGCATCGACACAGACCCCGACCTCACCAAGGCCCAACAGGGGTACGACGACACCGGCGCCGTCCCGTACGTGCTGCGCAGTCCCGAGCAACTCTCCGCCTACTACGAGGGATTCGAACTGCTGGAGCCCGGACTGGTCCCCTGCCCCTTGTGGCGCCCGGACCCCGGGGATCTCCCGAGCGCCACGGACATCTACGGAGGCGTCGCATGCAAGCCCTGATGCCTCACCCGGCACCGTATGCCCGCACGCTCGGGCTGTTTACGCGGGCGCACACCATTGCGCAGGGGCTCGACCAGCTGGGCCGCGCGACCCGCGCAGCACTTCCTCCAGAACAACTCCGTGCTCTCACCGGCGATGTCCCTCCTGACATCCGTGTCACGAGGGCCGCTCTCGCCACGCTCGTCAATACCGATGCTCGGTGGCGGGATCTCACGCCCAAGCGCTTCGCACACACGCGTTGCCACTACGGCAGACCTGGCGCCGGTCGCGAGTACTGCCAGCAGGCCGCGCATCTGCACGAGGTGAGCCCTGGGCCGCCGCCGGGCGGGTCCGCACCACGCCCGCAGCCATCTGCAGTTCCACGTGCGCCCTCGGCCCCGCCCCTGCGGAACCGTCCCAATGTCCACGCCCACCCCAGAAAGTGCGCCATGGTCGTCAAGATCCCGACAGCTACCGAGCTCACTCCCACCGAAAAGCTGGTAGCTGAAGCCCTGATCACCGGTGTCTCCAACGCCCAGGGCGCTGACGACCTGAGTTTGAGCACCGGAACCTTCGCCGCCCACCTCAGCAGCATTGGCCGGAAGTTTCAGGTCACCAGCAGGAAGGGCAGGGCCGCCCGTGCACACGCCGTCCTGGCCAGCGGGCAGGTTGCCCCGCCCGCGGCGCCCGCCGTCGTACCGGACTTCACGCACGACGAACAGCGGCTGCTTCGGGCCCTTGCCAAGCACCCGGAAACCCACGACATCGCCCGGGCAGCCGGGATCCGCCCAGCCGACGTCCGCCCTCAGATAAGGGAGCTGGTTACCAAGGCCGGGGCCGACAACGACACCCACCTGATCGGCCTCGGCCACGCTTGGGGACTCCTCGGTGCAGGGGGCAGCGGATCCAGCAGTGCCGACGCGGCTGCGACCGAGCCTGGCGGAGCCGCGTCATGACCAGGACCTGTTCACAACCGCAGGAACAGGTGCGCCCCAGGACGTTTGTCGCTCAGGGCTTCCCCGGGGAAGCGGTCGTCGCAGTAGTCCCAGCACCGTACGAGATGGGCTGGCTACTGGCCGAGCAGGACAGAAAAGCTGTAGCCGGGTTCGTCGACCAGCACACGACGTCGCTCGCCGACCGGTTGCTCTCCGGCCTTGCCCGGCATCAGACCAGCCGCTCACTTGGTCGGTGGGACCGCTGCGCGCCGAGTTCGACGCCATCCCACTTCGCACCGTCCGACACCGGCCGGCAGCCATGTACGAGCCGCACGACAACCGGGCCAGCTGAGACCGCCCGTCCAAACGGCCAAGGGGACGACACCGCAGCTTCGCGCCTTGACCGGCTTCCTCGCCCTGCCCTCGACGAAACCCGCGCCTGACGTCCGCTCCGGAGCTCACATGACCCCCACGAGAGCACCTTTCGACCCACCCCTGGATCTGCCATGGCTCTCGCCCGGAGCGCACCTCAAAGGCGCCGAGGCGGAGGAGTTCCAGCAGAAGGTCATCGCGGCCTACACGAAGCGGCGTGCCTCGATTCGGGACATATGCAAGGCCACTGGTCGGTCTTACGGCTCGATCCACAAGCTCCTCGCTGGCCACGTGACCTTCAGGGGGCGCGGCTACGCCCACCCGACCGGGACTAAGAAGGGCGCGTCATGACGCCGGGGTTCTACGGGGTGCGGTTCGGCATGTGTCTGACGCACCTGCACGCAATTGCGGCATGGAGCGGCCGCCACCCTGCGTGTCGACAGGCCGGCGGTGACGCTGATGCGGGTCTCTGATTTTGATCCCGCGGGCTTCGACACCAAGTTACGCCCAGCACTGGAAGACATCCGCATCGGCAGATGGCGCTCCACCCGCGACCTGCTCGACAAAACCCCCTCATGGGCTCAGCGCACGTTCCGAAGCCAGGTGTTGGCTTCCGCCGCGGCGCAGTCCGACGCCGTGGAAGCATGGGGGCGCGAGAGCCGGGACCACCAGTACCGCATGATGTGGGCCCGAGTCCTCGTCCAGCGCGCCCTCCACGCCCACAGCCGCGGGCAGCGGCACGAAGCCCTCCTCCTCGCGGATGCGGCTCGGCAAGCGTGCGACCTGGCGTCCACCTTCATGCCCGATGACCCGGTGCCGTGGGTGGCATGGCTTGCGCTGGCACCGCTCGACTCTCCACGCCCGTGGGAGAGGCGACCGGAGAACCAGGAGAGGTGCTGGGAACCGGGCATCCCGCCAGGACCCTGGGGCCTGCTGTGGCAGGCCCATCGGCGGGATCCATTCAACCGGGAGGCCTGGCATCGCGCTATGCACGCCTTGCTCGCCTATGAGGACAGTGCACACAGTGCCGTCAGCTACAGCCGGTGGGCGGCGCAGCTCGCTCCTCGCGGATCGGCGGTCAACGTTCTCCCTCTGTACACCCACTTGGAGAGCTTCCGCCGAAGGACAAACCGGGATGAGACGCCCCGCCTGCACTGGGCACCTTCAGCGATCTCCTTCTACACGTTGCGGGCCCTTGACGAGTGGTTCCGCTTCACGGACGACACGACCTGGTCGCCCCTAGATCTCAACTACCTCGCTCAGGCCCTCCACCACGGCGGTTACCCGGCACGCGACGTGTTCGAAGCGATCGGAAAGTGCGTCACGCGGGCCCCCTGGCAGGACGTCGCTCCCGACGGACGCAACTGGCAAGAGGAGTTTCTCCAAGCTCGTCTCCTGCGACTCCGCGAGAGCGGACCGTATCGCGCAGGAGGCCGCATGTGATCCACCAGGGCCCACCCCGCGCTCCGCCGCCCAGAAAGCAACCCCCGTCCCCCGTCCCCGCGCCGCCTGGAGGTACCAACCGTGTCTGCCGCACCGCCCCCATCTGCCGACGAACAGGTTCTGACGAACCTCGGCTATAAGCCTCAGCTCGCCCGCCGGATGAGCGGCTTCGGGAACTTCGCGCTGAGCTTCTCCGTCATCTCGGTGCTGTCCGGCTGCATGACCTTGTACGGCTTCGGCCTCAACACCGGCGGGCCCGCCGTGATGATCTGGGGCTGGACCTTCGTCGGGCTGATGGTTCTCTTCGTCGGTCTGGCCCTCGCCGAGGTCACCAGCGCCTACCCCACCGCTGGGGCCCTGTACTTCATGGCCGGCAAGCTCCGCGGCCCCCGGTGGGCGCACTACACCGGCTGGTTCAACTTGCTCGGGCTGCTGGGTGGCATGGCCGCCGGCCCGTACGGATGCGCCTTGTTCATCGGGGCCTGGCTCAACCTGAGCTACGGGTTCACTCCCACTCCGGTGAAGACCTTCCTCATCTTCGCCGGTCTGCTGCTGCTGCTCGCCGTGATGAACCTCTTCGGCGTGCACCTGGTCTCCATGCTGAATTCGATCAGCGTCTGGTGGCACCTGGGCGGAGTCGCCGCCATCGTCGGCGCCCTCGTGTTCATACCCGACCACCATCAGTCGGCCGGCTTCGTCTTCGGCGAGTTCACCAACAACACCGGCTGGGGCAACCCCTTGTACGTCGGGCTGCTCGGACTGCTGCTAGCCCAGTACACCTTCAGCGGCTACGACGCCTCCGCCCACCTGTCGGAGGAGACCGAGCGCGCTCAGACCGCCGCAGCCAAGGGCATCGTCCACTCCATTGTCTGGTCCTGGGTCGCCGGCTTCATCCTGCTCGCCGGACTGCTCTTCGCGATCCAGGACTACAACGGAACGATCAACAGTGCGACCGGCGTCCCCCCGGCCCAGATCTTCCTCGACGCTCTCGGACCGTCCATGGCAAAGATGCTCCTGCTCGTGGTGATCATCGCCCAGATCTTCTGTGCCAACGCCGGTATGACCTCCGCCAGCCGGATGATCTTCGCGTTCTCCCGCGACGGCGCCCTGCCCCTCGCAAAGAAACTGCGGCGAACCAGCCTCCGCACCAAAACCCCGGTCAACGCCGTATGGCTGGCCGCCGCCTTCCCACTCCTGCTGGCCGCACCCGCGATGTTCTCCACCACCGCATACACCGCGATCACCACCATCAACGTCATCGGGATCACCCCCGCCTACGCCATCCCCATCTTCCTGAGGCTGCTCCGCGGCAAGCAGTTCAAGCCCGGAACATGGCACCTGGGCCGCTGGAGCAAGCCGGTCGGCTGGATCGCCGTGACCTGGGTCGCCTTCGTCACCGTCCTGCTCTGCCTGCCCTCGACGAAACCCATCACCGTCGACACGTTCAACTACGCGCCCGTCGCCCTCGTCGTCATGCTCGCCCTGGCCTGGGCGGCCTGGCACCGGGGCCTGCGCCACGACATCGTCCCCGAGTACGGCACCGCCAGCGAGCGAGACCGGATGGCAGAGGACATCGTTTGACTCTCCCCTCCCCCGTGGGAGGGGTTCTCACGGCTCGCGCCGTGATGCTTTCTGCTTCGTCGCCGACTGCCCGCCCGGAGTTCTCCGTTGAGGTCTTACACCAGCTCCACAGACAGATACCGAAAGTCCTTCGGCCAGAATATTGTTCGCCGCGTTCACGTCCCTGTCGTGGGTCGTTCCGCAGTCACACGTCCAGGTGCGGACGTTCAGCGGCAGCTTCGATGTGATGACGCCGCAGGCAGAGCACAGCCTGGAGGAGGGGAACCAGCGGTCGACCGCGATCACTTCGCGGCCGTACCAGGCGGCTTTGTACTGCAGCAGGCTCCGGAATTCGAACCACGCGGCATCGGAGATAGCGCGGGCGAGGGTGTGGTTCTTGACCATGTTCCGTACGGCCAGGTCCTCGATCACGATCGTTTGGGTGTCACGAACGAGTCGGGTGGTGAGCTTGTAGAGCCGGTCACGCCGGGCTCCGCAGATGCGGGCGTGGATCTTTGCGACCTTCAGCCGGGCCTTGGCCCGGTTGTTGGAGCCCTTCTCCTTCTTCGCCAGGTTGCGCTGAGCGCGAGCAAGCCGGGCGCGATATTTCCGCTCATGCTTCGGGTTGGTGATCTTCTCGCCGGTCGAGAGTGTCAGGAGACTGTCCAAGCCAGCGTCGATACCGACCGCCGAATCGGTGGCGGGGAGCGGCTCCACACTGGGGTCGTCGCACAGCATGGAGACGAACCAGCGTCCGGCCGCGTCCCGGCTGACGGTCACTGTGGACGGCGTCGCCCCCTCCGGGAGCGGCCTCGACCACACGATGTCCAACGGCTCCGCCATCTTCGCCAGCATCAGCCTGCCGTCCCGGAAACGGAACGCCGAGGATGTGTACTCAGCCGAAGCGCGGGACTTCTTCTTCGACTTGAAGCTCGGATACTTCGCCCGCTTGGCGAAGAAGTTCGTAAAAGCCGTCTGCAAATGCCGAAGGCACTGCTGGAGCGGAACCGACGATACGTCGTTGAGGAACGCCAGTTCCTCGGTTTTCTTCCACGCGGTCAGCATCGCCGACGTCGCGTTGTAAGTAATCCGTTCCTGCCGCAGAGTCCACGCCTCGGTCCGGGCCTGAAGCGCCAGGTTGTAAACCTTCCGCACGCATCCGAAGATGCGCGACAGCTCGGCTGCCTGCGCATCGGTCGGATAGAAGCGGTACCGAAATGCCCGCTTCACTGGAGTGGCCACAACACACACGTTAACGCGTCAACTCGTGGGCATCTGCGGGCGGTTGGGGGCGGACACAGTTTCTCACTGACGGCGAAGCGGCTTTCCCTGCCCTGCTCCGCAGGAGTCCCGTTTCCTCTCCGCCCTGAAGGGCTCGGAATATCCACGGAGGAGATCAGATGACCGGCGCAACCCCCAACATGTCCGACAGGGGGCCCGACACCTCGCCGAACAGTTCTGTCGGCGGCCTCGGCCGTCTGTCCGCTCTGGTCAGGGATGGCTCCGTCACCTCGGTGATGCTCGCTACCGCGAGCATGCAGGGTGGGCTCAAGGGCAAGACGTACGGCACCGCGCACTTCCTCGACGACGTCGCCGTCCACGGGACTTCGTGGTGCGGGTACCTGCTGGCCACCGACGCGGACATGCGCCCCCTGGACGGCTTCGGCATCGCCTCCTGGGACACCGGTTACGGGGACATGCGGCTCGTTCCCGACCTGGCGACGCTTCGCACGCCCACGTGGATGCCCGGCAGGGCGCTGGTGCTCGCAGACCCCGTCACCCACGACCAGCAGCCGGTGGCCGTCGCTCCCCGCCATATGCTCAAGCGGCAGCTGGAGCAGTGGGAGCGGCGCGGGATCACCGCCAGTACCGGGCTGGAGGCCGAGTTCGTCCTCTACCACGGCACCCGCAAGAGCGCGGAGCGCGCGGGATTCCAGAACCTCACGCCGCTGTTCGGGGGAAGCCGGGACTACGGCCTCCACCAGCCTCCTCTGCTGCGTAAATACCTCACGGACCTGCACGCGGCACTGACGGGGACTGGTCTGCCGCTGGAAGCGATCAAGTGCGAAGGAGCCTCCGGGCAGGTCGAGGTCACCTTCCCCCACTCGGAGCCCCTGCACGCCGCTGACCAGCACATGCTGCTGCGCCACGCCGCAGTCGAGATCGGCACGGTGCACCGCGTGCTGCCCCTGTTCATGGCCGCTCCCGACACCGGGGTCGGCAGCGGCCTCCACATTCACCTTTCCCTCCACGACGCCGAAGAGCAACAGCCGCTCTTCGCCAGTGACGGGACGGATCTACCCGAGGAGGCTCTGCACGTCATCGGCGGACTCCTCACCGCGATGCCCGTGCTCGCCCCGTTCTGGGGCCCGACGGTCAACTCATGCAAGCGGCTCACGCCCGGTACGTGCGCGCCGGTGAACTACAGCTGGGGATTCGACAACCGCACCTGCGCGGTCCGCGTCGTCGGCACCGGTGCCCGGCGCCATCTGGAGATCCGGCTGCCGGGCGCCGATGCCAACCCCTATCTCGCGCTCGCCGCGGTCCTTGCGGCGGCCGGCCACGGCCTCGACAACAAGATCGTCCCGCCGTCACAGGTGCACGGCAACGCCGTCACCGACACCGACCTGCCCCCTGTTCCCCGCTCGCTGGACGAAGCACAGCAGCTCATGCGGGTCAGCGACCTGCCTGCGCAACTGTTCACCCCCGAGGTCGTCGAGCACTACGCCCTGTCCGCTCACCACGAGGTCGAAGCCCATCGCGTCGTGGTGAGCCCCGAGGAACGACGGCGAGAGATCGCCCTCCAGTGACCCCTCCCCTCCACACCAGCAGCCCAGGCATCCCGCGCACGCCAACCCACCTGGAAAGAGAACGTATGACCGCGGCCGACACCAGCATCGAGCTCACCCAACTTGCGTGGAACGTGAAGGACGGAGGCATCGACGGCGCCAGCGAGGACCGGCGTATTCAGCAGCTGGAGTTTCTCGACTCGTTCTACGACCTCGATCTGCTGTGGATCATGGAGGGCACCGGCTGGCATGAAGGCCGGCGTATCAAAGACGTTGAGAACATCACCGGTCTGACCGCGCTGCCGCCCGTGACATCCCGCATCGGCGACGGGCGCAACCACAGCATCATGTTCTACAACGCGGACAAACTCACCCCGAGCAGGCCGCACACCGAACTCGCGCGTGGTGCCTTCTACCACGGTGTTTCGCGGGACGTGTTCGACGTTGACGGCATCCCTCTGCTCGCTCTCGGCACGCACCTGTCCTTCGACAGCGGCGCGGCCCGGCTGGCCGAGGCCCACTTCCTGGCCGACTTCGGCGGGGAGTTCCCCGGCTGGCCGGAGGACAAGGTCCTGCTCATGGACGCCAACGCCCCGGATGACAACGACCCGGAGCTAGAGGACTGGTCGCGAGTGCCGCAGTATCTGTGGCACCGCTACCGCGAGGTCCTCCCGGACGGTTCCTTCGGCGGCTGGGACCGGGGCGCCCGCCGTCTGCTCCTTAAGTCCGGTTGGTGCGACCCGCAAAACGATGTGCGCGTCCAGCGCGGGCCGACCGTGGGCTACTGGTACGACAACGAGAAGGTGCCCTTGCGCCTGGACCAGATCCTGGTCACGGGCCGGCGCATCGAGGTCGTGGATTACCGCACCCTCATGCCCGAAGCCCCGGACTTGACCAAGCTCTCCGACCACCTGCCGGTCCAGCTCGACATCCGCCTGCACCGCCGCCCCCGCGAATCGCAGGCCAACAGCGCCGCATGACGGATCCAGGGCGGCCACCGGCGCATCACCGTGCCCTGCGCTACCCGGCAACCGCCACACGCGGGCTGGCCGTTGCGCTCCGGCAGCGCGCCCATATCCGAAATCCCTGTCCTCTAAATCACTAAGGAGCGTGAGTGAAGAAGAAGCGCGACGACCAGTACCGGCTCGTGAACGCGAATGTGGAGCGCAACGGCGGCCCCGAGCTGGAACCGGGGACCTTGCCGCCGGTGTTCTTCGCGGTGCATCACGAGGTCCTCGTCCCGTTGGCGCCGGACCTTCTCGGTATGACGGAGCTGACGCATGCGCAGACCCGGGCCGGTGCCAGTCCTGAGGAAGTGGAAGCGGCGGAGCGGCGGTTCAAGGCCCACAAGGACCTCCTCAAGATGGAGGGCTTCCGCGCGGAGATGGGCTACGGCAACAATCCGACGGGCTGCTTTGTGCGTCCTGGCTCGTTCCTCTTCGGGCCTGATGCCCGGCGTCCCTTCTTGGGACAGCGGACCCCGCCGACCGTCCTGACCCTGCGCGTGCCCGGGGCGCCGGCGGCGATCCATGTCGGTGTCGCCCACCAGTCGTTCAATTCGCCACCGGCTCGGGAAAACGAGGTTTTCGGCCTCACCTCGCTCGTGGACAAGATCAAGGCTGATCGCAGGCCGGCCGACGAGGAAGGGGAGCCCGGCGCCGCGGCGCCGGGGGAATCCGCTGATCCTGGCTGGGCCGCGTGCTGGCTGCTCATGGACGCGAATGACCTGCCTGAGCCCGAGGGGGAGTTGGTCCCCCATCCCGACTGGTCCTCCCCCAGCGTCACCGACGAGGTGCACCGGGCCCACCGTGCCGAGCTGCTGCCCGACGGGTCCTGGCGCAGTTACACGAACGTGGACAAGATCATGCACCACTGCCGCATGTACGACGCGGCCCGCTGGGCGGCGCACCACGGGCAGTTGCAGGCGCTGGCCCCCACTGCCGGCCGGGCACGGCCCGACCAGGGCGGCCCGCACCGGATCGACCGCGTCTACATGGACCCCTACACCGTCCAGGCGGTGGAGGAGGTCCATGTCATCCCCATGGACGGGCTCAGCGATCACGACATCGTGGTGGTCGACATCTCGAAGCGCAAGCTCGTCGAGACTCTCCTGCGGCGCTCGGTCGAGCCGCTGCCCGGATGGCGCAAGCAGCCGCTCCTGCCGAGGGTGATCACACCATCCCGCGCCGAGGTGATGCATGGCCTCGTAGGGGACTCCCCCGCTAAACCGGCGGCCTGACCGCCGCACAGCCGTTGCCCGGCACGCGCACACCCTTGCCGGGCAACGGCGGCCTCCCCAAGCGCGTTGATCACCGCCCGGCCGTCTTCGACCGGCGTCTCACCGCCAGCATCACCTGGATTCCAGCCCGCACCCGATATCCCGGAGGTAGCCGTGAGTAGTTCGCTGGACGGTCACCAGGATCTGCCGCCCAGCACCTCCCGCGTCTACAGGCTCTTGGGCCTGGTCTTCTCCGACACCATCGACGCGGGCTTGACCGCTGCGGTCTGCGGCCTGCCCGCTGGGCAGGCCGCCCAGGTGCT
Source organism: Streptomyces sp. NPDC050988 (assembly GCF_044456225.1). Classification (NCBI taxonomy): domain Bacteria; kingdom Bacillati; phylum Actinomycetota; class Actinomycetes; order Kitasatosporales; family Streptomycetaceae; genus Streptomyces; species Streptomyces sp. NPDC050988. The sequence continues at coordinate 51,989 of NZ_JBITFQ010000034.1, read as the reverse complement.
GCAACAGCTTTCTTCCCTGCGTCTCCTGGGGAATCTCGGCCACCAGCGCGGGCGCGACATGGTCTACCGCTTTCACCACCGTGCACGGCAGCACGCGCGGTCCCTGGCATCTGTAGACGAGCCCAGCGGAACCGAGGCAGAGGTCACCCGTCGTTCCCTCGACTGGTATCTGCTCACCGCGACCGCGTGCGAACGTCTGGTTACCCCTGCGCACCAAGTCCTCGACCGGGACACTTCCGCCCCGGACATCGTGGCCGCGCCCCTGCTCGACGAGACGACGGCGCTCGCCTGGCTCCAGGCGCAGCACGCGAACCTGATGGAGGCTGTCCGCGTCGCCCACCGAAAGGGTCTCTACGCCACGACGTGGCAGCTGGTGCACGCGATGTGGCCCTGGTTTCACCGGGTGCACGACTACAACGCCTGGTTCGAGGCCCACGAGCTCGGCTTCGACGCCGCACAGCGCTGCGGACACCGCCTTGCACAACGGATCCTGCTCAACACATGGGGCGTGGGGCTCAGGTCGGACCGCCAACTCGATCGCGCCCTCGAAGTGTTCGAGCAGGTGCATCACCTGGCCGTCGCGGACGACGACCAGCGCACCGCGTCGCAGGCCCTCCACGAAATCGGCAACGTCCACCTGGACTCGGGCCGGCTCGCCGAGGCCGAACGCTTTCTCCAGCAGGCGCGCGCCATTCGAGCCGCCCTCGGCTACGAGCGCGGCGTGGCGCTCACCGACATCTGCCGCGGCCGGGTTGCCTTCGACTCCCAGGACTATGCCCGCGCCACCGACATCTTCCGCGCCGCGTTCCGCGCGCTCGTTGCGGAACACTGGTTCAACGCTGCCCGGGCACTGGCCTGGCTCGGCGCCTCCCGCGCGCAGTCCGGAGACTTCGCCGAAGCCGAGCGGTGTCTGCGCCACGCCAGCAAGGAGTTCGCCGACCACGGCTCGGACCGCTGGACGGCCCGAAGCACCGAGATGCTCGGTGATGCCCTCACCCTGCAGGGCAGGACCGGACCCGCGCGCGACCACTACCTCCGTGCCCTGGCCCTGTACGAGCCGATCAGCCCGCGCGACGCCGCTCGGGTCCGAGCTTGCCTGGACGCCGGCTCCTCGGGCTGACCCGCACGAGGCCGCCCACGACCGCACCAGTGACGGTCGGATGCCATGCCGCCAACCCGCACCGTCAAACTCACAGCCCAGGAGGGGACCATGTCCGCAAGGCGTCTCGCCAACCTCAACGCCTACAAACTCACCCCCCTGACTCGCACCACCAGTTCCTGGGGCGCCCGGGTCGATGCCATCTGCGAGATAGGCCCCGACATCCTGACCCTGCAGGAAGTCGTCGTCAACGAGCGGTCCACGAGTCGGGAGTACTGGGAGGACTATGCCGCCGAGCTCATCCAGGATCTCGCCCAGCAGTGCGGCCTGACAGCACAGGTGGGCGCGACCTCCGGGTACCCGCACGGTACCGCCATGGCCGCGAACTGGCACCGGCCCTGGTTCACAGCGATCCTGTGGAACCCTGAAACGGTCCAACTCGTCGGCGACTCCTACCGGCCTTTCGGCGCACCCGACTTCTGGCACGGCTGCACGACGGCCCGCTTCGATATCGGCGCCGAGGAGCCGGTGCTCGTCGCCAGCTACCACGGCGACCCATTCCGCCCCCGATGGCGTGCCGAAGAGGCATTGCGCTTGAAGGGCATCTTCCGGCAGACCGGCGGCGTCCAACCCGGCTTCGTCCTGGGGGACTTCAACTCACTGTCCGCGGCCAGAGTCAGAGGCTGGTTCGGTCTGCGCCGCTACTACGACCACAACGTCTACCTCCGTCAGCGCCACGACGATCTCGAATTCCAGGTCGCCCCCCGCTCGATCGGCCGCTGGTGGAGGCGCAACGTACCCGAACGCGCGACCCAGGCGCTCCTGCGCGACGGATACATGGTCGACGCTGCGGCCCACCTGGGGGTGCCGTGGCAGCCGACCGTTGGACATTGGGAAGACGGCAAAGGCGACCCCGATCCCTGGGGAGCACGGAGGATCGATCTCATCCTGGCCACCAGGCCTGTCGCCCCAGCGCTGACGGCCTACCAGGCCCACCGGAGCCCGACCGCCGAGGAGGCGTCCGACCACCTCCCCGTCTACATCGACGTCGAGCCCAGCAAGATCCGAACCAGCTAGGAGGAGCGATGAGGAACTTCATGGGACCGAAGCGGCTGTGGGGCCGCGAGGCGGGCCCGGAGGAGGACTGGATCAAGCCGCATGTGCTGTGGCTGCCTCAGCGCGACCGGCAGGTGATGGACTACTTCGGTCGGCTGCGGGAGGTTGTCGAGCAGTACCCGGACGTGATCACGCCGATCGCGGACGAGGACGTGCACATGACGGTCCAGAAAGTGGAGCCCTTCACCAGCGACGGCGTCCGAGTGGACAGCGAACTGCTTGACCGCGCGGCTGTGGCTGTTCAGCGTGAGCTCAACGCCCTGGAGGCCTTCGAGATCGAGATCGGGCCGGCCCGCGCGTCGGGGTCGGCCGGGATCGTCGAGATCTGGCCCGAGACGGGTCCGGCCGCGCTCAACCGTGCCGTCCGTGCGGGTCTGATCTGCGCGGGCCTGTCCCTGCCGCCGGAAGAGGAGCACTTCTGGCCGCACATGTCCTGCGGCTATGGCACGCAGGACAGCAGCACGCCGGAACTCGCTGCCCGCTCCGACCAGTTCGCTTCCGCGATCGGCAAGACCATCCGGCCCGCGGTCCGCACCCGCGCCACGGTGTCGAGCGTGTGGCTGGTGTGGGAGCGCCAGGACGCCCAGCGCAACACCTACACGTTCACGCGCGCCCACGAATTGCATCTGAGCGAGGCCGCCTGAGCCAGCCGGCGTCCACGGGCCGGTGCCCGCCGTCGTACGCACGGACACCGGCCGTACGACAACAAGTCGCTCCTACTCTCGGAAAGGAACTTCTGTGCAAGCGACGACTTTCATGTCGCATGTGCGCCAACACGGGGCGACGAGCAGTACCCGGCCCTCCAGCGGCAGACGCCCGGCCGTCCCACGTGCACCGGGTCCGCCGTCGCTGACCGACAAGCTCGCCGCTGACCGCGACAACGTCCGCTTCGCCGACAAACGCATAGCCGACCTCGACCTGACCCGTCTCGCTGAGGTGTGCCGCGCCTTGGCCTTCGATCAAGCCGTCTGAAACCCGAAAGGAGCACGTTCCTGTGGAGACGTACACCAACACGGACCGGATCTTCGACAGCGCCGCCGCCTTCTACCACGTCAGGCCCGGCTACCCAGCGCAGCTTCTGAATGCCGTCGCCCGCCTCGCGAGTGGCGGTCGCGTCCTGGACCTTGCTACCGGGACCGGTGTGGTCGCCCTCGACCTGGCTCGGCGGGGCATTGCGGTCACGGCGGTCGACCCCTCGCTGGAAATGCTGGACGAGGCCCGGCGGCAGGCCGACCTCCAGAACGTCACCGGGATCGACTGGCGGCAGGGCACCGCCGAGCGGCTCCCGGACGGTGTGGGAGACGGCTTCGCCGTGGTGACCCTCGGGGATGCCTTCCACTGGGTGAACCGCGAAGTCACCCTGCACAACCTCGACAGCATCGTCCGGCCCGGCGGCTGCGTGGCCCTGCTCTCGCACCGCTGGCACGGGCATCCCAAACCGAGCTGGGACGCGCCGGTCCACCGGGTGCGCGCACGCTACCTGGGCCAGCGCCGACACGCCGGACCGACCGGTGGCCAGCGCCTCAGGTTCCAGGACGGACGGCACGAGGACATTCTGCGGGCCTCCGCCTTTTCCGACCTCGTCCATACCATCGCCGACTACCAGATCGACGTCTCCCTCGACGACCTCGTGACCTGGCAGTTCTCCCAGATCTACTCCTCACCAGCTGTCCTCGCCGAGCAGCGCGACGCCTACGAACGCGACCTTCGCGCGCTGCTGGCCGCCTGGGAGCCCAGCGGCCGATTCCGGGAAACCAGCCAAGCCCATCTGCTCACCGCACACCGCCCCGCCGAACCCGCACCAGCCTGACCACACCCGCCCAGCGCAACACCTGCACGTTCACGCGCGCCCACGAATTGCATCTGGGCAAGGCCGCCTGAGCCAGCCGGCGTCCACGGGCCGGTGCCCGCCGTCGTACGCACGGACACCGGCCGTACGACAACAAGTCGCTCCTACTCTCGGAAAGGAACTTCTGTGCAAGCGATGACTTTTATGCACGGCAGTGAACAGTGGCCTGACGGCCTTGAGCTGCTCCACGTCTACGCACTGGTTGATCTTGAGCGCAATCCGCGGCTCGCCCGGCTCATCGCCGCGCAGCGCGCCGCCCTCGCGGACTTCCCGCTCGCCTACGTCGAGGACCAGTGGCTCCACATCACCCTGGCGCAGATCGTGGGACACAGTGCCGGCAGTCTTTCCACCGCGCAGCGGGAGGAACTGGTGTCCGGACTGACGAGGCGGCTGAGGGACATGGAGCCGGTCACCGTCATGGTGGGCAGCTGCCTGAGCTATCGCACCGGAACCATCTACGACCTGAGCGCAGCCGGGCCGCTGGTTGAGGTCGGCCGACGGGTGCGCGCGGGGGTCGAGGAGGTCTTCGGGCCGGACGCGGGCGCCTTCGACACTGGCGTGCTGCATCTCACCCACGCGTACGCCACCGGGGAGGCCGACTCAGACCAGGTCCAGCGCAAGCTGCGGCGCGTGGAGCCCGGTCACGCCCCGCTGGCCATCGATGCCGTGCACGTGGTGAACGTTCGTGCCGACAACCAGAACAAGACGATCACCTGGGGCCAACCTCTTGCCCGGATCCCCCTCGGTGGCGCCGCACAGGACTCCGCCCGTTCCCACGAGAGTGGTGGCCTTGCTGGGGCTGAAGTGGGTGCAGCTGACGTGGAATCAATCGACAGTCTGCTGCAGGCTGCCGAACTCGCCGTCGACGAGGGCGCGTTCGAGCGGGCCGACGAGCTGTACATTGCAGTACTTGCCGGGGTGGAGATTGGCCCTTGCGTGGGTGACCTGTGGCACCTGCAGATCGTGCGTGATCACGCCCTCGTCGCCTACGGGCTGGGGCACTGGGCGCAGGCCGAGGCACAGCTGCGGCGTGCCCTGGCGGGCCGGGAAAAACTCGCGGGCCGCGACGCGGCCTCCGTGGTCGATTCGCTGGCCCGGCTGTCCGAGGCCGTCGGCGAGCAGCACCGGTGGGTGGAGGCAGAGGCCCTGGCCCGGGAAGCCGTCCGCCGCGCCGAGCGCGCGCTCCCCGAGGTGCACGAAACGGCCCTGGGAGCACGTCTGGCGCTGGCGTGGGTGCTCGCCTCGACCGGCGAGCCCGACGCCGAGTCGCTGCTACGGCCCCTGGTCGAGACGCTGGACGCCGTCCACGGCCTCAACCATCCGGACACCCAGGCCGCCCGGCACCTGCTGGTCGAGTTCCTGTGCGACCAGCAGCGCCTCGAGGAAGCGACCGTCCTGGCTGAGGACCTGCTCGCCATCCGCGAGGCCACGCGGGGGCCGGAGCACCCCCACACCCTCCTGCTCCGCGCCCAGTTCGCCCTCCTGCTGCACCGCACCGGCCGCGGGGACGAAGCGGCGGTCATGGCCGAGCAGACCCTCACCACGAGCGTGCGCGCCCAGGGGGCGCAGGCGCACCACACCATCAAGATCCGCAACATCCACCACGAGATCACCGTGGGCTGACCACCCCATCTCCCCCGCTCGCCCGTCCCTTCCTCCCCTGTCTCCTTCCACAGAAAGACGATCACCAAATGCTCCATACCGGCTTCTCCTTGACCACCGGGGAACTCTCCGGCGGCGGCCGCCCCAGCGAGGACCGCATCGTGCAGGCCCCGGGAGCGGTCATCGTCCTGGACGGCGTCTCGACCGTCTCGGACGAGGAACCCCGCGGCGGCTGGTACGCAGAGGTCCTCGGCAACCAGGTGGCCTCGGTCCTGGCCGCCGACCCGGACGCCGACCTGCGGCACGTGCTCGAACAGGCCATCTTGGCGATCGTCCGCGAGCACGGCCTGGTCGCCGGATCATCCCCGGCTGCCACCGTCTCGATCGTGCGGCACGCCGGCGAGACGACCGACGCGCTCGTTCTGGCGGACACTCCCGTGATCGCGCGCACCGTCCGCGGGGAGCTCGACCCCGTACGCGACGACCGCCTCGCGCAACTGGTCTCCGGGCACCCGGCGTACGAGGAATACCGGAGGTGGCTTCTGGCCGGCCGCAGCTTCGCGGCGCCGGAACACCGGGCCCTGCTCCAGAAACTCCGCGCCCATCAGCTCCGTCACCTCAACAACGGTGCACCGGGCGGCTACTGGGTCGCCGAAGCCGTCCCGGAAGCCGCCCGCCACGCGGTGGTGCGCTCCTGGCCGACCGCCAGCATCGCCGACATCCTCGTGATGACGGACGGGGTGAGCGCCGGCGTGGAGGAGTACGGGCTGTACTCCACCTGGGACGACCTGACCAGAGCCTGCCTCACCGGCAGCCCCGAAAAGGTCGTCCGCGCGATTCAGGACGCGGAGGCGGACGATCCCGACGGTCGGCGTTGGCCGCGCTACAAAGTCCACGACGACAAGGCGCTCGCCTTCCTGCGGTTCGCCCACGTCGACCGCGCGGCCGCATGAGCGGCGGCAGCGCGCCGACCCGTCAGCGACCGGCGGGGGTCCGGCCGAGCGTCCGGGAATCCGTGCTGAACGTCGCGCTCGGCATGCACACGGACGGGACGTGGCGGCGGACCGCGATGTGGCAGATAGCGGCCGCCGCAGGCGTGTCACGGCAGACCCTCTACAACGAGTTCGGTGACCGGGACGGCATCACCCGGGCCCTGCTGGAGCGTGAGACCAACCGGATGCTGGATGGAGCGGGCCGGCGGTGGCGTCAGGCCCGCGGGAAGGGCGCGGACCACGGCGACTGCCTCGCCGCAGCAATGAGCTGGGTTCTCGCGTTCGCATCGAGCCGTTCCCATCCCTTGTTCCACGATGTCCTCACCGGCCATGGCTACGGGACAGCGGCCACAAGTGGTGGCCGAGGACTGGCCGGTGCCCTGGCTGACCTCTGTCGCCGTCTGACGGACGCCGCCGTGCCCGGCGGCCAACCCGCCCGTCCCGACCAGCTGCGGGCCGTCGAGGCCGTCGTCCGGATGACGCTGTCCTACCTCCTCGTCCCGGCCGAAACCCATCAGCAGGCTCGTGCGCAGATCGCCCACACCGCGCGGAACCTCCTGCCGGGCACCGGCTCTGCCCCCGTCCCGGCCGGCGGCAGAGCCGGTGCCTGCACACCAACCACCTGATACACAGCTCGCGAAAGAGAACACCTCCCGATGGCAACAGCAACAGCGCCCGACGACGCTCTTCCCCAGGCCGAACGCGCCTACCGAGACGGGCAGTTCTACGAAGCCGAAGTCCTCTACCACCAGCTGCTCGGCGACCTCCCGCAGGACAGTCACCTGTTCCTGGAGGCCCTGCGCGGCCGGGCCCTCGCGCTGCACGGGCTGGGCCGTTTCCACGACGCGGAGCAGCAACTGCGGCGGATTCTGCTCGCTTGCATACACGAGCCTGAGGGAGAACGCGCAGTCGACGCGCTCGGCCACCTTGCGGCGGCCGTCTGCGAGCAGGAGCGGTTCATCGAGGCCGAGGCTCTGGCGAGAGATGCCGTCCGGCGAGGCGAGTCGGCGCTCGGGCAGCGGCACGAAGCAACGCTCTTGGCCCTTCTCTCCCTGGGGCGGGTCCTCGCGCACACCGCGCCGGCGGAGTCTGAACCGTGGATTCGCGAGACCCGCGAGGTGATCGCGCGTGCCCTGGGCCGGTCTCACCCGGTCACCTGGTCTGCGCAGCATCTGCTGATGGCCACCCTGCGCGCGCTGGGCCGGTGGGACGAGGCGGAGCAGGCCGCCGACGGCTTGATCGTGATGCGGGAGCGTCATCAGGGCGCCGGTCATCCGTACGCGCTGCAGGCCCGGTGCGATCTTGCCTTGATCCTTCACGCCGCTGGGAAACGGCTCGAGGCGTCGGCCGCAGCTGACGACGTCGTGGACGTGAGCGTGCGGGCCCTGGGGCCGCAGCACCCGGTCACCGCCCGGATACGTCAGGACCACGCGACGATCACCGGCCGATAGCCGGCGCCCCTATTGCCGTACGCCGCCTCGGCGGCATCCGGTCCTGGACCGGCAGCACCTGCGAGGAACCCTGTTGCTGATATCCCCTGTCCCTGAACTATGGCCCCACCAAAGAGAAGCGGTGGCCGCGACGGTGGGCGAACTGACCACCAGCGAGCGCGTCACCTTGCCGATGGCCTGCGGAACCGGGAAGACCCGGACTGCGGGCGAAGTGGCCCGCCTGGTCGTTGACCCCGCCACCGGGCGGGTGCTGTTCGTCGCCCCGCTCCTGGAACTGCTCGCTCAGACCCTGCGCGAGTGGCGCAGGGTGTTCGGTGACGACGTGCTGGGCCGGATCACTGCGGTCTGCTCCGACCCGGCGGTTGTCGCCGACCACCGGCCTGAACTGGATGCCGAGCGTGCAGTCGTCACCTCCGCCCCGGCCGAACTCGCCCGCCTCATAGCCTCAGGGGGCCGGGCCACCGTGGCCTGCACCTACCAGAGCCTCGGAGTGATCACCGCCGCGCACCGGGACCACGGGCTCCCGCCCTTCGACCTGGCCATCGCTGACGAGGCGCACCGCACGGCAGGGCTGGCGGACGGGCAGTGGACGGCGTTTCACGACAACACCCGCATAGCCGCGCGCCGCCGCCTGTATCTGACCGCGACCCGGAAGATCGTGGCGGCGGGCGGCGACCGCATCATCAGCATGGACGATACGAAGGTCTACGGAAACGCACCGTTCAAGCTGTCCTTCTCACGCGGCCGTGAACTCGGGCTGCTGGCCGATTACCAGACGGTGGTATCCGTCGTCACCGACCAGCAGATCCGTGCCGCCGCATCCACCATCCGCTCCCGCCCGGAGTTCCTCCAGGTCGGTGACTCCGCACTGTCGCCGTCTATGCTCGCCACCCAGATCGCGGTGCTGCGGGCCGCGCGTGAACACGGCATCCGCAAGATGCTGACTTTCCACAACAGCGTGGCCGACGCCCGCTGGTTCGCGACCACTCTGCCCCTCACCGCGGGCCTCCTTGACGACGGCGACCGTCCGGCGCGGATACGGGCTGACCATGTACACGGCGGCCAGCCCCTGGCCCAGCGCCGCCGCATTCTCGACCTGCTGCGCGCCGACGACGACGTGTTCACGCTGGTCAGCAACGTCCGTGTCCTGGGCGAGGGCGTCGATGCCCCCGCGGTTGACTCGGTGGCCTTCATCGACCCCCGCCACTCGGCGATCGATACTGTTCAGGCTGTCGGCAGGGCGCTGCGACGAGGCAGTCACCAGGGGCCCAAGACCGCCTACATCTTCGTCCCGGTCCACCTCGGGCCCGGGGAAACCCCGGAGGCAGCCCTCGACTCCTCCGCCTACGCCGCGGTGTGGCAGGTCCTTCGCGCGTTGTCCGCCCACGACGATGAATTCGCCGCGCACCTGGCCGGCCTGCGCCGCAGGCTCGGCTCCCTCAACGGCCGGCCCCTGCCCACCCGAAACCAGCTTCCCGAGTGGCTGCACATCACGGGCGTACCCGTCCCGCCCGGATTCGCCGACGCCATCACCGTTCGGGCCGTGCGGTCCAGCACCGAGACGTGGGAGGAATTCCTCGGCGCCTGCGCCGCCTACAAGGCCGAGCACGGCGACCTCCTCGTGCCCGCCGTGCACGTCACAGCGGGTGGTTTCCCTCTCGGGCAGCGGATGAACTACGAACGCACCCGCTACAAGGACGGAACGCAGACCCCTGCGCGGCGGGCCGCGCTCGAAGAGCTCGGAGTCGTCTGGGACGCCCTGGAGCACCAGCGGCATCGGGTCCTCGATGAACTGCGCGCCTTCAAGAAGGCCCACGGGCATTTATCCATTCCGGCCGGCTACGTCACGCCCGGCGCCCATCCCCTCGACCTGTTCAATGCCGCACGCCGACTGCGTGACCGGCACGCCGAAGGCCTCCTTGACGCCGACCACGTGAAGGCGTTGAACGCGCTCGGCATGGTGTGGGAGAACCGGCGGGAGGAAATCTGGTCCCGGTTCCTTGCCGACCTGGACGTCTACCAGCGTGCGCACGGCGACCTCGACATCCCACAGGAATACCGCACCCCCGGCCCTGACCCCCGCCGCCTGGGCAGACAGGTGGCATCGGTCCGCAGAAGCAAACGGAAAGGCACCCTCGCACCGGAGGCGCTCCGGGACCTGGAGGCGATCGGCTTCATCTGGAACGCCGACGCGCACCGCTACCAGCTGCACATCACGGCGCTGCAGGCCTTCAAAGCCGCCCACGGGCACGCCAATCCCACGCAGAGCTACGTCACGCCGCCGCCCGAGAGCATCCATCTCGGCCGATGGGTCTCCAAACAGAGACAAAAGGCCCGCGCCGGCAGCCTGCCTGCCGACTACGTCCGGCAGCTCACCGATCTCGGCGTCCGCCTCCCTGTGACCGGACCGGCCAAGCAGTGAGCCCCATGACCACAAGGCGTCGCCCACCACCGGTCAGCGCCCGTTGCCCGCGTGCGCCTCCCCGATGCCACTAGGGCCTGCCCGCCTCACGACGGGCCGGCTCACGAGTACGACCTGCGTCGCTCCTTGACTCACATTCCTGTACGGCCCCGACCCCCAACGAGGAGAACCATGCTGACTGTCATGAGCCAGAATGCCCAGTACGGAGCAGACCGGGACGGACGCTGGGAGAGCCTGATCGAGGTCATCCGCGGCGTCGCCCCGCACCTGCTCCTGCTTCAGGAGGTCGACTGGCTGGCCGACACCGACAAGGCCGAGGCCGCTGAGCAGGCGCTCGGCATGAGCCTGGCCGTCGCGCCGTCCCGGAACCTGAACACCGCGGTCGCCTGGGATCCCGCGGTCCTGGAAAAGCTGGAGACGGAGACCAAGTACTCCGCCACCGACATGCACCACGGCTACTGCGCGCCCCGCTTCAATCCCCTGGGCCTGGAGCGGCAGCTCCCGGCCCCGCTGGTCGCGATCAGCACGCACCTGACCCCGTACTCCGCCGAAGTCGCCGCGACGGAGGCCCAGTTGCTGATTGCACGGGCCTACCGGTACGGCGGGATCGGCATCGTGGCCGGCGACATCAACCACTGCCCGCTGCACGACCCGGAGATCGACTGGGAGGCCGTCCAGCCGTACAACCGCACCTCCCGGTGCCTGCCGCGCGACAGTGAGGACGAGCCCTGGCGCGGCAACCGCATCGTGGGCAAGAGGTTCCGGGACGGCGAGTTCACCGACGTGGGCGGTCACTTCAAGGACTGGCAGGCGACCGGAAAGGCCGGATTGCTGCGCGTCGACCAGGCTCACGTCACCCCTGCCCTGCGTCCGGCGCTGCGGTCGTACAAGCGAGTGGACCCGGGCCCGGCCAGCGACCACTACGGCATCACCTGGGAGCTCGACCTCGAAGCGGTCGACACCACCCTCATCCGCTCCTACACCTGAGCCCGACGGTCGCCGCCCAGCACGGACGGCATGACGCCAGCCGACCCCTGACACGCTGACCGGTTCCGGGCAACACCTACCGGTGTGCCCGGAACGCCCACTCCCACCGGAGGAACACGTCCTGTTCCGGGTGGGGAAACCGGATCCCCGTACGCTGCGGAAGCGGACCGACGGCACATGCGGCTCCTCTGCGGCGGGAGCACCCCCTCAACCCGGCTTCACCCGGCCGTAGGTCTGGGCCTGCCACAACACGACGGACGGCGCCGACAGGGCGCCTGCCCCTACGACATCGAGAGCAGAGACAGCGAACGTGGCCGTGACAGCATCACCCCTGTGGGATCACCAGCACGAGGCGCTGGAAGACCTCAGGAAAGAACTCTTCTCGGCGAGGCGCGTCACCAACGTCATGGCGTGCGGCACCGGAAAGACCCGGGTCGGAGCCGAAGTCGCAAAGGCGGTGTCGCCGTCCGAGCCGGTGCTGATCGTGGTGCCCACGCTCGATCTGATCGCCCAGACGCTCGCAGCCTGGCTGGAGGCGCTCGGGCGTGAGGCGCTGGGCCACATCATCGCGGTGTGCGGTGACAGAGAGGTCGCCGACCGCGACACGACCGACGACTTGCGCGCCCTTCAGATCGAGGTCACCTCCGACCCCGGTGAGCTGGCCGAACTGCTGCGCACGAGGCGGGGACGCAGCACCGTGGCCATCACCTATCAGAGCCTGCCGACTCTGGTCGCTGCACACCAGTACCGGGGTGTGCAGCCGTGGAAGCTGATCGTGGTCGACGAGGCTCACCGTTCGGCCGGAATCAGGGACCGGCAGTGGTCGGCCATGCACGACGACGAGCTGGTGCCCGCATTCAAGCGCCTCTACATGACGGCGACACCGCGTCTGGTCAGCGTGCGCGACGGCGATCTGTCCGAGGTCGTCAGCATGGACGACGAACGGGTCTTCGGCCGCGTCGGACACCGGCTGAGCTTCGCGACGGCCCGGGAGCGCAGACTCCTGGCCGACTACCGGGTCATCGTCTCCGTTGTCACGGACGAGGAGATGCACCGCCTTGCCACCGAACGCGACGGCAGCACCTTCCTGCAGCTCGGGCGATCCGCGATATCCGCGCCCATGCTGGCCCGCCAGGTCGCGATTCTGCGGGCAGCGCGCGAGTTCAACGTCCAGCGCATGATCACCTATCACCGTCTGGTGGCCGACGCGCGCTGGTTCGCCCAGACACTGCCCCGGGCAGACGCGTTGCTCGGGCCGGCGGACACGTTGACGACGGGCTACGTCCGCGGTTCCCAGACCCGCGCCCAACGGCGCGCGGAGCTCGGAAAGCTGGCGGACAAGAGCCTGGACCGGGTGGTCATCTCCAACGCGCGGGTCCTCTCGGAAGGTTATGACGCGCCGGCCGTTGACGGCGTGGCCTTCATCGACGCCCGCAAATCCACGATCGACACCGTTCAGGCCGTCGGCCGGGCACTGCGTCTGGGCGGCAGGACCGACAAGACCGCGTACATCTTCGTCCCGGTCCTGATGGAACCCGGCCAGGACCCCGTCAGCGCTCTGCAGGACTCCGCCTACGGTCCTGTCTGGCAGGTGGTGAGCGCGCTGGCCGCGCACGACGAAGCTCTCGGTGCGGAGCTGGAGGCCAGGCGCCGCGAGCTGGGCGGGGGGTACCAGCCCTCCCGGGATCCCCTCGCGGATCTGCCGGAGTGGCTCCAGGTCCACGGCATACCAGTGCCCCACCGATTCGCTCAGGCGATCACGGTAAAGGCGGTCCGCTCCACCACCGCCTCGTGGGAAGAACACGTCGGGGCCGCCGTCGCCTACGCCGCCGAGCACGGCGACCTGCTGGTCCGCAGGGACTTCGTCACCGACTCCGGGCTTGCCCTGGGACAGTGGATCCAGTGGGTCCGCCAGCTCCACAGCACCGGCAGACTGTCGCCGGCCCGGCATGCCCAGCTCGAAGAGATCGGCATGGTCTGGGACGCCCTCGACGAGTACTTCACGCGGCGCCTTGAAGCTGCGGCCAAGTACCGTGCCGAGCACGGAGACTTGCGCGTCCCCCGCAATTACGTCACCTCTGGCCCCGACCCGATTCGCCTCGGCGCATGGATCAACAACCTCCGAGGCCGGCAGGAGAAGGTGTCCGCTCAGCAGCGTGAGGCGCTGGACGAGCTGGGCATGGTGTGGGCGGTGTTCGCAGAAAACTGGAAGCGGGGCATTGAAGCGGCCCGCGCCTACCACCAACAGCACGGTCATCTTCGGGTCCCGCGCGACCATGTCGAAGAGACTCAGGACGGCTCCGAAGGCTTCGCTCTGGGACTGTGGCTGCAAGTCAGGCGTGATGAGTACAAGAAGACGCCCCCGGAGAGGATCGCCGAACTCGACGCACTGGGAATGATCTGGAAGCCCTACGAGGACACGTGGCGCCGCAATTTCGAAGCGGCACGGGCCTACTACGCCCGTCACGGCAACCTCGATCTGCCGACCCGGCACATCGAGCAACTACCCGACGGCGAGGTCGACCTCGGCGCATGGCTCTATCGCCAGCACGCCGAAATCGAAGCCGGCACACTCAGCGCCGAACGCACTGCCGCACTCGAAGGCCTGGGCGTGAAGCTGATACGACCTTTCGAGCGAGCGTGGCAGCAAGCTGTCGCCGTCGCGCGCCTGTATCACGCAGAATTCGGCAACCTGAACGTGCCAGCTAAGCGCACAATGACCGGCCTCGACGGTGAGGAATTCAGACTGGGGGCCTGGATATCAAAAGTACGGGATCGTCGAATTCGCGGAAAACTGACAGAAGAACGGATTTCAGAACTTGACGCGCTCGGCATGATCTGGGATGTCAAGGAGGCCACATGGCGGGACAACTACGCCGCCGCCAAGGAGTTCTATCGCACCCATCACCATCTGGAGATCCCCTCGAAGTACGTCACCGACCTCCCGGAAGAACTGCGCCTCGGCGGCTGGATCAGCCGCCAGCGAACCGAGCATAAAAATGGCAGACTCGCTGCGGAACGTATCAGGGACCTCGCAGAGATCGGCATGCGATGGCTGAATTGACAGTTCCGCCAACACTGGCCAGAACGGCCGACTCGGCACCCGCACCAACGGCCGCCGCCTCGGCCGTACGGCTGCCGGAGCGCCCAGTACCAGTGGCACAGCACTCTGCCAACTGTGCATCCCCAAGAGCCTCAGTTGGCCAGGACCGCGTAGGGTAGCCGGTCTTCCAGGGGGTGGGGGGGGGGGGGGGGGGGGGGGGGGGGCGGGCCCCCCCGCCCCCCCCCCCCCCCCACCCCCTGGAGAGAGTCAGATATATTCTCCGGGCCTTACTGCGCCAACGCCCGGGTCACTTGTGGCACCACCGCGCAAACGCAGGGCAGCCCCGGAGCGACCACATCAGAGCCGACCGCAATGCCGTCGGCCACGGTCTCACCCGGCGGCGCTCCGATTCCCCGCCGCCATCGGCCTGCGCTCCGTCCGAGGACGGCGTAGCCGCGTCCTCTCCGCGCCGGTTGAAATGGTCAGTGCCGTCGCCTTCCGGAAGTCCAACAACTAGGCTCAGGGCATGGATCAGCTCATTTCCGTCAGCCCAAACCGGACCATCCTGCGTGACGTCACCTCACCGAAGTGGTGCCGAGAAACTTGGATGACTTCCTATGAATTCCTCATCACCAACGCCACCGAGAACTGGCGGGACATCATGGCCGTAGGGGGGAACCGGGCATTTCAGCACTCTGCCGATACCGAACTCCTGGAGTCCCTTGAGAAGAAGGCCGCTCACCTCGCGGCCACAGAGGCCGAACGGCTGACCCAAGCGGACCTGTTCCATCTCTCGCCGGACCGGAGCGAGAGCGCCCGAACCGACTTCTTCGCACGCCGTAACCTGAGCCCCGATCAACTGCCCTCCGAATCAGGGTACGTAACCTGGTCTCGGCCCATCGCCCGCACCAGGAGCAACGCCCCAGTGGTTGCCGCACACTGGGGCCCCACCGAAGGCGGAGAAGGCACATGGGTGGCGTTCTGGGCCGCACTCGAAGGTGAGCATTTCCAGCTCGTACAAGCTCTGGGCTGGAACGTCTACGAGCAGGAGTCCGCGATTCCGCACGGCACCTTCCCCGCCCAGTACATGCAGGCCGGCCAGGAGAGTTGGACCGCCATGCTGCGCGCGCTGTTCAACACCTGGAGCGTCCTGACCGGGGAGCGCCGGAAGCTGAAGGAGGTGAAAGCCGAGGTCGCCCAGGCCAAGATCATGCGACAGCTCGGACTCAAGCCGCGCCCGGTTCATCACCTGCTCTGAACTCTCGAACCTCCCCCTGGCACGAAGCCCCGCACCCGACTCCGTCCAAGCCCCCTTCAGACTGAGAAACGTGAGTTGGTCTGCACACAGAAACGACGTGGAGCGCTCCTCCGCGCCAGGTGACGGCGAGGCGACCGAGGGCGCTTCCGACCCCTGTCGACGAGTCACAACGAGTGTCCCCGTCGTCGCCGTCACATACGTGTGGTTGCCAGCGTGCTCAGCCCTGGATGTCCCCGGCACTTGACCTTGGTTGGATCATCAGGGCGGTCAGCGGGCGAGTGCGGGTCGGCCCGACCACCTCGAGCCACGCCTTGCCGCCAGGGACGCAGTAGGGGATGCCGTGGTAGCCCTGCCACTTCCAGTTGATCCACCACAACGGCTCGCTGCGGTGTGCCCTTGCAGACGTCGTGGGGTGAGCAGCCGCGTGCCAGACAGGTCGATGTCGTCGAGCTCGGCACCCAGGCGTTGCAGGTGGGACAAACCGGCGAGGGCCGCGCGCCGCAGCGGGCTGTCCGGCGTCCAACGGCGGAAGGCCCACTGCATGTTCGGGTCGTCGAGCAGGTAGGTGTCCGGCGCGTCAGGGAGGGACACCTTTGAGATGGTGATGAGGTCCTTGTGCTGCCACTTGATCAGTTCGGCGCGTACGGGGCGGGGGATGTGGCGGTCGAGCCCGGTGAACGCGTCGATCATGTCGTGGCGTTCGGCGCGGCCGGCGTCGGGGTCCTCGGCGATGCCGTGCAGGACTGCGAGTGCCTGGTCGAAGGTGTCGCCGCGCTGCCACAGCGGCAGCATCACGGTGCCCTCTGCTTCAAGTTGTTTGCGTACGGAGTCGTCGAACTGGAACTGCAGGCCGCGAGAGGTTCCCGTCAGGGCGCGGCGCAGCGGGGTGTAGGGGTTGCCGCGTCCGGTGAGCAGCGAGTGGAGGATGATCTCCTTCATCCGCTCGTCGCGCTCGATCCGTACGGCGACATCGACGTCGTGTGGGGCACTGGCGCCGCGCGCGAAGCTGCCGAACAGCCAGATCTGCCGTACTAGGCTGAGCGGCCACTCCTGGCTGTCGTCGAGCCGGTACAGCATGTGTTCGATCAGTTCAACGGCCCGTGCCCGCTTCACGCCTTCCCCTTCCATTCCTGGCGGCCAGCGTAGTGGCGCGGCGCCCACCCAGGCGACGCAGGTCAGACCGAGTTGTTCGGAGTCGGCGATGATGCGCAGCACTCGGTCGTCGTCGAGGCCAAGGTGGACAACGACGGCGAGTTCTTCGGTCGTGCGGGCACCTGCCTCCTGGGTGAAGTGGTGGGCACCGAGTTCTCGAGCGGGCCGAGGGGCGGCTTCGGGCATCCCGTCGGCAGGGTTTCGAGGACGGGGAGGATCCATCGGGTGGAGAGGGAAGCACCGGTACGGGCAGAAGTACACAGCGCGCGTCGTGGGCGGCCCGCCCGGTCCCGCAGAAGACGTAGGCTCAGCCGGTCGGCCGCCGAGAATCCCGGGCGCCTGCCAAGCGTGGGAGAGATCCGCCTTGTGCCAGAGCGGAGTTGACTCGCTATCATGTCCGCAGTGTGCTGTCGCCAGTGCATGCTCGGGGTCGGTCCCACCGTCGGCCTAAAGGGAGTGAACCCCGCGGCCGCGGGGAGGCGAGCGTGGATCAGGCATTTCCTTGACCATCCGTGCACACGGCTGGGCTCGTGGTGGGACGGTCCGGCTGGTGTTGTGTACAGGAGCCGGTCATGCCGCGACCTCGCAAGAAGAAGTCCTCACTCTCCCACCAGCAGAAACTCGCCCGAGCCCTCAATCAGGCCTGTGGGTGCGGATACCAAGAAGCCCTGCGCCGTGTCACCGAGGCGGCCCGCCAGCAGCTGCTGCCGCCGGTACTGGACCAGGCGGGCCGGACCGCAGCGCTGGAGCTGCTCCTCGCCCCGGACCGCCACCGTGGCCCGCAGGCCCGGCCGATCCTCACCGAACACCTCCAGCAGCGGATGCTGACGGCCTTCCGCGCGGCCCACTGGCCTGTCGAAGCCGACGGGTGGGCCGAGTCCGGGCAGTGGACAGGCTGGCCCGGTCCCGTGCGGTCCTTGCTGGCCCGAAACCGCGGTCCGCTGCCCGGGGCGATCCCCGAGGATCCCGACGACCCCGGGCACAACGACCTCACCCAGGACGCCGAGTGGACGTTCATCGCCCCCAGGATCACGGGCCTTGAGCCAGAGGCGATGGTCCTCACCCTTCCGGGCTCCACCCCGGCCGCCGAGCTCGTCCAACAGGTCTCGGCCGCGTTCGCCGCGGCCCGAGCCGCCCACATCGCCAAGCTCTCCGACCGTCGGGCGTGCGAGGTCTGCGCCGACCCCTACCCGGCGGACCACCTGCTCACCGTTACCGAAGCAGCCCGCCCGCAGGTCTGCCCGGCGTGCGCCTTCAGCAATGACCTGGTCGATCTGCACCCCCTTCAGCTGGCGGCGGACCTGGACAGGCTCTTCCACCAGGACATCACGCTCCCCGCCGGGTGGACGGCGGTGGCCGCCTTGCTGGCCTGCGCCGGCGGTCAAGCCTTCCTGGACCGGCTGCGGGGAGACGACGGACGGCGGCTGGCCGCCGACCACTGGGCGGATGCGGGCAGGCTGTGGATCCCCTTGCCTCCGGCGGCCCGACCGGCCGCGCTGGCAGGTTTCGGTCCGGGTGCCTCGCTGGCCGCGGTCGTCGAGGCCGTCGACCGCGCCCATCCGCAGCTGACCGGCCAGGTGCGGAGCCTGATCGGCGCCGAACTCGACGCTGAGCTCGAGGACGGCGAGGACGCGTACGACCCGGACGACTATTTCGTGGCGCGGCTGTGGCCCGCGGTCGTCGCCTACGCGGTGTGCCTGGGCACCCAGGCACAGGAACGGCCCGGGCGGCGTTCGCCCTGGCATGCGGTGGACCGGTTCGCGATCGACTCCCTCGAGGACGCCTTCGAGCAGGTCGGCAGCGATCTGTCGGGCGGAGCCGACGCCTACTTGACGTTGACCTTGGGCGTGGAGGCCGTCGCTGAGGCGTTGGGGTGGCCGGTGCGCACTACCGCCACCGGGGGAGGCCGGGCGTGACCAGCGAGCCTGAGGCGGTGGACGTCTCGGAGCAGTGGTCCCGGGGTCTGGCCCTGCTGCGGTCCTGGGCCGGAGAGCACGGCGACACCGATGTCCCTCAGCGCAGCCGCTACCAGGGGCTGGCGCTGGGGAGGTGGGTCAACAAGTGCCGACAACGCCGCGAACAGCTGACCCCAGCACAGGTCCGGGCCCTGGAGGAGCTGCCGGGCTGGTCCTGGAATGCCCGGCAGGACCGGTGGGCCGATCAGCTCGACGCCCTGGAGGACTACCTGGCCGAGCATCGGCGGATGCCCCCGCGCGGGGAGATGGTCGACGCGCTGCCGCTGGGCGAGTGGGTCTACGAGCAGCGACGCCGCCGTCGTCAGGGCCGGCTTACCGAGGAGCGGGCCGCCGAGCTGGAGGCCGTCCCGGGCTTCAGCTGGCTGCCCGCTCCCCGCGCGGGCAACCCGAAACTCTCGGGGCCGCGGACGCGCGAGCACGACCGCACCCGCGCCGGGCGGAATTTGCGCCAGCTCGTCGAGGCCGACGAGCGGCTGTGCCGGGCGGAACGGGCGCCAGCTATCCACCGGTTCGAGGAACCGGACCCCGGCCGGGGGCTGGTGGTGATGGTCAGCGGCGACTATCACGATCCGGACGAGGCCTTCACGCTGGTCCTGGGGCGCCGCCACAACTGGATGGACCTGGCCACCGCGATCGACCGCGTGTATGCCCGGACCGAGCAGCACAAGGCCTGCTTCAGCTTCTCTCCCGGGCACCGGCTGTACCGCGAGAGCTGGCCGTCGCGCGGCGGCGTGGACGGGATCGACGTCGACCTGCCCTGGGGCTACTGGGACTGGACGCGTTCGGCCGCTTCCCTTTCGGACGGTGGCGAGGGAAGCGGGGCCGGTGCCGGGGCTGCTGTGGCCGGGTTCCTTGCCCCCGGCCACAGCGGGACGTACCTGTTCGACTTCGGCGACCGGTGGTACCACTCGGTCAGGGCTCTGCGCTGGACAGTGGCGGAGGAGGACGAGCAGACCGGCGGTGGGCCGCCACTGCTGGCGGTGTACCCGATGTGCGAGCTTCCCCCGCAGTACGACGGGGACACGGTGCCCGAGCTGAACCATTTCCTCAGCCTGGACACCCTCCAGATCACTGGGGACAGCGCGTAGCGGCCGGTCCCGGCCCAGCACCGACTAGGAGTCGGTGCCGACGGGATCCGCCAGACCCGTCCTGGCGGGCGCAACGACGAACTCAACTCCGCGCCTTCACGCTGACAGGAAGGCCCGCCGCCCGACCCGCCCGGCGGTACGTCAGTGCCCACCCCATGTCGCGGCGGATCTCCCCGTCCGAATCGAGCTCCGTGCGCCACCACAGCCAGCCGAACATCAACTCGCGGCCATCGGCGCCAGGTGCTGCGAACGCGAACGTCGCGGCGCCCGCCTTCGCCAGTAGCCCGGCGGCTTTCTGCGCTGGGCCGAGCGCGATCAGATCGCGGCGTATGTCCTTCCGGGCAAGTTGGCGGAGAGTGCGGACGACTATCCGGAGGAGGGCAGCGATGCCCAAGGCGGCGACGCCGCCGACGAGCGCCCAGGCTGTGCTCACTACGCCCTCCCCTTTTGGATTCATGCGCGTATCGCACGCCTGTCTACCTGATCAACGGTCACGGTCACAACGCCAACCGGCCGCTGTTCCCGGGCCGCATCGGGAGGACAGCTTCGGCCCTGCCCAGGTCTGGTGCTCTCTACCGGTCGGGGTCGTCGTTCCACAGGAGGACGTGGGTACGGAACGACAGTCCGTATCCGCGGGCCAGGGCCGCGTCGACTGTCTTCTGCGCTGTGGCGATGTTCGTGCGGCGGTCCGATCCTTCCGGCATCACCATCACGCGCTGCGTCGGCACGGGCACGTCCGCGACGATGCGGTCTACCTCTTCCAGGTCGGTCTCGTAGTCCTGTGTGACGACGAACTTGAACCACGCTTTCTCCGTGTCCCGGAGCGCGGCAAGCACCGCCGGCTTGTATCGCTTCGACAGTCGGTTGCCGGAGTTGGCCAGTTTCGGCGACACGTTGTACTGCGTGACGCACGCGTCGAACTCGGCGACCGGCGCGATCGTGCCGGCCGTCTCGATGTGCACTTCGTTGCCGCAACCACTCAGCCGCTGCAACAGGGGCACCAGCCCCCGCTGCTGCATCATCGGCTCCCCGCCCGAAACAACGATGATCGTCGGCCGCGTTTCGACTTCCCACAGGGCCCGCAACCGGTCCATGACCTCGGCCGGCTCCATCACTTTCAGGCCGTACGCCGGGTCATCGTGCTCGTACCGCTTGCCGCTGCGGGTCTTGGCCGCCTTCTCCTCCGTCACGGCCCACGTGTACGCCGTGTCACACCAGGTGCAGCCCAGATTGCAGTCGAAGGTCCGCACGAACAGACAGTGCCGCCCAGCTGCGCTCCCTTCGCCCTGAACCGTCGGCCCGAAAACCTGGCTGATCCTGAGCATCTGTCCTCTCTCCTGAGCCGGGACCACCACAAGCAGGCGTCGGCCGCATCGCGCCGAGCCGACCACGGCAGCCCATGCGAGCGCCGCAGAACCGGCCGGTCCAACTGGCGGTGATGTAAGGGAAGTTCGGGGAATCCGGCAGGCATGCGTAGGCTGCTGCCGGGCGTTGACACTACAACGCCGAGCGGAGCACGAGCGACGGTATGGGCATGGAGCTCTGCATGGCGGTGGAGGGCCCGACACCGAATATCTGGGCATCACGGGCCATGTGACGGGTGGTGAGCTCGTTCGTCGACCGGCTGAGCCACCTCATCAATCTCGTCCCTGATCCAGGCGGCGCTTGACAAGGCATATCCGGTATCTCGCCCCGGTTGTGCCGAGGGCTTGCCCTGGCCAGTTTCGCCGTTTGATCAGCGCGTCTCCGGCTGAGCACGTACGGTCCGGCTATGGATGCTGGCGACGTCGACGAACTGCTGCAGCAGATGAAGGAGGCACGGTTCCCCTCGGCCTGGGATGGGTGCCGCATGTGGGCCTCCGGACTGGTCTCCTGGCACCTCGCCAACCGCCCCACCACTTGGGCTCCGCTTCAGGACCTCCAGGACCAGGCCCAGACGTACATCCACCATGTCGGTGCGGTGATCGCCAGCGCCCTGCATGCGACCGCAGTCGAGCAGCAGTTGGATGCACCCAACGGGGCTGAGCTGCTGGCCATCCCGCTCGCCCCGGCGTCCGCCCGGCTCGGCGACAGCGTCCTCGACATCCTGGTCCAGGCCGCGCCCCCGGACATCAAGCTGGCGTCGCTGCTGCACTCCATCCCGCGGTGGATCGACGCCAGCGACGACAGCACACGCAGCAAGGGCGAGTTCATCATCGAGCAGGCCCGCGACGTCTTGGTCGTGCACGCCGAGTACGCGCACGCGGTCGGCGACCGGCTGCGCGCCGTGCTGGAGACCAACCAGCTCCTGGACGACATCCAGAAGGGCGTTTCCTCCACCGACGTTCTCCTGGCACCGGATTCCCTCGTGTACGAGCGTGCCCAGCCCGTCGAGATGCACATGCAGGCGGTCAACAACCTGCAGGCCATACTCCTGGCCGACCAGACGACCGGGACAACGGATCCTGGTCGCCGGCGGGACTTCCTCCTGCAACGCGCGGCCCTCACCGACCGCATCACCCTCGGCCGGAGCGAGCGCCCGTCCGACGACGCCCAAGCCCAAGCCGAGAAAGTTCAGCCGCGCCCTGCTCGACTGGGACCGCGAGCATGCCTCCGGAACGGGCCCCGCGCTAGCCGACGATCCTCAGTGGACGGACAATCCGACCAGGTACATGCGCCAGGAGTTCAGCGCCCACCTGGACCGAATCAGCCGACCTCTCTTCGACTGACAAGCCCTCCCCCGAGCCGAGCGGACCCACTCGGCCGCGCGACCGACATCTGCGGGCAGGCCGTCCGTGCTCACCGTCCTGTCACGGACGTGCGGTCGGCAAGAGCGTGGGCGTAGGTCTCCCCGGTCGAGCGGATGCCGCAGAAACTACGGCAGGCAGCTCGGGCAGGAGTGAGGCGACGGTAAGGTCGAACTTTGTGCCTGCATCGGTGAGTTGGAGGGAGAGACTGCGGTGTTGCTTGCTCTAGTGCTGGTGAACTCAGTGCCTTACGTGATCGTTCCGGCGGCACTGATATGGGCACGGACCGGCTCGAAGTCGGCAGGAAGCATCCTGACGGTCGCCGCGTCCTTGGCGCCGCTGGTCCTGTCGTTCAACGGCCTGACAATGCTGTACTTCGGATATGAGTGGGCGACGGGCGAGAGGGGCGCGCCCCCATTCGTGTTGGCTGCGGTCGTGTTCGGGCTCGCGGCATTGAGCAGTTCCTTGCAAAACCAGAAGCCCAACTGAGCCGAGCTGCGGGCGCAGGCCGCTGCTCTTCCCCCTTTGCGGACGCCCTTCGGGCGGTCGGAACATCGGAACAGCCGTTGGCTATAAGATCGATCACGGCCGTCCGGGCGCCGGACCGTCACCCGTTCGGGGGAGGATCGTTGGGATCGTCATGAAGACTGTTCCGCGCGACCGCCTGTATCAGGTCGGCACCCGCGTCATGATCACCGGCAACCCGCACGCGCCCGGAGCACTCGCCGTGGTCACCGCCAACGGAGCCGACTCGTTCGAGGACTTCGACTACACGATCGACGTCAACGCGATCGAGACCAACTGCACCGGCTGCGGCATCCTGTGCACCGGGCCGGACGGCCCGTGTCTGGCCGGGTACAACCACTGGGCTCTGCGCCGGATCGACGGCGGCGGCAACGGCCCAGACGACGTCCTGCCCCCGCCGGTCGCCCCTGGCGCCACCATCCCGTTCACCGAGGAAATCGCTCTGGCCGTGTGACCGGACCTGGACGGTCGGCCGCTGAGGCCGCCCTGGTCTTCGGCGGCGGTCATGACGGCTGCCCGGCGAGCGCGGCAAGGCGCTCGATCTCGTCCAGGCCGTTGTTGCAGCACCGCCCGCACACGAGGCGGAGCTTGTTGGGCTTCTCGGGCAGCGGGATGTTGTACGGCAGCCGCTCCTCGCGCTGGCGAGGGTCGTTGTCACACTCGGCGCACATCAGCCCCGCCGCGCGGGCCTGCTTGGCCGTCCAGGCCGGCCAGTCCGCCGCCAGGGCAAACCCCATGGCCACCATGCCCTCGGCCCGCGGCTGGAAGACGGTGAAGCCGAAACCCGGGCAGTCGTCGGGGATCTGCTCGATGGACTCCTTCAGCGAGGGCATCCACCGCACCAGGTGCGTCAGGTCCTTCCTGGCAATCCGGACCTCCTCGCCACGCCGCAGCCGCTTGTCCCCCGAGTTGGCCAGCGGGAAGCGGCAGGCCGTCACGAGCTCGTACGGTACCTCCAGCAGGTCCAGATCCCTGCCGAGTTCGGCGGCGGTGGCCTTGAGCTCGCCGCAGCCTGCCTCCCGCCACAGCGCGAGCCCGTCGCCGTTGAGCACGCCGGAGATCCTGATCGTGGCGCCGATGCGCCGCTGCCCGGCCCGCGACTGCGCAGTCACTGCTGCTGACATCGGCCCACCTCGTCTCGTTGCGGTGCCCGGGGCGGCGCCGTCCGTACTACGCAACGACCGGGCGGACTGCCCGGCCCGCCCGGCCCGGAGTCATGGGCCGCTGTGCGACGGACCCAACCGTGTCACGTCCGCTGCCGGGGCGTTGTGGTTGTGACAACGCCTCGGGGTACCGTCGGTGACGGCTCAGGCGGGTCGGCCGAGTTCTTGCTCGACGACGGGGACAAGCAGCGGAGCCGCTGCGCTTATCTCCCAGCAGCGAGGAGGGTTGGGGTGGTTCGGAGGGGTTGGGTCGTCGACGCGGACCGGCCTGTGCCGCAGGAGACCGTAGCGGCGGGCGACGTAGTCGGTGACCGTCCCCGTCTCGCTGCCGGCCATGCGCCGCCGTGCGGTGGAGGAGTGACCGCGGGTGAGCACGTCCATGATCGCGGAGAGTTGGTACAGCACGTCGCCGGGCCGGATGGTGCCGTCCTTGAGCAGGGCGATGATCTGGCGGGTCAGAGCGGCGGCCAGGTGATCGTAGGAAGCCTCGGACACGGGGACGGGCTGGAAGAACTCGGGGCGTACTTCTCCGGTGCCGCGGATTCGGGAGGTGGAGGGCGCTGTCGGACTCATGCTCCTCGCCTTCGCACGGGGACGGGGCCGACGGCCGCCGTCCCCGTGCGACCAGGTCACAGGAACTCGGTCGCCCGGGACGGCCGCTCGCTCAACGCTACAGCCGATTCCCGGGATTGCGATGCGTCGGGGTGTCTCGGACGTGGTCCGGCCCGACCGTGTGGGAGGGGTATGGCCACTCGTGTTCGAGCTCGATGGCCATCAAGGGCTCAGCTGTCCACAGCGTGTCCAGGTCGGCTCTGCACGCCTCCCGTTCGGCTCGCAGTTCTCGAAGGCGTGATTCACTGTCGCGAGTGGTCTGGGTGAACGCGATCTTGAGAATCTGCGCGTTGTACCACTGGTTCACGGTGTGGAGCCGCTCGATAGTCGCCTCGTTCTCCGGTGGGACATCCGCTGCGGCGGCCCAGTCCCACGGGGCATCCCGGGGCGGTTGGGGAAGGCAGTCGGGGACCTCTGGTTCGAGTGGCATGACCATCCTGTCTGCGGGGGTGGCGGTCCTCGGGGTGGAAGCCGGTGATCAGCGGAGTTGTGCTGCCGCGAGGACCGGCAGCAGGCCGGCGGGGCGACAGTCGGGCGGCTGCTTGGAGACCGGCACGGTGCGGATACCCAGCGCCTCACCCCCGGAATCTGCGTGCGGGCTGTCGCCGACCATCAGGGTCCTGGCCGGGTCGACGCCCAGGCGCTCGCAGGCTATGGCGAACAACGCCGGATCTGGCTTGCGGACACCCTCCTCGTAGGAGCACACGACCGTGCCCAGGTACGGAAGCAGCCCGGCGGAATCGAGTGGCACACGGATGTCCCATCCGATGTTGCTCACGACGCCGCAGGCCAACCCGGCTGCGGTCAGCCGCTTCAAGACATCGACCGCATCCGGGTACCGCTGCCATCCATCGGCAGTCATGTGCCGGCGGTAGAGGGCCTGCGCTGCCTGGGGCCACGGCAGCCCGGCCCGTTCCAGGAGGTCCCGATAGACAGCCTCATGGATCTCCGGACCCAGCGCGCGGTGCCGCCACGCCGCGAGTTGGTCCGGCGTCAGGTCGCGGCGTGGCGTCGCCGGGCCAGGAAAACCCGCTGCCGCGGCCTTCGCCGCCCACGCGGCCTGCTCTTCCGCCTGCACCTGTACCCCGGCCTCGGCCAAGCCCCTCGCCAGCCAACGGCCCGTCGGCTCGGGGGCCATGAGAGTCCAGGCGAAGTCCCACAGGACCGCCGCCACCGTCTTCGTCACTCGGTCAGACTAGGCATCCAACAATGCCGCGTCTGCCGAACTGCCCATCACGAAAAGGGCACCGGTTCAGGCGAGCGCGCCAGCGCCGTCGTCTACTGAGACCCTCCGCGCGGCGACTGTGAGCCAGACCACCGCACGGACGATTTCAGGGCCGAGACCAGGGGCCCGCCTACTGAAATCTTCGGTGCCGCCCGACATCAGCGGAGTTGCATGTCGTCGTGTGCGGCGACACGTCCCAACTCCACGGTGTTGTCGGGCAGTCTCCAGTACATGAGCCGTGGGGCGGCGGCCGTGCCCTGTTTGATGTCGCAGCGCCAGGCGATCGCCCCGTCTGCGCGGGTGCGTGGGGCAGAGCCGGCTATGCGCATGCGGCGCGGGCGCCGGGCGGCGCTGCCGACGGCCCTGCCGGTGAGGACTTCCACGACCACGTCGAGGATCTTGTTGCGATCGACGAGCTCGATGGCCTCCAGCGCGGCCAGCCAGTCCCGCCCCAATCGGTAGTCGGTGAGCGGGTGTTCGTCGCGGTCGGTCTCGGGAACGGTCCACAGCCAGTGCTGTTCGATCTCGTAGCGGAACTGCCGCTCGGGATCGTCGTACACCTGGGGCACGGGCGGCAGGTAGCTGTCGCGGTCGGCGGCACGAAGCTTCTTGCCGAGTTTCTGGAGCTGCTGGCGCAGGTCGGCGATCGTCTCTGTCTGTTCGCGCAGCCGCCGTTCCTTGTCTGCGACCTGCCCGGCCAGCCGGGTGAGTTCGGCGGCCCCACGCTCGTCGTCAGCGCCGGCATGCTCGTGGGTGTCGCACACCGTCTCCGGCGCCGTACGCACGGCCGTCAGCGTGGATGACGCCGCAGACGTCGCCGGATGCAGCCCGGCTGCGGTACGTACGCGAGCGACGATGTACTGGAAGTCCTGGTCGGGATGGCGTGGGTCGACCTGGAAGAGCGGGTGCCGCTGCCAGGGGTCCCTGGGGGACGCGTCGGGCAGGTAGAGGCGGACCGCGCCGCCCCAGGTGTTGAACTGGGCGAGATACCCGGACAGCGCTCGGCTGGCTGCGTTGCCAGTGGTGACGGCTACCTCGGCCGCCCCGTCCAACCGGGCGTAGAGAGCGTCCGGCGAGATCAACGGCCCGTCGCCATGCGGGCGGGAGGTCGAAACGAGCACCAGTGGCTGAAGCCGGGCGGGGTCGAAGACCCGCTCAGCGAACGCGGCCGCCCCGTCCACGTCGACCTGGCGGATCGGGCTCTCCACCGTGGGCATCACGATCAAAGGTCTGGCCATGATGTTCAGTTCTCTCGCACGACGGCGGCCTGCGCGGCCTGGGTAGGCATCGTACGCAAGGAACCGACCCGGGTGTACTGGCCGGAACGCCCGCCGGGTTCAGGGCCCAGGCACACGGCGGCTCCATCGCGGCCAGGACCACCGACGATCTTCCGGGCATCCACTGCTGCCTGCGGTTGTTCACACACGGGTTGCCCCCTCTCCATACCCACCCGCAACCCTAAGCCGCTACAGGCCCCCACGTGCCCAAACCGGTGTACCGGACCTCACGTCGCACCTCACTGAGGATCCCCCTCGTGCAGTCAGGGCGTGTCGTCGATGAGCGCGGTGAAAAAGTCCGGGGACGCTCCCGGGCCGGGATGGTGCGGCTCCCACTCGATGTCGATATCTCGGTCCTCGAACGTCGTCTGCAGGTAGTCCTCGGCCCAGCGCTTCGCCAACTCTGCGTCATCGGGGCCGATCCGATCCGTCGTCTCGTAGACGACCGTGTCGGCGTCGGCGCCGTGCCGGAGGGTCCAGGCGGCGTCCATACTCCCCTCCGCCTCGTACCCGAGCGTCCAACGCGGCTGTTCAACGGTCTCGTTCATGCCCGTCCTCTCCAGGTGTGTGCGCCATGTTGCCGGACGGCGCTTACATCGCCCGGCCGGTCACCCGATTTCCATCCCCGCTGTGCCTGAGGCGCACCGAAGAATCTCCATAACTGGTGCCAACGCGGCTGCTGCAGATATCAGCTGCCGCGTGAGAGCAAGCCTCTTCCCGGCCCTGGAACCGGTCTGCCGCCACACCTGCACTGTGCACGGATGGAGGCGCGGGAGCGGCTGGATGAGGCGGCCGAAGTCTTCGTGGCGCTGACCTGCGGGTGGCTGGATAGGCGCCCAGGGCTCAAGCTGGGTTGAGCGCCCGGCGGCTGCAGGGCGGTTCGGCTCGGGCGTGGAATCGGCGTCGGGGGCACACAGCACGGCGTCCGGCTCTACTGTCGGTATCAGCCTGCGGCCTCAAAACCCTCCCGGCGTGCCGGCCGCGGTCCAGAGGGCGTACTGCCCCCGCACGTACGTGCGGGGGTCGTGCGATCTGATTCCGATGTCTGGTGTCGCATCGCTCGTGTCGTGTTCCTGATCGTGCTGGAGGAGTGCGGCGGCAGCAGCCCGTGCTTGTTCGGCGCGGTGTGCGGGCTGGTCGTCCGGTCCCCAGGCCAGCAGCCACCGGTCGGCGACGGCCGCGGTCTGCAGCAGCTGGGAGCGTCGGTCGGCCGGTGTCCAGAGCTGACCGCTCAGCTCAGCGAGAGCGTGGGATTCCCCCAGCTGCCGTGCCAGAGCGATGTGCTGCCTCAGCGAAGGTGCACCGGGGTAGGCGGGCTGCGCATAAGTGTCGTCGGTGAGTGCTATCCCGATGCTGGCTGCCCGGGCGAGCGCGGGTATGCGGTCGACCACGCACGCGCCGCCTACCGCGTGGGCGGCCAGGACCTGGTGGGCGCGCCCGATGGTGTGGAGAATCTGCGCCTTGAGCTCGACGTTCCCGTGCTCCAGCTGCTCGACCACGGCGGCGAGATGGGAGGCCAGCTTGCCCGGTGGCGCTTTCGGAAGGGATTCCACGGTGGCGACGGCGGTCGGCGCATCGACCAGGAGGCGCGCGGCCCTGGCGAGCGGAGTGCGCCGGATCGACGGGGTGTCGTCGCCTGCCGCCTGGTGAAGAGCGCACGCGATCAGGGCCTTCACCCCTGCGGTGTGCTCTTCCTCGTAGCCTTCGGCCGGCGACCAGTCCTCCACCCGGACACAGGAGTGCCAGGATTCGAGTCCGGCGGCCCACGTCGTGCACTCAGTCCAGCGGTCGGGGAAGACCGCAGTGCGGAGCTGAGCCGCAATCACGTCAGCATCCATGGGCAGCACCTTAGACGGTCGGGGTGCCGGGAGCCGGAGCAGTGGACCCGATCTGGTCTTCCGCTTGCAGCGCCCTGGGTAGCGCCACGGCTGTCCGCAAGGGTGCTCTCGCGAGCTGACTCACCCGAGGCCGGGGCAGCCGCCTCGAACGGGTAACGCGCGCATGGGAGTTGGCTCGCCGGAAACCATCCGTCCTCAGGGGGGAGTTACGGCAGTGATCGCCCAGCAGTCGAGCAGTCGCGGGCGGACGAACGCGGTCAGGGAGCCGTATGCAGTGGTGTACGCCCGGGCGATGCGGGTGTGACGCAAGTGGACGGCCAAGGTCAAGTGGGCCAGGGCGCAGGCCTCAGTCCACTCCTGGCTGCTGCACTCGTGCAGCCGGGCCGCGTCGGCTTTCGTGAGCATGTCCGTGACGTCGGGGGGCGGGGTTCTCAACTTCTCCCGAAGCGGGGCGGTGGAGGTGTCATCCGGGTTCAGACGGGCAGCGAGGTCCGCCAGGTCCAGCGTCATCAACGGGTCCCCCCGGGGCGGCTCCCCGGCATCGGTCGTCGGCAGTCGCCCGCTGATGGCGGTGTCGTGAAGCAGTTGCCACAGTGCCAATCCGACTGTGCGGGCGTCACACTCGCCGCGGAAGTCGAGGACCAGGCGCTCGAAGAGTGTGCCGTGGTGAGGCAGCGCCCAGGCCAAAAGCCCCCACGAAAACAGGGCTGAGCGCAGCAGCAGCGGCTGCGCCGGGTCGCTCAGCTCAAGGTCGTCCAGACGCCGGGCCCCGGGGAAACCGACTGCCGGAAGTAGGGCCGCTGGAGTGCTGGGGCGGCCAGGCACGTCCGAGCCGAGGAACAGCCATAGCCACGCGCCCTCTACGGTCTTCGGGATACGGAAGGGCGCGTCGTCCGGGATGCTGCCGTACTTGGCGAGGGCGTAGAGCTGGCGCACTGCGGCGGTCGGCAGACCGCTGTCGGTCCAGGCGTGGTTCTGGGGACAGCGGATGACGGCGTCGCGGGCCCCCGTGCGCAGGGTGAGGCCAGAGGTGGTGTGGCACCACGGGCAGGCGACCGGCTGTTCGTGCTTCTTCCAGTTCTCCGGATGTGTCACTTGCATGGTCAGGCCTGCGGGGACCTCGACAGTGAGGTCTTCGGGATCGAGGGAGTCGATCCAGCGCCGGCTTTGCGTCACCAAGTTTTCCCTTCTACTGCTCGGCTAACTCTGGAGCTTGACGTGCTTGTCGGCGCCGAAAGGCGACCGGCCTGGGTTTCGGCCAACCGGGACCGAGGACACCCGACCAGGGATCCGGCACGGTGCTCTGCCCGCCCCGTAAACGGCCGAGCAGTCCTCGGGAAACGGCCTTGCCCTGCTCACGCGGTATCTCGGCGTCGCTCTCAGAGTTCCGCCGCCGAAACGGTACGCGGCGCGCCGGGGACGTCGTGACCGACGTACTGGGTGAGCTGGGCCTGGAGTTCGGTCAGTGCCTCAAGTGCCCGTCGTGTCCTGGCACGGGCCACCTCATAGCGCGGCCACGCGTGCAGCTTGGAAGGATCGGGCCATGCCCGATCTGCGAGGTCCGTCGGCTCATCCTGGCCGGGCAGAGCATGCTGGGCGCAGAAGTCTGCCCAGCTCTCACGGGTCAGGGAAAGGTCCGAAGCCGCCCTGCCCGCCTCGATGGCGGCCGTGAACAAGGGATGATCGGGTTCGAGTGCAGTGAACAGCTCCTCGACGACCCGGTACACCTCGGCACTGTGTTCGACGACCTCCCCGACCCCCTGGTCCAAGTCGTGCTCCCCGTCGGTGTACATCCATACCAGCGGAGCCAGGTCAGCGAGCGCGAGCTGCGCTCGGCGGGCTGCCACCTGCTGCGCGGATTCGCCCCTTCCGGGCCTTCCCCGCCTCCATCGGCTCCACCTCACGTCTGCCCCGCTCCTCTCGCATGGTCCCCCGCGTCTGTCAGACACTCTGCCAGTACGCAGACGACCTCAACCAGGGGCCGCCCAACGTACGCCGGGGTCGGTCAGGGTCAGGCATCCCGCGGTCCCTGCCCGGGCGGAGTCATCCGGCCGACCAGTTCGTACCACCGCTCGATCGGGCAGACGATGGTCGCGGCCCGGGAGGAGGACATCCGCAGCATGACCTCGTCGCCGCCGGGCAGGAGGGCGACCTCGAGATGGTCGACCTCTCGCGTCCCCCACGCGTAATACCAGTCCAGGCCACTGTCGTCCTTGAAGGTCGCGACGACCTCGGCGGCGACGGCTGCTGCGAACGCCTCCTGGGCGGCCTTCGGGATCCGCACGGTGGCCATTTCGGGTTCAGGGAGGTCCGTCACGTCGTGTCGTCCTTCGTCGGCGGTACTCACATTGGGCTTGTCTCGGCCCGGGATGTCCTGCCTGCCGGTGCCGCCCGCGTGCGCTGGCACACCGGGCTTCAGGGGCGGATCAACTGGGCCTCCTCGGTGAGGTCGAGGAGGACATCGAGATGGGTGCCGATCGGCTCCCGGGCGGCAAGGTGGTCTTGTTCGGTCTGGAGCGCCGGCGGAGTGCATCCGGCGGCGAGCGCCTGCAACTCGGTGTGCAGTCGGGTGGCCGCCTCCGTGGCCGGTTCTGGTCAGCACCTCCGCCGCTCCCCCCTCAAAGTTCTCGGCCCCACGGGCAGTGCCGCTTCACCCCGGTACGTACGTCGATACGGGGTCGCCACGATCATGCTGTGCTTCGGCATGCGGTGCCATGCCTCCGCGAATTCACGTGAGGTCGGGGACGCAAAGGAAGCCTGAATCGGGCGGTTTGACCCTTGCGTTCCCGTTCTGGCGTTGGCGCCGCCGCGGGACAGGGCGCTGCCCGCCCGTCATCTGCCATTTCTTGAAAAGGCGTTGGCGGTTGGAGGGGTTCGCGGGCGGCCTCTACGCTGTGATCGACGAGAGAGAGCCGCGCATTCGCTGTCCGGGCGGAGCCGGCGAAGGAGGGGGCCGGAATGGGTGCGCACCAGCACGGGTCGGTGGAGCTGCCCGGGGGACCGACGGACGCCGAGGGGCGGGCAGTCAACGAGCAGCTCCTCGGCGCGTTGGTGGGTGCCGCGCTCAAGGGCAGCGAGTGCGTGGCCGAGCATCTGGACGAGGTCGCCGCTGACCTGGCCTGTCTCGTCCGGCTGGTGAGCTTCTCCCGGCTGACGGCGCTGCGCGTCTATCGCGGTGAGCTGCCCGGGTTCATGACCGATGACGACGACGGTTTCGGCCCCTCCGCTCCCGAGCTGAAGCGTCTGGTGCGGGCCGTCACCGCCGGTGAGCCGCTGTTCGAGCTGTGCGAGCAGATGACACCCGCAGAGCGGCGGGCCGCGGCCGGCGATGCGCTCGACTTGCTGATCGGCCACCTCACCGTCGCGCACTCGGAGGGCCTCGATGACACGGAGACGCTGGCCCAGCTGTGCTGCGCGATCGGCCTTGTGCTGGTCGGCTGGTCGCTCCAGGCGGCGCCGATGGTTGACCGGGAGCTGACCGAGACCTGGCAGAAGTACCAGTTCGGTCAGCGTGAGGCCGGGCTGAAGGGCACCGGTGCTGATGCGGTGACGCTGCTCCTCGGCGCGGTGCTCCACCATCAGGCTCGCAAGGACGAGGTGAGCACCGAAACGATCAAGGGCCTCGTCTTCACCCGCGCGTTGCCGGTACTGAAGGACCTGGAGCGGACCGAGGAGATCCTGCGCGTGTTCGTGGCGCCGCCGGACGCGGACGCCACCACCGCGCCGATCAAGCGGCTCGCCCGCCGCGACCGCGCCTTCATCACCGACCTGTGCAGCTATGCCCGCCACATCCTCACGCTTCATTCCAGGAACTGCCCGTACGGGCTGCGCGACACAGGCCACGAGTGCTCCGTCGAGCACCGGCTTGCCGCGGTCAGCGGCGGCAGCCAGACCCCGGTGTCAACCCCCTCCCCCAGCACGCCAGGAGAGGGACGCCGTGTCGCGCTGCCCCGCATCGGCTACAGCGAGGACCGGCCCACCGAAAGCGCCCCCAAGAGCCAACCCGACGATCACATGTGGCAGATCAACGTCGACCGGATCCTGCTGACACGGTGGGACGCCGACGTCGCCCGGTGGAATGAGAACATCTCCGAGGACTCCTCCATCAGCGGCACCCCTCCCTACGACAACGAGACGGGCCTGGAGGCGTTCGCCTGTCCGGCCTGCACGAGCCGGGAGAACTTCCTCGCCGAGGGGCGCTGGGGTGATCCGCTCACGCTGCACTGCAGTTGCGGCGTCACGATCATGTCCCCTTTCGACGCGGACCCGAACGACCTGGGCCGTCGCGTCCTGAAGCGGCTGATCCTGTGTGAAGCCGATCCGGCCTACGGCGCCCGTCGACTCATGCCCTCGCTCGCGGAACTCCAAGAGCGCGAGCGGAGCCGTCGTTCCTCCCGGTCCTACCTGGGCCCCGACGCCGATACGGTCGAGCTCGCCGAGGCGATCGACCTGGAGCAGGGCGATCTCGCGCAGGCCCTGACGACGGTCCTGCGCCCGCGGCTGCCCGAGCGGCACGGCGGTAACGCTCTCACGCTCCTCCTCCTCAAGATCACCTACGTGCTGTCGGCCCCGGCGGTCCGGGACAGCGACGACGGCACTCGACTGGCCACCGCCGCACGCGCCTTCCTCGCAGACCTGAAAGAGGAAAGCGACCGGTGGGCCCCGAGCCGACAACTTCTCCTGGACCGGCTGCGGTCCTGGCAGGGCGCAACAGGCCCGGAGGCGTGGCAAGCGGCCTGGGCCCGCATGCTCGATCTGGCCGCTCCCTGGTTCAAGGACTACCGGGTGCGGGACGGTCGGCTGCGCGACGGCTGCGCCGCCCTCGCTCTCGCCCAGTACTTGCTGGCCCGTGAAGCCGACACCGGCGTCGACCAGATCAGCAAGGACCAGGTCCTCGCCCTGCTGCCCTCCCCCGCCACGGACGGTGCAGCCGAACCCGCGGTCGAGGCACCCCACCTGTGGGCCGCACGCCTCGAGGCGCTCGGCCACGACCTCGACGCGGACGACGATCCCGTCGCCGGAATGTGGCGGCATTTGTGCACCCCGGTACGCGTCCACCCCTACAGCGAGCAGTTCGTACCTGCGCTGACGGCT
This sequence comes from Streptomyces sp. NPDC050988, assembly GCF_044456225.1. NCBI lineage: Bacteria > Bacillati > Actinomycetota > Actinomycetes > Kitasatosporales > Streptomycetaceae > Streptomyces > Streptomyces sp. NPDC050988. The sequence goes on along the minus strand of NZ_JBITFQ010000034.1, from coordinate 17,494 downwards.
GGCCTCGACGCCGTGATCGGCCCGCGCTCTGTCTACGACATCCGCTTCTGACGCCGCCCGCGGGCGCCGCTGTCTGCCGACCACTCCAGGAGATCCTTCGTGCGCTACGACCTTGCCGACGTCTTCACCGACGCTCCCTTAACAGGCGGCAACCAACTCGCCGTGTTCGCTGACACCCCCTCAGCCCGCGACGGCCGGCTGATGCAGGCCATCGCGCTGGAGATGAACCTCTCCGAGACCGTCTTCCTTCAGCCACCCGAGGCCGGCGGCGACGCACGCGTGCGGCTCTTCAGCACCGTCACCGAGGTGGACTTCGCCGGCCATCCCCTACTGGGCACCGCGGCCGTTCTGGCCCAACACCACGATGACGACGCGCTCACCGTGCGGCTGGAGACGAACGTCGGCCCCGTCCCGGTCACCACACAAAGACTGAGCGAGGACCGCTTCACCGCGTGGATGGACCAGCCGCTGCCCACGATTTCCCCCATTCCCGACAGCCAGGCCGAAGACCTGGTGGACGTCCTCGGCCTCAAGCGCAGCGTGCTGCCCATCACCCTCTACAACGCGGGCATCCCCCACCTGTACGTGATGGCCGAGTCCCCCGATGACGTGCGCGCCATCGAGCCCGACTTCCCCGCCCTCGGACGCGCGGCCGGGCCCGGGCGCGCCCGCATCAACGTCTTCGCGCTCACCGGCGCGACCACGGCCGTCACCCGCATGTTCTCCCCCTACGACCGTGTCCCCGAGGACCCCGCGTGCGGATCGGCGGCCGGCCCACTCGCCGCCCACCTCGTACGCCACCAACTCCTCACGTCCGGGACGGAGATCGTTCTCAGCCAGGGCGAAGCCGTGAACCGGCCATCCACGCTCCGGGCCGTGGCGCAGGCCGACCAGGACGAGATCGGCTCGATCCGCGTCGGCGGCGGTGTCTGCCTGATCGGCTCCGGCCGGCTCCGCCTCGCCACAACGGACCGTCCGTACCCGAACTCCCCGGCAACTCACCTCGCAGATGAGTAGATTCGGTGCGGCGGTCTCCTCGTCGGGGCCTCCTGGCCGACGCCCTTCAGCATCAGCCCGCCCGGGACGACCGCAGTGGCACCCGACGCCGACGAGCCGCACCGGCCCGTCCGACCCAGCCGTAGGAGGAGCTCATGCAACAGCGCGCACACCACCCGTACCCCTACTGGGGGTGGGCTGTACTCAGCGCCGGCCTCGGAGCCACGATCATGATGAACGCCGACAGCACGCCAGCCTTCGCAGTGGGATGGGCCGGCCTCGCGCTCGGCCTGGTCTACCTGGTCGTCGCCAACCGATCGCTGGCCCGACAGGTGACGTCCGTGAACCATGCGCAGCCGGAAGGCGGCGAGGCAAAGGCGGGCGCCGGTGCGGCATCCTGGCCGACCCCACGCCTGCGCACCCGCTTTAAGCCCGGAACCGACGCAGACACCCACGAGTAGTGCCGATGGGACGACCTCGCGATCCGCGAGATGACGGAGGAACGCCCGGTGGAATGGACGCAGGCGGTGGAACGCGCCGACCAGATCGCAGCGTTGGGGCATCACCCGGCCGACACGTGGGACGGGCGGGCGATTCGCGGTGTACTCGCGGTGGCCCTTGCATGCCTGGGCAAGCGCCAAGGCCGACCAGCGGCCGAGGTGGAGATCGGCAGCATCCTTTGGCATCTGGACCAAGGGCCCTCAACGGTCTACGAGCTCGGTGCGGAGGCCGGGTTGGGAGCTGAGGACGCGCAGCCCGGGGAAGCCGCCTCCGAGTGGGCTTGGTTGATCCGTCGGTGGCCGAGGGAACCCGCGCTGGCCAACAGCGGAGGAATGCCGCGCGGGATCGGGCGGGGTTCCTCACTTCCCGCGGTCGACGTGGTGACGGGCTGGGCCAGCTCGCTGGCGCAGGTGGCACTCACCGCCGAGCGGCCGGCGGGCTATACGCCACGTACGCCGGTGCGGGTGGTCCGCGGGGAAGACGAAGGGCGGTGTGGCGAAGTGGTCGCCGCCGCCTGGCTGATGGACGACGAGAACCGCACGGTGAAGCCCGGACCGCCGCCTGGCTACGAGGTTGTCCTCACAATTCCGGGGCAGGAAGAAGGCCCGCGGCGCGTGGTGATGTCCACGCTCGAAGGGGAGATCAGGATGGAGGCCCCAGGCCCGCACGGCGAGCGCGTCATCGTACGGACTGACGATCTCGTCCCGCACGACCAGTAGCCCCGCGCCGGCGGCGACTCCTCGGCATCCAACATCAGGCGTTTCAGGTCAGCACGCCACTGCGCTCGGCAAGGCCGCGCAGCTCAGTCGAGGTCGGCCCCGAGCCCAGCAGGCTGGAGACATCGCCTGGTTGATGCTCCGCGACGGCCCGCTGTCGTCCGCCAGCTCCCTCGGCGCGGTGGTGCCGAAGGATGCTCCAGCACAACGCGCAGGTTCGATCGCTGCCGAACACCCCGACGCGCATTGCGCCGTACGGATCGTGCAACTGACGCGGTGAGCGGTGCCCCGGGGCGGTGGTTGTCCGTCCCGGGGCAGCCGTGCTCAGCTGCAGGCAAGGAGCTGGTCAGCTTCCCGCCGGCAGATTCCAGTGCCTGGTCGAGGTGCTCGGGCTGTCAGCCGCTGGCGTTGGCCACCGGATCCTCCGCCGACCACGCGAGCGGCCTCGGTGAGGACTTGGCTGGCCTCGACGGCCTCCTGGCCGAGACCCCGGCGACCAGCAGCGCCTTTCCATCCTGCTCGGCGCCAAGGACGACGACCGCGCGGTCGTGCGGGATCCGGGCCACTACGTCGGCTGCGATCCACGCAGTTCCTCCGGGGCGATCCCGGTGATGCGGCGGGCCCGGGCTGTCCCCGGCGGGCTGGGCTTGGCTCGCAAGGTGTTCGGCCTGCTGGTATAGCTCGGCCGCGCGTAAGCCGGGCGAGCTCGTCTTCGGCGGTGGCCAGTGCATCCAACCGCTTGCGCAGGAAGTAGCGAGTCGCGCATCAAGATCACTTCAGGCCGGTCCATGCCGGGTCGAGTACGGCGGGCAGGATCTCGGCCGGATCGGCAAGAACCTGGTGGGCCCCGGCCTGGCGGAGCCGTTCGGAGCTGGTGAAGCCCCATCCGGCGCCGAGCGCGGTGACTCCGGCGGCCAGGCCGGCCCGGATGTCGGACTCCGTGTCGCCGAGGAAGACCGCGTCCTCGGGCGCGACGGACAGCTTGCGCAGCGCGAGCAGGATCCCGTCGGGGGCGGGCTTGAGCGGGGCGTCGTCGCTGCACACGATCACATCGAGAAGGTCGAGGATCTCGGGCCCCAGCAGCCAGGGGACCCGGCGCTGTGTGCGCGAGGTGACGAGCCCGGTCGCGATTCGCTCGGTCCGGAGCGCGGTGAGCGTGCCGGGGACATACGGGAACACGGTGGCGGCGAGGGTGGCGGTCGCGGCAGCCGCGTCCCAGGCTTCCTCGTTCAGCTCGCCCTTCGCCCCGAGATCGGCGAGTACCTGCTCATGCGAGCTGATCGCCGCGTCCTCCGGCAGGTCGGCGGGGCTGATCCGCCGACCGAGGTGGAAGGTGGCGAAGCCAGCGAGAGTGGCGCGCATCGCCTGGTGGCTGTCGGCGAGGACGCCGTCGAGGTCAAAGAGCGCGGCGCGCTTCATGCCCGCTCACTCTCCTGCAGGCTCGGAAGGTCGGCTTCGGTCAGCAGGGAGTGGCGGGTGACGTTGTGCTCGGCAAGCATGGTCCTGCCTCCGGGGCACCCCAGCACGTACAGGGCGCCCGCGACCCGAGCCCCGGCGATCCGCAGCGTGCGTGCCGTGGTCTGCATCCGGGTGCCGGACCGGCGCCGGAAGCGGTCCGTTCCTGCTCACACAGCGACATGGAGGCCCAGCCAGGGCGTAACCCACAGGCGATGGATGCGGAGAGGGTGAGCCGCAGTAGGGCTACCGGTTCTCGTCCTGCGCTCAGCCGGCCACGGGCGTGCCGTAGCGGCTGCGGTACGCCTCCTCGAACGCCCGGTGGAACGCCTGCTTCTTCGTCCCCTCGGCGACCTTCGCACGCACGTCGCGCCCGCGCTCCCAGTAGCGGCGCCCGGCCTCGGTGGCAAGTACGGCCTCGGCAGCCGCAGTCAGGTGGGCGGGCGTCAGCCCGCCCGTCTCCCACTGGATCTCCAGCGCGGTCACCCGGGCGTTCAGATACAGGTGGGTGCGGATCTCGTCGTCAGTGAGCCCGTCGAGCCGCTCGGTCGCCCACAGGCGGGCCAGGTCCGGGTCCGTGGCTGCGTGCCGCAGCAGCTCCACGTGCAGCTGCAGCGCCTGCACCCGCAGCTCCTCCCGGGACTGGGACCGCCGCTGCAGGACGGCGACGATGACCAGGGCCACGGCCACGATGTTCAAGGCGAAGCTGGCGAGGAGCGCGGCAAACACGAGTACCCCCAAGGGACGTTGAGTGGGCCGGTGAGGTGAGCATGGTGCCGCTCGATCGTCCCCGGCCGGGCCGGACACGGCAAGACCGCCACGGACTCCGGCGCAAACCGGCCGCCGAGCGGCGCGGCCCCGTACGCATCGCGTCATGAACTCGCTGAGAGACAGCGCCTGTTGACAGTAGGTTGGGCGAGAACTACTGGACGCAGGTCGGGAGGGTGTTCTCCGTGAAAGATGGCGACCCAGCACAGCAGGCATTAGGCAAGATCGACACCTCAGTGCCGCATTCGGCGCGGATATGGAACTACTGGGTTGGCGGCAAGGACAACTACGAGGTCGACCGCACAGCCGGAGACCAAGTGATGAAGGTGTTCCCGGGCATCGTTGACGACGCCCGGCACACCCGGGCGTTTCTGGCACGTGCTGTCCGCTACCTTGCAGGCGAGGCGGGCATCCGGCAGTTCCTCGACATCGGCACGGGCCTGCCGACCGCCGACAACACTCACGAAATCGCCCAGCGGGTAGCGCCGGAGTCGCGGATCGTCTACGTCGACAATGACCCTTTGGTGCTCGTGCACGCCCAAGCCCTGCTGACCAGCCACCCCGAGGGAGCCTGCGACTACATCGATGCCGACGTACGAGCCTCGGACCGGATCCTCGCGGGAGCCGCCAAGACGCTGGACTTCAGCCGTCCCATCGGACTGATGATGCTGGGGATTTTGGGCAACGTCCCAGACTACGACGAGGCGCTGGAGGCACTGAAGCACCTGTTGGACGCTCTGCCCTCCGGCAGCTATCTCGTAGTCAACGACGGCACGACCACCAACGTGGAACGCAACGAGGCTGTCCGTCAGTACAACGAGAACAGCGGCAGCCCTCATCCCTACACCAACCGCAGCCCAGAACAGATCGCCGCCTACTTCAGCGGTCTGGCCCTTGTAGAGCCCGGCGTGGTGCCCACCTCCCAATGGCGGCCCGAACCGAACCCGTGGCCCACCACCGACGTCGCGGTGCTCTGCGGAGTCGGCCGCAAAATCTGACGCCTCTTGGCTCAGCGGATACCTGGACCGGAAGCGGTGGAGGCGTCAGGTGTCTCACATGCTCGACGAGGCATTCCCTGTCCGACAGCGCGGCGAGGTCGTCAGCAAACAAGGTGTCAGCTGGCCCGTGCGAGTTCGAGGAGTTCGTCGACTCGCCGACCCGAAGCAGGTGGAACCCCTCCCCGATCACCGAGCCCCTGCCGGAAGAGCAGTGGGAGACGGCGCGGGCCCTGCTCGCCGAGGAACTTCCCCAGATGGCCCGCGAGTTGATCGCAACCCGGACGGGCGCCCTGGCATCCGGGCATCCACGACTACCTCAGCGGCCCGGTCGGCTCCCGCCGCGCCATGCTGCGGCTGCTCGACCCGCCCGGCGCCGAAGGCACCATCGAATCGTACGCCTGGAACATCGCCGGGCCCGCCTGGGAGCCGGTGGAGTCCACCGGCCGCGAAGAGGCCATGGCCCTCTACCCGTTCGGCATCGAGATCTACTACCAGGACCTGATCGCCGTCTTCGAGGGCCGGGCTCAGATCTGGGACGTCGTCGGCGGCTCGTACCAGGGCTGGCACATCGGCGAACCGCTCGACTCCCCCGTCTACGCCCTGTTCGCGGTCTACGGCGAGCACCAGCGCCCCGACCTGGCCGCCCGCTGCTACGAGCACAGCCTCACCGCGCTCGGCCACACCCAGGGCGCCGCGGCATGAACACCCAACTGGCCGGGCCACTCGCCGGTGCCGCCCGCGTGCGGCCCGACGGGTGGCTCGCCACCCCGCTCACCACCGACCCCGCCCGGGCAGAGGCCCAGGCCCGCTCCCTGATCTACCGCCATCACCCGGCCGCGCCCGGGCCGGTGCGCTGTCTGACCGCCCGCTACCGCACCGCGACCTTCACGCTCGGCACCCCGCCCCGCCAGCTCCTCAAGCGCCACGGCGACGAGGCCGCCTACCTAGGCGAGGTCCTCGCCTACCAGCTCCTGGAGGGCGCACGGGTCCTGCCCGAGTTGCACAGCGCCAGCGACACCAGCCGCACCCTGGTGGTCGACTTCCTCGACGAGGGCGCGGACATCGACCACGAGGACGGATTCGAGGAGCTGATCGCCACCGTCGCGGGCCATCCACACCTCACCAGCCCGGTGGCCCCAGCACACCGCCGAGACCATGAGCCGCTGGCGCCTGGTCAATGCGGCCAACTCACCCGCACCCGCGTGGGTTCGAAATCCCGCCGCATGGCGGGAGCTGCTGCAGCTGACCACCGCCGCCCACGGCGACGACCACGTGCCCCTCGGCCACCTCGACCTCAAGACCGACCACTGCCGACGCCGCCCCGACAAGCGCCTCGCGCTCATCGACGCCGAGACCCTGCGCCCAGACCTGACCGGACTGCCCGACCTGATCACCCTCGCCTACCTCGCGCAGGTGAACGGGCGTGCGCTGTCCCCGCGCTGGACCCGCCAGGCATACCGTCGTCACACCAACGATCTCGGCGCCCAGTGGAGCGACGCCGGCCTCGTGCGCGCACTGATCGCGTTCGCCGAGGCCACCGGTCTCACCTCCCTCCACGGCGCCGACCAGTGACCGACGGAGGCACCCGTGTTCAACGGCATCCGCGCCATCATGATCTTCGCCGAGGACCCCGAGAAGTCCGCCCGCTGGTGGGCCAGCGTCCTCGAAACCGAGGTCCACCTCGACGTCGACGGCAGCTCCGTGTACGCCTGGCTCGATGTCGCCGGCGTGGAGTTCGGTTTCCACCCGCTGGAGGAGAAGCGCAACCGGCGCGGCGGCAGCCCCGTGCCGTACTGGTCCGTCGACGACGTTCACGCCGTACGACAGCGCCTCCTCGACGCTGGCTGCACCCACCACCGTGGCCCCCTCGACGTCGGCGACGGCACCGGCCGCAAGATCGCACAGCTCACCGATCCGTTCGGCAACGTGATCGGCATCGACGGTTTCTGACATCCCCGGAGGGCATCCATGCGCCACTGGCCGCTCACCCAGCTCACGCTCACCACCCCCGATCTGGTCCTGCACGTCCCCGACGATGACCAACTCGACGAGCTCGCGCAGGTGGCGGCCGACGGCGTTGTCCCACCGGGCGCCGTGTACTTCCCGCAGCCCTGGGCCTCCGGCACCCCCGAGCAGACAGCCCGCAACGTCGTTCAGAACCACTGGTGGGCCCGCGGTGACTGGCGCGAGGACAACTGGCGCCTCCACCTGGCCGTTCTCCACGACGGCCAGGTGATCGGCCAACAGAACCTCTCCGCCCGCGACTTCCGCGTCACGCGCGAAGCCCGCACCGGCTTCTGGCTCGGCCAGCGTTTCCAGGGCCGCGGCTTCGGCACCCAGATGCGCGCCGCAGCCCTCCACCTCGCCTTCGTCTGCCTCGGCGCCGAGCGCGTCACCTCCACCGCCTTCGCGGACAACGCCGCCTCCCGCCGCGTCTCCGAGAAATTCGGATACCAGGCCAACGGTGTAAGGCGCCTCGCCGTCGACGGCCGCCTGGTCGAGGTCCACGAGGCGGTGCTTACCGCCGAGACGTGGCGCCGACAGGACCAGCAGCCCGTCTTGATCAAGGGATTCGACGAGTGCCGCCACCTGTTCGGCCTGAACCCGGAGCCCCCGGAGCCGGGACCCGTCGACATGATCCTGCACCTGTAAGACGAGCCGTCGGCCTCCATCAACTTCCTCTACCGAGCACGAGTTCACCATCAAATCGGTACCCCACGACGGCGCTTTCGCCTCGTGGAACGAATTCCCGGACTGCGTCGACGGCCTGCACGGACTGAGCCGCTTTCGCCGCACGTGGACCCGCCGTCTCAATAGGTGATGTCGCCCGTCACCGCGGCGACCATGACCGTGGCGGCCCTGCTCATCGCATACTCGGCAGGCTCAAGCGGCTCCACGAACTCGGCCGCCGGCAGATGCCGCTCCTCCCACTCGTTGACCGTTTCACGCCAGATCTGGTCCTTAGCCTCGGCAGGATGAAGCCCGCTCTGCCGGATGTGTCGGCCGACCCGCTCCTCGTCGAGGACAGGCGGAGTGGCATCGAAGGCACTGCGCATCCGCTCCGCGTACGGCAGGAGTTCGCGCCCCGCCACGGCGTAGGCCGCCACGAGCCGGCGCATCGGTGAGCGGCGCAGCAGAAGACGGACCCACAGGGCCGACAGCATCTGCTCCGCTTCCTCGGTGAGACGCGCATGGTACGTGAAGTGGTGCGTGCGCCAGCGGTCGAACACGTGCCTGGGCGGCGGGAACCAGGAAGGCCGCCGGTCCTCGTCGATCTGCTTGGAACGGGTGAGGAACGTGCCGCCGAGCCTGAGCTCGAGCCGACCGGGGATCCACTCCTGATTCACCAGTGACTTCTCGATCGCGGCCACCTCGGCACGCAGTTGCTGGATCGCCGTCGTAGCCGCATCGGTCGTCATCCCCCTCACCGTAGCGCTCCGTTGAAATCTGGCCTACCACCGACGCCCGGCACAGTCGGGCCCTTCAAGCACGTACGGACGTGATCTCGGCTGCCCGATGCACGATCTCGCAGGTATGGCGTGGAAAGAAGCTGTGCTCGCAGTCAGCGACATGCGCCTGGACAACGAGGACGGCGGTGCCGCCCACGTCGGACAGAAACGCCTCGTCGGCGGAGAGCCGTTTGCCCGGAGCGGCGAAGAACTCCACGGCGCGAGGGGCACGGAAGTCACGCAGAACGCGTCCGGTGAGTCCGGTATCCCGCAGGACGGCAGGGGCATTGGAGTACGTGAGCCGGGGGAGCCTGTCGAGGCCGATGCCGTCCTCGACTGCCAGGTGATGAAGCACCGATCCCAGCACGAAGGAAAGCACAGCCTCTGCAGCAACCGGTGCACCCTCCTCCGGGAACCGCGCCGCCCAGTGGACATTCCAGCGGTTGGTGAACTCCGCAGCCTGCTGCGGCTTCGCCCGGTGCCACCACCCCGCCATTCCGGCACCAAGGGCGACGCAGGCTTCCGGAAGCGTCTGATGCGTGCCGAACCCGCCTTCCTGCTCGAAGCGCACGTACTCCGCCAGGTGCATCAACGCGACATACGCCACGGCCTTCCTGTGGATCTCGGGCATCTCAACACACGCGGCGAGATGAGGATCCTCGGCCTTCACTTTGTGCGCCAGCAACCCGAACGCGGCGTTGTGGGGGTGATCCGGCGTGTATGGGGTGTAGGGAGGCAGGCGGCCGTCGTACATGCGCAGCGGCACGCGACGCGTGATCTCCACCAGGCGTGCGGTGCTCGCGGGGTCAGCGGCGATCTGGTCGAGCAGCGCATCGGCGCACGGCTCGCAGCCGGCGAGAGCCGATGCCGTCAGCTCGCCCAGCAGGAGCTGGTTGACGCCAGGTTCGGCAGGACCGGGCTCGGGCAGCTCGACGGGCGGGTGCTGGTGCTCGCTCACGGTGGGGCTCCCCCTCTTCTAGTTTCACGGATAGCGTAGGCGCGGCCGTTCCGCGCGGTCATCGCCCGGTGACGGAGTGAGGCCCGGGCCGTGGTGCCCGTGCGACTGGACCGTCTCTGCCTCGGTCATCCGGGCCGTGGTATCCGACTGGCCCCTGCGAGCGGCATCTTCACCTGGGGGTGCCGACGCACTCGTGGACGACGAACAGCGCCGCCCGGTATCGCCTGGCGACTGGCCAGGAAGCAGGCCGCCAGTAGGGGCGCTCGCTAGTACTCATCGCCCCAGAGCTCGGCGAGTCGGCCAAGTTCACGGCGCTGCTGCTCGCCGAGAAGGATGTCCGCGATCGTGCTGCCGCGCTCCCAGTACGGGCCGTCGGCACGGGAGCCGGGGTGACGGGGGCCCGTATGACGCACATGGGTGCGCCGAGCGACCGTGTCCACGACGGCCTGCGCGGCCGTGCAGACTCGGTCCCACAGCAGTCGGTCGTCGGGGTGGGAAGAGAGAGCGTTCTGCACGAGCAGCGCCCGCGAGGCACCCCCTTCGTCGTCGAGGTCGGGGCTGAGCTCGAGCGCGTTGTACGGCGACCGTCGCAGCGTGCCGGTGACGCCTTCGTCCTGCGGAGCAGCAAGCGGCACGAACACCGCGTCGCGGAACGACAAGGTCCAGTCGCAGGATCCGCTCGTTCAGAGCCGCCGCGAGCAGGAAGGAGACCAGGGGCCGGACCACCCCGACGTACAGGGCGTTCTCCTCCTCGGAGAACTTGAAGAATTGGTCATGACGGTCCTGCTCCAGCGCTTCCACGTGCAGGCTGATCAGGAGGTCCGCCCAGACCAGGCAGCACTCCCACACGGTCTGGGGGACGTCTGCGCCGCCGGGGGCTCAGCAGGTGTCATGGTCCATCCCTCTCGATCGAGCCCGTGAACAAGGCGTTGTCCCCGGGCTGCAGCTTATGAAGCCGCTCGCGGAGGCGAGGAACAAGGCGATTCAGGCACACGCCGCCGAGGCGTTCCGGCGCCGCCGGGCTTCGTGGCGTGCGCCGGCACCGATCCGGCGTTCCGAGGCGCGGTGCGACTGTTGTCGTCTAGTGTCCTGCCGTGGATGCCGAAGTGATCGCCGCTCAACTGCGCGCCGCTGTCTTCCCGGACCGCTGGACCGAGTGCTCAACATGGGCCTCCGGGCTCCAGTCATGGCACGGCTGCGTCCATCTGGAGCTCTGGTCGCCGACCGAAGGCTTCGAGGACGAAACCGCGGCGTGGGTCCAGGCCCTGGTTGCGTGCGCGCTCCACCAGGCGGCCGGAGACGACACCCCTGCTGTCCGGTTCACCTCCCTGGCCCGAGCCAGCGAGTTGCTGGTGGACGCACCGACCACCGTGGCCATGGTGGATTCCCTGCCGGAGGCTCCACCCGGTGAGCTGGCCTCCTACCTTGCCTCGGTGGTCGGGCAGCTGGAGCAGGGGAACGTGGAAGTCCAGGAGAGCATTCTCCAGATCATCGGCCTCTCCCACGCCGTCCTGGCCAACCACGCCGCCCAGGGCGAGCGCCTGGACGACCGTATACCCGCACTCGCCCGCGCCTCCGTCCTCGGACTGGCCCTCGCCGACGACACCTACTCGCATCCCGCCTACCCGGGCGCTCCGGCGCTGTCGCAACACCTGTCCCTGGTTCGAGAACTGCAGGAATCACAGGATCTGACGGAGCTCAGCGGGCAGGCCCTGACGCCGGCCGACCGGCGGGCCTTGCTCTTGCAGACCGCGGCGTTCACCGACCGGTGGCTGCTGGCCTGGGGGCCGGACGACCAGCCCGCAGAACGGGTCGAGCAGGCCCGGGCTCTCGCCGAGGCGCTCCTCCAGCACGACCAGGACCACACCGCGCCGAGCCGGGCACCGGGCAGTACGCCCGAGCCTCGGGATCCCTGTGCCTATGTGCGTGAGCAGTACGCCCTCTGGAGGGCCACGGCCTGACGTTCCTGGTCGACCAGACCCTGGCGTAGCCGACTCGGTCGGCTCAGGCCGTCGCTGGTGTGCCCCGGGCACCAGGAAGAAGCCGCCCACTGGCGCACGCCGATCGCGGATCCAGGCCGGACGTTGACGGCTCAGTCCGATGGGCGACTGGACGACGATCGGGATCATCACCCAGGCCGTGTCGGCGTCGCACCCTGACACACGGCGGGCCCAGGGGCAGGCCGCGTCGAGGACACTGGGTCCTGGCGGCGTTGCCGCGGGTACCGAAGAGTCCAGGTACCTGTCCGTGACGAGTCCGGGTCACTGCGCGGCCGCGGGCCTGGCCAGCCACAGCGTCATGTGGCGGCCGCCGCCCGACGACGGCGGCCAGGCACGCGGGGGCCGGCGTCCGAGTGCCGCCGCGACCTCGCCGACCATGGCATGGTTGCCGACTGGATCGGCCAGGGTCGCCAGGAAGGGGAAGTACCAGCCGAACGTGCTGCCGATGAGCTCGCTGAGCTCCTCGCGCGTGGTCTGCTCGCCCGACGGTTTCACCGGGAGCAGGGATACGGCGGCGGTCGCCTCGGCAGCCTCGGTCACGGTGGAGCCGGACAGCAGCAACTGCCACTCGTAGACGTCCTGGATGCCGGGACCGCGGTGATAGTCCAGGCACAGCAGTTCAGCGCGCTTGTCTGTGGCGTTGTAGTCGAGGAAGGCAAGCATGCCCCCGCCGTAGACGGGCACGCCGTCCTTAATGTCGGTGTGGAGCAATGCCACGCCGTGAACAGGCATTGCGGCCGGGAGATCTACAGGAGCGAGATCCGCACGGGCCCCCGGGTCGGGCAGCCAGTCCAGAACAACGGCGTTGCGCCCGCGGGATTTCCAGGCGCCGAGTCCCGCAATCACCACAGCATGCTGGACAGCCAGCTCGACGTCCTTCACCGATCCGAAATCGGCGAGGGCGCGGGCGACGCGGCTGTAGGGAACCCAGCACCACTCGGGCCAGCTCCCGTACTCGCGGGCACGGACTTCCTCCAGGTGGTCGAAGATTCCGGGGTAGCGCTGCTGCGCCTCCTCTTCGAGGATGGCCAGCGGCTGGGCGGCGTCCCGGTACAGGCGGGCCGCCCACCGCAGCCCCGGATCGAGCTCCTCATCCCGCTCTGGCAAGAACGCCTCGTCGAGTTCGCCCGGAACGATCCGGTCCGGGTTGCTCAATCCGCCCGTCGCCAGCTCCGGGAGCAGTTGCGCGGCAGCATGTACCCGTTCCCGAACCGCCGCGGCAAGGGCCTCCGTGTTCTCGGCCCTGGCCACTTGTACCCCGCGGTGCTTCGCTTTCTCAGCTGCCAGCGCCCGGCCGAGCTCCGGGTCGGCTCGCTCCTCGCGCACCGGCACCAGGCCGTGCTTGAGCGCGTAACAGGCCGCGATGATCGCGCGGATGGCCGGGGCCGAGTCCCGGTCTGAACCGTGGAGCTCGGCGAGCGGCACCAGCCGGGCGTCCACCAGGGGCACGAACGGCAGGTGCATGTCTACGTGGAGCATGAGCGGGCCGAAGAACCGTTTGCGGTACTCGGCATCCGCCCTGCTGGTCCGGCCAGCAGCGATCTCACGCTCGACGAAGGCCTTCGTGTCCGTCCACCAGGTCAGGTGGACGCCGTCTCCGAAGCCGTCCATGGGCGGGCCCCAGGTGGCTGCCGTGATGATGCCCTCGTCGGCGGACACAGAGACAGGCGAGGCGAAGAAGACCATCCCGGCAGGCGACGGCACAAGGTCAGCAGTCACGGGCATCAGAACGTCGAGATCGTCTGCCACGGCGCGCAGCGCGCTGACTGCCGCGTTGTCGAAGGCGTAGAGCCGCGCATCGGCGATCCGGCGTGCCTCGGCCTTCACCAGTGCCTGGGCCTGTTCCTCGGCGGGTAGCCGCCGCCAGTCCGCCGGCATGGTGTACGAGCTGCCGTGCGCCATGCTCCGGGCGACCACCGTTCGGCCTTCCGGGCCGCGCAGATGCAACAGCGTCCCAAGACGCGTGGCCACGGCGGAGTTCACGAGTTGATCTGGACGATGCGAGGACATGCCTCCGAACTCTAGCCATCGTCGTAGCGCCCGCTCCCCGTGCGCCCTTGCGATTGCAGTGGCACGGCCAAAGCCTCGTCAGCTCCAGCGAGTTCGCCTGGGCGGCCATGGTTGGCGGTTCATTCGAGAACGCCACTACGCTCGTCGGCGGCGTTCTCGTCTCGGGTATGGTCAGCGTATGACAGCCGAGGGGACAGCGAGCAGGATTTCGCATCTGCGGCGCTGGCAGCGCATGGCACTGGCCGCGGTGGCGGGCATCATCGCCGGGTACGGATACAGGCTGGCTGCCGGGGAGTTCGGCGGCTCCTGGAGCTGGACCACGCTGGGCATCACCTTGGCCACGACCGTGGTCGTGCGCTCGTTCCTGGAGCGGGTCGCGCGCGGTCGGTAGCGTCCCCGCCCGACAGCCAGCGTACCTGCCCAACTGCACCAGAGTGGGAGGCTGTTCAGGAGAAGGCGAGCTGGCGGAAGGTGTTACGTACGTCCGTCAGGGGCTGGCGGTCGCGTGTGTGGGCGGCGTCCCGGTACAGGCGGGCCGCCCACCGCAGCGCGGCGACCGGGGATTTCTGGATGGGCGAGGCTGTGCTGACGATCCGCCCAGGTGCCCTCGCCGACGGGTACACCAACGTGGTCTGGGGTGAGATCCACACCCAGCTGGTGAACCTGCCCGGCGGCGAGCTCGCCCAGGTGCGGTGTCTGCGCGAGCAAGGACTGTGGACCCCGATGCACGGCAGGGCGACCCGCAACGCAGCAGCGCACGACCGCACGGCGATGCGCTCCTTGGGATTCGACTGGAGGACCCGGCACGCGGCTGCCCAGGAGGCCGAGACCCATCTCGCCCGACACTGAACGGCGGTACTGGACATGGCCGGAAGGCTGGCTGCCACAGGGCGGATCAGCGGCGACGAGGTATGCGACGTCATGAACCATCACCTGCGGCGGCGAGGCGAGTGGACACCGCCCGAAGCGATCATGCTGCTCGGCGCCCCGACGGCGTGGACGCCGCCTCACCCGGACCCGCGCGCGCCTCGTGACGGCCGGTGCCGCTCGCCACCGCGACTTGACAGTTGCCCTGAACACAACGCCTGGGACAGGATGGAGGATTGCATTCAGGGCAATCCTGTCTGGATGGCGCGATGCGCGCCCAGCCGCTCGACGGCGTACAGCTCGGGGGCGGGGCGCGCTGCACAGGGAATGCCCGCGGCACACTGGACCGCGTGAACGCTCGGGAAGCGACAGATTCAGCGCAAGTGTGAGCGAGAACGACCGGCTGCCGACCGTTCCTGTTCATCGGGGCAATGCTTCCCAGCACGGCCGCCCACTCCCGTAGAGTCGCAGATCCAGGAGAGAGCGGAGGGCGATGGGCAAGGCGAGCCGGGCAAAGAAGGAACGTCGGCAGAACAAGGCGCACAACGGCCGCGGGAGCAGCACCCCGGGTGTCATCATGCCCGGCAGCGGCGAGCACAGCCTGGCCAGCGGCTACACCATGGGCATGTACACCTACGGCAAGAACCTTTTCTCCGGCCAGGCGCCCGAATGGCTGGCGGACGCCGATCCTCTTGATCTGCTCTACATCGGCCTTGCCTGCGAACCCGGCTACGTCCCCGAGGACGGCGAGTACACCCTAGCCAACGGGCGGGAGGCATGGCTGGACATCCTGCGCCCCACCGACCAGTGGGACGGCGTGGAAGATCTGCTGCGCCTGATGGTGCGCTTCTCCGACGAGCAGCAACTGCCCATCGACAGCTCCGACTTCCACCTGGGGTTCGCCCAGCTCCTGGCCGCCGACACCACACACGCCTGCCGCCGCCCCCTGCCCGACGAGCTGAGCCCCTCGCGCACCCTGACCGGACACCGGACCTTCGCCACCCCCGAGGCCTTCGCACGCGCCACCGCCGGCCGCCCGATGGCCGACAGCCACGAACTGGCCGACCTGCTCCGCCTCGCCGAGGTCGACCTCGACGTGCCCTGGGACACCACGCCCCGCGACGCGCTGCGCCTGGGCATGCGCAGACTGCGGCGCTGGAGCATGCCCGACGAGATTCTCCCCGTCATGGCCCTCTTCGCGGGCATCCACGGCTTCGACGACCATGACGCGGCCGACTTCCCCGCCTTCGGGCGACGGGCCGCGGCCTGGCTGACCGGCATCCCCGAAGGCACCCCGCTCGCCGAACTCACCGACACCCTCTGCACCGGCGTGACCGAGCGGCGCCCGGCCGCTGACATCCTGCGCGAAATCCTCGCCCAGCCTCAGGCCGGACAGCCCGTGCCGGAACGGGACTGGGCCTGGAGGTCGTCGATGGGCCTGGCCGCCGTGCGCGAGGCGACCGCACTCGGCCTGCGTCCCCTGACCCGATACGGCCAGGTCGTCCCGGTCGACCCGGTACCCGCAGCGATCATGGCGGCCCTCGAGGACGAGCAGGCGGCGATGGCCGTGCGCAGCATGCAGCGCGACGCCTTCGGCCGCCCCCTGGGCGTCGACCCCTGGTTCGCCCACGCCCAGCAGCTCGTCTCCCGGGAGAACATCTCACCCCCACGGTTCTCCGCCGCCACCGCCTACGCCGCCGAACACACAGGCCTGATGCCACCCCTGCCCGAGGGCTTCACCAACCCCAAAGAGCAGCAGGAGTGGGACGAGGCGATCACCGCCTACCTCCAGCAGCATCCGGACACCGAGCACGACGCTCACGTCGAAGGGTGGCGTCGGGCGCAGCAGATGCTGGCCTTCGAGGCCTTCGTCGCCCACCGCCACCCCAGCGTGGGCCAGGCCGTCGCCACCGAACTACGCACCCAGCCGACCAACTGGCGCGCGGACATGATCGCCAGCGGATTCCCCTCCGACAGCGCCGATGACCTTGCCCAGCCGGACGCCCGGGCACGGGTGCACGAACTGGCCCGGGCCTTCGACGTCACCTCATCCAGCGTCGACGAAGCACTCGACCTGGTGACCGCACATCCCAAGGGGTTCACCGACACCGACAGCCAGCAGTCCGCGCGCGCACTGACACCCGCCCTCTTCTGCGCTCTGACCCACCTGCTCAACCACCCCTGATGCAAAGGCAGTTGTTCAGGGCAACACTCATGCCCACACTGCGCGAGTTCGCCCCGTGCCCCGGCTGGCGTCAGAGCTGCGCCAGCGTACACGTTCACTGTGGCGGCTCATGTCCCTCGTAGACTGCATCACCGAGGGGAGAGCCATGAACAAGCTCACGCGGGTACTTCAGAGTGTTATGCGGCCTGTGGATTTCCTGCCGAGGGCTATCGAGTGCTCGAGGTGCGATGAGAAGAAGGTCACCGACCGGGAATTGATCAGAAGGCTGATCATCTACCGTGATGTGAAGCGCTACTACTGGTGCGACGACTGCAAGGACTCCATTCGACGCATCCTGGACGAAATGTCAGAACCGGAGCTGGACGCACAGTACCGGCCCTACCTTTAGCTACCGGAATTCATCTGCAGTGCACCGGGATTCACCCCGGTGGTGAAGCAAATCATGTTGTTGCGCCTCGGAGAGGCGTGGTGTCGTGCTGGCCGAGCCGGTGAATGCCCTAGTGTTGCGTGTTTGAAGTAGCTTTACGTCTGTGCTTTCGGGACAATGGGGCTGTGTATCTGGCCGCTGCGTTGCAGCTCCGCGAGGGTGAC